>JAYGCM010000059.1:0-53126 GCA_046583355.1 Deltaproteobacteria bacterium
GAAGCGATTTGTTCGTGGGCAGACCGCGGTCGACGCGCTCGCCGGCGTGGAGTTTTCGGTTGCTCAAGGCGAATTCGTCTCGATCATGGGCGCGAGTGGGTCGGGCAAGAGTACCTTGCTCAATATTCTCACGGGCCTCGACGAGCCCTCGGGTGGCGAGGTCTGGCTGGAGGGTCGCAGCCTGAAAACGATGAGCGATGATGAGTTGACGGATTTGCGTCGCACCCGGATCGGCATTGTCTTTCAATTCTTCAACCTCCTGCCCAGCATCACGGCGTTGGAGAACGTCGCCCTGCCGCTACGGGCCTCCGGAATCCGCCGGCGTCACGCCGAGGAAAAGGCCCGCTCGATGCTCGAGACCGTCGGGCTCGCCGACCGTGCCGGGCACCTTCCCGGCGAGCTCTCGGGTGGTCAAATGCAACGCGTCGCCATCGCGCGCGCGCTCGCCATCGAACCGGGCCTCCTGGTGGCAGATGAGCCTACCGGGAACCTCGATTCCACAACCGGCGCCGAGATTCTGGATCTTCTGGCAAGGTTGCACCGCGAGGAGGGCGCGACGATTCTGATGGTGACGCATAGCCCGGCCGCGGCGGCTTACGGCGATAGAATCATTTCGATGGCGGATGGCCGGGTCGTGGATATCGCCGTGACCAAACGCGGTGAGGCCCGGCAGCGAAAGAGCTTCGCGCGGGCGGCCGGACCTCTAGCTACCTAATTGGCGAGCCGGCGGCGGATTTCGCGCTCAACCAGCCAGATGCGGTCCTGACCCCAGACGGCGAAATCGGCCTCGCCTTCGCTGCGCACGCGGTAGCTCGGTACACCCCAGATTCCGGCTCGGAGCATCTCTTCGCGATTGGCCTCGAGCTCTTCGCGCCAGCCGGCTGTGTCAAGAAATTCGCGCGCCTCGCTCCATAGGAGACCGGCGCGTTCCACGACATGGCGCAGGCCTTCGTCGGTGCCGGTGTCGATGCCGCCGGCAAAGGAATCCTGCAAAAATGCGGTCAGAAACTCGCCACCGCGTCCGTTTCTCTTGGCAAAGGGATAGAGCGAGAAGGCGCGCTCCACCGGGCGGCCGACCGGGTCGTGGATATCGCCGAAAGCAATGCCGAGGAAATCAGCCTCGCGCTTGGTGTCGCGCACGATATAGAGCCGCTTGGCGACCGGCACCGCGAGCCCCCGCATCACCATCGGTAGGACGGGCTTCAGGACCAACTCGATTGGCAGGCGCTCGGCCAAGCCGAAGCTGCGCGCGGTGCTGATGGCCGAGTAAGGGCTGCGTAAGGAGGGGAAATACTCGAGTACAATCTTCTTCTCGGCCGGGGCCGGGATCCGATCGTCGCTGACCTCCCGGCGCGCGACCAGCATGGCGCCCGCAGGGCCGCGGCGGGCGCCGTCGTCGATCAATCGCTGTTCCAGATAATGCAGGCGATCCACGCCCCAATACCATTCGCCTTCGAAATAGAAGGTGGCCGCATTGTAGTGGCGCAGCCGCCTGCGCTCCTGGTTGCCCGCCGCGATGGCGGCGTCGGTCTCCTCGGCATTGGCCGTGCCGAACTCGTTGGCGAGCGCGAGAATTTCGTCGGTATCGTCGCGCCAGAGTGCTGCGCCGACGCGCCATGCGATCTTGGCGAAGAGGGTGGGGTGGAGGTGGGGCGCGAGGATTTCACGCGCCCGCTGGAGGTTCTCCGGGCTCGGCTGGTGGCCGGGGTCGCTGAACTCAAGGCCGAAGGGCTCGGCGATGCAGGCAGCATCGAAACGCGAGTAGGTGATCAGCCGTTCACGGTCTGGCGCGGCGGCGTCATCGGGTGGCCCGACCAAGCGGATCACCAACTCGATATCGTAGCGCTCGGCCAACTGCCCAAGAATCTGGCATGCGAGGTGCGAGTAGGGGTCGTCGGCCTGATGGTAATAATGAACTCGCCGCGGGCTACCGCTCAGCCGGCGCCGCAGGCGCGCGAGCGCACGCAGGCGATTTTGCGTCTTCGTGCTCAGCATCCATCGGGAGGCCCGGTTCTGAATTGTTCTGGAGAGCGACATGGCATTCCTTTGGCTTGTGGCCCGGCGGAATTCCGGGCGGGCCGTGAGAGCATTGGCGTGGAATTCCTTGGTCTTTTGGTGGAGTCTGCTCGCGATGTCCATAGAGGAGCGCTTTGCGTCCCGTTTTGGTGGCCCCTCGCTGGTCTGGCATGCGCCGGGGCGGGCCAACCTGATGGGAGAACATACCGACTACAACGGGGGCTTGGTGCTGCCCTTCGCCATCGACCGGGGGACGGAGGTGGCGGCCGGGCCGCGCGACGATGGCCAGTTGCATCTGGTCTCGGCGGCGTTTCCCGGCGAGGTCGTGCTCGAATTGGACACGCTCCCGACCGCCCCGCGCGGTCATTGGAGCGATTATATTGTTGGCGTGGTGCGCGAGTTGTCGCGCGCTGGCATCACGCTCGGCGGCGCCAATCTTCTTGTCGAATCCGATCTGCCGCCTGGTGCCGGGCTCTCCTCCTCGGCTGCGCTCGAGGTCGCGACGGCAGGCGTGCTGCTGGATATGCTTGGCGTGACGATGGCACCGGCTGCGCTTGCGGGGATCTGTCATGCGGCAGAGACGGGCTTTGTCGGCACGCAATGTGGCATCATGGATATGCTGGTTTCGACCACCTCGCGCGCCGGCCATGCGACTTGGATCGATTGCCGCACGCAGGAAACCCGCTTCGTTTCGCTGCCCGAGGCATGGGCCATGCTGGTTGTGGATACGGGGGTAAAGCATACGCTGGCTGCGGGCGAATATAATCAGCGGCGCGCAGAATGTGCCGCGGCGCAGTCCATCTTGGCGGCGCGGCGCGAGGGCATCGACAGCCTACGCGATGTCGATGCCGCCGACCTTGCCGCCGGACGCGAGGACCTGGGCGATCTTCTCTACCGGCGCGTGCGCCATATCGTCACGGAGAACGACCGCGTCGGCGCCGCCCTGGAAGCACTTGAAGCCGGTGATCTAGCGGGCCTGGCCAAGCTCTTCGCTGCTTCGCACCAAAGCTTGCGGGTCGATTACGAGGTCAGTTGTACGGAACTCGATAGTGTCGTCGATATAATCACGTCGCTGCAAACAGGTGCAGCCGCGCGGATGATGGGCGGTGGTTTCGGCGGCTCGGTGATCGCCGTGGTGCCCGTGGCGGCCTGCTTGGAGAGCGTGGGAGAGAAGATTCTTGCGGGATATCAGAGGCTTTTCGGCGCCAAGGGGGCTGTCCTGCAGGTGCGCGCCGTGGGCCGAGCGGCTCGGCAATCGGGCTCGGTACAGGCTTTCGGGTAGCTCACGCGCCGGCGAGTACTGGCGAATTCATGACGCTGGCGCCGAAATAATAACACCTTCCCGAGATTCATTTCAGAAAAACCCAACGAATACCGACAGACGAGGCTCGCAAAAGCTGGCTCACCAATTGCTCTAGTCTGAGGTGACTGATCGAGACACGGTGCCGCTCCTCTTGGTGCCGGCTCGATTGGCAAATAGGAGTCGGGAAACATGAGCAAGATCACCAAAACCACAAACCGTTTCTTTCGGCGTTGGACCTCGAGCAAGACGGTCCCGGTAGGGCGAGCCGCTCTTCTGGGAATGGCCTTTTTGTTCGGGATGGTGGCTGCCTGACCGAACTCCAGCACATAGTCGGAAAAGGTCGTCGGCCCTGGTTATGGGGGCCGGAGCCGGCGGCTGCCGACGCTTCACACGAAGAACAACCCTCCGTTGCTTTGCAGCGGAGGGTTTTTTCGTGCGCGGTTCATGGCGGAAAAGTCGGGCCCTGCCTTGTTTGCGGACCGTGCCTCTGGTGAACCATGCAGTAGGAGGTGGGTCGTATGAAGATCGGAATCGGAATTGGTGAGCTCTCGGGAAGTCCGGTGTCGCTTGCTGGGTTGATGGCGCAGGCAAAAGAGGCGGAGGCCGACGGCTTTGCTTCTGCTTGGGTGCCGAATATTTTTGGCCTCGACGGGATTACGGTCTGCGCCTTGGCCGGCCAGGTCACGCAACGCATCGAGCTTGGCACGGCTGTCGTGCCCTCCTACCCACGCCACCCGACGGCGATGGCGCAGCAGGCATTGACGGCCAATGCGGCCTGCGGTGGTCGCTTCACACTCGGCATCGGCCTCTCGCATCAGCTCGTGATCGAGGGGATGCTGGGGATGTCCTGGGCGCGCCCTTTCAGTCATATGAAGGAATACGTCGAGTCCATTCGTCCGCTGCTCGCCGGCGAACCCGTGTCGCATGACGGCAAGGAGTACCGGATCAACGCGCAATTGGGCTTTTCCGGCCTCAAGAAGACGAGCCTGATGATCGCGGCGCTCGCACCCAAGATGCTCGGGCTTGCGGGCGCGCAAACCGACGGCACGATTACCTGGATGACCGGCGTGAATACGATCCGCGACCACGTCGCGCCTCGCCTGAACGAAGCGGCCGACGCCGCCGGCCGCGACAAGCCGCGCATCGTCTGCGGCCTTCCCGTCGCAATCTGTGATGATGCGGCCCAGGGCCGTGAGGTCGCCGCAAAGTCCTTTGTGATTTACGGAAGCCTGCCTTCCTACCGCGCCATGCTCGACCGCGAAGGTGCTGCCGGCCCGGGAGACGTCGCCATCGTGGGCACCGAGGACGAAGTGCGCGAGCAACTCGCCGGGCTTGCTGACGCCGGCGTCACCGACTTCCTCGCCGCGCCCTTCCCAGCCGAAGCCGACAGCGCCGGCTCCCTGAGCCGCACCCGCGAGTTCCTCAAGGGCGAATTGTAGAGGCCTGCGCGGCAGAAGGTTAGGCCTGCGGACCGCCTGCCGGACCTCTACGGCCGGCAGAGCAGTCCGCGCGGAGAGGTGCCGCTCGGGCATCGAGTAGGGAGATCTGGAGCATTCCCGGGGGGATTACCGCGAGAGGAAGATAGCGAGCCGATTGCGTGAGGTCGGAATGCGTAACAATTCGGCCAATGCGGAACACACGTCCCTTGGTTCACTTCCTTGGTCGTCTGGCAGCGCGAGAGTTGTCATCTGGACGCCTGGGTTTCGCTGGCCAGCGGTCGGCGTCATGCGTACGACGAAGCGCTCGCCCGCTGGGCCGGCTTGCTCGGATCCGCTTCCGGGCCAAGGGCGCAGATTCCGTATGAGATGGCGCATGGCTGCCGCGAATTGATGGAGGGTCGTCTCGCAGACGCGGATCTGCGTGCGGGCCGGATCTTTGTGGCACTCGGCGAGGCGGATCCCTTCGATAGGGAGAAACTTCTGCAGACAGCCGGCTCGTTCTTCTTCTGGCTCGCCAGCGAGCGCACGGCGCTGTCGAACGTCGAGCGTGCGCGCATCAACGTGACGCGCACAATTCGCGCGGCGATCGGCGTGATCGCCCGCCACGCGCCACTGGTGGCCGATGATCTCGACCGGCAGATCGAGACCGGCCGTATTTGTCGCTACCAGCCGGATGTATTCGCCCCGATCGAGTTCCTGCTCGACTCCAAGAAGGCGTGACCGCAGGCAATCAAGGATACTGCCGCGCGAGCGGGGCTACGCCGGTGTGGTCGTAGAAAGCCTTGAGCACGGCATTGAGGATTTCGTCCTTGCGCAGGCCCGAGGCTTTGATGACGGTATGCGCCGCCTTGTTGTACCAAGGGTCGCGGCGCTCCATGATTTCGGCAAACGAGGTGGTGGCCGAGAGGTCGGGGCGGTTGCGGTCGTTGCGGATGCGGCCTTCCAGGAAGGCGAGGTCGCGTTTGAGGTAGATCACCAAAGCGTTGTCGCGCAGCAAGTTCACCTTGCGCTCCGAGAAGATCTCGTTGCCGTCGTCGTCCAGATCGACCACGACACCGCCGCCGCAATCGAGTAGTTGCCAATCCTCAAAGGCGGTCAGGCGCTGGACCACCCCGGCCTCGATCTCGCGGAAGGCATGCCACCCTTGTTCTTCGACAATTTCGGGGATTTTCCTGCCGCCGGCCTCCAGGCTGATCACCGCATCGAGTGACCAGAGCGTGAAGCGCTTGTCGCGCGCCAGGACCCGGCGCGCGATGGAACTCTTGCCGCAGCCGCGGCCACCGATCAGGGCGAGATTCGTTGCGGGGGGTTTGGGCGTGGGCATGCCCTTTCCCTATACGACGAAGGGGCCGCTTACCTCAAAGGTGATCCCGCAGGGAAAAAATGGCCGCCCGGGTTCTGGCCTCGCATCGGGGGTTCGGTAAGGTAGGCAGGCGAAACGGCCGCCCCGCGGCAACGCTTGGAGGGAATATGCATCTCACGCAGTGGACGAAAACAAACCCGGAACGAACCGCGCTGATCTTTGCCGAGCGAGAGCTCGAGATCAGCTACGCCGAGTTGGACGAAGCCTCGAACCGGGTAGCAAGAGCGCTGCGTGCCTGGGGGCTGCAGAAGGGCGACGGCGTGGCCGTGTTGCTGAAAAACGAGCCCGCCTTCTTCGCGGTCTATTGGGGGGTGATGCGTGCCGGCTGTTATTTCACGCCGGTCAATTGGCATCTTGCCGCCGGTGAGATCCGCTATATTGTTGAGAATACCGATGCCAAGGCATTGTTTGCCTCGGCGGATCTCGCCGCGCTTGTGCCCGCGGCGCCGGGCTGCCTGCTCGCGCGCGTCGCGGTCGGCGGCGCGCTTCCCGGGTTTCTCTCTTATGACGACGAGATGGCCGAGCAACTCTCCGGCCCGATTGTCGACGAGGCCGAGGGTGCGGCGATGCTCTATTCTTCGGGTACCACCGGCCGTCCCAAGGGTGTGCGGCCACCGCTGCCGGGAACGCCATTGGGGGAGGGGCCGGCTGCTCTGACCACGGGTGCCTTTCAGGCTTTTTTCGGCCTGCAGGAAGGCGACCGCTATCTCTGTCCCGGGCCGCTCTACCATGCCGCACCTCTGCAATTCTCCATGATGCAGCATCGGATCGGCAGCACTGTCGTTGTCATGGAAAAATTCACGCCGGAAAACTCCTTGCGCTTCATCGAGAAGTATCAGGTGACGACGAGCCAATGGGTGCCGACGCATTTCAATCGCATGCTCTCCCTACCTGACGAGACGCGCGCGCAATTTGATCTCTCCAGTCTGCGCGTCGCGATCCACGCTGCGGCGCCGTGCCCGATTCCGGTCAAGAAACGGATGATGGATTGGTGGGGGCCGATCCTTCTCGAATATTATGCTGGGACCGAAGGTGGCGGCACGGTGATTCAGGCTGCGGATTGGCTTACACATGAGGGCTCGGTCGGTCGCCATTGGGCCGGCGGTACGGTGCATATTCTCGACAAGGACTACCAGCCGATCACCGAGCCGAATGTGGATGGCATGGTTTATTTCGATGCGCCGGCCGATCCAGAGGCGCGCTTCCGCTACCACAAAGACGAGGCGAAGACGGCCGAAAGCTATAGCGAGGGACGCTTTACTCTCGGCGATATCGGCCATCTGGACGCCGACGGTTTTCTCTACCTGACGGACCGGAAATCTCATATGATCATTTCCGGCGGGGTGAATATCTACCCGCAGGAAGTCGAGAATTGCCTCGGCGAGCATCCGGCGGTCGAGGATGTCGCCGTCATCGGCGTGCCGCATGAAGATATGGGCGAAGAGGTGAAGGCCATCGTGCAGTTGCGCGCCGGGCACCAGGGCGATGATGCCCTGGCCGGCGAGATGATCGAGTGGGTGCGCGAACGCATCGCGCGGTACAAGGCGCCCCGTTCCGTCGCGTTCACCGATGCCCTGCCGCGCCAGGAAAACGGCAAGATCTACAAGCGGTTTTTGCGCGACCAATTCGCCAAAGGCGCTTGAGCGTCGAGCCGAAAGGGGCTCCCTTTCGGCCCGACGCTCAAGGCTGGTCGATGAAAATCGGCGACGACCACGCGCGGTGCTCGGCGTCGGCGAGGCAATTATCGTCCCAGGGGCGGTCGAAGCACGGGCTGACAGAGGCGCAGCTCTCGGTATCCGAGCTCTGGCAATGAAGCGGGTTGGCGCCGACCGTCGGGGTCGGTTCTTCGATGGCGCGCGCGTAATAGAGTACGTCGCGGCCCGAGCCGAGGAAATCGTCATCGCGGAAGGTGACATCGCAGCCCTCGGTGCCGGCCGGGCAGGGGAGGGTCTTCCACGGGTCTTCGATCAGGTCGGCGATATGCTCGTCGATGTGGCGCTGTGGGCGGACGCGCACGATCTCGATGCGGTTGATCGCGTTTCGCTGGTCGGTCGGGGAATAGCATTCGCCCTGACAGAGGCGCTCGAGGCGGCCTGCGGCCATCGACGCGATTGCGTCGGGCGGGCAGCCGGGTTTTTGGCGGAACGAACCGGCGGCGCGGACGCGGAACTCCGGGTTCTGGCTGAGTCGGGTCTCGGCGCCCATCGGCAGCATGGCACCCTCGGGGCCGTTCAGTAGGTCAAACCAGAGGAGGATACGCGGGCCGCTGGTGCCGTAGACCTCGCGGCGCTGCATCGCGTCCCAGATCGCCTGGCGGTCGCGGCCGCTGGAATGGACGGCCGTAAGGCCGCCGTTCAAGAAGAACGAGGCCTGTCGTTCGGTTTCGAAGTTGGCAAAGGGTATGATGATCTCACCGATCTCGATGGCGACGGAGTCGTCGTCGGGGGCTCGGGTATCTCGCTTGCCCAATTGCGTATCGACGAAGTTGCCGAAACGCGCTTCGGTGAACTCCTGGCGTGAGACAGGCTTGTAGCCCGTGCCGGGGCGCGCCGAGTGGTTGTCACTTGCGGCGAGGAAGCCGAAGCGGAAGCGGTCTTTGCCTTCGTCGTTCTCCGGGCGGTTCAGCGCCATGATGTATTGCGCGGTGCTCTTGGGTCGGTAATTGAAGGCCGGCAGGAAACAATCCTTGCATTGTCCGGCGTCCTGCCAATCGCTGATCTGCGTGCCGGGGATTGTGGAGAATCCGCCGTTGAGCGGTGCGTAGATGAAATGGTTGCGCGCGACGGCGGCCTTCTCGGCGCATTCCTGGGCCGAGTTGCCGGCCGCCAGGCAGCGCTGTTCGATAATTACGCCGGCGCGCCAGCACGAAGGCGTGAAATCCTTGGTGGGCGGCGGGCAGGCCTTGGCGCCGCCCTCGCCGAGCAGGACTTCCTGCCAATCGCGGTACTCCTCGGAGTTGCCGTGGCCGGAATAGACCTCGATCAGGCGCTGCCAGCGTGGGTTATGTTGTTCGTTGGTGAGCTGCTTGTCCCACGAGGATCCCAGGGGGGTGTAGAAGCCCCATGCCGTGCCATGCGGGATGACCAGCGTGTCGACATTCCAATCGTCAAGCTTGGTGAAGAGTTCGGTCGGGGTGGCGGCGACCTCGCGGCAATCCACCGGCAACTCGCGGACCGCAACGCCGGTGGGGCACTCCGGGACACCGCTGAGTTCGGTCATATATCGGGCGAGCTCCGGGCCTCCCGAGTCCGCCTCGGCGATCGCGAGTAACCCCATAAGCAGCGCCGGTGGCGCTGTCTCGGAGATCGGCGGTAGCCCGGGAGGGGTGCCGGCGGTGATCGGCCGTGTCGGGATCTGGCTGGCTTCGAGCCCACGCAGGATGACATTCTTGTGGCCCCAATGGTTGCTCGGCTCGGTGCCGACCTGGGTCCATTCCCAGCCCAGGTAGGAGACCATATCGGGGTTGGTATCGCCGCCAATATCCTGGCATTGACGAATCGCCGCTACTGTTTCTTCCCAGCGTTGTGGCGTGAGGCTGAGCGCGTGGTCATTGATCGACCAGAAATCGAGTGCGGCGCAATGGCGGGCGAAGTCGCAGGCATCGGCCACCGGGTAGGCGCCCGTGCCGCCGGCCGTGGGCAGGCTCATCTGGAAGGCATCGAAGGAAAAAGTTGTATGGACGTGCAGGTCGCCGAAGAGGATCTGTTTGGGTGCTTCGACGCCGAGGGCGACCGCGGTTTTCGCGACCGCTTCCTCGCGTGCGGCAACGATGGACGCGGCGCGGACTTTCGCCTCAGGCGTGCCGGCCGTCATGGATTCGGCAAAATAGCCCTTGCCGAGTACGAAGAGACCGGCAAATGCGAGCGCGGAGACGAGAGCGAGAGCAAGCAGGACCTTTTTGAGCATCTTGAGCTTTTAACGCGCGCGGCTGGGGGTGCAAAGCCCGCTGCCCGGAGTCGGTCGGCACGGTCTTGCCGCGCGGCCGGCGCTCCGGGCGCGCGTTGCTCAGCGTTCGCGCTGCTGCACTTCGAAGATGGTACGGACGCGCGATGGCCCGACCTGACAGGGGCGCGGGTCGTGTCGTGCCCAACGAGCCGGCTTGCCGCGGATCAGCATATCGCCGTGCGGGCTCTCCCGGACCAGCTCGGTATAGGTGAAGGCATCGGCCGGAGCGTAGGTCTGCAGGAGCAGCGGGCGCTCCCGATCCGAGGTATTCGGTGCCGAGCCGTGCACCATGCGGCAATTATGGACCGTGATCGTGCCGGCCGGGCCGCTGGGGTAGACGGCCTTCGCGACGTCGGCCCGCGCGACGTCTGCCGAGGAGAGGCAGCCGACCCAGGTCTCGCCATCGTATTGGTCGTAGAGCGGGCCGCGGTGGCTGCCCGGAACGAAACCGACGTTGCCCATGCCGGGCAGGACGTCCTCAAGGAAGACGCCGATGGTCAGCGGTCCGTAATTCGTATGCGGCCAGAACTGGATATCCTGGTGCCATTTCACTTCTTCGCCGCCGTGTGGGGCCTTGAAGTTGAGCTTGCTGTGGTGGAATTTCAGATCCGGTCCGAGCAGGTCGCCGGCGAGGTCGGCCAGGACGGATTGGCTCACGAATTCCCAGAACGTATCGTGCAGGTCGGCAGGCGAGACCAGGCGGCGCAGCCGCGGTGTCGCGGCGCTATGGCCCTGCTCGAGGTCGAAGAGCCGAGTGGATTCCGTCAAGGTACGGCTTGCCTCGATGAACTCGGCCGTGGCGGCGCGCAATCTTTCCAGCCAGCCCGTATCGACCAATCCCTCGATGGCGAGGAAGCCGTCGCGCTCATAGGCTTCGCGTTGCTGCGGTCTGAGCACGCGCATGGCCGCGGGCGAGCCGCCGGTGATGCGTTCGGGATGGTCGTTTGCGGTATCCGACATGGTAGCTCAGCCGGCCATCAATTGGCGCAGGACGAAGGGGAGAATCCCGCCGTGGCGGTAATATTCGATCTCGATCGGCGTATCGATACGCAGGGTCACCGGGACGGCCTCGGTTGTGCCGTCTTTGCGGTGGATGGTGAGTTCGAGATCTTGCCGCGGTTGGAAATCACCCGCGGCCAGCCCCCGCAGATCAAAGGTTTCCGTGCCGTCCAGTCCGAGCGAGTCGGCATCGGTGCCGTCTTTGAATTGACACGGCAGCACGCCCATGCCGACGAGGTTGGAGCGGTGGATGCGCTCGAAGCTTGCCGCGATGACCGCGCGCACCCCTTGTAGGAGGGTTCCCTTGGCCGCCCAATCGCGCGAGCTGCCGGTGCCGTATTCGTGGCCGGCAAGGATGATGAGCGGTGTGTTCGACTCGGCGTATTGCATCGCCGCGTCGTAGATATCCATTTGTGTGCCGGCCGGCTGCAAGGCCGTCACGCCGCCTTCGACGCCCGGCACCATGCGGTTCTTGATCCGCACATTGCCGAAGGTACCGCGCGTCATCACGCGGTCATTGCCGCGTCGTGAGCCAAAGCTGTTGAAATCTTTCTTCTCGACGCCGTGCTCGTTCAGGTAGCGGCCGGCCGGAGAGTCTTCCTTGATGGCGCCGGCGGGGCTGATGTGGTCGGTTGTGACGGAATCCCCGAAGAGGGCAAGCGGCCGCGCGCCCTCGATATCCGAGAAGCCTCCCGGCTCAAGCGAGAAATTGTCGAAGAAGGGCGGCTCCTGAATATAGGTCGAGTCGGCATTCCACTCGTAGATATTGCCGATGGTGGCCGGGATCTCGTTCCAGAGTGCATTGCCCGTCTCGAAGTCGGAGTAGAGACGCTCGAAGGTCGCCGGGTCGGTGGCGGCATGCAATTGGTCGTGGATCTCTTGCGGCGTCGGCCAGAGATCACGCAGGAAGACATCCTCGCCGTCCTTGTCCTGGCCCAGTGGCTGGGTGTTCATGTCGATATCGATGGTGCCGGCAATGGCGAAGGCGACGACCAGCGGCGGGCTCATCAGGAAGTTGCCGCGGACCTGCTGGTGCACGCGGGCCTCGAAGTTGCGGTTGCCCGAGAGCACGCTGGCCGCGACGATTTCATTGTTGACGATGGCTTCTTCGATCGGCGCGGCCAGAGGTCCGGAGTTGCCGATGCAGGTGGTGCAGCCGTAGCCGACCGTCCCGAAGCCGAGTGCGTCGAGGCTCTTTTGCAGGCCCGTCTTCTCGAGATAGGCGGTGACCACCCGCGAGCCAGGTCCAAGTGAGGTCTTGACGTTGCGGTTCGTCTTCAGGCCTTTGGCGACAGCCTTCTGGGCGAGCAACCCCGCAGCGAGCATCACGCTGGGGTTGGAGGTATTCGTGCACGAGGTGATCGCGGCGATGACCACATCGCCGTTGCCCAGCGTGCTCTCGCCGTCGTCCAGCTTGAGAGGCACGCGCTTTTGGATATCTTCTTCTTCGCGTCCGAAGCCGCCGTCACTCGCGCTGGTCGTCATCAGCTCGCGGTACTTCGCACCGAGCTCGCCCAGGTTGATGCGATCTTGCGGCCGCTTCGGGCCAGCGACGCCGGGCTCGATCGAGGCCAGGTCGAGCTCGACAAGCGTCGAGTACTCGATTTGCCCGGCCTTCGGAATGCCGAACATTCCCTGCGCCTTGTAATAATTCTCGACCGTGCGGATATGCTCCTCCTTACGGCCGGTTTGCGCGAGGTATTCGAGAGTCTTCTCGTCGGTGCCGAAGAAGCCCATCGTCGCACCATATTCGGGTGCCATATTGGCAACCGTGGCGCGGTCGGTCAGGGGCAGGTCGGCGGCACCTTCGCCGTGGAACTCGACGAATTTTCCCACCACCTTGGCGGCGCGCAGAATTTCGGTGACACGCAGCACGAGGTCGGTGGCTGTGACGCCGGGGCGCAGCGCGCCTACGAGGTTCACCCCGACGACATCGGGGGTGAGGAAATAAACCGGCTGGCCGAGCATGCCGGCCTCGGCCTCGATACCGCCCACGCCCCAGCCGACAATGCCGAGTCCGTTGATCATGGTGGTATGGGAGTCGGTGCCGACGAGCGTATCGGGGTAGTAGACGCCGTCCTGGCCGAGCACGCAATGCGCGAGGTATTCGAGGTTCACCTGGTGGACGATGCCGATGCCCGGCGGCACGACCTTGAACGTATCGAAGGCCTGCATGCCCCATTTGAGGAACTCGTAGCGCTCGCGGTTGCGCTTGAACTCGATTTCCATATTGCGCTGCAACGAATCGCTCGTACCCGAGACATCGACCTGAATGGAATGGTCGACGACGAGATCAACCGGCACCAGCGGCTCGATGAGCTTGGGGTCATGCCCGAGGCGGTCGACCGCGGTGCGCATGGCGGCGAGGTCGACCAGCAGCGGCACGCCGGTGAAATCCTGCAAAACGATCCGCGAGACGATGAAGGGAATCTCGTCTATGCGCTCGGCGCCGGCCTGCCAGCCCGCCAGCGTACGGACATCGTCCTGCGTGATGCGCTCGCCATCGCAATTGCGCAGGACCGATTCGAGCACGATGCGGATGCTGATCGGCAGCTTCGAGATGGCGCCGAAGCCCGCGGCCTCCAATTTGGGGAGGGCGAAGAATTGCCCCGTCTCACCTCCACCGAGGTCGAAGGAATCAATCGTATTCGCAAGCGGGTTCTGACTCATTCACAAGGTCTAGCCATCACCCACCCTGAGCAAAAGGGGGCGTTGCCGGGGTCTTCGACCCCGTTGCTCGGGTGGCGTGCTGCGTCGCCGCATTCGGAGCCTCCGTTGCGTCGGGCGATTTGCGTGCGCGCGCCGCTTTCTGGTTGGTTGGAGAAAGGTCAGCGGCCGCGTGCCGCGGCGGAGGAGTAGAGAAGCGATGCGCACGAAATTCGATGGAACCACCTGGGCCTTTGCCCTTCTGATCATGGCTTTTGCCGGCAATGCGGCGGCCCATGCGGCGCATGCGGACCTCGCGAAACTTCCGGCAGGGCCGATTCGCGATCGCGTGCAGCTGATGGAAGACATCGGGGCCGACGCAAAGAAGATCAACGAGGCGCTCAAGGCGGGCGATGCCCAGGCCATGATCGCCCCGGCGGAGCATATTGCCGCGATCGCCCCGCAATTCCCGGAGCTCTTTCCCGAGGGCAGCACCGACCCCAGCTCCCGCGCCAAGCCGAATATCTGGACCAAGCCCGATGAGTTCGAGGCCCACAACGAGTATTTGGTCCAACACGCCATAGCCATCGCGACGGCCGCCAAAAGCGGCGGCAATACCAAGGCCGCTGTCCGCAAACTCTTCAAAGACTGCAAGGGTTGCCACAAACAATACCGCATTCCTGACGAAGACTGAGGCAGCGAAGAGGCACCCTCCGGGCTGGTGCTCTGGCCGCACCTGGAGGTCCGGAATATTTCTCGGGCCCGCTGATATTCCTCATGCATTTCCCCTCGGCGTCGGTGGGCCGTGTGAGTGACCGTTGGCGCGGGCGAGGGACCGCGCCTCGTATAGGGGCTGGCAAACCGCAAGATGGTTCCCTAATCTGATCGGGTCGGGCCTTCCTGCCTGGCTTGGAGGTTCCCGATGGCTCGAATTCGAATTGGCAGACGTACTCCCCTGACGCTCTGCGTCATCATGGCCTTCGGCCTGTCCGCTTGTGCGGGTTCCGGGGGTGCGCCGCTGACGGGTGAGGGTGGTGGCGAGCCGCAGCCTACGGCCGAGCCGGCGCCGCAGCCTACGGCCGAACCTGCTCCCCAGCCCACGCCGGAGCCGGAAGATCCCGAATGCGCCGAGGGTGTGTCCTATGACAGCACCTTCGATGCCGTCGAGCAGATCGTCTTTGATCGCTACGGATGCCGGAACCAGGGCTGTCACGGCCAAGGTGCGTCGGCTGGCGGCCTCGATCTCTCGCCGGGCAATGCCTGGGCGAATTTGCATGATGTGGATTCCCTGATCAGCTCGGATAAGAGAATCCTGCCGGGCGGCGCCACGCGCAGCATTCTTTACCAGAAGCTGGCTGCAGCCACGCTGGGCGATATGGTCCCCGGATCCGCGATGCCGGTCGGCAGCGAACCACTCACCGAGAACGACCTGAACCTGGTGCGTTGGTGGATCTATGGCGGAGCTCCCGAGGAGGGTGTCGTGGCCGATGCCGCGCCCTTCATCAATGGCTGTCTCCCTGATCTCGAGCCTCTGACGATCAAGCCGCTGGACAAGCCGGCGGCCGGAGAAGGCATCCAGATCGTCATGCCTACCTTCGACCTGATGCCCGGGCTGGAGGCCGAGCGTTGCTTCGCGTCGTATTTCGACGTCTGTGACGATGTGCCCGAGGCGATGAAGACGACCAATCCCAATCTTCCGGGTCGCGAGTTCTTCATCTTTGATACCCGCGAGCTGCGCATGGACCCGGGCAGCCATCACCTCATCCTGAACTACTCCCTGTTGGATCCCGATCAGCTCGACCACGAAGATTTCGGCGACTTCCGCTGCAAGGGTGGGGCGATGCACGGAGAGCTTTGCGAGCCTACGGACATGGAGTTCTGTGGCGAGGCCAGCCTGTGTGCGAGTGACTTCCGCGAAGGCTTCACCTGCGCTGGCTTCGGGCCCAGTGTGCCTGGAGCGGCGCGCAGCTTTTTCCCGATCGGTGGAGCCCAGCGAGCGCAGGATTACCGCGAATATCCTGAGGGCGTTTACAACGCGCTGCCCTGCCGCGGCGTCCTCTTTTGGAACCCGCATACCTTCAACCTGACGGCGATTCCGCACCAGCCGCAGGCACGCCTCAACTACTATTTCGCTGACCCCGACAACCTTCAATACGATTCGCGAGGTATCTTCGATACCAGCCGTATCTTTGTAGCGGACAACGCGCCGTTTACCCGCGAGACCTATTGCCACGAGTATGTGCTGCCGCAGGGTGCTCGTCTCTATGAGCTCACTTCGCATACGCACCGTCACGGCAAGCGGTTCTGGATCGACGATCCCGACGGCAACCTCCTCTACGAGAACTTCATCTATAACGACCCTCTGACCCTCAACTTCGACCCGCCGCTCGAGTACGACGACGCCGACCCGGCAACCCGGACGCTTCATTATTGTTCGGTCTATAATAATGGGCTGACCGACGAGGACGAGCCGGATATCGAGTTGGTCACGCGCGCCTCGCGGGTTCCCGAGAGTGCTCGCGTGCCGGGTTCCTTCGGTACCTGCGAGCCGGTTGCCTGTGTCGCCGGCAATATCGGCGCCGCCTGCGACGATGGCGTGGCCGGAAATCTCACCGGCGACGATGCTGCCTGTGACAGCTCACCGGGCGAAGGCGACGGCTTCTGCGACGCCTGCAATATCACCGCCGGGGAGAGCACGGAGAACGAAATGTTCCTTCTTCTCGGCTCCTTCTATGTCGTTGATCTGGACTAATCGGTAGATCCAGTCTCAAGCCGAAGGGGTCGGTGGCGTTTCGCTGCCGGCCCCTTCTTTGTGGTTTTTCCGGCGGTGCTCGGATGCCGCCTTTGTTGTGGTTGGCGGGGAGACTCTTTGGTCAGGACCGCGACCGATACACCTCGCGACGGTGGCGGACGCGGACGACGGTGATGATCAGAACGTCGTCTTCGATTGCGTAGAGGATGCGGAAGTTCCCTTGCCGAATGCGGTATCGCTCCTGACCCGAGAGTTTTTTGGCGCCAGGCGGGCGGGGATCCTCGCCAAGGCTCTTGATCGCTGCGACAATCCGGTTCGCGCCTCTCTTGGGGATGCCCTTCAGGTCTTTCGCAACCGATTTTCGCAGGATGATTCTATATCGTCCCATCGTCTTTCAGGCTTTTGACGAAATCCTCGAAATCTACAGTCGGCTCAGCGGCGCGTTTTTCGAAGCTGGCTAGATCGTCCGCGTCTTCGGCCAGCTCGGCGCGGATAGCATCGTTGATCAGCTCCGAGACCGATTGCGATGTCTCGATCGATTGGAGGCGCAACGCCTTGTGGAGGGCCGGATCCAGGTAGACCGTTGCTCGCTTGGTCAATGCGCTCATGAATAGCGTTGTACCGCTATAACGTTATAGCGTCAATGGAGCGCTTCCCCTTGTAGGGAGCATAGGGTCTGCCCGTCGTTTGGTAGAGGCGGTCGCGGGGCAGCCCTTGCGCGGGGGTTGCATCGCTTCGGTAACGGGCCTATCCCGGCTGCATGATTCCGTCTGGATCCGATGGCGACTCTTCGGAGTCTGCGCCGCGCGAGCGGATCGTGATCCATGCAGATATGGACGCATTTTTCGCTTCGGTCGAGCAACGTGAGCACCCCGAGTTGCGTGGCCGTCCGGTCATTGTGGCCGGGGCGCCGCCGCGTGGTGTCGTTTCGGCCGCCTCTTACGAGGCGCGGAAATTCGGGATCCGCTCGGCCATGCCGACCGCAGAAGCGCTACAGCGCTGTCGCGGCGTGCATCGGGTTGATGGTAATATGAAGCTTTACGCTGCTGTGTCGAAGAAGATCCGCGCGGTTTTCGAGGAGTTCTCACCCGAGGTCGAGCCCCTTTCGCTCGACGAGGCCTTCATCGACATCACTCATTCCCGTCGCGTGCTGCAGGGGACCAAAGAAGAGATCGGCCGGCGGCTGAAGCGCCGCGTCCTGGAGGAGACCGGCCTCAAGGTCTCGGTGGGCATCGCCGAGGTGAAGATGGTCGCGAAGATCGCCGGCGATCTCTCGAAGCCCGACGGCCTGATGATCGTCGACCCGGGCCATGGCCGGACGTTTCTCGCGCCTTTGCCGCTGCGCCGGCTCTGGGGTGTGGGCCCGGTGCAAGGCGAGCGCCTTATGCGCCGCGGTCTGCTTTGCATTGGCGACCTCGCCGCCTTGGAAGATGTCGAGCCGGGCAGTGAGCTTGCCCGGTTGCGTTCGCTGGCCAGAGCCGAAGACGGGCGCGCGGTTGAGGTCGCCCGCGAGGCGCGCTCGATCGGCGAGGAGCGGACCTTCTCCCATGATGTCGAGGACCGCGGGCGGCTTCGCGAAGTGCTGGGTCAGCATGCCGACGCGGTGGCGCGGCGGCTGCGCAAGGAAGGGCTTGTGGCGCGTGTCGTGCGGCTCAAACTCAAATCCGACGAGAAGCTCGATAGGCCGGGTAAATACCGGCTCTATACCCGCCAAATGACGCTGGCCGAGCCGAGCGACGACGGTCGCCGCATCGCGAAGACGGCGTGCGCTTTGTTGCAGGATCCCTCCTTGCCGCGGCGTGTCCGCCTCGTCGGCGTGACCGCCGCGGGGCTCCAGGAGCAGGGCGTGGACCCCTCCGGGCAACTCGGCCTCTTCGGCGCAGTGCAGCCGGATCCCTTGAACAACGCGCTCGATACGATTCAGGACCGCTTCGGCAGCGAAGCCATCCGCCGCGGTACCATCGCCCCCAACGAGAAGGCCTCACCCACCGGACAGATCAAGCGCGGCGAGTAGCCCGGCCGGGCGCGGGCTCAGGCTGGCGGCTGCGAAGTCCCGACGGGTGCGAGGCGTAGCTCGCGAATCATCGGGAAGCCGAAGATAAAGACCAGGCCGACCACGATGGTCGGGATGATGCCGAAGATGCCGAGAGCCATTCGGTCGCCGATCTGATCGGCGAGTATGCCGATGACGAGATGGCCGAGGAAACCGAGCTGCGCGATGGTGAAGACAAGGCCCATCACGCGCCCGCGCATTTCTTCGGGAACGACCATCTGCAGGCCGGAGAGCGCGGCGATATTCCAGACTTGGCCGCTTACGCCCAGCGCGAATTCGACACCGACGAGGTAGGGAAGCGAGTCGGCGAAGGCATAGGCGAATACGCAAATTGCGTAGACCCAGAGACTTCCGACGACCACCAATCCGACCCGTCGGATCGGTAACGCCACCAAGACGAAGGCCGCCAATAAAGATCCTGCGCCTTGTGCTGCCGCCATCGCACCATAGGCCGAGCTGCCCTCGCCGAGGATGTAGCGAGCATAAATCGGCCGCATCGGGAAGACCGCGCCGTTGAAGATGGTCATGCAGCAGGCAAGAAGAACAAAGCGCAGGGGCGGGTTGCTCCAGACATAGGCAAATCCCTCACGCAGATCCTGCGAGAGGCTTCGCTGATGCGCATTCGGTTTGGGTTCGCCGCGGATCGGAATCAGCAGCAGGAGAATCGTGGCGAAGAGGAAGAATGCGGACGCGCTGGTGAAGGTGAGCGCGGTGCCGACGGCCGCGATGATCGTGCCGCCGATGGCGCGGCCCAGGATCATGGCCGAGCCGGTGGCGGTGGCGTTGAGCGCGACGGCTCGGGTGGCGCGCTCGCGTGTGGCGACATCAAAGACGTAGGTCATTGTCGCCGGGCCGAGTAGGGCGGCTGTGAGTCCTGTGCCAAACGCGACGAGGATGCCCTGCCAGACGTGGGCTGTGTCCGCGAATGTGAGCAAAGCCATCGTCGCGCTGAGGGAGGCGAGGACGAGGCGTCCCGCCAGCAGCAGCGCCCGTTTGGAGACGCGGTCGGCGATCACGCCACCGAGCGGTGACATCAATGCGATGGCACCGAATTGGACGAAGCCGACCAGCCCGATCACGGTGCGCGAGGGCGTCAGGCCGGTGATCAGCCATTGCATCGCGATCATGGCGGTCTGGATCGCAACGATATGAGTGAAATTGGAGACGACGAGCGGTCGGAGATGGGGGATGCGCAAGGTAGCCAGCGCTCCCCTGAGCCCCGTCTCCGTGTCCTCGTTCCGATCCGCCACGGGTTCTTTCTAGAGGTCCGGCGGAAAAGTGCACCGTTCGGACCAAGGGCGCCGCAGCTTCACGAGGGAAGCTGCGGCGCCCGCGGCCAGAGGCAGCCTACTCGATATAATAGGAACCGAGCAGAAGGAACATTTCGTCTTCGGTGGTGACTCCGCCGCTGACCTCGCAGGCGTCGCAGAGGCCGTCGCCGGCGCCCGGGCTGGAATCGCAGGTGGTGTGGTCGTTCTCGCCGCCGCAGGGATCGCCGACCTTGCCGGACCAGCAATGCGAAGGCGTACAGCCGCCGAGGAAGAAGGTATTATTCGGGATCTCGGAGAAGCGTTTCACCACGCTCGGGTCCGGGTTGCCGTCTGCGTCGACACCGTTGTTGTAGTCGGCGCAATAGCTCAACGTGCGCTCGTCGGCGACTGATGAATCGAAGACCAGGGGCGGATCATAATACTGATTGACGGGATCGTTGTAGACGAAATTCTCGTAGATCTGGTTGCCGTCGGGGTCGTTCACCCAGAAGCGTCCGCCGCGCTGATGGGTATGCGAGAGCAAGTTGAAGAGGCGGGTTCCCTGCGGCGCTACCCAGGTATTGCAGTAGGTTTTGGTCTCGTAGGCGGGGATGCGCGGCGCCAGGATCATGTCGGCGTCGAAGATCTCCAATGCCTTCTGCTCGCGGTTGGTCGCGAATATCCAGTTGACGCGACCGTGCATCTTGAGGTCTTGCGCGGTGAGATTGAAGGCGTGGGAATTCCAATACACGATGCCGCGCAGCGGGACCGTGCTGTAGATGCCTTCGGGAAGGTAGCGGGTCTCGGCTGCCTGTTGGGCGACCAGAACCTGGCGGGTGCTGAGCGGGGAGGGCCCACCCGGGGGGCCGAAGCCGGTGCAGCCGGGCGTGTCGCGGATCTGGCTGATGCAATAGCCGTCGCCGCAAATGCCGGGCGTTTTCGGCGCGCAGCCTATGCCGTCATCGTCGCCGCCCAAGCAGGTCCATTGGCCGAAAGCGGCGTGGTCGACATCGGCTGAACCCTGGTAGTTCATGATGATGAGGTGATGGCTATGCGGGTCCTGGCGCAGGTCGTAGGACTCGACGAAGAAGTTCTCGCCGTCGTCGCTTTGGAACTCGGCCGGCACCTGGTCGCTGAAATCGTAGTAGGCGGCGAAGCAGACTTCGCGCTCCGTGCCTGCGGGCAGCGGGTATTCCGGCAAGACGAGTTGCAGGCCTTCGTTCACGTCGGGCGGGTCGAGCGGCCGGATAGCGATCGGCACCTCGTCGGGCAGGCAAGCATTGAGGAGTTCGGCGGTCCCCGTGACCGTGCCGGTCTCAGGCGCGCCGGATTTGATCCACAAGCGCAGTAGTTCAAGTTGGTCGGCGCTCAGCGTGGTTGCTGAGGTCGGCATCGGCGCGCCGCCGATTGTGACCGAGCCGGGATTCGTCTTGGCGGCGACCTTGAGCCAGAGGTAGCTGGCGTCGTTGTCGCCCGGTTCGATCAGGTCGAGCGCGCTGCCGTTGGCCGGCATTTCGTGGATATTTTCCCACGCAACGTCGGCGCGGAGATCGAGACCGCCTGCCATGCCGCTGCCATGGCAGGTGTCGTTGGCGCAATTATGGGCGACGAAGACCTGTTCATAGATGCCTTCCCAGGTGCTCTCGTAATCGGCACCATCGGGGCAGGCATCGGGGGTGGGCTCGGGTGTGGGCTCGGCGGTGGGCACCGGGGTGGGCTCCGCGGTGGGGCCGGGTTCCGGGGTCGGTGTGGCCTGAGGCAGATCGGAGTTCGAGCTGCCGCCGCAGCCGATTCCGAACATCAGCAGGGTCGCTAGCAGTAGCGACGATAGGGGCATCTCTCGGAGGGGGCGATTCACAAAGCGCATGTGGAGACGATGGCCAATTGACCTCGCCGAGGCAAGTCCGGGTGCCTGACCGGTCCGCATAGCCTTTGAGCGGCCCACGCACGCGTTAGGCGGGGGCGAAGAATGCTCTGTGGCCGGGTTTTGCTCGTCTACCGCATGCCGGAGCTGGCGGATTTTGGAGTTCGGGGTAGGTGGGTTAGCGGTGAGGGTGCGCCATAGGCGCGCGTGGACGCATGGGAGACAAGGCGAGAGGCGGAATTGAGGCGGCCGGTCTGGCGGCCCGTTTGCGGGTCCTGGTCGGCGCCGAGGGGGTGATCGAGAGTGCCGCCTCGCTGCTGCCCTACGAATGCGATGGGTATACCTTGGAGCGCAGCGCGCCCGAGCTTGTGGTGCTGCCGGGTTCGCCCGAAGAGGTACAGCAGGTGCTGCGGCTGCTCTGGGAGGAGGGCGTTGCCTTCGTGCCCCGCGGTGCCGGCACCGGACTTGCCGGTGGTACTCTACCGGTCGGTGCCCCCGTGATGATCGGCACCAGTCGGCTCCGCGCAATCGAGTCGATCGATCTCGAAAATAGGCGCGTGACCGTGCAGAGTGGCGTGGTGAATATCGCCGTCTCGCGCGCCGTTGCGGAAGCCGGCCTCCTCTACGCGCCCGACCCCTCAAGCCAGACCGTGTGTACGGTCGGTGGCAATATCGCCGAGAACTCCGGTGGCCCGCATACGCTCAAATATGGGGTGACGACCAATCATGTACTCGGCCTCGAGATGGTCCTGCCTGATGGGTCGGCGGTTACGCTGGGTGGCTCGACCGAAGATACGCCGGGTTATGATTTGCGCGGGATCGCGATCGGCGCCGAGGGGACACTCGGGATCATCACCCGCGCGACCCTCTCGCTGGTGCGCGCCCCTGCGGCCTGCCGGACGTTTCTTGCGATCTTCGACTCGGTTGACGAGGCCAGCGCTGTGGTCTCGGCGATCATCGGCGCAGGCATCATTCCGGCCGCCCTCGAGATGCTCGACGCCTTGATTATCCAGGCCGTGGAGGAAGCCTTCTCGGTCGGTTTCCCCGCGGATGCGGGCGCCGTCCTGCTGATTGAACTCGACGGTGTGGAGGCAGGGCTCGCCGAGCAGAGCGAGCGGGTACAAGCGCTTTGTCGCAGCAACGGCGCGCGCGAGGTCCGGGTTGCCAACGACGAGACCGAGCGCGCCTTGCTCTGGAAGGCGCGCAAGCGTGCCTTCGGGGCGGTGGGTCGATTGGCGCCGAATTATTGTACGCAGGATGGAGTCGTGCCGCGCACGCGCGTGCCCGATATCCTGCGCTCCATCGCGGCCACTGCCGAGCGCCATCAGCTGCGTATCGGCAATGTTTTCCACGCCGGTGACGGCAATATTCATCCTATAATCCTATTTGATGAACGCGACAAGGACGAAGTGAGGCGGGTGCTGGAAGCCGGGCGTGAGATTCTGGAAGCCTGTGTTGCGATGGGTGGCAGCATTACAGGGGAGCATGGCGTTGGCGTCGAGAAGATCGCGCAAATGCCGCTGCTCTTCTCGCCGCAGGATCTCCTCGCGATGACGCGTCTGCGCGAGGTATTCGATCCCGAGCATCGCGCGAATCCGCACAAGATTTTTCCCGACGCGAAGTTCTGCGTCGAAGCGCGCACGCCGCGTCGCCAGGCTCCGATGTGATGCACGAGATTCCGCAGAGCGCAGAGGAGGCCGCCGCGCTGATTCGCCGCGCCCCCGCAGAGGGCTGGAACCTGCTGGCGACGGGGACCGGGGCTCACCTGGCAACGGGTGACGCCGACGAAGGCAATATGGTGCGTGTCGAAACGGCTGGATTCGCGGGCATCCGGGAGCATAGCGCCGCCGATATGACGGTCTGCGTTGGTGCGGGCACACGGCTGGGTGAGTTGGCCGAGCATCTTGCTCGGGCCGGGCAATGGTTGCCGATCGACCCGCCCAGAGCCGAAGAGACGACCATCGGTGGGTTGCTGGCCGCAAATCTTTCCGGTCCTTTGCGCGCATCGCAGGGCCGAGCGCGGGATCTTCTGCTCGGCATTCACACCCTGGACGGCCGCGGTGATCTCATCAAAGGCGGCGGCAAGGTCGTGAAAAATGTGGCTGGTTACGACCTGCCGCGTCTTCATATCGGTGCCTGCGGTGGCCTCGGCCTGATTCTGGAAGCGACGTTTCAGGTGCGCCCGCGGCCGGAAGTGGAGCATGCCTGGGTTGCGCCACCCTGCGATGCCGAAAGCGCCGTGGCGCTCGCATTTGCTCTGCGTGCGGCGGCCGAGCCGGGCTGGCTGGAGTTGGCCGGCTCCGGCGTACTCGCCGCCGATGGCGTAACCGTCGTCGCCGGTGCGCTCGGTGGTCACGCCGACGTAGAATCTGCGATTGCCTCGTGGCGGGGCATCGCGGCCGGCGGCCGGCTGGAAGAAAACGCCGCCGCCCTGCGCCGAAGGCTGGCCGACGCGACGGCCGCAGCCGATAGGATCGTCTTGAAAGCAGCCCTGTTGCCGAATCGACTCGGTGCCCTGCTCGCGGCCGCCGCCGAGGTCGGCGCTGCGCATAAAGAAAGTTCTACGCTCTTGGCACAGGCAACCGCCGGCGTAGCGCGGATGCTCACCCCTTCTATTCCGTGCGCGCTGGCCTGGATCGCGGCCTTGCGCGGCGCCTTGGAGGAGCAGGGCGGCTCGTTGATCGTCGAGCGCGCGCCTTCGGCTTTGCGCCAGGCCCTGCGCGCGCAGACCTCGTTGCGGGGCGCTACGCCGGCCACCATCGACTTGATGCGCGGGGTCAAGGCCTCCATGGACCCGCATGGCGTGCTCGCCGTCGGGCGTCTGGGCTGGGGAATCTGATGCGCTTTGTCGAAGAGGAAAAACTGCTCTCCTGCGTGCATTGCGGCTTCTGCCTGCAGGCCTGCCCGACCTATTTGGAGACCGGGTCGGAGGCCGATTCGCCGCGCGGCCGCATCCTGCTGATTCAGGCCCTGGAGGAAGGCCGAATCGAAGCCGATGCTTCCGTGCGGGCCCATCTCGATGGTTGTTTGGGCTGCCGAGCCTGCGAACCGGCGTGTCCGGCGGGGGTTCCCTACGGCTCGCTGATCGAGGCGGCGCGACCCTTTGTGGAACAATCACGCCCGTTGCCGAGTCGCTTGGCCCGGCGCGCGCTCGCGCGTGTGCTCACAGCCGCCGCGCCGCGGCGGTTGGCCGGCCGGCTCTTGCGGCCGCTGCTCGGCCATCCGGCACTCGCCCGGCTTGCCCGGCGAATTCCTCTAGCGCCGCTTGCCTACGCCGCCGCGCTAAGCGCCGATCCGGAGGGAACTCCGCTGCCGCGCGTGCTCGAAGCGCGCGGCCCGTCGCGCGGCACCGTAGCGTTGCTCGAAGGCTGTGTTGCCGAGACGGCCTTCCGGGCCACCAACCGGGCGACAGCACGTCTGCTCGCCCATGCCGGCTATCGCGTCGTGGTTCCGGCCGCAGCCGGATGTTGTGGTGCGTTGCCGCTGCATCTCGGCGACGCCGTCGCGTCGCGCGCGCTCGCAACCAAGCTGGCACGGATTGCGGCCGAGACGGATGCGGATTGGATCGTACCGACAGCTGCGGGCTGCGGCGCCCATCTGCAGGGCCTGGCCGAGCTGCTGCCCGACGATCCGCATGCGGCCCAGCTCGCAGCGAAGGTGCGCGACCCCCTCTCGCTTCTCGCCCAAGGCGGGCTGCCGGTCCCCCCGCACGCAATTGCGCAGAAGGTCGCCGTGCACGAGCCCTGTCATCTGATCCATGCCCAGCATGTGAGCGACGAGGTCCGTGTGCTGCTCGGCACGATCACGGGACTCGAGCTGGTGCCGCTGATGGAGGCGGATGTTTGTTGCGGCAGCGCGGGAACCTATAACCTCACCCAACCCGCGATGGCGCGGCGCCTGCGCGACCGCAAGCTACGCAATATCCACCAAAGCGGAGCCGCCCTCATCGCGGCCGCGAATCCGGGCTGTCTGCTGCAGATCCGCGCCGGGGCCATTCTCGATGAGGCCCCTTTCGAGATCGTCCACCCGATTGACCTCCTCGCCCGCGCGCATGGCTTGGAGGCCCGCACCGCTAGAAACGGTGGCTGAGTTCGGCGCCCCAGGTGGCGGGTTCGCCCCAGAATCGCATTGCGCTTCCCCAAGCCGATGCAGTCGCCGGCATTGCCCATTGCAGGTATTTCGTTCCGGTTACGTTCTGGCCCCAGAGGGCGAATTGCGCCGTGTCGTCGAGGAAATCATAGCTCAAGCGGAGATGGAGGAGATGGTAGGCCGGCTGGTGTGAGGCCCAGATCTCCGGTGCCTCGAAATGGAAGGAGCTGCGGTAGCTCCAATCGAAGCGTGGTGTGATCCAGCCGTTCATCCACACCGGTCCGGCAAGGGAAAGCGGGATCGAATACTGCATGGACAGATGGGTCTGCAGGTGGGGGGTGTGGGGGAATGTCTCGCCGGCTCGGCTGATCGGCTGGCCGGTGAGTTGGCTCGGCGCGTCTGGGAAGTTGTTGTAGCGAGCATCGAGAAGGCCCATGGACCCGGTGATGCGGAAGCCTTCTATCGGCAAAGCAATGAATTCAAACTCGATGCCGCGGGTGGTTGCCCGGGCGGCGTTCACCGTCACTTGCGCGATATTCGGGATGACTTCTCCTTGTTCGGTCAGATCCAGAAGCTGGGTGACCTGAATATCGTCATAGAGCCCCAGGAACACCGCGACGTTGATGGTCAACTGGTGGTCGAAGAGAATGCTTTTTGCGCCGACCTCGAAGGAGTTGAGGGTTTCGGGTGCGAACTCCGTCAGGTTGATATCGCTCGGATTCAACACGCCGTTGAAGCCTCCACCTTTGAAGCCCCGCGCGTAGGTGAAGTACGAGAGCAGGGAATCGAATGCTGTCCCTTCCAGAATTTCTTCCGGCATCAGGATTGAGACGGTGCCCATCGGCGTCCAGGCGGTGAACCATTCGGATTTCGGATCTTCCGTCTGTGGCGGAAGGTCCGGGTTGAAGGGGTCGATATTGGATTGCTCGATGCCCTTGCGGTCCTCACTATAGCGTAATCCGCCGGTCAGGCTCAGCCAATCGGTGACGGAATACGTGGTCTGACCGAAGAGGGCCCAAGTGAAGTTGTCGATGGCGGTGATATTTTCTTTGCCGAAATGGATGGCCGTTTCAAAGCCCGAGAGCACCACCCGGTTGTCCTGGCCTTCTTCCCAGAGTGCAAAGTAGCCGACGATGAAGTCGAGACGGTCGTTGAGGGCGACGCCGCTGAGTTGAAACTCCTGTTGCACCTGGCGCTGAAAGCCGGGCTTGCCGTCGAAAGGACTGCCGCCCCCGGCATTCGAGATCTGCACGATGGTCAGATCCGTACCGTCGAAATCCTGGCGTAGGCGAAAACTCTGCTCGCGCCAGGACGTGATGGATTTCGCGTTCAGGTCGACGCCGGCAAATTCGCCGAGCGCCCAATCGATCGTTCCCCAGGTTCCGTAGCTCACGACATCCGAGAGTTGGGAAGTATCGGACCAATTCTTATAAGGCTCGCTGCGGTCGCAGGCGGCTTTCACGTCGATCCCGATCCCCGTATAGAGGGCCTGTAGCCCGGTCTTCTGGATATAGACGCATTGCCCGCCGGTGCCGTAGCCGTGGTCGCGTGACCACGATCCGCTGAGGTCGACAATGATATCGTCGTGCGGGAGCCAGCGCAGGGAGCCGAGGAAGGCCAGCGTATTGCGGTCGGCCCAGAGTTGGGTGCGGGGCACGTTCTCGACCCAGCCGCCGTTCTGGATTGTGGCAAACGCCGCCCGAGCGAAGAGGCGGTCTTGGAAGGGGCCGATATCGATCGGCGCGTTCAGCATGGCGCGGGTAAGAAGAGTGTTGCGCGAGCCCGGACGAACCAGCACGAACGCCTCCAGCCTGTCTTTGGGCTTGGTTGTCGTGATATTCAGCGCACCGCCAACAGTATTCTTGCCAAAGAGGGTGCCTTGGGGGCCGCGCAGGATCTCGATTTGCTCGATATCGACGACGTCGAGCAGGCCGCCGACCGAACGCGGTAGGAAGACGCCGTCGATGAAGACGCCCACGCCGGGGTCAAATGCCATATCGGAACTCGATGTGCCGACACCGCGAATGATGATCTGCGCCTCGACATTCGAGTCGCTGCCGAAGATCTGCAGGTTCGGGACGAGGTCCTGAATTTCGTCGAGGCGGGTGATGCCGGCCGCACGCAGGGTATCCTCGCTGAGTGCGGTGACGGCAACCGGGGTCTCCTCAAGCCGCTCGGCGCGTTTGCGCGCGGTGACGACGATTTCTTCGATCCGGTTGCTCGGAGCGGTCGCCTCGCTTTCGGCCCTAAAGGCCGGCTCGTCGGGTACGGCCACGGCCTGCTGGGCCTGCGCGGGCCGGTGGGGCACCCCCAGGAGACTGAGAACAAGGCCGAGGGCGACGGTCGCGCGATGCACCGCAGTTTTCTTTCGTTGGATTCGGTTCGACACGTAGCGGAGGTACTTCCTTTTTCGCGGCACGAGGTCAAGAGGGAGCGAGCATGGGACGTCGCCCATTTGGTCGGCCTCGTACTTCAAACCGAGGCGGCCTGTTCGAGCGCGTTCTGACGATCCAGCCAGAGCTCTTCGCATTCCTCGAGTTTGCGGCTCAACTCGGCGTGTCGTTGCTGCGCTTCGCGGACCGCAGTGTTGCCTGCATCATAGGTGGACGGATCAGCGAGTTCCGCCTCGACGGCTGTCTTTGCGGTGTTGAGACAGCCCATATCTTTTTCGAGACGAGCGATTTCCGCGCGCAGGACTTTGGTGTCGGCGGCAAGCCGGTTGCGCTTCTCCGCTTCCTGGCGCCGTTCCTCACGACGCACCTTTGCGCTGCGCTCGCCGGAATCCGCAGCCGCTGGCGTACGGGCGGTATCGACCGCTGCGGTGGCCGGGGCTGCGGTGTCGGCACCGCTTTCTTCTTGCTTGCGTCGCCACAGATAATGCTGCCAATCGCCCTGGTAGTCGCGCACCTCACCATGCTCGATACGGACCACCCGTTGCGCGATCTTCTGGATGAAATGGATATCGTGGCTGACGAAGCAGAGTGTGCCCTGGAAGCGCTCAAGCGCGTCAACCAGAGCATCGACCGAGGCCATATCGAGGTGGATGGTGGGTTCGTCCATCAGCAGAACACTGGGCGGGTCGAGCAGGACCATGGCCAGGGCGAGCCGGCTCTTCTCTCCGCCGCTGAGTACGCCGGCACGTTTGTCGACATCGCTGCCGCGGAAAAGGAAAGCGCCGAGCAGCGTGCGGATCTTGGGGACACCCGCATCACGCGCCGAGCCCATCGCATTCTCCAAGACGCTCGCATTCAGATTGAGCATCTCCTGGCGGTGCTGGCCGTAGTAGCCAACCGTGGCGCGCAGGCCGACATCGCGCTCGCCGGTGTCGATTGCCAGCACGCCACCGAGCATCTTGAGGAGCGTCGATTTGCCCGCTCCATTGGGGCCAACAAGCACTGTTTTTTCGCCGCGTTCGAGGCGGAAATCGAGGTTTTCATAGACTCGTTTTTCGCCGTAGGTCTTCGCCACGGCGCGCAGCTCCAACGCGATACGCGAGGTGCGCGGTGGTTGCGGGAATTGGAAGGCGACGCGCTTGGCATCTTTGACCAGGACGATGCGCTTCTCTTTTTCCAGAGCCTTGATGCGGCTCTGTACTTGGCGGGCCTTGGTCGCCTTGGCGCGGAAGCGCTCGATGAATTGCTCGGTCTCCTTGATGCGCCGTGCCTGCGATTCGGCGGCGGCCTCGAGCTGCGCACGGCGCTCGTCGCGCTGGCGGATGTAGCTGGAGAACGAGCCGCTGTAGCGGGTCACCTCACCGTGATCGACCTCGAGCGTGACGCGCGTGAGCGCTTCGAGAAAGGCGCGGTCGTGCGAGATCAGGATCAGGGTGAGATCGGCACCGGCCAGATGATCTTGCAGCCAAAGAACGGATTCGAGGTCGAGGTGGTTGGTCGGTTCATCGAGTAGGAGAATATCGGGTGGTGTGGTGAGCAGACGAGCCAACTCGGCGCGCATCGCCCAGCCCCCGGAGAGCTCGCGCAGCGGGCGCTCGTCCTCGCCATCCGAGAAGCCGAGGCCGGAGAGTACGCGTCGCGCGCGGGCTTCGCGGTCGTGTCCACCGAGCCGGGCAAAGCGATCATGCGCATCGGCCAGTCGCGCGGCAAGCTTTTCCTGTTGCTCGGGCGTAGCCGCAGCGAGTCGATCCGGCAGGGTCTCGATCTCGTCTTCGAGCCGGGCAAAATCCTCGTCCGGCCGCAGCGCCACCGAGAGTGCGGTTTCGTCGGATTGCGAGTCGAGCTCCTGGCGCAGCATGCCGATGCGTACGCCGCCGTTGCGCCCGACACGCCCGGCATCGGGCAAAGTCTCGCCGATCAGCAGACGAAGCAGCGTGGTCTTGCCCGCGCCATTGGGCCCGACAATGCCGACCCGCTCGCCACGCTCAAAGCGCAGGTTCAGTCCCTCGAAGAGCGTGCGCCCACCGACGGCTTTGTGAATATCATCGAGCCAGATCACAGAGGTTCAGGCGGGGTGTACCAGATGGGCGAGGTCCAGGCTCTCTCCTGGATGGTCTTGGCGATCGCCGGGTCGGTGCAGGCGGCGGGACGCTCGGCGGTGGGCAGCCTGAGGCATTGCCAGGTCGACCAGCGACAGCTCGGGTTCTCGAGGATACGCGCGTAGTAGACGGCGCGCCGTGTCGGGTCGAAGTCGGGGTCGCGCCAGCTACCGCAGAGCTCGGCGTGGCCGGGCCCCGAGACCGCGCAGGTCGCGAGGTTGACGCGGGCACCGCCCGCCGCGCTGCCCGCGATATCGAAAATGCGTTGGTGGAACTCATCGTCGGTACCATACCAGCCCTTGACAATCTGCAACCTCTGCAGAAGCCCGCCGGGGTCTTCGCTGGTTCCGGCATCGGCCAGGGCAGAGACGACGAAGGTAGGGGCTGCGCCGCCGGCGGGTGCCGGTGGCAGGGTGGCGCCCATGGCGACACCCTTGGCGTAACCCTGGGCGATCATATCGCTGGCTGCGCAGAGGTCGTCGGGCAGGGCCCAGCCAGCGAAGAGACGGGGCTTGATACGCGGGCCGCTGGTCGCGAAAGCCTCGCGCCTCTGCAGCGCATCAAAGATCGCGTCGCGTGAGTTCTCTTCCGCCCAGACTCCGGCGAGACCACCCGGGTTGCGCCGTACGCCCTTGGGAATGACGCCGGAGCTCGCGTCGGCGCCGGTACCACCGAGTCGCTTCTTTATGGTGGCGCCCATCGTGCCGGAGGTGCCCGGAAACGTACGTTCGGTCACGACACCGGGCGAGGCGTTGTGGGTATCCGTGCTGCCGATGAAGCCGACCTGAAAGGGGTTGATGCCGAGGCGCGCTTCTTCGCGCATGCCTTCGATCACCGCGTAGCGGACATAATCGAGACGCTGCACGCAGCCCTTGTTGGCCATGCCGCCGAGGGCGCGTTCGTCGCCGATGCAATTATCGGGAGCCTGCTCGCCTATGCCGCGCATCTTCTCGAATCCGCAGAACTCATCCGCCCCGAGGACTTTCCACAGGCCCGCCTGGCATTCCGACTCCCCCTTGATCTGCATCATCTCGACCAGCGGCTCGATCCCGGCGCGCAGGGCGACCCGTTCGCGTTGCTCGTCGAGCGGCAACTCCTTGTAGTCGAGCGTGAAGACATTGCCGTTGGAGAGGTTGGGGTTATGCGGCACGGTGATCACGTCGCAGCCGGTGCCGGTGTCCAGGCAGGTGCGGTGTAGCTCTTCCCATAGCTGCACCTCGGTTTCGGCATCAATCCATGAAATAGGAAGTTCCGGCACGATTTCGTTGCGGAAGATGACGTTGCGATGGATTTTCGTGCGCGACGGCGATCGGCTGTATTCCCACGCGACCAATGTCGTGAAGCGGCACGCTTCGCTGCGGTCGTAGAACTCCTCGGCCGCCGCGCGGGTCTCGTGCCAACGTGATTTCATCGCGATCCGGCAGCGCTCGTTGTTCTCGCCGCAGACCGCCGTGTTGCGACCGCTCAGGCTGACGATGCCCATCAGCTTGGTCGACCAGCCGCGCAGCCCGAGCGCCCAGGCGAGCCACGAGGTTTCTTCACCGCGAAAGATCCGGCAATCGTTGGTGGCATAGACCTCGGTGCCGGGTGTCGTGCAGAGCGCTACCTCGCCGAGCCATTCGGCGTGGTCGGTGACTGCGGCGAAATCCAGTGGCCGATCGATGCGGAAACTGCGGCCGAGGCCGTCTGTGCCCAGCGGTGCCACGCGGATCTCTTCACCGCGCGCATAGCGGTAGGCGTCGTCGGGCCCGTTGGTTACATCGCGGCCGCGCGCATCCATCGAGAAGCCGGTGTGGACATGCAGGTCGCCGAAGAGAGCTCGCTTCTGCGGGTCGCGGTCGGCGCAGGCTTCCCGGCCGCGGATTTCTGCGCTCACGGCGCTGGCACCGGGGGGATCCCACCTGACGTGGTCGGGGTTGAGGTTGGCAAGATCGCAAGCCGCCAAGGCAAGTGTAGCGACAAAGGAAATCAGCCAGCGCATGCAGGAGGTTGGCATCCCGCCGGGTCGCTGCGCAACCGCGCCCGCGTATGAGGGCAGAGGTGCCGGTCAGCCGCCGGCCGGGCCGCTTGGCCCGGCCGACCGCCAGAGTCTCCCGCGTGGCTTGCGGGCGCCATCGCAATCAAGGAGGCATAGAACCCGCAACGGGAGAAAAAATATGTGGAACACGATTCGAATCCAGGCGCTCGTCATTTTGCTCGCACTCATCGTCGGCTGTGGCGGATCGAGTGATCCCGCACCGACCGATTTCGTCGCTACGGTAGATGACTTCACCTGCCTCAAGGAACAGGCGCGCGTGCGGAATCTGCGGATCGTCAACACGCTCGGCTATCTCGACGAAGCAATCGCACTTGCGGAGAATCCGGTGGCAGGCAAGGAGTACCCGCTCGGCACCATCCTCCAACTCGTCCCTGGCGAGGCGATGGTGAAGCGTGGCAAGGACTTCGACCCCGCGAACAACAACTGGGAGTATTTTGAACTCGCCGTGAGCTCCACGGGTACCGAGATCGGCGTCCGCGGTCGCGAAGAGGTTATCAACCAATTCGGCGGCCAATGCTTCGGCTGTCATGCCGACGCCCGGGACTTCGATTTCATCTGCGAAAAAGACCGCGGCTGCGTCGATATCCCGCTCCCCCAAGAGCTCATCGACATCCTCCAGGACGCCGACCCCCGCTGCTGAAATGGTTTTCGCATGTACATCCAACCCCAGATTTTTGTACTCTTCTTCACGACCGGCTCCTTGCCTGTTGTATGCGGCACTGCGCCGCAGCCTTACTCCAAGGAGGCCGCGCAACCCGCGACTACTGCAACCTTGGGGACGGTCGTCCCGTACTGACTATTCGGCTGCGCGCAGGGCTTCGAGCGTGCTCGGGTCGTCCAGCGCCGAGGTGTCGCCAGGAGCGGCTTCGCCACCGCTTTGCTCGATATGAATCGCGCGGATCAGGCGGCGCATCACCTTGGCGCTGCGCGTCTTGGGCAGGGCCGTCGCAAATAGAATTTCGCTCGGGGCCATCGCCTTGCCGAGACCCGTGGCGACGCAGGCGTGGAGTTCCTTGCGTAATTCCTCACTCCTCGTCTGGCCGCTCTGCAGCACGATATAGCAGACCAAGGCCCCGCCCTTGATTGGATGCGGGACTTCGATGGCGGCCGATTCCAGCACCGCCGGGTGCGCCGCCAGTAGCGACTCGACCTCGGCCGGCCCGAGTCGCTTGCCGGCGATCTTGATGGTGTCGTCGGAGCGGCCTTCGATAGTCCAGCCGGCTGCCGTGCGCCGCGCCCAATCGCCGTGCACCCAGACATCTTTCCAGCGCGACCAATAGGTCTCCTCGTAGCGCTCGTCGTCCTGCCAGAAACCGACCGTCATGCCGGGCCATGGGCGGCGGATCACCAACTCGCCGACCTCGTCGCGCAGCGGTTGGCCGCTGGCATCGAAGACATCGGCATCGATTCCGGGAATCGCCGCCGAGAAGCCGCAGCTGTAGATTGGATGAACCGGTGTCGAGAAGAGAATCCCGCCGCCGATCTCGGTACCGCCCGAATAGTTGATGATCGGGCAGCGGCCCCCACCGACCACCTCCGCGAGCCATTGATAGGGCGCCGGGTTCCAGGCCTCGCCCGTCGAGCCGAGCACGCGCAGGTCGGCCATCTTGTGTTTGGTTGCCCAGGCGTCGCCCTTCTCGCGCAGCGCGCGAGCGACAGTGGGCGCCAGGCCGAGATGGGTCACACGGCGTCGCGTCGCGACCTCCCAGAGGTGGTCGGGCTCGGGGTAATCAGGCGTCCCCTCGACCATCACCATGGAGGCTCCGAGCACCAGGCTGCCGAGGATCATCCACGGGCCCATTACCCAGCCGAGGTCCGTGACCCAGAGCAGCCGGTCGCCGGCTTCCAGGTCGAAGCCGAAGCCGAGATCGGTCGCGATCTTGAGCGGGAAGCCGCCGTGGGTGGCGACCACGCCCTTGGGCCGGCCCGTCGTTCCCGAGGTGTACATCAACAAAGCGGTCTCTTCGGCGTCCGTATCGGCGATCGGTGGCAGTGCCAGTTCGGCCTCGCTGGTGGGCCAGAAATGGTCGCGGCCCTCGCGCATCGGCAGGTCGAGGCCGAGCCGGGGTACGACGATCACCGTCGTCACCGAGTTGCCGGCAAGCTCGATGGCCTTGTCGGCGGTTTCCTTCATCCGCACGGGACGGCCGCGGCGCAAGAAGCCATCGGCCGTGATCAGCGCGCATGCGCCGGCATCCTCCAGGCGGGCCGCGACGGCATCGGCTCCGTAGCCCGAGAAGCAGGGCACGGCGATGGCACCCAGGCGCAGGATGGCGAGCAGGGCGGCCGCTGTCTCGGGCAGCATCGGCAGAAAGATGGCCACGCGGTCGCCACGGCCGATGCCACGCGCGGCCAGCAGCGTGGCGGCGCGGCCGACCTCATCGGCGAGCTCTTGAAGCGTCCATTCCCGTGTCTGACCGTCGTCGCCTTCCCAGGCAAGGGCGAGGCAGGCGGCGCGCGTGGGTAGCCAATCGTCCAGACAGAGCGCCGCCGTGTTGATGCCGCCACCGGGGAAGAAGCGTGCCCAGGCGGGGCCGCGGCTCTCGTCGAGCACGCGCTCGAAGGGGCGATGGAAGCGCAGGCCGAGTTCGCGCAGGGCCGCGGGCCAGAAGCTCTCGGGGTCGTCGATCGACCAGCGGTGCAGCATATCGTAGCCTGCCGGCGTCGCAGGGAGGCCGCGGGCGCGCAGGAAGCGGCCGATGCGGCTCGAGCGAGCCGACTCCGGATCGGGGCGGAACCAAGGTGCTTCGTTCATATCCGTCTGCGTATCGCTCGCGTGGCCGCAGGGAAAGCCTGCATAAGATGCGCATCGCCGATCGGTGTGAGAGTTGGCAGGGCCGCCACCGGTTGCTCGATGCGACGGCGCGCCTTCAGGGGCGTTCTCCTCTAGCTGGAGGGGTCGATCAGCAATTTGATTTGGTCGCTCTGGGTCTCGAAGCTGGCGAAGACCTCGCTGACCTCCTCCAGACGGTGCACGCTGGTGACGAGGTTCGAGACATCGATCGAGCCGGCGACGACCATCTTGAGCGCGTCGTCGAAATGTTCGGGCGTGTAGGCGATTGAGGGGAGCAAAGAGATGCCGCGGTCGAGCCAATGCCCGGGCTGGATCTCCGCCGGGGCGTGGTAGCTCGCCACCATGACGACGCGCCCGCCGATCCGTGCGATGCTGCCGGCGCGGCCGATGGCATCGCGGCGGCCGCTGGCCTCGATCACGACCTCGGGGCCGCCCAGCGTCAGGTCGCGAATCCGTTCGTCGGCCTTGTCGTCTGCGATGAAGGCACCGAGACCCAACTCGTGCGCGCAGCGAACGCGGCTTTCACGCTGGTCTATGCCGAAGACCAGGGCGCCGCGCTCGCGCGCGATCAGGCCTGCGAAGATCCCCAGCGGCCCCAGCCCGAGGATGCCGACACGGGTGCCGGCGTTGATGGCGCCGAGTTCGATGGCGGCTTGCGCCACGGCCAGCGGCTCGACCAATGCGTAGCGCGCCGGGTCGTCTTCGTTCGGAATGCGTCGCAGCTGGGCGGCGGGTACGCGCACCTTCTCGGCCAGAGCTCCGGCCGCACCGCCGCAGCCGAGCATGCCACGCAGCCCCTCGCGGCAGAGGTTCGGGCGCCCGGCGACACAGAGTTCGCAATGACCGCAACACGGAATCGGCATCACGGCGGCCTGATCGCCCTCTTCCCACTCGCGCACAGCACGGCCGACTGCCGTGACGGTACCGGCGAACTCGTGGCCGAGGATGGCTCCGGGCGGCATTTGGCTGCCGCGCCAAAGCGAATGGTCCGTCCCGCAGAGCCCGCAGGCCGCCACGGTGAGAACGACATCATTCTCGCCCGGCGTCGGGTCGTCTACGGTCTCGACGCGGAATTCACCATCTAGAAGGAGTGCTGCACGCATGATCTGCCCTGCACAACTGTAGGAAACCCGCCGCGGCTGCAAGCCGGCTGGACCTCAAGCGTGATTCTTGGCGACGGGCAGGGGTTCGACGACGAACCTGCGCTCTCAACGAGGCTGCTCGTCGATCCCTCTGCGCACGCGAAGTTTGCAGAGGGCTTATTAAGGAAGGTCGGCTACTTTTTGCTGCGCTTGCCGCGCTTGGCGGCCGCGATGGCTTCTTTTTTGTTCGCCCGGGCGACTTCCTTGCGGCGTTTGCGACGGCGTTTGATCTCTTTGGTTCGCTCACTAGGCATGGGCCTTCCTTTACGGAAGCTCTGCAGGCGCCGCAATGGAGCAGGGCAGACTTTCCGAGCCTCCAAGGGCTCGGCCTTCGTCCGAGGAGGGTGCGTCGAAAAAGTGACACATTCGAACGGAGCGGTACAATCCTGATGGTTCGAAGCCGCACCGCCTACTCCGTATATTTGGCTCGGCGGTGATTTCGCTAGTGTTCCCAGAGGCGGACCGCATAAATCGGTATTGGCACGGTTCTCGCACTAAGCCTCCACAGACGGGTTGGAACAGAATCCCTTGGGGGGAATCGAATGGGCGCACAAGCAGCAGTTTTGAAACGTGAAATAGGGTTGGCGAAGTCGGAGACGGTCGCCTGTCTTCCGGAGGCCGAGGTGGCCCTTTTCGCGCCGACACCGGTTGCGGCAGGGGAGGCCCTACGGCCGCTCTACCGCAGCGAGGGCGTTGCGCCTGGGGAAACTCCTTATGATGAGGAGACGGTTCGCACCCATCTTCCGCTGGTTCGCCAGGTGGTACAAAGGATTTTGCCACGCAAGCCGCCCGAGGTTCCGATCGACGATCTGATCTCCTGGGGGACGCTGGGGCTTCTCGACGCGATGCGTAAATTCGATTCGGATCGCGAAGCGTCGTTTTCGACCTACGCGCAATACCGCATCAAGGGGTCGATTCTCGACTATCTGCGCCGTTGCGATTGGTTGCCGCGCAGCATGCGGCAACGCGCCCACGATATCGACCATGCTGTCAGCAAGCTCGAACGCGAGCACGGCCAGCCGCCGAGTTCCGAGGAAATCGCCAAGGAAATGGGAGTTTCCCTGGTAGAATACGGGCAAATCACGGCTTCTTTGAGCGCTCAGACGCCGATCGCGACCGCGGATCTTGCCTTTGGTCGCGGCGAGGAAATGCTCACCAGTGACGAAGTTCTGTCGGATGAGTCTGAGTGCGGTCCGATGAAAAAGGTCCTGCGGAAGCAGCGCGTTGAGATTCTTGCCTCCGCGATCTCGGATCTGCCCGAAAAAGAACGCATTGTCGTCTCTTTCTACTATTTCGAGGGTCTCACGATGCGTGAGATGGCCGAGGCATTGAGTCTCACGGAAGGCCGGATTTCACAATTGCACAGCCAGGCAATGCTGCGTTTGCGGGGACTTCTCTCGGATAGCCGCGAAGAAATCTGCTTTGGAGTCGGCTGAGAGGGCGAGTCTAACTCTCAGAATATACAGGGTTTTTCGGGAATCCTTACGGCATGCGCTGGTAGGCGACATACGCGCGCGGCACTTTTTTTACCTTGGCGGGCTAAAGTGTCGCTGTCTTGACGTCGAAGACCTCCGTGATGGACCGAATTGAACAACTCCTGAGCGCAAATTTGTACGGCAGCCTGCTGGCGGATCTTCGGCACGGTGGCGACCATGATCCCGGCACTCTCCATCGCGAGACACCGGCGTTACCGCCGACCGTCGAGGCTCCGATCCGGCATGAGCTGGTTGCGCGTCTGCGCCAGCAGATCCAAGCCGGGACCTACGCTCCCGACCCGATGCAGATCGCCCAGGCGATGCTCGTGGGAAGCCGCCGCTTCGACACCGGCAGCGGGCACTGAGCCGGCGCCGCGTCTCCCGCACTGCTGTGCATGCGACTGCCGATACGGGCTTGGGTACCAGGAGGCGCATCTTGCGCGCCTCTTGGAGGGTCGCTAGCCCGAGGGCATGGCAACCTCGCGCTTCCCGGCTGCGTGCATTCAGATGCGTGTGGTGGCCGACAAGGCCCGGAATCTCGAGCTTGCCGAGAAGCTTATCCAAGAGGCGGCCGCCGATGGGGCACGCCTGGTCGCGCTGCCAGAGATGTTTTTCTGGCGTGGCCCGCTGGCCGAGCATCGCGCCGCTGCTGAGAGTATTGATGGGCCGAGCATCGAGCGTCTCGCTCGGCTGAGTGCGCGCTTGGGCATCACGTTGGTGGTTGGCTCGATTCTCGAGGACCCAGGCGACCCCGCCGCGTTGCCCTTCAATACGATGGTGGTGCTGGGCCCGGCTGGCGAGCGCCTTGGCGTCTATCGCAAAATCCATCTCTTCGATATCGAGATTCCCGGACAGGTCCGCGAGCGCGAATCCGAGCGGATGCAGCCCGGTAGCGTGCCGGTTTGTATTGATACGCCGGTTGGCCGGCTGGGCCTCTCGGTCTGCTATGATCTGCGTTTCCCCGAGCTCTACCGCGCTTTGGTGCGCGAGGGGGCCGAGATTCTTCTCGTGCCGGCCGCCTTTACGGCGACGACCGGCGCGGCGCATTGGGAGGTGCTCCTGCGTGCGCGCGCCATCGAGAACCAATGCTGGTTGCTGGCCCCGGCGCAGACCGGACCGGTCGACTCGGGCCCGCCCGTCTGGGGCCATTCGTGCATCGTCGACCCCTGGGGCGAGGTGGTTGCCGTGCAGGCCGAAGGCGAAGGTATCGTGCAGGCGCCCATCGACCTCGAGCAGTTGGCCCGCGTGCGGCGCAATCTTCCCTGCCTGGAACATGCGCGAGTATCGGCATGAGTGCGCCGCATGTAGTCAAGCCGTTTTTCAACGTGGTCACGCCGGATGAGGCGCGGCGTGCGTTGGCGCGCATCGGGCCGGTCGGCAAAGAACGCGTCGCGGTGGTCGAGGCGTCGGGTCGTGTGGTGGCGGAGCGTCTTGTGGTTCCCGGCGACCTGCCGGCCTTCGATCGCGCTCATATGGACGGCTACGCCGTGCGCGCGCGCGATACCTTCGGGGCTTCCTCCTCGCTGCCGGCCTACCTGAAGATGACCGGCGTAGTCGAGATGGGGCGAGCGCCGGAGTCGGCGCTCGCGCGCGGCTGTGCCATGCGCATCGCCACCGGCGGCATGATGCCCGAGGGTGCCGATGCTGTCGTCATGATCGAATACACCGACGAAGTCGCCGGTGGGCAGGTAGAGATCGGCCGCAGCGTCTCGCCCTGGGAGCATGTGATCCGCATCGGAGAGGATATCGCCGCCGGCGCGGAGATTTTACCGGCCGGGCGTCGCCTGCGCCCGCATGATCTGGGGGCCTTGACCGGCGTGGGCCTATTGGAGGTCCCGGTCTACTGCCGGCCGCGCATTGCGCTGATCGGCACGGGTGATGAGATCGTCGACCCCGCCACCGAACCCGCGCCCGGCCAGGTCCGCAACATCAACCAATATTCTCTGCGCGCGATGGCGCAAGCGGGTGGTGCCGAGGTTCTGGACCTGGGTGTTTGTCGCGACGACCCGGCTGCGTTTGCCACTATCTTGCGCGAGGCGCTGGAGACGGCGGACGCCGTCTTCGTGTCCGGCGGAAGCTCGGTGGGCATAAAGGACATGACGCTTGACGTAATTGCTGCTTTGCCCGAGGCCGAGCTGGTCTTTCACGGCATCTCGGTTGCGCCCGACAAGCCGACGATTCTCGCGCTGGTCGGTGCGGCCGGTCAGCAGCGCCCGATCATTGGCCTACCGGGGCATCCGGTGAGCGCGTTGGTGATCTTTGCGGTCTTCGGTTTGCCTGTTCTGCGTCTCCTATCGGGGGAGTCGGCGGCCATCGCCTTTGCCCCGCGCACACGCGTCCGGGCCCGACTCCTGCGCAATATCGACTCGGCGCCGGGGCGTGAAGATTATGTCCGTGTTCGTCTCGGTGCGTCTGGCGGTATGCGGACGGCCGAGCCACTGCCGGGGAAATCTGCTGCGATCTTCTCCCTGGTGCACGCCGATGGTTATGTCGTGGTGGATTTGAACCGCGAAGGTTTGGAGGCCGGCCGGGATATCGAAGTGGTTCTTTTCTAGGCTGGGAGCGCTCATGGCACGTAAACGCTATCTTGATAAAAAACCTCTTGACGAAGCCCGTGCCGCGTTGCTGGCGGCGGCCACGCCCTTGGCCTCGGCCGAGCGGGTGGGCGTCGAGGACGCCCTGGGCCGGGTCACGGCGGGTGCGATCGCTGCCGTCGAGTCCGTGCCGCATTACCATGGCGCGGCAATGGACGGCATCGCGATCCGCGCCGAGGATAGCTTCGGCGCGAGTGAGGGTCGGGCGATCGAGTTCGAGCTGGGTACACCGGATACGGCCACGCGCCCTTTTTCCTATATTGATACAGGGAATGCCTTGCCGATCTGGGCCAATGCAGTGGTGATGATCGAGCGTGTCTTCGCCGGCGCCGCACCGGCTGCGGCGGCCCCTACGCTTGCGCCTGTCGATTCGGCGCCTGCCTTCACGGTAGACGATGGCTGCTGTGGCCCGGACGAGGAGCCTGGGCATGGGCACGGCGAACCTTCTTTTGCCGAGCCTATCAGCGGCACGGGTGCCCGCCAGGTGCATGTGCGCGCGGCCAGCACGCCGTGGCAGCATATACGCCTGGTCGGCGAAGACGTGGTCGCCAGCGAGCCCCTGCTGCCGCGCGGGCATGGCATCCGGCCCTACGATATTGCCGCGCTGCTGGCCGCCGGGGTCTACGAAATCGCCGTGCAGCCGCGCCCGCGCGTAGCGATTTTGCCCACCGGTGACGAACTCATCGAGCCGGGCGAGGACCGCCAGCCAGGCCGCATCGTCGAATTCAACTCGCGGATGATCGCGGCTTTCGTGCGCGAATGGGGTGGTGAGCCGATTCGGCTTGCGCCGGTGGTGGACGACCCGGCGGTTCTGCGCGTGCGTCTGGCAGAAGCGGCGCGCGAGGCAGATGTAGTTTGTGTGATTGCCGGGTCCTCTGCTGGTGAACATGATTTCACTGCGGCAGCGCTTGCTGATCTCGGCGAGTTGCTGGCCCATGGTGTTGACGTGATGCCGGGCAAGCCGGTGATCCTGGCGCGGCTGGCGCAGGGCGATGGCGGTGCCGGGATCGCCATAGGCATCCCCGGCTATCCGGTCTCGGCGGCCATCATCTGCCGCGAATTCCTTGAGCCATTGCTCGCGCACCTGGTTGGCACGGCGATGCGCGACCGCCCGAAGGTGCGTGCGATTGTGCCACGCAAGCTGCCCTCGCGCCTCGGCCAGGAGGAGTTCGTGCGGGTGACCTTGGGGCGCGTGGCCGAGCGCCTGATCGTCAGCCCGTTGGCTCGCGGCGCCGGTGCGATCACCACCATGGTCAAGGCCGATGGCTTCCTGCGGGTGCCGCCTCTGGTCGAGGGCATCAACGCCGGGGAGGAGGTCGAAGTCGAGTTGCTCCGGCCCGAGCAAGAGGTCCGCGGCACGATTCTCGTGACCGGCAGCCATGATGCGACACTCGGGCTGCTCGAAGACGTGCTCAAGCAGGAGCTTCCCAGCGCCAAGCTCGCGACCAGCTCGGTGGGCAGCTTGGCCGGGTTGCTGGCGCTGGGCCGCGGCGAGGCGCATATCGCGGCCACCCACCTCCTCGACCCAGATACGGGCGACTACAACCTGCCCGATATTGCGCGCCTGCTGCCGGATCTCCCGCTGCGCATCTTCAACCTGGCCGTTCGGGAGCAGGGGCTCATCGTCGCACCGGGAAACCCTCTCGGCTTGGCGGCGATTGCCGACCTCGGTCGCGAGGGTCTGCGTTTCGTGAACCGCCAGAGCGGTGCCGGCACCCGAGTCTTGCTCGATTTCCTGCTGGATAAGAACGGTATGGACCCCGATACCATCGCCGGCTACGACCGCGAGGTCTTCACTCATACCTCGACCGCCGTGGCGGTCTCGAGCGGGCTGGTTGATGTCGGCATGGGCGTGCGTTCGGCCGCCGCCGCTCTTGGCCTCGATTTCGTTGCGATCGAGAGCGAAGATTACGATCTTGTTCTGCGCGCGGACTTCGCTGAATCGGCACCTGGCGAGGCCCTGATTGCCGTCCTGCGCAGCGAGGCGCTGCGCACCGCAATCGAGAGTTTTCCCGGCTACGATACCAGCCGCACGGGCACGGAAAAGATCCGCTGACAGTCTATGTCCGGCCGTCCGAGCCGGACTCCAGGGACTCAGCGGATCACTTGGATGGTGATGCCGAGATCCAACTTGGCCCAGGCACGGTCGGCTGTGATGGCCGGAATTGCGTGGCGTTTGGCCAGGGCGAGGCATGCGCGGTCGCCGAGAGAGAGGCCGAGGGCCGCGGTAGCGGGGATCAGTTCGGCCGCGAGGAGGGCGTCTTCGGCCGCAAAGGGAACGACCTCAAGTGTGGTTCGGCCGATCAGGTGGTGGAGTGCGCCGGCATCGTCACCGACCCGCGCAATGCGCCCGAGGACTTCGCTCAGGTTGATGGCCGAGATCCGACTCTGCGAGAGATGTGGCGCGACGGTTTCGTGACCTTCTTCGGTAAAGAGCCAGGCAAGCAATGCAGAGGCGTCCAGAGCGATCATTCGCGCTTGGCTTCGCGGCGTCTCTCGGCGATCAGGTCGTCGGCTGCGGTGCTGGTGCCGTAGTCCGTACAGGACTCAGCGACCCATTCCTGCAGGGCCGTGGCGGCCAATGGTGCCGCCGGATCGAGGCAGGCGGTTGATAGGATGGCACGCGCCTCGGCCTCCATGCTTCGACCGGCCGAAGCGGCGCGGACGCGTAGCGCCAAGTGGACCTCGTCGGGGAGGTTGCGGACGTTGATCGTTGCCATATGGATAGCACCCTTCGCCATCATTGTAGGCAATGATACCAATGATGGCAAGGGGTGATACCGCCGTGATCTTCGGGTACCCGGCGGCTCACCAAGTCGCCGGGAAGTGCCGCTGACGGCTGCCTAATTACTCAGGCATTGCAGCTTGAGGCGATCGCCGTCTTTCTTTTTGGCACCCGCAATTCCGGTTCGGGTCGACATGCGGAGCTTCTCGCCCGACGGGATATCGACCAGCATGACGCCGGTGCAGCTCTCCGTGCCGGGTGCCCCCAGCGCCAATCCGCTCAGACCTTCGGTCAGGACGCTGCGGGCGCGCCGATCCGTTATTTTGCGGGCACGAGCACTCGGGCGTCGTAGCTCGATGCTGGCCGGCACCTGCGCGGTGCAGCCCAGACGCGAGTCCGCGGCGCCGAAGCAGCCCCAGACGCGGAATTGGCAGCCGGATTTTTCGAGGTCGAAATCGCAACTGGGGTCGCCGGCGCGGCAAAGGGCCAGCGGCTTGGGAAGGCCACTCTTCGAGGTCGGGATCCCGGCCGCCGAGGTCTCGACCACCCATTCGGCCACGCAATCGGTTTTCTTGCTGCCGCCGCCGGGAATACGCACATCGCTTGGCGTGATCTGGCAGGAAGAGCTGCAGCGGCTCTCGTCGGTGCCGTTGGCATCGCCTTCGTCGCATTGCTCGCCGCATTCCAGCGTACCGTTGCCGCATTCCTCGATTCGGCAGGTCGAAGAGCAGCCGTCGCAGGAGTCGCGGTTGCCGTCATCGCAGCGCTCGCCGATCTGCACCTCGCCGTTGCCGCAGATGGCATCGTTGTGCAGGCAGGTGAGGTTGATTTTATTGCCGACGAGAATATGGCCGGCATCGTCGCGGGCGCCGATGCTCAGCGGTTTGGTCGTTTGGCCGCGCGATCCTACGGGCACATGGAACTCATAGCGTTCGGTGCAGGCGCCGGGAGTGGAGAGGCTCGGGCCGCTCTGGAGTGTTTGGGTGCCCGCCTTGACCGTGCCACCAAGCGCCATCAGCGCGCTGGCGATGGTATCGGCGTTGGCGATATTCACCGCGTCGCTGCCGTAGGCGTAGCGCGGCTTGCGCAGTTTGAGGAATTGGATCGCGCCGGAGTTACAGCTCGCAAGGTCCGGGTTATCGACCATCACGCAGGTTGCAATATCCCAGGTGCAGCGCCCATCGACTTCATTGTCGGCGTCGCAGCGCGGGTCCCCGTCGATACATTCCTGATCGCTGTCGATGCTCCCGGTAAACGAGTTGATCGCCGGGTTGGCGATTGTCAGGTCCCATTCGACGAGGCAGCCGTTGGCGGCCTTGCGGCCCGGGATGCGCACACCGGAGACTCCGGTCGGCGCACAGGTGGCTTCGCAGCCGTCGCCGTCGTCCATGTTGCCGTCGTCACAGATCTCATTGCATTCGAGGAGGCCGTCGCCGCAAATATTGTCGATGCGAGAGCAATCCGAGCTACAGCCGTCACAGCCGCGGAGGTTGCCGTCGTCGCAGACTTCGCCCTCGTCAATGGTGCCGTCGCCGCAGGCGCTTTCGCAATCCGGCAGATCGAGGTTTTCGGTCAAGACGGCGCTCGGGGTGATCGTGCCGCTCAGAACAGGCGTTACCGTCTTGTAATGAAAGCGGTTCTCGTAGGAGGCGCGCACCAGACCGGCCACCGTCATAGCGCCGCTGGCACGTATCTCGTTGATGCCGAGACCGGGGTAGGTGAAGCCGGCGCGCGTATCGAGTTCCGCGCTGGCGGCCACATTCACGATGCAGCCCTGGAGTAGGATATTGCCGCCGAACCCATCGCCGCTGGTGCCCTGGGCATCGATTTCGCCTAGAATTTCGGTAGTCAGGCCGGAAATGACTTCCACGGTACCGCCACCGCCCGGAGAGGTGAGGTCGGCGTCGGTGAGGGTGGCGTTTCCGGTAGCCGAGACCGTCAGGCCACCGCCACTGCCGTAGGCGCCGCCGGCCGTAAGGAGCATGGAGCTGCCGCTATGCATGGTGAAATTGGCGCTCGTGCTGATATCGACCTCGCCGCCAAAGCAGTGCTTGCCGCCGATGAATCGAAGCTCCGATCGCAGGTCGATATCGCCGCTGGCGTTGATCAGGAGAGGCGCGCCGTCGCCACAGGCTTCGTCGGCTCCGCTGCCGCCGCGCCCGTCCATGCCGCCGAGGATATCGACCGAGCCGAGGAACGCGAGGAAGTCGATCGAGCCGGCCTCGCCGTCGGGCGGACCGCCTGACGTTTCGATATCTCCCGTGAAGACAATATTTCCTGAATTGCTTTCGAAATCGATCGCACCGCCGCCGAACTCGCCTCCCTTGGTCGTGATCTCGCTGGATATCGAGATATCTCCTCCGGCCAGCACGGAGACATCGCCACCGCCCGCGCCGCTGCCCGTCGCGCTCGCGAGGATTTTGCCGGAGAGCATCGCGGCGCCGCCCGCCGCGATGCGGAAGCTTCCGCCTTGGGCATCGAGTTGGCTGGCCGAAAGGTTCACGGTGCCGGCCACGTTCACATCGCCGGTGGCGTTGAGCGTGATATTGCCCGCGATATTATCGTGTACATCGATGGTCGCACCGGACTCGATCGAAATCGAGCCAGCGCCGGCGTTGAAGAAGACCTGGGCCAGCGGGCCGTCGCCGTCGATCTCGGCGCCACTTCGCATGGTCAAGGACGCGGCGTTCCAGGTGATGCGCCGGCTGACCAGTTCGCCGGCGGAACCGATTTTGATCTTTGCCGAGGAGCTGAGTTCCACGGCGGTGGTGGCTCCAAACTCAAGTATCGAGTCGGGATCCACGGTATGAGCCCCGCTGATCACGCATGGGTTGCCGCTGCAGAGGTCATTGGCGTCGGTTGCGAATGCGGGTCTGGCGGCGACCAGGCTGATGACGGCGATGGCGATAGCGAAGATGTTCAATTGTTTCCCTCCTGGGGAGATAGCGGATTTCTGAGGGGGCAGATGACTCCATTGGCGAGCCGCCGAGGTGTTAGGGGCGGTTACACGGCAGGCGCGGAAACGAGTCAATGACCATTGCTACCATGGCCTGAAACGTGCGGGCAACAGGGAAATTCGTCCGATATCGGGTCTGCAATGGTGTCAGGTATGCATGCGTGGCAGGTGCCGTGGCGCCCGCGCCAGAACCTGCGCTTCGTGGTGCGCGAGCTCGGCTAGCCGGCGTCGCACGGGTGCCTCGGGAGCGACAATATAGGCCAGTTCGATATAACTCTGATGGTGGCGCGCCTCGCTTGCCAGCAGGCCGGCATATAGAGCGCATAGCTCGGGGTCGTCGAGTCCCTCGGCAAGCAGTTTCATCCGCTCGCAGCTGCGGGCCTCGATCAGCGCGAGGCAGAGCATAGTATCGAGGGCTCGCTCGGGCTCACGCGGCCGCACGGCTTCGAGCAGTTCACCGGCATAAGGGCTGGGCTTGAGTCGCCGAAATGTCACGCCACGACGGTCGAGGTGGCCCAATACGATCTCGAAATGCGCCAGTTCCTCACGCGCCAGTTCCGAGAGCGGCACCAGCAGGGCCGTGTAATGCGGATAGCGGAAGAGAAGGCTCAGAGCGGTGGAGGCCGCCTTCTTCTCGCAATGCGCGTGGTCGATCAGGATCTCGTCGATATTCTGACGAGCCTGATCGATCCAGGCGGCATCGGTTTGTGATGCGAGATTCAGCATGGGCCTATGCGGGTCTCCATGCCGGCAGGCTTACTCCGCCGCGGCCGGACTCTCCACCTTGCCGGGTGCCTTTGTCTCGATGATCTCCAGCAACTCGACATCGAAGACCAGGGTCGCACCGGGCTGGATATTCGGCGGCGCGCCGCGGTCGCCGTAGGCAATATCTGACGGGCAGACCAGCTGCGCTTTGCCGCCGACCTTCATCTTCTGCACGCCTTCGGTCCAGCACGAGATGACGCCATTGAGTGGGAATGTAGCCGGCGTACCACGCTCGACCGAGCTGTCGAAGACCGTTCCGTCAAGCAGCTTGCCGGTATAATGAACTTTCACGCGGTCGGTCGCCTTGGGGCTGACACCCTTGCCCTCGGTAACCGTTTGGTAGACCAGCCCGGAGTCGGTTTTTTCGGCGCCGGACTTGGCCGCCGCTGCCGTCAAAAAGGCCTCACCGGCCTTCTTCTCGACCGCCGCACGCGCCTTGGAACGCTCTTGTGCCAGCGCGCGGAACTTCGATCGGTATTGGGCCGCATCGACAGCCGGCTCGCGGCCCAGGGCACCGTCGCGCATTCCTTGCTGTACAAATACGACCTCTTCCTCGGTGAGTTCAAAAGTCTTCAGATTGTCGCCAAGCTGGAGGCCAAGCGCATAGAAGGTCTTTTGTTCTTCGTTCTCGAGCGGCAGGTCCGCGCTGAGCGCAGACGAGGAGCTGAGGCCGATGAGCAGGGCGGTGGCGATCAGAGCTGTTCTTTTCATTGCATTCTTTCCGACTTCTCTTGGTCGTTTTCGTGGAAGGAGACTACGCGCTGTTGCGACGAAGCGATCCAGCGCATGCTCCAGACTTGCCTCAACCCATCTCCGGCTGCAACCGCTCGGGCCCGGTATGCTGCGACGTTGAGGCAAAAAAAAGGGCCGGAGCGGTTTCCCGCTCCGGCCCCGACGAGGCTGGCGTTGTACTAGCCGACGGCCTTCTGCGGCGCGTCGGCATCTTCGCGCTCGAAGAGCTGCGACCAGCGTTGCAGACGCGTGAAGGTCTCGATGAAGTACTCGCGGTAGAGCGGCGGGCAACGTACATCGTCGGCGATGCTGGTGAAATGATCGACCAGGTGGCCGAAGACGTCCTGGTACATCGCGGCATAGGTGCCGGGCTTGGCGGCGTCGACGCCGGCGTCAATCATGGCGTAGAAATAAGGCGACATGAGGTGGCCGTAATGCTCGCCGAGGACCTCGCGTTTGAGGTTGCCTTCTTTGAGATGCTTGCCCACGGGTTCGCCGATCCCGATGAGATCCTGGCCGCCGCGTTTGTGCACCAGGGCCTCGATCACATAACCGGCCCAGATATCGTCGAAGCGCCAGATCGGGTAATGCTTGGAGATCTCGCGATCCATCGGCATCTGGTAGGCCGCCGGCAACATATCGCGGTGGAAGGCGAAGTTCATCGCGCAGAAGGAGAACTTCGTCGGGCACTCAGGTGAGCCGACCGTAAGAAGCGGTTCGACCAGCTTGACGTCATTGCGCAGCGCCTCGTAGTCATCGAAAAGGTATTTGTCGATGCCGTCGTAATCGAGGACGTTTTTCCACAGGCCCATGACGCAGGTCAGGCGGCCGGTCGCGTCGCTGAATTTCTCTTCGAGCGGGTGGCGCAACCAATAGGGGAAGCCGCGCGGGTAGAGGGTGCGGCCGTTTTCGCCGAACTCATTGAGGAACGAGATCGTATTATACCAGCCGTCGACCTGAACATTGGGCCAGGTGCCTTCGGTGCCGACTGCGGAATAGGCATCCATGAAGTTCGGCGGACAGAAGACATCGTCGTCAAGCGTAATGATGACGTCGTGGTCGGTATGTTTGTAGATATAGTAGAAGGCGAAGTTGCGACAGGCCGCGGTCTTATGCGGAATCAGGTCGTAATCTTTGCCCATCACCTCGCGTTGGTCGTCATAGGTGAAGACCGTCATATTGTCGCGGGATTTCTTGATGGTGCCATCGGAGTCGTCGACGACAAAAATATCGACGTCTTCGGGAATCGCGGCGATGCGGTCTGCCTCGATCGTGCGGATCGAGGGAATGATTACGACGGGCTTCTTCATTTTGCGGAACCTCCGGAGGAACGGAATGTGAATAGTTGGGACCTGCCGAACAGGTGTGGAAAGTCCACAAGATTCCCTATCGGCAGAACGGTGGGAAAGGCTACTTTTTTCTCTGGGAAATATTGCTTTGGAACAGAAGGGGGGAGGCTCGGTGGGGGGAGTACTGCTCTCTGCGAGCGGCGTGCCACAGGATGCACGCGGAACTCTTGCGGTTCAAGTCCTTTTCTTGGCGGCCATCGTGCAGAGGTGCAACGCGGGCCTGGTCTCGGGCGCTTTTGCCCTGTCGAGTAGCGCAATCTCTCAGGCGTCCAGCCCGCAATCTCGCCCCTTTTAGGGTCATTGCTGGCGCAATAATTCGAGAATCTCCCGGATTTCGGCTGGGGAAAGCCCGTCCGGTGCGAGCGCTTTGAGCTGGCCGACGACGTCGCGACGCTTGGTCTCGGTAAATTCCATGCGCGCGAAGAGCCGCCCGAAGGTCCGCCTGTGCAGGGATTCGGCTCGCAGGACCGCCGTCATGCGCGGGTCCGCCGAGGCGCCGACAAAGCCGAACTCAGTGGTGGGCAGGCGCCCGAGCCGAGTGGCGGTGCTGCTCTCGGGTCCCGCAGGCGCCTCTTCTTTGAGGAAGTGTGTGAGATCGGGACCCGCCATCACAAAACCCGCGAGTAGATGGAAGGGCGTCGGGTACCCGGCCTCCTGCATCTGCGTGGCCAGGGAAGGCTGCTGCCAGGCCTGGCGCAGCCGCGCGAGTTCGGGGCCGAAGGGCGTGGCACTGGCAACGATCGCCCAGCGGTAGCCGGCGCCGAACGACCAGATTTGAAGATGAGGAAAAAAGGCCGTGATCTGCCGCAGCACTTGACGCAATGCAGTGTCGGGTAAGTTCGTGGTGTCCAAAGAGGTGGAGAAGAGGCCTCCGCGCCGCAATGCGGCGGCGGTCTGCCGCAGTGCCTGCTCGCTGAAGGCGGCCTGGAAAGCGCGGCTGGTCGGTACGGGGGCGTCCAGGACGATTACGTCAAAAGAGTCTGCCGCAGAGGGGCGGTGCAGAAGATCGCGCGGCGCCACGCGCGGCGTCATGGGTTCGCCCTTGTCGAAGAAGGGATGGAATGGGAGCCGCGCCGGGTCGTCCGGAGCGAGTATAATCGAGACATCGGGGTGGGCCGAGGCGGCGCGCAGCGTCTGGCCGGTGCCCGCCCCCAGCAGGAGAAGGTCGCGCGGTGCCGGGTGCAGGAGGAGCGGCAGATGGGCGCGGATTCGGTCGTCGTGGCGCATGGCGGCAGCGCCCAGTGGGCGTGCGTCGGCCCCCCGCAGCAAGCGACCGCGATCGGGTTCATCGGTGACAAAAGAGATTCCCTGGGCGCTCTCGGCAAAGGCGAGCACGGGGCCGAAGCGCCGGCCTAGCCCGCGCGCCAGCAGGTTGGGCGGCAAGAGGGCCAACGCGAGAAGCGCCAGTACCAGCGCCGCGGTCGCTGCTCGCTGGCCGCGACGTCGCCCGAGACTTCCGAATAGGTGGAGGGCCGCGGCCAGAGCAACCCCGGCGGCGAGTGTATGCGGTGTCCCGAGCCGCGGCAGAAGCGCCGCGGTGGCGAGCGCGCCGATGCTCGCACCCACAATCAGCCCGGCGAGAAGGCGCAGGCCAGTCGAGTCGCGCGCGCGCCATTGGGCCATCGTGCTCGCGCCGAGGGTGAAGGCCGCCGGGCCGATGAGGGCCAGATTCAGGAGGCTTAGCCAGGCAAATACGCGCGGCCAGCTGGTCAGCGTGGGCAGACGTCCGGCGAGACGTGGCAGCAGGGGGCCGAGCATCCACCAGGCCAGCGGGAGGGCAAGTACGGCGATGGCCGCCAATAGGAAAGTCCAGGGACCTGCCTTTTTCCGCGCCGCCGGCAGGGTCATTGCGCATGCGCCAGCCAGCGCCATCAGGACGCCGGTGCCAAGGAAGGATATCTCTTGGCCCGGAGTCTCCTGCGTGAGCAGCGTGGCAAGGCGCTGTGCCGGTTGCCAGCTACTGAGCGCGAGAGAGCCGATGGCGATGGCCGCATAGGTGTCGGCGGCAGCGCCGTTTCGGGCCGAGGCTTCGGGTTGGTATTCGGGGTCCGGCATTCCGGTACTGCTCCTGCCCTGACGCGCGGTCTGGAATCAAGCGCTCGCGGCGGTAGCTCGTTTGGCGACGGGTGCCTGGTGGGCCGTTGGCCGCGGTCCGAAGCGCACCAGAAGCGCCGGCAGCAACAGAAGGTCGGCGAGTAGGCAGCTGACCATCGTCAGCGCCGTCAGCCAGCCGAGGTCGCGGACGGCGGCAAAGGACGAGAAACTGAGGGTCGTAAAAGCGGCGAGTAGCGCGACCGAGGTCAGCGCGATGCCGCGCCCGACGGTCGCGAAGGTGCGCGCCAAGGCTTCCTCGCCGCCGAGGGCGCGCGCGCGTTCGTGACGCCAGGCGACGATGAAATGGATCGTGTCGTCGGTGGCAACACCGAGCGAGAGGCAGGCGACTACTGCCGTGCCTAGATTTAGAGGGATTCCGGCCCATCCCATCACGCCGAAGACCATCAGAATGGGCAACAGGTTGGGCGCGGCCGCAAGCAATCCGAGGCGCACCGAGCGCAGCACGGCCATCAAAACGAATGCGATGGCGACCAGGGCGATGCCGAGGCTGCGGGCCTGTCCGGCGGCGACCTCGTCGCTGCTCTGCAGCAGGGAGAAGAGAGTTCCACTCAGCTGCGGGTTGAGGTCGCTCATATTGGTGGCGAGCCAGGAGCGGATCGCGGCTGCTGCGTCGCGCGCTTCGGCGGAGCTATAGATCGCCGTGCGGACCCAGATCACGGCCTCCGAGCGGTCTGCCGAGAGGAGCTTTTCGAGGTCGTCGGCGAAATCGCTGGACTCGTAGAGAAGGAGAAATTGGGCGGCCATCCCGGCCGAGCTCGGCAGAGCCCGGGTGGCATCCTCGCCATCGGCGGCTTGCCAGGCATAATGCATCTCGCCCAAGAGGTTGGTGATGGAGAAGCTCGCATCGATTCCGGGCTGCGATTTCGCCCAATCCTGAAAGGCCTGCATGCGCCCGAGGACTTGGGGTTGCAGGATGCCGCCGGCCTGGCCGGCATCCAAAGTGATGCGCAGTGGGATCGGACCGGCGACGTGCTCAAGTACTTCGAGGCGTTCGATATTCGCGGGGTGGTCGGCCTCGAGGTAGTCGATAAAACTGGTATCGACATAGAGCCGGCTGATGCCCGCGAGTGTGCCCAGGGCGACCACCAGCGCGACGATGAGAATGGCGCCGGAATGTTGGCTGGCGGCGCGTCGGCAGCCGGTCAGGGCCGATGTCAGGAGGGCGCCTCCCGGCGGGGCCTTTTGCGGCCGGCGCGGGCCGAGCCAGGCTGCGCCGGCGGCCGGAACCAGCAGGGCCGTCACGCCGACCGCCGCCGTTGCGATGGCGGCAAGAATGCCGAATTCGCGGATCGCGTCGATCTGGCTGGTGGCAAGTGCGGCAAAGCCGATCATGGTTGTGACGACCGAGAGCAATGTCGGCAGGAGGATATGGCGCAGCGCGCGGGTCGTGCCGGCGCGGCTGCCATCCTGCGATATACGGACCAGAAAATGCATCGAGTAGGCGATGCCCAGGGCGAGGATCAGCGAGGGGAGGATGGTCGAGAGCGTCGAGATGCTGCCACCGAGCCAGGTCATCGCGCCCAGAACCATCACCACCGCGGCACTCGCACCCAGGAGGGGCAGGGCGATGGCGCGGATCTGGCGGAAGGCCAGGGCGAGGATCAACACCAGTAGCGCCAGCGTGATGCTGGTGAAACGGCCCTGCTCGCTTTGCATGGTGCGGCCCACGGCGGTGGTGAAGGGCGGGTTGCCGGTCATGATGAGGCGCTCGGGGCCACCCGCGGTGGCGAGGACTTCGCGCAACTCGTCGACCATGCCATCGGCATCGGTGAGTGGGTATTGCGGAAAGATCAGAAGGATCGGCGTGCGGCCGTCGGGGCTCAGGAGGTGGTTTCGGTAGAGCGGCGAAGTGCGGATTTCCTCGGCCAGATCGGCCAACGCGGCGGCGTCCTGGGGCAACTCTTCGCTCAGGTCGCGGATCTCCAGCGCACCGTCTTCGCCGTGGACATTCCCGGAGGCAGTGAGTGACCAGACGCGCTCGACGCCGGCGATGGCCTCGATGCGCTCGCCCAGCGCCGCGAGTCGCGCGAGCCGGCCGGCCTCAAGCGCGGGGCCGGTGCCGAGTTGCGCTACGACAATCACATCATCGCTGCCGAAGGCCGCGCTGGTCTTTTGCAGGATTTGCCAGTCAGCGGAATTCTTGTCGATCAGACGCTCGACGGAACTATCGAAGCGGATTTGCCCGAGCGAGGCCCCGGCGAATATGACGACGGCAAGGAGGAGGAGCAAT
>JAYGCM010000014.1:0-40338 GCA_046583355.1 Deltaproteobacteria bacterium
GTCAAGTTTCGTAGTCTCCGTATATGAGATCCATGCGGCCTGACCTGTCTACCGGAAGCCGGGCGCCGGAGCCACCGGCAGCCATGGTATATTGCGTTTGCAAAACCACCTGAATCCGTTATCGAGTCCGGACGACGATCCACCACTTTTCTCGCAAAAAACCTTCCGGGCCTCCCACATAGTGGGCGGTAGGTGGGTCCGGTAGTACGGGTGCCCTTGTAAATCGGGCAAAAAGAGGGCAAAGCGAGGATCGAGCAAAACCGCAATAGCCTCTCCCTGTTCGGGGAGTTTGCGCATAGAGCGGTCAGCTTTCTGGAATATGGAGGAACGGATGGAATCAACGACGGCACGCCGTGCAGGCGGGAAGTACCTGCGGCTCGCCTTGGCCATGGGCTGGCTCGCTGCCAGCCTGACGCCGGCTTCGGCCGCAACGGTAGACCAAGCGGTTGCAGCAGAGGTCAAGACGGATGTCGCCTCGGCGGCCTCACAGGTACGGATCGACAAAATCGTCGAAGAGACAGACGATCTGGCTGCGGCCTATCGTCAGGCTCTCGACGAGGTCAAGGCGCTGCGCGTTTACAACGGGCAGGTCGAGACTCTGATTCAGGCTCAGGCCGATGAAATGCAGTCGCTGGGCGATCAGATCAACGGTGTCACCGGCGTTGGTCGGCAGATCCTGCCGCTGATGATGCGCATGATCGAGTCGCTGGATCAGTTCGTCGACCTCGATATGCCCTTCCTCAAAGAAGAGCGTCAGGCTCGCGTCGACAATCTGCGCGAGTTGATGAACCGAGCCGACGTCACGGTATCGGAGAAATTCCGTCGCCTGATGGAAGCCTACCAGATCGAGAACGATTACGGCCGCTCCATCGAGGCCTACACGGGCGATCTCGCCCTTCCGGACGGCTCGAAGCGTACGGTCGATTTCCTGCAGGTCGGGCGCGTTGCGCTGGTCTATCAGACCTCCGATCGTAGCGAGACCGGCTTCTGGAATCGCGAGGCGGACGAATGGGCCAAGCTCGACGACTCCTATCGTTCGGGTATTACCAACGCGATCCGCGTGGCTCGCAAGCAGATAGCACCGGATCTGCTGCAGATTCCTGTTCCGGCTGGCACGGAGGCACGCTAGTGACGACTGCGAAGAAGTTGATGGTGGGGGCTCTGGTCTCCGTTCTTTTGTTGCCGGGAGCACCGGTATTCGCCCAGGCGGAGGCCCCGCCGCAGGCGGATAATCTCCAGCAATTACTCGACATCGTCCGCCGTGGCGGCCGTGCCGAGAATAGCGCAAACAAGCGGCGTGAAGCTGCTTTCCGCGCCGACAAGGCCAACCAGAAGAAGCTTCTGGTGGCGGCCATTGTCGACAAGGAAAACGAGGAGCTTCGCTCCGAAGAACTCGAAGAAGTCTTCGAGGTCAACGAACTCGAGATCCCGCGTCTCCAAGAGCAGCTGCGCAACCGTCTCGGTACGCTCGGCGAGCTCTTTGGGGTCGTCCGGCAGGTCGCTGGCGATACCTTCGCCTTTGTAGAGACCTCGCTGGTCAGCGCTGAGCTTCCCGGCCGGGCCGAATTCCTCAGTGAGTTCGCCCAATCCAAGGATCTTCCGGAGGTCGCCGAGCTGGAGAAGCTCTGGTTCGCCCTACAGCAGGAAATCATTGAAGGCGGCAAGATCTCGCGCTTCACGGCGATTGTGCAGACGCCTGACGGCGAAGAGATCGAGACCGAAGTCGTTCGTGTCGGTCCCTTCACGGCGATCGCTGACGGCAAGTTCCTTCGCTACGTGCCCGAGACCGGCAAGCTTGCGGTTCTGCCGCGCCAGCCGGGTTCGAGCCATCCGGGTAACGCCGCCGATCTTTCGGCCGCTACCAGTGGCATCGTTCAGTTCTCGATTGACCCGACGCGGGGCTCCTTGCTCGCCTCTCTTGTCCAGACGCCGGATCTCACCGAGCGTATCGGGCAGGGCGGAATCGTCGGCTACGTCATCATCGTACTCGGCATTCTTGGTGTCAGCATGGCGCTCTGGCGCTTCATTTACCTGATGTCGGTCGGTAGCAAGATGCGCGCTCAGGAGGGCAGCGAGACGCCTGACGAGTCCAATCCGCTGGGCCGCGTCCTCAAGGTGTATGCTGACCATAAAGAAGCCGACGTGGAGACCTTGGAGCTCAAGCTCGATGAGGCGATTCTTCGCGAAGTACCAGGCCTTGAGCGTGGCAATACGCTCATCAAGGTTCTGGGCGCGGTTTCACCGCTGCTGGGCCTGCTCGGTACGGTTACGGGTATGATCAATACCTTCCAGGCGATCACGCTTTTCGGCACGGGCGATCCGAAGCTCATGGCCGGCGGTATTTCGCAGGCTCTCGTCACGACCGTTCTTGGCCTTGTGGCTGCGATCCCTCTGCTGCTTCTGCACAGTGTTGTCGCGGGTCGCAGCAAGGCGATGGTGCAGGTCCTCGAGGAGCAGAGTGCCGGTTTGATCGCGCGCCAGGCAGAGCGCGAGGGCAAGAAGGGCTGAGTCGTGCAAGCGTTCATCGACATGCTCTCGGCGGATCGAGACTTCCTCGAGACCGGCGGCAGTGTCCTGATGACGATCGTGCTGGTCACTTTCGTCATGTGGACGCTGCTCTTCGAGCGCTTCTGGTATGGCTGGAAAGGCCATCCAGTGCTCGTGGCGCAGGTGATCGACGAGTGGGATAAGCGTGAGGAAACGACCTCATGGTACGCCCATCAGATTCGCAACCTTCTCGTCTCAAGGGTCGCGTCGGAGTTGAATCGTGGGCTTCCCATGATTGCCAGCCTCGTCGCCCTCTGTCCTCTACTCGGGCTTCTGGGAACGGTTACCGGAATGATTGAGGTCTTTGATGTCATGGCACTTGCGGGCAGCGGTAATCCGCGCGCAATGGCCTCTGGCGTAGCCAAGGCCACGATCCCCACAATGGCGGGCATGGTGGCCGCACTTTCCGGGCTGATTCTCAGCACCCAGCTAACGAATAAAGCAAAAATGGAGACGCAAGCGGTCGCAGATCGCTTGTCTCCGGGCAAGGAGTAAACCATGCGTCGTAGACATGGATCGGCCGAAGAAGAGGCTGAGGTAAACATGACCCCGATGCTCGATGTCGTATTCATCATGCTGATTTTCTTCATCGTAACGGCATCGTTCGTGAAGGAATCCGGCGTCGAGGTGAATCGGCAATACGCATCGACCGCAGAGCCGAAGGCAACCGCGAATATTTTCATCGCAATTTCGGCAGATAACCAGATTTGGATCGACAAGCGGATCATTGATCCGCGTGCCGTGCGCGCGAATATCGAGCGCCTTTACGCCGAGAACCCGCAGGGCTCGGTTGTCATTCAGGCCGACAAGGATTCCAAGAACGGTCTGCTGATCCAGGTTCTCGACTCGGCCAAGCTGGCTGGCGTAGAGAGCATTTCGGTTGCGGCCGATCCGAGTATGGAATGAGCATACGGCTTCTAGGTTCGGCGGTCGGTGCCCTTCTGGTCACCCTGGCGCTGGTCACCCTGATGCAATCGCTGGTGGCGATTGGTGCGGGCGGTTTGGAGCGGCGTAAGGGCGTACGGATTGACGATTTCCTGCGCACCCGCAGCGACACGGATACCCAATCGCGCAAGCGTGAGTTGCCCGACAAGGACCAGGTCGAAGAGGCCCCGGAAATGGAAGCGATGGAGCTCGATACGGCTCCCTCTCAGCTCGATATGGACAGCATGGGAATCAACGCGCAGCCACAGATGGCGCTGGCTGGTGGTGTCGGAATCGGCTCGGCCGATATGGACATTGTTCCCCTGGTGCGGGTCAACCCGCGCTACCCGCCGCGTGCGCAATCGCGCGGTATCGAGGGTTGGGTGCATCTGCGCTTTACCATCACGCCGCAGGGCACCGTAACCGATGTGCAAATCGTCGATGCGGACCCCAGGGGCTACTTCGAGCGGAGCGCCAAGCGCGCCGTTGGCAAGTATAAATACAAACCGAAAGTTCAGGACGGAAAGCCCGTGTCTCGCGCCGGCGTCGAACTCGTTCTGACTTTTGAAATAGAAGAGTGACAAGGCTCCCTATGGTGATTTCCGGCACTAAAGCGAGAGCGATCTTCACTGCTCTCCTGAGTTTGTTCCTGGTCTTCACGCTCGCGTACGACGCGGGTGCGGCCGACAAGAAGAAGCGTCGCGCCAAGCCGCAGCTGCGGCGCGTGCAGGCGCCGGGCCCCTGGGCAGCCAAGCGCATCATCAAGGCGCAGGAAGCCTTGGCGGCGGAGCAATGGGTCGAAGCGCTTGAGATCCTGCAAGAGATGAAGGATCGCAGGAAGCTCAAGGGTATCGAAACCGCCACGATGTGGCAGTTCTACGGCTTCATCTATTCTTCACGGACCCCGCCGGATTACAAGAAGGCTTTGGTCGCTTTTGAGAAGGCTCTCGAACCCGGAGCTCTGCCCGACGCAACGCAGACCGCAACCTATATGAACGTGGCGCAGCTCTACGTCATGGAGGAGCGCTACACGGATGCGCTGCGCACCTTTGATAAATACTTCGAGAATACCGAAGATCCTTCGCCCGACGCCTACTATATGTACGCCATCGCGCTGACCCAGAAGGGTTCGGGGCGCAAGGCGATTCCTTGGGTGATCAAGGCCATTCAAGGCAGCGGGAACCCGAAAGAGCCTTGGCTGCAATTGCTCTCGTCGCTGTATTTTGAGACCAAGCAATATAGAAAAGCAGTCGGCGTTCTGAAGGTTCTGGTCACTCGCTTCCCCAAGAAGAATTATTTCATTCAGCTTGCCGCGCTGAATAACGAGTTGGGCAAAGAGCGGGAGGCGCTGGCCGTTCTGGAACTGGCCTACCACCAGAAAATGCTCGACCAGGACAGCGAATATCGCAACCTGGCGCAGCTCTTTCTCGCCCAGGAAATCCCCTATCAGGCCGCGATGGTCATGCAGAAGGGGATGCGTGCCGGTACGGTCAAAAAAGACCGCAAGGCCTACGATCTGATTTCGCAGGCTTGGCTGCTCGCCCGCGAGCGTGAGAAGGCCATTGGCCCGCTGACGCAGTCGGCCTCGCGCGGCAAGAATGGCGAGTCCTACCTTCGCCTGGCGCAGCTTCACCTCGACGTGGCCGCCTGGGCCGAGGCAGAGGAAGCCTTGCATAAGGGCCTGAAGAAGGGCGGGCTGAAGAAGCCTGCCTTGGCGCATATTCTCCTCGGCATCGCCCAATTCAATCAGGAAGATTGGGAAGGGGCGAAGGACTCGTTTTTCGCCGCTCGCGAGTACGAGAAGTCCAAGGAGACGGCGACGCAATGGCTGAAACAGGTCGGGCGCCACATCCCGGTTGACCTCGACGATGACGACGAAGAAGTGGAAGTCATCGAAATGGTCGATGGCGTTCCGGCTTCCTGGTACGATCTCCCGGCGGGTGATCGTGCCGTGCTGATCGGCGGCCTCGAGGCCGGGATCATCAAGCTCGACCAGCCCAAGGCCGCGGCCGAAGCCGAGGGCGAGGGCGACGCGGTTGAAGCCGATGACGCCGCCGGCGCTGGTGCGGCCGACGCGGCAGCCGAAGGCGAAGCGGCCACCGCGACGCAGCCTTCCTGAGCGCTCTTCGCTGCGAAAACGACACGAAGGGGGTGGCCGGCAACGGTCACCCCCTTTTCTGTGCGGGCTTCGATTGCTAGCGACAGAGGCGGTCGCATAGCTCAGTTGGTTAGAGCACCGTCTTCACATGGCGGGGGTCCCCGGTTCGAATCCGGGTGCGACCATTTACTCGCCGATCCTTCGGCGCGACGCCTTTAGAGGTGCGCTCGCAAGCCGCCTCGGCTTCTGGCAACTTCTCTTTTCGTGCAATGAGAAAACTCTGGGATTATCGGCGCTTCGTTCTCGGCATGGCGCAGCGTGAGTTTGAGCAGCGCTATCTCGGCTCGGCCTTGGGCAGCCTTTGGGTGGTGCTGAACCCGCTGGCGATGATCCTGGTCTACACGGTCGTCTTCGGCCAGATCATGCGCCATCGTCTGCCCGGTCTCGATGATGGCCTGAGCTACGGCATCTTCCTCTGCGCCGGGCTTCTGCCCTGGGGGATGTTCACCGAGATCCTGCAGCGCTCGACCAGCGTCTTTCTCGATGAGGGCAACCTGATCAAGAAAGTCAGCTTTCCCCGCACCACATTGCCCGCCATTGTGCTTTTTTCCAGCACTCTGAATTTCATGATTGCGATGTTGGTTCTCGGCGTCCTGCTTCTGCTGACGGGGCGCTTGCCGGGCTGGGCCATCCTGGGCTACCTGCCGCTGGTCCTCTTGCAGCAACTGATCGCGGTCGGCCTCGGCGTTGGCCTGGGCGTGCTCAACGTCTTTTTCCGCGATGTCGGCCAGATGGTGGGCATCCTTCTGCAATATTGGTTCTGGTTCACCCCGATCGTCTACCCCCTCGGCGTTCTGCCCGAATGGGCCCAGACGGCGCTTATGCTGAACCCCATGACGCGCATCATGGTCGGCTATCAGGAAATTCTCCTCGACGGTCGTTTCCCGAATCTCGTGCCTCTGATCCCGCATGCCTTGCTGGCACTCGCCGCGCTCTGGTTCGGGCGCGTCACCTACCGGCGCTTTTCGCCCGAAATGCCGGATTTCCTCTGATGGGTCGCGTCTCCGCACACGGATTGGGCAAGAGCTACAAGCGCTACCCCCGCGCCCGCGACCGCGTGCTGGACTGGCTGACCGGCGGTCGCGTGCGCCGCTTTGAGGTCGAGGTCGCGCTGGCCGATGTGAGCTTCGAGATCGAAAGCGGCCAGTCGGTCGGCATCATTGGCATGAACGGGGCCGGCAAGAGCACGCTTTTGCGCCTGCTCACGGGCACCTCGACACCCACCTCGGGTACCTTCTCGGTCGAAGGCAGGGTCGCGGCCTTGCTTGAGCTGGGCATCGGCATTCACCCGGACTTCACCGGTTGGCAAAACGCGCGCCTCTCGTGCCAACTGCTCGGCCTTGATGAAGAAACCATCGACCGCGTGCTGCCCTGGATCGAGGAATTCTCAGAACTCGGCGGCCATCTCGACCACCCCGTAAGGACCTACTCCACGGGCATGCAGGTGCGCCTCGCCTTCAGCTCTGCGGTGGCCGTGCGTCCCGATGTTCTGATTGTCGACGAGGCTCTTTCGGTCGGCGATGCCTTCTTCCAGCATCGTTCGATGGGTCGCATTCGTGAAATGCGCGATGCCGGAACCACGATCCTTTTTGTCACGCATGACCCCTCTGCGGTGAAGAGCATCTGCGACCGGGTTCTGCTGCTCGACCGCGGCCGCGTCATTCACGATGGCACGCCCTCGGCCGTGTACGATTTCTACAACGCCCTGATCGCCGAGAAAGAAAGCGCGTCTGAAATAAAGCAATTGACAGAGGCCGATGGCGGCGTGAGCACGCGCGCGGGCTCGGGCGAGGCCACGATCGAAGGCGTCGATATCTTCAACGCGGCTGGCGAGCCGGCGAAGCTCTTTACGGTAGGCCAGTCAGGGCGGGTCGATATCCGTTTCCGTCTGAGCGAAGGCCTCGAGTTCCCGACCATCGGCTTCGCGATCCGCGACCGTCTGGGCAACGATGTCTTCGGCTCCAATACCCACCATCTCGGCGTTGCCAAGCCCTTGGTCGAGGCAGGCCATACCTATACGGCCTCCTTCGAGCTCGAGTGGCTGCTCGGGCCGGGGAGCTATTCGGTCTCGGTTGCGCTGCATAGCGGCGCGGCGCATCTCGACGAGAGCTATGATTGGTGGGATCGCGCCCTCGTTTTCCAGGTGGTCGCGGGCGATGAGCCGCCCTTTACCGGCGTGGTGAGCCTGCCTATCCGGGCCCGCGTGAGCGGCGCTTGAGCAGTTCGCCGCGCATCGGGGTGACGATCGTCACCTGGAATAGCGCGCGCTTTCTCCCCACTTGCCTCGACGCTTTGGCCGCGCAGGACCAGCCTCCCGAGGAGGTCGTGGTGGTGGATAATGGCTCGAGCGATGCCAGTGCCGCATTGGCCGAGCGCCACCACGTGGTGACGCGGGTCGACCGGGCAGGCACCAACCTGGGTTTCGCCGCCGGCCAGAACCGGGCCATCGAACAGACCCAGGCCGAATGGGTTCTGGTACTCAATCCCGATACGCGCCTGGCGCCGGCTTTCCTCGCCGCGCTGGCGCAGCGGACCGGGCAAGGCGAATACCTCGGCACGCTTTGCGGCAAGTTGCTGCGCCTGGGCGAGGACCTCGAGCCGCTTACGCCGCCGCGGATCGACTCGGCCGGCATGGAGATTTTCCGTTCCTTCCGCCACCTCGACCGTGGCTCCGGTGCGCTTGATACCGGGTGCTTCGAGACCGAAGAGACGGTCTTCGGCGCCACCGCTGCCGCGGCTCTCTACCGCCGCTCGATGATTTCCGATGTAGCGCTTGATGGTGCGTTCTTCGACCCGGATTTTTTCGCCTACCGCGAAGACGCGGACCTTGCCTGGCGTGCGCAGATCCTCGGCTGGGATTGTCTCTATGTCCCGCAGGCCATTGGTTTCCACCTCCGCCAAATTGTGCCAGAGCGCCGATCTGACGTCTCGGCCGCGCTGAATCGACATTCAGTCAAGAATCGTTTTATGATGCGCTGGAAGAACGCCGATGCGGCCACCTGGCGTCATTGCGGCTGGCGGGGCGTCGGTCGCGACTTGCTCGTGCTGGGCGGCTGCCTGGTCCGGGAATGGTCCTCTTTGCCCGGGGTCGGCGAGGCATTGCGCGCGTGGCCGCAAGGACGTCGGCAGCATGCCTGGATCGAGGCGCATCGGCGGCGCCCGACGCAGGATGTGTTGCGGTGGTTCCGATGAGTACTCAGGCTGGCGGCATCTATCGCGTGCGCGGCGCCTACCAGCGCTATCTGCATACTTTCACGATTGCCTGCCAACTGGCCCGGCTCGACCTGATCCGTCGCTACACGGCCACCGGCCTGGGGCTTGCCTGGGCGATCCTCGCCCCCTTGGGGATGGCCGTCGTAATCGGCACGGTCTTCTCACAACTCTTCGGTCAGAAGCTCGCGGAGTTCTTGCCCTACCTCTTCATGAACCTCACGCTTTGGGCCTTCTTCGTCGGCTGCGTCGAAGGCGGCGCGATCGCCTTCCTGGCTGCCGAGGGCTATATCAAGCAGGTCGCGAACGTCTCGCTGGCGACCTACCCGCTGCGCATGACCTTGGCGGCCTTTGTTCTGCTGGCGCTCGGCTTGGCGGCTGTGGCTGCCATCGCGCTGCTCTTCGGTGCTCCCTTGAACCTGGCCTGGCTCTCGCTGGTGCCGGCGCTGGTCGCCTGGCTGCTCTTCGGCTTCGCCGTGGCCTCGATCTCGGCCGTGCTCAATACGAGGGTGCGCGATGTTGAGCATCTGCAAACCGTGGTGGTGCAGGCGCTCTTCTACGCAACGCCCGTCATGTACCCGCCACAGATGCTCACCGAGCACGGGCTGGGCTGGCTGCTGACGATCAACCCGCTCTATCATCTGATGATGCTGGTGCGGACGCCGGTGATCTATGGTGGCGTGGCGCCGCTCGAACATTTTCTTGCCACGGCACTCGTGCTGGTGATTCTTCTCCCCGCAGCCTGGGTCGTGATGCGCCGCGCCCGCCACGCCGTGGTGTTCTGGCTATGATCCGCCTCCAGGATGTCGGTCTGGATTTCTCCGTAAGCCGCGGCCTGCGTCTACGCGACCGCCTTGCCGAGTCTCTGGGCCGCCGGGTCGAGCCTGCCCAGGGTGGTCTCGTGCGGGCGCTGGACGGCGTCTCGCTGGAGATCGGCAAGGGCGAGTGCGTCGGTGTGATCGGATGGAATGGCGCTGGCAAGACGACGCTGCTCAAAACCATGTGTGGCATCTACCAGCCGACCCGTGGCGATGTTCTGGTGGAGGGCGATATCGCCAGCCTCTTCGAGCTGGCGACCGGATTCGAGATGGAGGCCTCGGGCTATGAGAATATTCTCACCCGCGCGCTACTCCTGGGCATGTCACGCCGCGAGGCGCTGGAGCGCACGCCGGAGATCGCCGAGTTCACCGAGTTGGGTGCTGCACTTGCACGGCCGGTGAAGACCTATTCCTTCGGGATGTTCCTGCGCCTGGCCTTTGCCGTCTCGACCTCGATTGCGCCCGACGTTCTGCTGCTCGACGAAATCGTCGCAGCCGGCGACGTCCGCTTCCAGAAAAAGGCACAAAAACGCCTCGATGAGATGGTCGACCACGCCTCGCTGCTGGTCGTCGTCAGCCACGATATGGGCACGATCCGCCGCATGTCCAAGCGCTGCCTCTGGGTGGAAAACGGCCGCATCCGTGCCGACGGTCCCACCGAAACCGTAGTAAAAGCCTACGAAAACCAGCCCTGAACCCATCCCGGAGAGTTCCTGCTCACTTCCCCTCAGACAACCCCGGAGGGTTCCTGCTCACTTCCGGCGTGCTCACTTCCGGCGGAGGCGGTTGAGGGCTCGTTCGGTGGCGCGGGCGGGGCCGTAGATGGCGAGGCGATCGCGGAGGTGGCGCAGGCGGGATGTCGGCAGGCGGACCTCTTGGGCGGGCGTAGCGGGGGCGCGGTGGCTGAGTAAGGGTGCGAGGGCGCGGGCCCATTCGCCGCGTAGGGCGCGGGCGGAAAAACGCGCCTCGACGTCGCGGCGGGCGGCCGTGGCGATTGTCTGGCAGAGCTCGGGGTTTTCGATCAGCCGAATCAGGGCTTCTTCCCAGGCCGCGCTCTGGCCCGGCAGCACCAGGCCGGTCTCGCCGTGGCGCACCACCTCGGCGTTGGCTGAGCCGGCGGAATAGAGGCCGGCGATGCCGAGGGAGCCGTATTCGAGATATTTGTTCCAGTATTTGGCGCGGTGGAACTCGCTCGCGGCAATCGGCGCCAAGCCGATGTCGATTTTGAGTGCAGCCGCGCGCTCCCGCCAGGCGTGGAAGTCCATTTCGTAGGGCACCCGTGTGGCGCCCAACTCGGCTGCGAAGTTCGGTAGCGCGCCGCAAAAGAGCAGGTCAATGCGATTGCCGTAGCGCTCGCGCAGCGCGCGCAGGGGCGCGGCCAGCAGTTCTTCGAGAAAGCTCGTGTGGTCGACGCTGCCGAGAAACGCGATGCGCACGGGCGAGTCGTCGCCGGCGGGCAGGCGAGGCTCGAGTGGTAGGTGCGGAGGTGCGCCGGATGGCGCCTGCGCCGGCACGCGTGGCTGCGGATGTTCCGAGGTTGGCGGCGGAGTGGTCGCGGGCGTCTCGGGGCGGGGTTGGCGTAGAATGGTGGTGTCGATGGAATGTCGATCGGCCAGGCGCGTGGCGAGCGTCTCGGCCGGTGTGAAGACCGCATCGGCACGTTGCAGGATCTCGGCCAGGTTCTGGCGCACCAGCGCGGCGGTGAAGAAATAGCCGCTGCGCGCCTCGGCCGGCACGCGCTCCAGGTCATCGTCCATATAGGTGGCGACAAGGCGCCCGAGTCGTTGTGCCTCAATGAGCAGGCGCAATTCGGCCGGCGACGCGCCACGCACCAGTACCAGGGAGTCGGCCCAGGCGATATCGGCCGCATCGACCTGCACCGAGGAGCAGGCACGGAACTCACACGCATGCTCGTCCGCGAGTTCCTGAACAATCGCATCGACCCCCAGAATGGCCGAGGGAATGCGCGCCTCAGAAAAGACAGCAATCCGGGGCAGGCGGTCGGCAACGCGATTCACCCAGTCTGCATATCTCACCAGCATCCTACCGCGAGCGCCGCCTGCATCCGGGCGCCGCTTGCGGCCGCTGGACTGCAGCGCTCACTCACTCTCACTCACTCTCACTCACTCTCACTCTCACTCACTCACTCACTCTCTCTCTCACTCTCACTCTCTCTCTCTCGCGCGCGCGGAATAGCTATGGTGCGCTCAAGCGGCCGGTGATCTGCTATTTTCCGCGCGGTCCCGCACCCGAGAAGTCGGGGCAAAAGCTCAACCCGAAGGCACGAAATCCGGAGGGATCAAACCGCGACGTCGCCAGCCGATGCGCATCAACCAGCTGCGCGGTGGCGTCGCGCAGGCGGCTGTATGCGGGCGGTTGACGGGTCCGCTCCAGCCGTCGAAAAATGCAGCCGTCGAATGCGGATCAAGCCAGCGCCGCATCGCTCGCTCACCGTGCTTGCGAGCGTTCAGCAACATGTAGGCAAGCGCGTTGCGCATCGCACGTGGGGTCTTGAGTACGTGGTGGTGGAAACGATCGGGAAAAAGAGAACCACGACGCCCGAAAACGCGATTGATGCCACGCGCCAGGCGGACGCTCAGTCCCTGCATGCCTCGGCTGAGGCAGTCGAGATTCTCGGCCTCCACAGGAAGGGAGCAATCGCCATGGTGAGTTCAATCGGCCAGAGCCATGTCCTTCGACGAACTTCTCGGCAAGGCAATGGAAGCCGAGGGGCTTGCGCAGGCGTTGCTTCAGGCGGAGGGCAATCCCGCCTGTTGTCGCGTTCGACCCGGCCGAGAGGTCGGTGCCCCAGGGCCGATGCTGGCGCAGTCGCCGCCTGGTGTTCTCGTTCGTGCCGCGCTGACCGGTTGAGTCTACAACGGCCATTGCTCGGTCGCGTTCCTTGCCAGCAACCGCAATCGACGCCCTCTGTGCAAAGCCCTGCTTTTCGGCCGGACCTCCAGGGCTTTGCCCGGCAAGCAGGGGCGCGGCTCGTCGGTTAGGTAGCCGCAGATGCGTATTGCTTCCTGGAACGTGAACGGTCTGCGCGCCTGTGTGCGCAAAGGTTTTTGCAAGGAGATCCGAAAGCTCAAGGCGGACGTGATCGGCCTGCAGGAGACGCGGGTTGAGCTCGCCGATGTGCCAGAGGAGTTGGGGCGGCTGCGCTCGTTTCCGCATTTCAACCTGCATTCGGCGCGCAGTCGCAAGGGCTATAGCGGTGTTGGCCTGTTGGCGCGTGAGGCGCCCGAGGCGCTTTCGATTGACCTTGGCGTCGAGGAATACGATATCGAAGGCCGCTTCCAGATGGCGCGGCTGCCGGGGTTGCTGATTGCCAACGCGTATTTCCCCAACGGCAGTGGCAAGGACCGCGATAATTCGCGGGTGCCCTACAAGCTCGCATTCACCCGACGGGTTTTCGATATCGTGGAGGCGGAGCGCAAAAAAACCGGCCTACCGGCGCTGATCTTCGGCGACTTCAATACCGCGCCGCAGGCGATCGATCTGGCCCGGCCAGGTCCTAACGAGAAGACCAGCGGCTTTCTTCCCGAGGAGCGGGCGGCCTTCACGGAGTTGCTCGCGCGCGGCTGGGTCGACACTTTCCGCCACCTGCATCCCGAGAAGGTGCAATATAGCTGGTGGAGCCAGCGCTTCGGTGTGCGCGCGAAGAATATCGGCTGGCGTATCGACCAGATTCTCGCCTCGGAAGATCTGGTGGCGAAGCTACGCGGCGCCTTCGTCTGGGACCAGATTCAGGGCTCCGACCATTGTCCGATCGGCGTCGACCTCGATCTGTAGATACCTTTGCCAGGGGCGGCTGCGGGCGGTTCTTGGTCCTGAGTTCACAAGACAAGCGTTCATCGAAGCGTGCGTTTTCGGGCTGCGATCGCTAGCCTCCGGGGGTCTTCACGGAATCAACTCAGGAGTTTTGAATGGGCATGCTCGAAGGAAAATCCATTGCAGTAACCGGCGCCGGCCGTGGTATCGGCCGCTCGGTTGCACTTGCTTGTGCCGCCGCTGGCGCCAGCGTTGTGGTCAACGATTATGGCGTCTCGATGGACGGCAGCGAGCCGACCAGCGAGCCCGCCAATGCGGTTGTCGCGGAGATCAAGGCCGCCGGCGGCAACGCGGTTGCCAACCCCAGCTCGGTGGCCGAGATGGCCGGCGGTGCGAGCATCGTCGAGCAGGCCTGTGACGAATTCGGCTCGATTGACGGCGTCGTTTGCGTCGCCGGCATTCTGCGCGAGAAAATGCTCTTCAATATGGCCGAAGAGGAATGGGATCCCGTCATTGCGACGCATCTCAAGGGGCATTTCACGCTCTTCCGTGCGGCCTCGGCCGTGATGCGCAAGCAGAAGAGTGGCTCTTTGGTCGCCTTCACCTCGGGTGCGTTTGCTGGCTCGGTGGCGCAAGCCAACTACGCCGCAGCCAAGGGTGGCATTGTTTCGCTGACCCGCAGCGCCGCGGCCGGCCTGAACAAATACGGCGTGCGCGCCAATTGCATCGCGCCGACGGCCAAGACGCGCATGAGCGAGAATGTTCCCTTCGAGATTGAAGATATGGGCACGGCCGACGATATCGCGCCGATGGCCGTCTACCTTCTCTCGGATAAATCCGCGCATGTCACGGGCCAGATCTACTCGGTTGCCGGCACCAAGATTGCCGTCTGGAATCAACCCGAAGAGGTTCGCTCGGTCTACCGCGAGGGCGGCTGGACGGCCGAGCAAATCGCCGCGCGTCTCGACTCGACAATCGGCCAGGAGAAGATGGGTCTACTGGAGAAGTTGGCGATGTACGCCAAGGCCGCCGCGACCAAGGCCAAGCTCAACGCATAGAGGTCCGGCCGAGAAGTAGGGCTTTGCACAGAGGGCGCCGCTTGCGGCCGGGCCTCTGGGCACGGAACTGCGCCGCCCTTGGGGGCGGCGGGTGAATCAGGCGGTCGCATGGATATGCGGCCGCCTTTTTTATTATTGCATGCGCGCGGCAAAGATCCGCTGGCGACGCCCGCCACGGGAGAGCGAGCGGAAGAGAAAGCCGCGGCAGAGCATGATCCAGGTGAGGGCGACGCTTGCCAATAGGGTCGCGACGATGGAGGCCGGCGCACCCGTGAGTGGCAGGAATTGGCCGATCGCACCGATCGCAAAATCCAAGGCATTGGTCGGACTCAGGCGCGCCATGGCGAGAAAGCCCGTGCGGATATTGATCGCGAAGAAGGGTGCCATCATCACCAGGACCGGCAAAAGCCACTCGATGGTATTGGCCTTGACGAATTGCAGGGAGTCTTCGAGCAGGCCCATGCCGTCGCGGTGGCCCTGGTAGATCAACTCGGGGACGGGGTTGAAGACGAGGAAGATCGCCGTCTTCACAAAGATCACGAACCAGAGAATATCGGGTGTGGATTGCGCGACCATCGAGAGAATGAGGTCGACGATCCAGAAGATGAAGAATACCGAAATGATCGAGTTGAAGTAGCGCCCGAAGGTCTGTGCCATGCCGTCAAAGCGCACGCGTTGGTGCGCGACGGCCTCGCCGATGACGGCAAGAAACGAACTCAAGCAAGCCGCCATCGCCAGGTATTGCAGCAATCCGCCGATCATTCCCAGGCGCATCGTCAAGGCGGCCGCGAGTCCGAGCACGATGGTATAGGCCGGCACCAGGCCGACAATCCAAAAATGGCGCGTGAGGCTGGCCGAGCCATCGCGCAGGGCGTCGCGGTACATCTGCCCGGTGATGGTCGCGAGTGTTTGGAATTCGCTCATCGGCGCAACGCCTTGGCGAGGTCTCGCATCAGGTTTTTCTGATGCGACTCCAGCGTGCCGCCGCCGATCTCCAGCAGCTTGGCGTCGCGCAGGAAGCGCTCGATGGGAAACTCCGAGCAATAGCCGACGCCGCCCAAAACCTGCATTGCATCATCGGCGACCGTCTTGCCCACCGGTGCGGCAAAGAGCTTGGCGGCGTCCGAGGCAATGCGGCTGCGCTTGTCCGGCCCGACTTCGGCAGCGGCGCGGTAGACCAGAGCGCGCGTGGCCTCGGTGCGGGCAAAGGCCTCGGCGACGTAGCGTTGGATCTGCCCGAACTCGGCAATGGGTTGGCCGAAGGCGTGGCGCTCGAGCGCATAATGGGTCATCTCGGCCAGGCAGCGGTCGGCGATGCCGAGGCTCATGGCGGCCAGGCAAAGGCGCTCGATTTCCAGGTTGCGCATCATATGCACCAGGCCTTCGCCCTCGCCGCCGACCCGGTTGGCCGCTGCGACATGGCAATCCTCGAAATGGAGTTCGGCCATCGGCGAGGCGCGCATGCCCATCTTGCGGATCTTCTGTCCCGTGGTGAAGCCGGTCGTGTCGCGCTCGACCACAAACGAGGTGACCTTGCCGTCGACCTTGGCATAGACAAGAAAGAGTCCGGCGTCGGGGGCATTGGTGATGAAGGTTTTGGTGCCGTTGAGGATGTAGTGGTCGCCGCGCCGCACAGCCGTTGTCTGCATGCCCAAAACATCGGTGCCCGCACCTGGCTCGGTCATGCCCATCGCGCCGATCACCTCGCCGGCAAGAGCGCCGGGCAGGAAGCGAGCGCGCTGCTCGGAGCTGGCGGCGTGACAAAGGTTGTTCACGAAGAGCAGGGCGTGGGCCAGATAGGCCAGGCAGAAGCCCGGATCACTTTTGGCAATCTCATGGTGCGCGATCACCGCGGCGGTGGCATCGAGCCCGGCGCCGCCGTCGGCCTCGGGCACAGTCAGGCCGTGCAAGCCAAGCGCACCGGCGCGGCGCATCAGCCCCGCGTTCATCTCGTGTCGTTCGTCGTACTCGGCCGCCTGCGGCTCAACTTCATTGGTGGTGAAATCGGCCACCATCTGGCGCAGCAGACGGTGTTCTTCGCTGGGGTCGAGTGGTGCGAGTTGGCCCGGCAAGGGGGCATTCGGTGACTCAATCGGCATCCGCGTATGGTCGCTTTTTTTCCGCGCCCGCGCCACCACTCGCGCAATCGGGCCGCCCCCATAGTAGGGGTGGGGCATGGATTGGCAGAAAATCGACCTTCCCGACGCAGTGGCCGAGGCCGGCCGGATCATCGAAGAGGCCGAGATCGTGCTGGATTTCGGCGCCGATATCCGCGGCTGGATGCGCTTCTCGGTTTTCCAGGACCTACGCGCCGGCGGCTATTTCGCCCGCGCCCAAGACCTGGAAGACCCCCGCGTCAAAGCCATCGCCACCGCCGACACCCCCGAGGCCGCCTTCTCCGCCTGCCTCCGCGAAGCCGGAGTCTCCCTCCGCCGCGCCCGCGGCAAATAACGTCCCCTTCAGGGGACGTGTACCGGATTTCGTCCCCTTGGCCGGTGGGGGACTTTCTCTGGGTGGGGATGCGGGGCTTTATTCGAGGGTATCGGTCCAGTCGGGGCTGTTGTTGAGGAAGGCCTCGGTCCAGTCCCGGACGGTCATGCCGTCGATTTCCTGGGTGTAGAAACTTCCACTGAGAAGTACGGTATGGCCGCTGCCGCGGGGGAAGTAGCGTTGAAAACGGCCACCTCCGCGCTGCTGAATATCGTTGGTGGTGGTGACCAGCAGGTCGCGGTAATCATCGCCTGAGAGGCCGAGGAAGAAGCTGATCACGGCGTCGTTCTGGTAGGAGTAAAGGGCAGTGCGGAGATCCTTGTCGCGCTCCATGGCCCAGAGACTGATGTACGAGAGCTGCGTGTCGCATTCGGTACAGCTCGTCGGGATCAGGCGCCGGAAGTCCCAGTTCTCGAAGCGGGCGCTGATATCCTCTGCGGCCTCGGGGTTTTGCAGGCCCGGGCCGGAATCATTGAAGCGCAGGATCGGCGTGGAGGGGAAGGCGACGCGGCTCACGCCGTAGCCCGAATAGGTGCCGTAGCCGCCCGCGCTGGAGCCGGCGACGACGATGCGCGAGGGGTTGGGGAAATTCGCCAGCATGGCGTCGACACCCACCGTGAGGTTGCGCAGCCCGTGATGAAAGGTCCGCTCGCCGCCATAGTTGACGGTGCGATCGCCGATGAAAACCGAGCCGTCGCAATAGGGCACGTAGACGATATCGAAATCCTGGAAGGGATTATCGTCGCGCGTGAGGTCGATGATGCCGCTCGATACCGGTCCGTTCGAGGTCGTGAAGGCCAGGCCGATCTCGTAGCAAGTTGCATAATCCCAGCAGGCGCCGCCGCCCTGGAGATAGAGCAGGACATCGTCAGAGGGGCCCTCACGGTAGCTGATCTGGAAGGGCTCGCCCGAGAGGCAGACCGCGCCTTCCTCAGTGGGGTCGAAGAAATGATGCGTCCATTCCCCATCGACTTCGATGCGGCTGGGCGCCTGGGTGCCGAGGTAGGCGCCGTAGCCCAACTCGGTGAGTTCCTGCACGACGGGGTATTCGGAGGTGCTGCTGCTGCCGCTACAGGCCGCGAGCGCGAGTGACGAGACGGCAGCGATTGCCACCAACGAAGCCGATTTCCTGATCTTCATGTGAATCCTTCTCTTTGTTGCGGAACTTCATCCCGTATAGCCGGGGCCGATAGGGTTGAGTAGCCCTATCGGTGAAAGCGGTGCATGGGAGACTCAATGGTCGCGGCGCGGTTTGTTGCGCAGGGCGGTGGCGGGATAGGAAAGATCCAGAACCGGCTGTCGCGCATGATGCCCGGCCGGCGCTGGGTGGGCAAGGAGCAAGGCAGATGCGTTCTCGATATTCTGGTCTCATGATGGTCGCGCTATCGCTCTCGCTGGCGGTCGCGGCGGTAGCCGGGGAGGATGTCTATACGACTTCCATTTCCCTGTCGGACACGAAGCCGGGCGCGGCAGTGTCGGTGGTGTTTCGGTTTTCGGCAAAGACCGATGCCTTCGAGAAGGTCGACCGCATCGAGGTACAGATGCCGGCCGGAACGGTCGTGAACGGGGATGGCCTCTCCATCCTCTGCTATCTGGAGAGTACGGATAGTGATGCCGGTGAGATCTGCGCCAAGCGCTACGCGAGTGCGAAACTCGGCTCGGGCACGCTGACGACCAGCAGCTTCGGTCGCCATACGGTCGTTGGGGACGCCTATGTGGTCGATACCGGAAATACTCCGGGCGGCGCGAATTTGGTGTTCTTCTTTCCCAGCGGCCAGGTCTTCGGTGTCGGGGCGCAGACGATTTTTGGCACTTTGGAGTTCCACGGCGGCCCTCGCCCCAAGATGGTCATGGAGAATATTCAGGACCAGCTTTCTTTGCCCTTCGGCATGACGGCTCGGATCATCAGCAATGAATTCAAATTTGTCGGCCAGGCCGGCGAGCCCGTCTACCGCAACCCGGAAGAGGGCGATGTGGAGTCCTGGGACTTTGCGGCGCGTCTGACCTGGAGCGGAGGGGGCCAGGTCACGACGATGCACGCGCCGCCGGCCCCTTGAGAGCTTGGCTTTTGCGGCCATGGTGCCCGGTTGACCGCCGGGCGGCCCGCTACTAAGACGGGATACACGCCTGCGGGTGTAACTCAGTTGGTAGAGTATCGGCTTCCCAAGCCGGTTGTCGCCGGTTCGAACCCGGTCGCCCGCTCTCGAAGAAGCCCCCGGCCCGCGCCGGGGGCTTCTCTGTATCGAGCTTGCCCGTTGCCCTGACCAGCAGCACAGCAGCGGCGGCCGGACCTCTAGGCCACGCAGACAAAGTCGCGCCGTTCCTGGAACCCGGCCTTGGCAAGCGCCGCACGGACCAAGGCGCGCGGCCCCGCGCCGGCTACCGAGGCGAGCAGGGGGCGGCCGTGCAATTCGGCTACGGCCGCCGGCGGTAGAACCGGCGCGCCGTGGATTTTTTGCCCCAACCGGCCGGGATGCAATTCGATGATATGTGAGGGCTGTCGGCCGTAGGGCAGCAGGGCACGGCGCAAGTGGCGGCCCGTGCTGCCGTAGCCCCAGAGGATGTATTGCTCGTGGTCGCGCAGGAAGCCGCGTACGAGGAAGGCCGCCTTGGCCGCGACAAAACTCTCGACGCGCAGGTTGGTGGCCGAATGAGTGAGCCGCCGGTCATGCTCGCGCCAGCAGACCAGGCGGCGCGGCACGATATTGATGCGCTCACCGGCCAGAAGGAGGCGCAGCAGCAGGTCGTAATCTTCGCTCCACGCTTGCTCGCGGTAGGCAAAGGACTGGAGAATTTCGCGTCGCAGCATCCAGGTCGGGTGGGCGAGCGGGCATTCGATGAACGCGTCTTCGGCGATTTTCTGTGCGGAGTCGATTGAGTTCAGCCAGTTTTCGTAGGCGCGCAATCCTGGCCCGATCCGGCGTCGCGGAAAGATCCGTACATGACTTCCGACAAGTGCTAATTGGCGGTCGCGGGCCATGGCGTCGGTCTGGAGTCGCAACCGGTCGCTATGCATCAGATCGTCGGCATCCATGCGCGCGATCAGAGGCGATCGGCAAAGCGCGGTGCCAGCATTGAGCGACGCGACCAATCCTTCATGCGGGCGGCGCAGCAGCCGGAAGCGGCCATCTTGGGCGGCGTAGGTAGCAGCGATCGCGGCGGTGCGATCGCGGGAGCCGTCGTCGACCACGATGCACTCGAACGCGCGCAGGGTCTGGCGCCGGATGCTCTCCAGGCAGGCGCCCAGAGTATCGGCCGCCTCAAAGGCCGGCAGCAGGACGGAGACCTGTGGCCGTGAATCTGCAAAGACTGCCAAGGTATTCAGTCTCGCAGATAGGGGGTGCCGCTGCAGTCAGCGGTTGGATTTGGGTGGCTTCTCGGGGAGCCTCTGCAGGATCACGGAATGCCATCCAGTGGCGTAAGTCTCGTAGCCGGGCGAAGAGGCATGCGCGATGCAGGTTGGGATACCGTCATACTTCGAAATCACGAAACCCTTGGGTAGTGTGAAGAGCGCCTTCAATTCGGCAAACCCGATCCGGTCCTTCAGGATCTTGTCATCGGAGTCGGCCAGCACGGAGCCGTCGTCGGTCATGGTCTGCATGGCTTCGGTAAACCAAGTGGTATGGCCTTGGTTGGTGTCCACCGAGGCGAAGTCGCGTTCGATCTGCTGGGCCAGCGAGTCCGCTACGATTGTGAGCTTTTCAGCGCTGGCGTCTGTGTTTGCCGTGGCGTCGATGATCATATGCCGGAACCTCCGCGCACGGGGGGTACCTACGGAGCCTATGCGGCCGTCGTCCCTCGACGCTATTGTTGTGATGGCTGGTACCCCGATACTCAGCTGGAAATTCGCGCTCTTGAGCACTCTGCGCGAAAAGCTCCAAGGCAAACGACCGTGAGTAGCGATCGGGTGGCTTGCGGGAGCTGGCGGCGGGTGGGAGAGCTTGGCCTGGAGGAGACCCCGCATGGAGAATCAGGCCGACGCCGACATCATTGAAGCGGTACGGAATTTTGTCGAAAAAGAAGTGAAACCAGTGGCCAATCGGCTCGAGCGGGCCGACGAATACCCCCAGGATCTGGTCGACCAGATGAAGGAAATGGGTCTTTTTGGCGCGACCATCCCGCAGAAATATGGCGGTCTGGGGCTTGGCGTGGTGACCTATGCGCGCGTTATAGAGGAGCTTTGCCGCGGCTGGATGTCGATCTCGGGTATCATCAATACGCATCTGATGGTCGCTTTCTCGATCAAGAATTTTGGCAACGATTCCCTGAAACAGCGGTTTTTGCCGGCCATGGCGAGCGGCGAGAAGCGCGCTGCCTTCGGTCTCACCGAGGCGCATGCGGGTAGCGATGCGCAAAATATTCGCACTCGGGCCGTGCGCACAGGGGACCAATATATCGTCAACGGCGAGAAGATGTGGTCGACCAACGCGCGCACCGCCACGCTTTTCGGGCTGGTCGTGAAGACCGATCCCGACACGAATCCAGCGTATAAGGGCATCAGCTACCTGATTGCCGAGAAGGGGCCTGCGGGCTGCGTCATCAGCCGCGACCTGCCGAAGCTCGGCTATAAGGGAGTGGAGTCGGCCGAGGTCTTCTTTGAGGACTTCCCCGTGCCCGCCGAGAACCTGGTTGGCGAAGAGGGTATGGGTTTCAAATATATAATGGCCGGGCTTGAGGTCGGGCGGATCAATATCGCGGCGCGTGCGGTCGGCGTGGCGCAGGCCGCCTTTGAAGATGCGATTCGCTACGCGCAGGAGCGAGAGACTTTCGGTACAGCGATCTGCAACCATCAGGCGATCCAACTGAAACTCGCGGATATGGCGACCAAGATTGAAGCCGCTCGCTTGCTGGTGCGGAGTGCGGCCGAGAAAAAAGAGCGTGGCGAGCGCACCGATGTGGAAGCCGGCATGGCGAAACTCTTCGCCTCCGAGATGTGTCAGGAGGTCGCGCTTGACGCCATGCGGATTCACGGCGGCTACGGCTATAGCCAGGAGTTCAACGTGGAACGCTACTACCGCGACGCTCCGCTGATGATCATTGGCGAGGGAACCAACGAGATCCAGCGCCTGGTCATCGCCAAGGGTTTGCTGGCCCGCTACGCGATCTAGCCGGCGCAGCCGGCCAGCACTCGGTGCGGCCATTTGCCGCCGGCCGATAGGCACGATACGTCCCCGGCATGGATCGACCAGAGGACTCCGTCGTTGAAGATATGAAGCAGGTCGGCCGCGGCCTTTGTATGGGCGCGGCCGATATCGTCCCTGGAGTCTCCGGTGGCACGGTGGCGCTGATTCTCGGCATCTATGAGCGCCTCGTTACGGCGATCAGCCACGTGGACCTGGAGTTCCTGGGAACTTTGCGGGCCGGTCGCTTTGCGGATGTCGGCCGTCATCTCGACCTGCGCTTTCTGCTCACGCTGGGCCTGGGCATCGGCGCCGGCGTCGTCGGGCTGGCCGGGCCGATGCATTATCTACTCGAGCACGAGATGGCGACGACCTTCGGTGCCTTCTTCGGCCTGATTCTGGCCTCCACCCTGATCGTCGCACGGCTGGTCGAGAACCGGACCCCGACGGTCCTATTGGCGGCCGTGGGTGGTGCCGTTTTTGCCTATTGGCTGACCGGCCAGGTGCCTGTCGTGGCCGAACCAAGCGCGCTCTATATCTTCTTTTGCGGGATGATCGCGATTTGCGCGATGATTCTGCCCGGCATCAGTGGCTCGTTCATTTTGCTGATTCTCGGGATGTATTTCCATGTGACGGGCGTGCTCAAGGGTTTCGCCACCGGCGACGTCACGGCCGAGGGGCTCATGACGGTCGCGGCGTTCGGCGCCGGCGCGGTGATCGGCATCATCTGCTTCTCGAAGGTCCTGCGCGTCCTGCTCGAGCGGGCGCAATCGTTGACCATGGCCGTGCTCTGCGGCTTCATGTTCGGCAGCCTGCGCCGCATCTGGCCTTTCAAGGTCGAAGATAGCGCGACCTTGGCCAAGGAGTTCAAGGAGAAGGTCTTCTACAATGTCGTGCCCTGGGAGAGCCCGGAATCCACCAATGTGCTTGTCGTGCTTGTCGCCGTGGTGCTCGGCTTCGTCATTGTCCAGTTGCTTGACCGCGTAAGCGCCAAGGCCTGAGTCGCGCGGCGCTAAGAAGCGACCAGCTCGGCGATGGTGCGCAGCGTGTCGACGTTGCGGTCGCCGATCAGGATGGTCGACACGCGCGAGTCCTTCCACGCCTGTAGTCGGTCCTTGATGCGGTCGACCGAGCCGCAGAGCGAGATCTCGTCGGCGAAGGCATCGGGCACGACCAGGGCCGCCTCGTCGCGTTTGCCTTCGGCGAAGAGGTCCTGGATCTGGTCGACTTCTTTCTCGAAGCCGAACCGACGCACCAGATTTGCATGGAAATTCTTGTGCCGCGCCCCCATGCCGCCGATGTAGAAGGCCAGCATCATCTTCACCGGCATCAGCGCGGCTTCCAGGTCATCATTGATATTGACCGTGACACTGCAGGCCACGTCGAAATCCGGCTTCGCATTCTTGAGCGAGTCGGCGTAGACCTCGGGGCGATAGGGCGAATAATAGAGCGGCAGCCAGCCGTCGCAGAGCTCGGCTGCCATGGCGACGTTCTTGGGCCCCTCGGCGCCGAGGTAAATCGGCAAATTCTGTCGCAAGGGCTTGGTGATGAGTTTGAGCGGTTTGCCCAGGCCCGCGCTGGTCTGCAGCGGCAGCTGGTAATGGTCGCCCTGAAACTCGACCGGGCCTTTGCGTTGCATCATCTCGCGGAAAAGCGTGAGAAACTCGCGTGTGCGGCCGAGCGGTTTGCGGAACTCCTGGCCGTACCACCCCTCGACCACCTGCGGGCCGGAGACGCCAAAGCCGAACATCACGCGCCCACCGCTGAGGTGGTCGAGTGTCATGGCGGTCATGGCGGCGCAGGCCGGCGTGCGCGCGGAAATCTGCATGATGCTGGTGCCGAGCTTGATGGTCTTGGTCTGCGCGGCGATCCAAGCCAGGGGGGTGACGCAATCGGAGCCGTAGGCCTCGGCCGTCCAGACCGAATCGTAGCCCAGCTTCTCTGCCTCCACCGCCAGCGGGCCGGGGTCTTCGGGGCCGAACATCCAATAGCCAACCATCAAACCGAGTTTCATGATGAATTCCCTAGGCGTTAGGCGCGAAAGTGCAAACTTGCATTGTGCCGCTCAAGCCGCCGTCAGCGTGAGGAGCGTCGCGTCGGTCTGGACCTGCGCCCCGACTTCGGTCTCGAGCGAGGCGATGGTGCCGGCCCGCGGTGCCAGCACGGGGATCTCCAGCTTCATCGACTCGAGGATCAGTAATTCGTCTTCGGCCTGGACGGTGTCGCCAACGGCGACGAGGACTTCGAGGACCTGGCCGACACTGGGGCTTCGCACTGCGATGGGATCACTCATGGGTTTTCTCGCTACTCGACTTCGCCGCACTTCCCAAGCCGCGGCCATTGAAAGCCGAAGCAGGGCAGGCCATGCAGAGAGGTGGAGGTATGAGATTTTGAAAACCCAAGCTGCTGTCGCCATGCGAGCCGGAGAGCCATTGGTCATCGAGGAAGTCGATCTCGACGGCCCCGCCGAGGGCGAGGTTCTGGTGGAGATCAAAGCCACCGGCGTCTGCCATACCGATGCCTTTACCCTCTCTGGAGATGATCCCGAGGGCCTTTTCCCCGCCATCCTCGGCCATGAGGGTGCTGGCATCGTGCGCGAGGTCGGCCGTGGGGTTACGGGCCTTGTGCCGGGTGACCACGTCATTCCGCTCTACACGCCGGAATGTCGCGAGTGCAGCTATTGCACCTCGGGCAAGACCAACCTCTGTCAGGCGATCCGCGAGACTCAGGGCCGTGGCCTGATGCCCGATGCGACCAGCCGTTTCTCACTTGGCGGCAAGCGCCTTTTTCATTATATGGGCACGTCGACCTTCGCGAATTTCACCGTCGTGCCTGAGATCGCCCTGGCGAAGATCCGCTCGGACGCTCCGTTCGACAAGGTTTGCTATATTGGCTGCGGCGTCACCACCGGCATTGGTGCTGTGATCAACACGGCGAAGGTCGAGGCGGGCGCCAATGTCGTGGTTTTCGGCCTGGGCGGTATCGGGCTCAATGTGATCCAAGGGGCGCGCCTGGTGGGTGCGAACCGCATCATCGGCGTGGACTTGAACCCGGCCCGCAAGGCGCTGGGCGAGCGCTTCGGTATGACGGATTTCGTCAATCCCAATGAAGTCGAAGACGACCTGGTGGCGCATCTGGTCGAGCTCACCGGCGGCGGCGCCGACTATAGCTTCGAGTGCATTGGTAACGTGAAGACGATGCGCCAGGCCCTGGAATGCTGCCATAAGGGTTGGGGCGAGAGCATCATCGTCGGCGTGGCCGGCGCCGGCCAGGAGATCTCGACGCGGCCCTTCCAGCTGGTGACCGGCCGGGTCTGGCGCGGTACGGCCTTCGGCGGTGCGAAAGGCCGCACGGACGTCCCGCGGATTGTCGATTGGTATATGGATGGCAAGATCGAGATCGACCCGCTCATCACCCACACCATGGGATTGGGAGAAATCAACAAGGCCTTCGACCTGATGCACTCCGGCGAGTCCATCCGCAGCGTTGTCCTCTTCGACTAAGGCATAAAAAAAGGGCCGCGTACCCGAAGGTGCGCGGCCCCTTTTCTGGCGCCTATGGGTAGGCGCCGTTTTTTCGATTCAGTCCATCAGCGACGCGGGCGCCTGCAGGAAGGCCTGCGAAACGCTGCCATAAGCGCTGCTGCCGTCGATCGAGCGAACGGCGATCGCGCGGGCCAGATCGTCTGAGCCGAGCATCGAGATCGTTCCGTGCGGCACCGTCACGCTGACTTGCAGGCCGGTGCTCGGGGCGATTGTGGACGACCAATAAACCAGCGACTCGTTTTGCCGGCAGAGTTCGATGGGCAGGCCCGACTCGGAGCAGAGGTGGCCGAGGCCGGCGAGAGACACGAGCTCGGATCGGGTCGGTAGGCGCCAATCGCAGGAATCAGCCCAGCAGCTGCCTTCGCGGTTCATCTGGAAGAGGAAGATGCGGTCCAGGTTACGTTGCAGGAAGAGCATATCGCGATGCTGGATCGTGCGTGCATCGTATTTGGCTTCCCATTGCAGGTTCAAGACATTGTCGGTGACCGTACCATTGCTGTTGACCTGGAAACGTCCGTCGGGGCCCGTGGTATTCGCACAGCCCGATAAGTCGAGGCGACAGCCGGCGCCGCAGGCGAGGGTGCCATAGCCGAGGCCAAGCGACTCGCAGCTTTGCCCGCCGGTCGCGCCGAAATCGCAATCTTCGCCCGGATCAACGACACCATTGCCGCATGCGCCAGGCGCGGTGGACGCGTTGCCAAGGCAAGTATTCGCGCCAAAATCGCGGAAGGTGCCGGTGCCGCAGGTAACCAGCGGCTCAACCGGACCGTCGCCTTCGTTGGTCCGGATCCAGCGGGTGGTGTCATCTGCGATGCCTTCCAAGTCGGAGATCACCTCGGGTGCATCGCCGCGGGTCACGCACGCGCCCCCATATTTTCTCTCGGCGCGGTCGAAGAAGTTCGCCAAGGAATCGCGGCAGCGAATTTTCTTGCGGAACCACCGACCACGCTCGCGGTCACGCTCGTACTTCGAGTCTGCCTTGAGCAGGCAAGTGAGAAAACGGCCGGCCGCCTTTTCTTTGAGGGAAGAGCAGCTCGCCTCACGGCTAGGAACGGCATCGGCAGGAGCCGCCATCAGAAGCAGAGCGGCTGCGAGGCAAAATGAGGTCAGAATTCGCACGATAATCGGTCTCCAAGTTGGAAATCAGGGTCTATGAGCCTCCGCCTGGGGCGAAGCACACGAAACACAATAGCCCATCCGGCTGCCACCATTCAATACGCAAATGCATCGAAGATCAGCAAAAAAACTATGCGGTTTGCGATATTCTCGCCTGATTGTTGCGTCAGACGGGCGGCGCGCTACTTTCTCGGCTGATGGCCGGTCTCAAAGTAGAAGGCGAGGTCGCGAATCCCGGGTCTCTTGGGTTCGCGGAATTGGCGGCATTGCCGCAACAAATCGAGGATATTGCTGCGCTCGTTCCGGGCCGAAGCGGTGGGGCGGTCGAGCTGGCCGCGATCCTCACGGCGGTCGGCGTGTCGGACGAGGCGACGCATATTACGCTTGCCTCCACGGACGGGGACTTTGCCGCCAGTGTGCCGCTTACGGCCGTGGCAAGCGCGATTGTGGTTTACCGCGACGGCGTCAGCGCCCTGCCGGTTTCTGCCGGCGGTCCCGTGCGTTTCTTCATTCCCGAGGTCGGCGATTGCCATTCGGGCCCGGTCGACGCCTGCGTGAATGTGAAATTCCTCGGCACCATCCGACTCACCGTCGGTCCCGGCCGTGATACGCGACCGACCAACCCGACCGAGCACGCAGACCTGCACCGACACGAATCGTGAATTGGCTATCGATCGTCATCGGGGCGGGCCTGCTGGTGGGCTTTCGCCGCGCCAGCAGCGAGTTGGTGCCTTTGCTGCGCTTCGCTGTCAGTATCGCGCTGGTCGCGCAGATCGGGGCGGACCTCGCCGGTGCCTCCTCCTATGTGGGCAGCGCACTTTTCGTCGTGGCGACGCTCGCCTGGCTGCTCGCCCTGCGGGTTCCGTCGCCGGTTGTGCTCTTGCGCGGCGACGTACCTTTTCCCGGCTCGATCAAGATGATGCTGGCCGTGCCCTTCCTGCTCTGGCCGGCGCTGGCGGCTTTTCTCCTGGCCCCGGAAATGCCGCAAGGCCAAGGCGAGGCGGCCATCAGCGGTATGCTCTTTGCGGTCCTGGGAGCGGCCGCGGTGTCGCGACTCGGTCGCGTGGGGCCGCGCAGCTTCGCGGTGGTGCTCGCCGGCGTCTCTCTGGCCGGCGTTGGCTGGACTCTCGCTGCGTTCGATGTCGGCGTGTTCGCCTTTGACGGTGGCCCCTTGGCTGCGCTGCTGATCGCCTTGGCCGGACGGGCCCTGCTGGTCGTCGGCCTGCTGGCCCACGACGGCCCGCGGATTACCGCAGAAGCATTGGCGTTGGCCGCGGCCGAGGGGGCAGAAGCCTCTGCCCCTTCAGCCGCTTGAGCGTTCAGTCCATCAACGACGCGGGCGTGTCGAGGAAGGCCTGTGACGCGCTGGGCACATAATAGCTGCCGAGCAGAATCAGCATCTCGTCGAAGGTTGTGACGCCACCCTCAAGCGGGCAGGCATCGCAGATGCCGTCGCCGGCGCCGGCGCTGGAGTCACACCTCCAATTGTTGCCATAGCAGACATTGTTATGATTGGCGCCGCCGAGGCAGCGCCGCTCGCTGCTGGAACAGGAGTTCAGCACGACCAGGCCGATACTCTGGGAGTGGCGCCGCACTTCGCTGATATCGTCGGCGCCGTTGTCGTAGACCGCGCAATATTTTATGCGACGATTGGTCGAATTCAGGTTCTGCGCGAAATGCAGCGGCGGGTCGTAGAGGATCTGTACGGGGTCGTTGTAGATACGGCTGATATAATCCGGGGTGCCGGTCGGGATATCGCTTTTGTTGGTGTTGTTGGGCGGCAGCCAGGTGCGGAATTGCTCCATATGGCCGTGTGCATGCGAGCTCAGCTCGAAGAGGTAAGAGTTGCGCGGCAAGGTAAAGGTGCCGCAAACCTCTTGTTTTTGGAAGGTTGGCACGCTCATGCGGAAGATATCGTCCGCGTCGAAGATCGCGCTCATCTGGTTGGAATCGCCCGCCTCCGCAAAGTAGAAATTGAAGTATTGCTCAAGCGTCGTATCCTGATCGGTCAGGTTGAAGGCGTGCGAGTTCCAGGTGATATAGCCCTTCATCGGGAGCACGGAGAAGACATCGTCGGGCATGGTGATCTCCGAGCGTGGCTCTTGTGAGCCGCCGAAACGAGCGGTGGTCGCCGTGTCGCCGCCGAGGCTGAAGGCGTAATCGGGAGGCCCATAGCCGTTGCAGGCAACCGAGTTGCGCACCGCGCTGCTGCACGCCGAGCGCGCACCGCATTCGGCACCGCCCATCGAGGCGGAGACGCCGAAATTCGTCGGGTTGCAGGATGTGCCGTCGAGGTCGCCGCCGAGGCAACTCCAGCCACCCCAGCTCGAATGCGCCCAGCCATAGGCGCCGGAGTAGACCGTCTCGATACTATGGTGCGATTGCGGATCCTGCAGTAGCAGGTTCGAGCCCCATTTGAAGCACTCGCGCTCCGGGCCGCCCATGGCCGCGGGGCAGGGGACTTTCAGGTCCTGGGGAACCGCCGCCGTCTCGTTGAGGTCGTAATAGGTCGTGTAGCAGACCTCGTGTTCGCTCTCGCCCGGGAGGTCCCAGCCCGGCCCATAGAATTGCACACCGTCGGCCGCATCCGGCGGCGTCAGCGGCTCGACCTTGTTGGCCACCGGGTCGGGCAAGCACGCCCCGAGAAGCTCGGCCGTGCCGGCGACCACGCCGGTCTCCAGCGCGCCGCCGCGGATCCAAAGGCGCAGGGCTTCGAGGTGGTCGGCCGAGAGCGCCGGGATGGAGCCAGCCGGCATGGGGCTGCCTGCAACACCGGCATATTCGCCGCCGATCGTTCGTGCGGCCAGCTTGCGGTAGAGGAAGCTCACGTCCTGGTCGCCCGGCTCGATGAGGGAAAGCGAGCTCTGCAGAGCCGTAACGCCGACAATCTCGCCGAACGAAGCGCCCTCGGTCAGGATCAGTTGGCCGGAGCCGGCCGCGTTATGGCAGCCGCTATTGGTGCATTGGTAGCCCTCGAAGATGACCGATTGGATCCCCGCGAAGGTCGTGTCGAAATCGTTGCCGCCGCCACAATCGGCCAGCAGGTTGCAGCTGTTGTCGCAGGTGTCGGTTTCGTCGAGGTTGCCATCGTCGCATTGCTCGCCGACTTCCGTTGTGCCGTTGCCGCAGACGCTCTCGCTGCACGCCGAAGGTGCGTTGGCCTTCTTGGCGAGGAAGAATCCGGCAACGGCTTTCTTGGTCTCGCCGCCGAACTCGGCGCAATACCATTCGTCTTCCACGCCGAAATAAACCTCGACGGAGTCGGGGTTGGCGGGCATCTCGTAGTCGAAGTTCACGCCACCGCCGAGGATCTTCAGCATGCCACCGTTACCTCCGGGTTTCCAAAGTACCAGCTTGACCCCGGCGGCCTGGCTCTTGTCGAGGTATTTGTAGCCGCGGCTACCCGCCGGATTGCCAAGGCCCTTCCATTTGCTGGGGTCAAGCTCCATCAACTCGGTACGGCCCGCATTGGCGCCGGTCCAGCGGATCAGCAGCTTTGACCCGGCAACGGCAGGGTCGAGCACGGCGACGATTGCCGATTGCTTGACGCTCTTGAAGAGGAATTTATGCTTCGCCGCGGCCTTGCGCGTATCGATTTTCAGCAACTGGCCGCCAATCGGAAACGAGTCATTGTGGGCCACGGCCGGTGGAGCCACCAAGAAGGTAGTGATCAGAGCAATGGCGGTCAGAGCGAAATGTTGCATACTTGGTCCCCTTTTCCAGCTTGGACTGTCGTCGATCCGCTGGTGCAGCGCAACTCCGAACCTGTCGGATGCGCCAGGTTTTCCACGGTATTTTGCCAGTTTCAGGTCGATTTGTCGCAATGCTGGTCCGAACAGTCGCTGCGGCGTCTCAGCTGTCGCTCGGCGCCGGGGCCTGCGGTAGCTTGGATTCCGGGGTCCAGGGCGGCGTGACGATGCCGCCGGAGACCACCATCTTGATGCCCTCCTCGATGGTCATATCGAGCAGGATCAGGTCGTCGCGGGGCACGAAAAGCAGGTAGCCCGAGGTCGGGTTCGGCGTGGTCGGAACAAAGACATTCACCGTCTCGCGCTGGGTTCGTTCTTGGACTTCACCCGAGGTCGCGCCGGTGAGGAAGCCGATCGACCAGGTGCCGCGCCGCGGGTACTCGAAGATCGCGACCTGGCGAAAGGCACTGGAGCGCTCGGCCAGAACGGACTCGAAGATCTGTTTGGTGCCTCCGTAGATGGCACGGATGACCGGAATGCGTTTGACCAGGTCTTCGCCGGTGCGGTGCACGAAGCGACCGACGAAGCCGGAGGTCGCCCAGCCGATCAGGGTGATCGCGGCGAAGGTGACGATCATGCCCAGCCCGGGCACCGGGTAGGGAATCAATTTGCCCGGCAGAACCCGGTTATCGACCAGGTCAATGAACCATGCGGCCACCCAGAAGGTGATGGCAACCGGTGCGATCACCAGCACGCCGGAGAGAAACCATGCGCGCAGACGCGCCGGCAGTGACCGGGGCGCTGGCGCGAGCGGCCCCATGCTCTGGTTCGGTTCGGACATGTTCGGCTCCCCTTGCTGGGATCAGGCTATCTATGTCCGCCGCTGGTTGCGAATTCGTACTCTCCTGCAAGCGGCCTCCCGTTGAAGGGTGGACGAGGCGCGGGTCCTAGGCCGGGAGGAAGTCGAGCAATGGGTAGGGTGCGCCGGGGAGCAGGGCTGTGTGGGCGCCGGGGGATTGTAGCCAGCGGTCGATGATGGTGGCGTAGACGCTGCGGAAATCGGTGTGGAATTTCAGGTTGCCGCGGTCGAGGTCGTCCAGCGCCGGGACGGTTCCGTGTACGCCTCCTTGGACCGTGTTGCCGATGGCGAAGAGGCAGGAGGCCTCGCCGTGGTCGGTGCCGAGGCCGCCGTTCTCTTCGACCCGGCGGCCGAACTCGCTCATCGTCACGATCAGCACGCGGTCCTCTACGCCGATGTCGACCATATCCTGCCAGAAAGCTGCGAGACCCTGGCTTACGGCAGCGAGCAGGTCGGCCTGGCGGCCCGCCAGCGCGCCCTGGCCGGTATGCGTATCGAAGCCGCCGCGGCGGCAATGGAAATAGCGCACGCCGACAGGCGGGCCGATCAACTCGTCGTGGCGAATGACCGAGGCGATCTCCAGGAGGCGGTCGGCGAATTTATCATCGACACTCTCGAGGTTCGAGCCCCAGCTGCGGTCGATCGCGGCGAATTCGTCGATCTTGCCGAGCAGCACATTGCCCGAGTTGCCGATGGTTTGCTGCAGTCCGGCGGTTTGCAGCGGGTCGGCCTCGCTCGCGTAAGCGGTATCGAGAGCGAGCCTGCGGGCCACCGCGTCGGGGAAGACGGAGTCGTCGGGCAGCTTGAATTGCGAGAGTTTTTTTACCGCGAGTACGTTGGCGGTGTCGCCGAAGAAGGCCGGGTTGAGTGTCGAGTCTGCGTCCAGAGCCACCAGGTCGCTCGAGGTATAGTAGGTATCGAGGTAGCGACCGAGCCAACCGCCGGGGAAGGGGCCGATATTTTCGGCGCCAAACCAGATATCTTCGGAGCGGAAATGCGAGAGGCTCGGGGCGGGGTAGCCGATGCCGTTGAGCACGGCGACGCGGCCCTGGTCGTAGAGTGCCTTGAGCTCCGGCATCGACGGGTGCAGGGCGAGCCCGGTGCCCTTGACCGGGTCGTCGTCGATCCGGGTTAGGGCGAGTGCGGCGGTAGGCACGGCCAGGGTCGGGCGCGCTGCCTCATAGAGCGAGCGCTGGGCCACCGGCCCGGTATCGTCGAGCGGAATGACGGTATTGAGACCGTCGTTGCCACCGCCGAGTTGCACGAATACAAAAATCGGGTTGGCCGGCCCGGCACCGTAGGCGTTGCGCACGCCGAGCGCCCCGGCAAAGGGCCGTGGCATCGCCGCCAGCGCGGCTGTGGCCGCACCACCTTGAAGAAAGCGACGTCGATCAATTCTGGGCATCGTCATTGCTCCTAATGGATCTGAAATTCCGGCAATTGCAGGGCCAGCGCCACCGCCCCGCGGACCTTTTTCTCGAGCACTTCCTCGTCCTTGAAGTCGGTCGCACCTGCGAAATAATCGACCAGCGCCTGGCGCGCAGCGGCCGGGACCGCGTGTTGGATCTGCAGGCGCGCGAGTAGCGAGTCGACGACTTCGTCGGCCGTGCTGGCGTTTTTGGGGATCCACTTCCGGGGGCTCATTTTCAGCGTGGAGGATCGCCCCGAGGCGCATTTCTGGGCGAACTCAAGGCGCGCGAGAAATTGCCCGCTCGAGAGCCAGGGCAGCCCCTGGTTCCAGCCGTTGACGCTGGGCGGATCGAAGAGCCGCATGCCCATATTGTCGAGTTGGAGGGGCAGCTCTTTCATATTGCCGCGCGCTTCCAACGCCCGGATGGCGGCGATGGCGAATTCCACGGGGTTGCGCACGGTGCTCGATTTGGCGGCAGCGGAATAGAATTCATCGTGCAAGAAGATCGAGCGCAGCAGGTCGCCGATGACGAAACCGCCGGCAATGAAGTCGGTCGTCAGCTCGTCGACCAGGGCCTTGTCCGGGTTGGGGTAGGCGAAATACTCCCAAAGCTTGCGGCCAAGGAAGCGCGCCGCGGTCAGTTCGCCGTCGGAGTCGCGGTGGCTCAGCAGGATATCGAGCACGTTGGTGGCGGGCGGAAAAAGAGTGCCGTCCGCTTGCTCCACGCCGAGGTTGCCGCTGGCCGCGAAGCTCGTGCCGGGGAAAAGTGTCTTGGGGTCGGCATCAAAGCGCCCGGCTTTCATCACACCCTTGTCCTTGGCGATGCGGAAGCCCGTAAGCGCGCGGCTGATCTCCTCGACATCGCTTTGGGTATAGTTCGGGGCGCCATTGATATCGGTTACGCCGAGCACGAAGAGTTCCATCAGTTCGCGGCCAAAATTCTCGTTGATTTTGCCTTTGCGGTTGTCCATGTTGTCGAGAAAGACGAGCATGGCTGGATCGCGCGTCACCTGGTGACAGAGCGTATGGAACGAGCCGCGCCCGAACTCGCGAAAGACGCGGTTTTGCAGCGCCATGCGTTTCACATTCTTGACGACGCTATATTGCGTGGCGAAATGGTCGTGCCAGAAGAGCGCCATTTTCTCGTCGAGCCGCCGCGCGGTTTGTGTGCTCATCCGCTTGGCCCACCAGGTGGCAAGCTTGAGGGCCTGGTCGCGGTCCCGTTCGGATCTTCCCGGCCCCTTGGCCTTGGAGGGCTTGCGCGCCAGCAGGTCGGCGATGCACCAGACCTGCCCGCGCCGGGCATAGCGCGTGACTTCCCTGGGCTTGCCGCCGAAGCCCGCACGCGTCAGCAGGTGCGCTGCGTTCTTTTCATCCCAGGTGACCATCGACCTCTCCCTGCAAAGCCGCCGCGTTCCCCTCGAAACGACCGACTTCGTGGACTGACCTTGCCTGCGCCCGTGGCAGTGCGCAACAGGAAACTCGGTTTTGCGGGCTAAGCGCTGCGCTCGGCGAGCTCAAGCGCCGGGCTGCCGGCACCACTGAGACCGGCGCCGTCGCGCGGGCAGGCCGCGGCGATACGCCAGATGGTCTCGATCAGGGTCAGCATCTCGGGGTAGAGCAAGGGCTTGCCGCTGGTCAGCAATGCGACGCTGAGGTCGCGCTCGGGGTCGGCCCAGGCCAGCACGTTGGTAAAACCCAGGTGGCCGAAGGCATGGCAAGAGTGCAGGCCGTAGAGGCTCATATAGTCTGCCCCCAGCATGAAGCCCATCGAGTAGCGGAAGGGCAGGATGAGCGTGAAGTCGGGCTCGAGCCAGCTCTGCTCGGCGACCGCGCGCATAATCGTGCGGGGCTGAAATACCCGGTGGCCGTCGAGCTCCCCGCCGCGGCGCAGCAGCTCGTAGAAGCGCGAGACCTCGTCGGCGGTGGCGATCACATTGGCCGAGGGGAAAATGCTGGTCAGGAAGCGTGGGTCGTTGAGCAGCTTGGAGACCGTTTGGACATCCATGCCGAGGGCGCGCTCCAATAAGGTGGAGACCGGCGGCACGGCCGGTGCGCCGGTAAAGGCGTTCTGTGCGACCAGCGGGATTTCTTCTTCTTCGACGCCGAAATTCAGCCAGCGAAAACCCAGCGGGTCGCCTACCTCGTCACGCATATAAGTGCGGATATCGCGCCCGGTGACGCGCTTGACGATCTCGGCGAAGAGAAATCCGGTCGTCACGGCGTGGTAGCCCATGCGCGTTCCCGGCCGCCATAAGGGGGTCTGGTGGCAGAGCAGATCCACGATGCGGTCGGGGTCGCCGAGCAGCTCGACATTGAGGCTGCCGGGCGGCGGGTTGGGCACGCCGGCGCGATGCGTCAGCAGATGCTGGATCGTGATGGCCTCTTTGCCGTAGCGGCCGAACTCCGGAATATACTCGCAGACCGGGTCGCCGACATGCAGCTCGCCGCGGTCATCGAGCAGGTGGATCAGCATGGCCGTGATGGGCTTGGACCCCGAGGCCAGGCAAAAGGGCGTATCGACCGAGACCGGCACGCGCTCGGCGTCGGGTGGGTCATCGGGCAGGGTGCCCGAGACGTGGCCGATGGCGCGGTCGAGCAGCACCTTGCCGCGCCGGCGCACACATAGGGAGATGGCCGGGTGGGTGCCGCTGGCATAGAGGCGGCGGATGGCGTCCCAGATCCGCGCGATTTCGTCCGGTGCCACGCCCACCTCGGCCGGGTCGACCTCGGTATCGGGGCGGATATCGGTCGCGGCATCGAGGTCGTCGTCGATCTGGCAGCGAGTATAGAGGCGGAAGCTCATGCGTTCAGCAAAGCCTTGCCGAAGGGGAAGCGCGAGTCGAGCGCGTCGCCGCTGGGAGCCGCAAAGGCGCCTTTTTGCTCATTTTTTCGGAATTCGGGCCGTGTGCGGACAAGGGTTGTCCGCCTGGTGAGCTTTCGCCTTGACGCGGCGTGCCGCGAAAGGCATTGACTCATCAATACCGGCCTAATAAAGGGATTGCTGTATCCAACGTTCGGGCGGGCAGGATATGAGAAGTTTGAGGGTGCCACGGCTGTTCGGGGGGATGCCGCGGACGTAAATGGGTTTCCGGATCGGGAGCCAGAAGAAGGGGTGTATGTAATGAGGTTTTTTGCAGGCGCATTGGCGCTGATTTCGGTTCTTGGATTTTCTGTTTCCATGGCAGTCGCGGAAGACGCGGCGGGCCCGCAGGCCAATGTGGTCGGTACCGTGTATGACGCGGACAAAAACGCCATAGACGGGGCAGGCTTGGTCCTGCTCTCGACGGACGGCGAAGAGGTCGGCACGGCGACGACCGCCGCCGATGGGACATACTCCCTCGGCTGTGCCGGTCTCGGCACCTATCATCTGCAACTGACCTCGGGCTCCGGCTTCCAGGGCCAGAAGGTCGCGGCACCGGTTGGCCCCAACGGCCTCGCGGTTGCCTGGGCCGTAGATAGCAACAAACCGGCCCTCGCTTCGGCGACGGCGACCGGTGGCGCGTGTGGCGTGGCGGCTGCGGCTGGCGCTGCTCCAGCGGCAGGAGCCGCTGGCGGCGTTGGCGGCGTTGGCGCTGGGCTCGGCACTGTGCTCGGCGCGGTCATCGGTGGCGGCGCTTTGGTTGCCGGCGTCAGTGTTGGCATCGCGTCTGCTGCGGGTAGTTTCAACGCAGACTCCCCGGCGCAGTAAAACGTAGAGACCCGGGCGGGCAGAGTTCGCTCTGCCCGCTCGGGCTCCTCTCTGACGATCGGCCCAACTCGGCGCGTAGGCGGCGGTGAGGTCGCTCAGGAGAACTCAGTACTTGAACTCCCCTCGAAATGTTCTGGTGCTCACGCTTCTGGCAGCTCTGGCTGGCGGTTGTGCGGCCCGGAGCAATACGAACGGCTGGTCGCCCGTCGGCGGCGACCAAGCCACCAGCGAAGGCTCCAAGGCCATCGCTGCCGGATCGCTGGCGAGCTCGCCTGCGGTCGACCTGGCGCGCCTGCGTCGGATCTACGACGAGCGCACCAAGGCCATAGACGGCTACGACTACCCGATCGGCACCGGCGATATGATCGAAATCTCGGTCCCGGCCATGCCGGAACTCGACGATGAGACCGTTCGCGTAACGTCATCGGGCACGGTCTCGCTGCCCATGCTTGGCGATATTCAGGCCGCCGGTCTGACCGAGAAACAATTCAAGACCGAGCTACGCAAGGCGCTCTCTCAATATATGCACCGCCCGCATGTGGCCGTGCATGTGACCGAGTACCGCAGCCGCCAGGTAGGTGTGCTGGGCGCCGTGGACGACCCCGGCCTGTATACGGTCAAAAACGCCCAGGCGACCATCCTGGATATGATCTCCGAGGCCGGTGGCCTCACCGAAGACGCCACCCAGCGCCTGCTCTTCATCCCGGTCGACCGCGTGGACCCAGACGAGGTCGAAAGCTTCGAGCTGGCCGGCCTGGTCAGCGCAGACACCCAACGCAGCCGCCTCAGCAAGGATCTGAAAGAGCCGCTGCTGCAGGCCTCGGACCCCATCATCATCGACCTGGACAAGATGAACAGCCGCTCGCAGCGCTTTGCGCTCGCCGTGCCGGTGCGCCCGGGCGACACCATCATGGCGCTGGGCGGTGGTCAGGTCTTCGTGCAGGGCTGGGTAGAGAGCCCCGGCGCGCTGAAGATGACCCGCGGCCTTACGCTGCTGGGCGCGATTGCGGCCGCTGGCGGGCCGAGTTTCCCGGCCAAGAAATCGCAGGTGCAAATTCTGCGTGACGGCGGCGGCACAGATCGCATCGTCAGAACCGTGGATATCAGTGATATCGAAGACGGCAAGGCCGAAGATATTGCGCTGCGCGAGGGCGATATTATCCTTGTCGAGGCCCAGGGCGGGAAGCTTGTCGCCTACGGCGTCTACCGGTTCTTCTCTGAAGTCATGCGGGTTGGCGTCTCGGTCGCCAGCCCTTTCTGATCCCTGAATATAGCCATGCAAATCTCTGCTCACCGAGCCCCCCAAAGGAACGAACTATGAGGCAACCACCTCCGCGTATGCTCCCTCCGGGCGCACAGCTGCCGGCTCTGCCGGCCGACGTCGCCCCGAGTCCCATCCACCTCGATATCCCTGTCGACCCCTACGCGACAGAAGAAGAACCTCGCTTCCTGGAATATTGGCGTCTGCTCAAGGCCAGTTGGCATTGGGTTGCGGCCGGCGCTGGTGGCGCGGTCTTCCTTGCGCTGATCTATGTGCTGGTTGCCACACCGCTCTTTACCGCTGAGTCCAAGATCATGATCGAGCGGCGCACCCAGAACGCGCTCAACGTCCAGGAATTGCTGGCCGACGGCATGAGCGGCGACGAGTCCAATTATTATCGTACCCAGGAGCAGATCCTGCGCTCGCGCACGCTGGCGGTGGATGTCATTCGCACGCTCGGGCTCGATCGCAACCCGGATTTCATCGAGCAGCAAGGCGGCGCCGACGGCCTCGTTTCGGGCTGGCTGGCCGGCGTTAAGGGGCTTTTCAGCAGTGCGGGCGCGGAACACCTCGACCCCTCCGGCATCTCGGCTGATGTGATCCGCAAATACCAGGAAGACCTCTCGGTTTCCCCGGTAACCCGTACCAAGCTTGCCGTGGTGCGCTTCACCACGGCCGATGCCGTACTTTCGGCCGAGATCGCCAACCAGCATGTGCGCGCCTATATCTCCCAGGGCTTGCGCCTACGCAGCGATGCCAGCGAAGAGGCGCGCGGTTTCCTTGACGAGAAGCTCGTCGAGATCAAACAAAAATTGCACTCGTCCGAAGCCGCCCTGAACGCCTACCGACGCGACAAGGGCATCATTACGCTGAACGACAAAGACAGCATCGTGGTCGACCGTCTCGGCGACCTGAACGACCTGCTGACCGAGGCCGAGTCCACGCGCATTACGCTGGAAGCCGATGTGAAGCTGATTCAGGGCCGTGCCTACGACTCGCTGCCGGCGGTGGCGAACTCGACCCTGATCCAGGCTTTGAAATCACAACTTGCTCTGAAAGAAGGCGAGTACGTCGAACTGGCCGCGCAATTCAAGCCGGCCTACCCGCCGGTGCTCCAGGCCAAGGCCGAGGTCGATGCCTTGGAGAAGCGCCTGCAGACGGAAATCCAACAGGTGGTCGCCTCGATCGAGTCGCGATTCCTCGCCTCGGCCGACCGCGAACAGGCCCTGCGCGAGACCATGGATGTGCAGAAAGAAAGAGTCCTCAATATGAAGGACGCCGGCGTGCAATACGCCATCTTGGAGCGCGAGACCGATACCAACAAGCACCTCTATGACGATATCCTGCAGCGCATGAAGGAGATTGGCGTGGCCGCCGCTGTGCAGGCCTCCAACGTGTCGATCATCGACAAGGCCGTGCCGCCCGAGCAGCGCTCTTCGCCGCGCCGTCTGCGCGCCCTGCTGCTGGCTTTGATGGCCGGCACGGGCCTGGGTGCCGGACTGGTGCTGGGTCGCGACTTCCTCGACAACTCGGTCAAGAACTCCGAGGACGTAGAGCGCTACCTGCACCTGCCGAGCCTCGGTGTCGTGCCTGATTTCGATGCCTTGCCCGACCATACCGGCAACCAGGCCTACGGCTACGGCTCGCGCATCCGCAAGGCGAAGGCCGCGGCAGCAACGCCGATCGCGGCCAATGAAGACGCCGTTCTGGGCGCGGACGAGGACCTCGGGTCGGCCGAGCCTGCCGCCCATGCTTCTGCGGGCGCCTTGGCCGAGCCGAATATCGATGCCAACGGCCAGATGCAGCTGGTGGGCACCGTACCGCATACCGACGGCTCGCTTGTGCTCGCGCAGGGCACGGACTCGGTGGTGGCCGAGGCCTACCGCACGCTACGCACCGCGCTGCTCTTCTCCACGCCGGAGCAGGCGCCGCAAACAATGCTGTTCACCAGCGCGCTGGAGTCCGAGGGCAAGACCACGACGAGCCTCAATACGGCCATCGTCTTTGCCCGCCTGGGTGCCCGCGTACTCATCATCGACGCCGATATGAGGCGCGCCAGCTGCCACCGCCGCTTCGGCGTTGCCAATGACTATGGCCTCTCCGAGGTGCTGACCGGCCAACGCGATTTCGACGAAGTCGTCGTGAAAACATCGGTCGAAGGTGTGTTCATGCTCACTGCCGGCTCGCTGCCGCCCAACCCCACCGAGCTATTGGCCTCGGATACCATGCGCGAGTTGTTCGCCACCTGCGCCGAACATTTCGACTACGTAATCGTCGACTCGCCGCCCGTTATGGCCGTGAACGACGCGGTTGTCATGGGCAATATGGTCGATGGCGTCGTGTTGGTCGTGCGTGCCCACCATACGCCGCGCCAGATCCTGCAACGCGCCGAGGCCCGACTTCTGCAGGCTCGCAGCCATGTGCTGGGCGTGCTGCTGAACAGGGTCGACGCGAGTACCGATCATTACGCGACCTATTACGGCGGCAAATATTACTCGGCATACTACGCCAGTAACGAGACCCGAGGCGGCGACGGCGGCATGCCGGCCTGAACCAAAGGTCCCTGTTGATTCCCGCCAGCCGCCATAGCCGACGAGTTCGTCGCGAGAAGATCGCCGGGCTTTGCGACCTCGCCGTCACCAGCGGCCTGATCTTCATGGTTGTCTT
>JAYGCM010000040.1:0-7434 GCA_046583355.1 Deltaproteobacteria bacterium
GTGCGGCCTCAGCAGCAGGTGCGGCCTCAGCAGCAGGTGCGGCCTCAGCAGCAGGTGCGGCCTCAGCAGCAGGTGCGGCCTCAGCAGCGGGCGCGGCCTCGGCAGCGGGTGCGGCCTCAGCAGCAGCGGCGGCGGTCGCAGCAGCAGCAGCAGCCTGTGCGGCGGCAGCGACTTCAGCGGCCTTTGCCGCCGCAGCCTCTTCGGCAGCCTTCACGGCCGCGGCCGCTTCGGCCTCGCGAGCGGCCTGTGCCTCGCGGGCTTCCTTCTCGCGCTGCGCCTGGGCGGCGGCCCTGGCGACACGCTTTTCCTTGTTCTCAACGGCGCGCTCGGATGCCTTGGTGCGAACGGCATCGGAAAGTGCCGCGCGCGCCATCGAGCGGAGCTCACGCTTCAGCGAACGAATATTGCGACGGATCCTGCGCAGTCCCGTTGCATTTTTCGCTGCGATTGCCGGGGCACGTTGTGCCTTCAGCTCGCGAATCTGAACTTTGATTTCGGCTTTCTCCGCCATTACTTTCTAACGCCTCCGCTCAAAAAAAAGGGCCGGCCGCAGGGAACCAGTGAGGAACCTCTGCAAAAGGACCGACCGAGTGTCGATTAACAACAATCGGCGGCGCATTTCTCAACCCCATGGGTCGAATTCAGGACGCCGCGACCGTCGACGGTATGGATGCTTCGGCTCGAAAAAACGGTGTATTCTCAGGCGCTAGCGTCTGATTTCCGAGTAGAAGGTCTGCCGCACGCTCGGCAATCATCATTGTCGGCGCGTAAATATTTCCGTTCGTGACCTGCGGCATCACCGAAGCATCGACGACCGCGAGGCCCTTGACCCCATGCACCTGCATGGTGGACGGGTCGATCACCGCCTCGGCGTCGGTGCCCATCTTGCAGGTACAAGAAGGGTGCAATGCCGTCTCGGCGTCGCGCCGCACCCATGCGAGAATCTCGGCGTCAGTCTCGACAGCCGCGCCGGGCGAGACCTCGCCGCCATCGAAAGGCGCGAGCGCCGGCTGGCTGAGGATATCGCGCGCACAGCGGATGCTCTCGACCCATTCACGCTGATCCTGCTCGGTGGAAAGATAATTGAAGAGCATCGCCGGCTTGTCGCGCGCGTCGGTCGAGCGGATCTTCACCCAACCGCGTGCGTCCGAGAGCACGGGCCCGACATGGACCTGGTAGCCATGGCCGGACTCGGGCGCGCTGCCGTCGTAGCGGATCGCCAGCGGCAGGAAATGGAATTGCACGTTCGGGTACTCCGCCTCGGCGTTGCTGCGCACAAAGCCGCCGGCTTCGAAATGGTTGGTGGCCGCGGGGCCACGCTTGCCCAACAACCATTGCAGGCCGATCCAGGGCTTATTGTACCATTGCAGCGCCGGCTGCTCCGAGACCGGCTGCGTACAGGCGTGCTGAATATAGACCTCAAGGTGGTCCTGCAGATTCGCACCGACGCCAGGGAGGTCGGTATGCACGGGCACGCCAACCGAGCGCAGGTGATCGGCCGGACCGATGCCGGAGAGCTGCAGGAGCTGCGGGCTGCCGATCGCCCCGCTCGCCGAGATGATCGTGCCCGCGCGGTAGATCTCGCGACGCCGGCCACGCCGCACCTCGACGCCGACGGCGCGATTGCCCTCAAGGAGGATTCGCGTTGTCTGCGCACGACAGATCACCGTCAGGTTGGGACGATGCTTGACTGGATGGAGATAGGCCCGCGCCGCGCTCAGGCGCCGCCCGTTACGCACATTGCGGTCGAAGGGCGCAAAGCCCTCCTGCTGGAAGCCGTTGATATCCTCGGTTGCCGGGTAGCCCGCCTGGCGGGCGGACTCGAGAAACGCGCCGAAGAGAGGGTTGGTGCAGGGCCCGCGCTCGAGATGCAGCGGGCCGTTTGTGCCATGAAACTCGCGATCGCCTTCGAGCAGATGCTCGGCGCGACGGAAGTAGGGAAGACAGCCCGCATAATTCCAATCGGCCATCCCCTCCTCGGCCGCCCAACGTTCGTAGCCCAGCGCGTTACCGCGGATATAGATCATGCCATTGATGCTGCTCGAACCGCCCAGGACCTTGCCGCGCGCATGGTAGATACGGCGGCCGCCCATTCCGGGCTCGGGCTCGGACTCGTATTTCCAATCATAGAAACGGTTGCCGATGGGAAAGCTCAAACCGGCCGGCATATGAATGAACAGATCCCAAGGGTAGTCGGGCCGCCCCGCCTCCAGAACCAGCACTTGGTTGGCCGGATCGGCGCTCAACCGATTGGCCAGCGCACAACCGGCGGAACCGCCGCCGACGATGATGAAATCGTAGTTCTTCTTGTTCATAAGAGGACTCCCGCCGCCGCAACTATACCGGCCAGACGGTTCAGTTGCCAGAGACGAATTGTCGGCTCGCGGAACCCGTGTCATGTAGAACCATGCTGACGCATCTCTTCGAGCCTCTTCGTATCGGCACCATGGAGGTGCCCAACCGCATCGCCATGGCCCCCATGGGCGTCGAAATCATCGACGACGACGGACATCTGCGCGAGGCGACGCTGCGGTATTACGAGGAACGCGCGCGCGGCGGTGCCGGGCTCATCATCAGCGAAGTCAGCGCCTGCGCCTATCCGCTCGGCGCCAATGCGCGGCGCCAGATCGCTTCTTCCAGCGACGAATACCTACCCGGCCTCCGCGAACTCGCCCGCCGCATGCACGCCCACGGCGCCAAGGTCGCGCTGCAATTGGTCCACCACGGCAAGGCGTCGCGGCTCGATATGAAAGAGGGCCGTGAAGTTCTGATGCCGTCCAAGCCGCAATGGCACGGCAGCATGTCGATGGGCAACGACCTCTCGCACGAAGAGATCATGCTCATGATCGAAGCCACCGGCGGTGGGCGCCCGAAGATCAAAGAGGCGACCAGGGAAGACCTGGTATGGGTTGTCGAGCAATTCGCGAACGCAGCCGAGCGCTGCCAGCGCGCCGGCATCGACGCGGTCGAGATCCACGGCGCGCATGGCTATCTACTCGCCGAATTCCTCTCCCCCTGCTGGAATCACCGCGAAGACGAATACGGCGGGCCGCTGGAGAACCGTGCCCGACTCCTATGCGAAGTAATCCGCGCCACCAAGGCGAAGGCTGGCAGCGATTTCCCCGTCATCGTGCGTCTCGATGCAAAAGAGTTTCGCACCCCTGACGGCATCACCTTTGAGGATGCGAAGAAAACCGCCCAACTCGCCGTCCAGGCCGGTGCTGACGCGATCCATATCACGGCCTATGCGGACGCGACCTCCGCGCCCGGCTTCACCGATGGCCCCCTGCCCCACACACCATCGGCCTATATCGACTTCGCGGCCGGAGTAAAGAAGGTCGTTGACGTACCGGTGATTGCCGTCGGTCGCATCGAACCCGATATCGCCAACCGGATCATCGGCGAGGGCAAGGCCGATATGGTCTCAATGGCGCGCAAGCTGCTGGCGGACCCGCATCTGCCGCGCAAGCTCCGCGAGGATCGCGCCGCCGAGATCCGCCCCTGCATCTATTGCTACGTCTGCGTCGCGCAGGCCTTCTTCGACCGCGCCGTCCGCTGCGCTGTCAATCCGGTGACCGCGCATGAGGCCGAGCTGGCCGATGCCGAAGGCGCCCCTGCCGCGCAGGAAAAGCATGTCCTCATCGTCGGCGGTGGTCCCGCCGGTATGGAGGCGGCTCGCGTCGCGGCCGGCCGCGGCCACCGTGTCACGCTCTGCGAAAAGGGCGGCCAACTCGGCGGTGCCCTGCGCTTCGGCGCTGTGGTCTACGAACCCAACGAGCGGCTACTGCGCTGGTACGAAGGCCAGATGGCGCGTCTCGGCATCGACCTCCGCCTCGATACGGAAGTCACGGCGGAGTTCGTTCGCCAACTCGCCCCCGACGCGCTTTTCGTTGCCAACGGTTCCGCCAAGGCAAGACCGAAGGTTCCCGGCGTGGATCGCAACCACGTCATGGACGGCGACGATCTGCGTGCCCTGCTCACCGGGCAGAACGCCGAAGTCGCGGCACGCAAACTATCCTTTACTGGGCGGTTGGCCGTACGCGCCGGGCGCGCCATCGGGCTGACCAGCGATCCGGCCCGGATCCGCGAGGCCTCCAAGGCCTATATGCCGGTAGGCAAGCGCGTCGTCGTGATCGGCGGTGGTCTGGTCGGCTGTGAGATCGGCGAATTTCTCGCCGAGCGCGGCCGCGACGTGACGATTCTCGAAGCAGGCCCGACGCCGGCGCTGGAGATGGCGCACCCGCGTCGCTTCCGCGTCCTGCATGAAATGGCCGAACTCGGCGTCAAGGTCGTGCGCCAGGCGCAGGTAAAAGAAATCACCGACACCAGCGTCATCTTTGCCGTCGCGCAGCCCGAGGGCGGCACCGCTACCGCGGAGACGGCAGCCGATAGCGTCATCATCGCCACCGGACTTACGGCGAATCCCGCACTAGGGGAAGCACTCGCCGGGCTGGCCGGCACCGTGGAAGTCCTTGGCGATGCCACCGGTGTCGAATACCTCGAAGGCGCCATCCGCGACGGCTTCGCCGCGGCCATGCGCCTGTAGATGGCCGGCCCTGCCCCGCTCGTGACGGATTCGACCACCGAGGGCCGCTGCTCTATGAAAAGTCCTGTGAAGACGAACCACATAGAAGCCGCCGAGCTGAGTACGGACGAAGCAGCAGCTTTCCATCAAGAGGGCTTTTTCCTGCGCCGTGGCTTCGCCAGCGCCCAGGTCTGCCAGGCGATGTGGCAGCGTGCGGTCGAGATGGCGCGGGCCGACATCGAGGGCACAGACCAACTGCCCTCCTATATCTTGCGCGAAACCCGACTCGATACACCGGATCGTCCCGGCGAAGAACGGGCGGCCAAAATATTCCGCCTGCACCGCGACGAGGAGATCTTCCGCAATTTCGCAACCGACCCCCGCATCCTCGCGATCCTGCGCGGTCTGATCGGCAACCAGGTCGATTGCTTCCTCTCGCAATTCATCTTCAAGAATTCGGGCTCTCTCGGCCAGCCCTGGCATCAGGACGGCTTCTATTTTCCCTTCGACCGCCAGCCGCAAATCGGCCTCTGGCTCGCCATCACCGAGGCACACGAAAGCAACAGCCCTCTATGGGTCGTTCCGGGTTCGCATCGTGAAGAAGTCCATACGGCCGTCACGGACCCGCGCCCCGACGCCCCCTTCGGTTATGTCGAGATCGTCGATCACGATATGTCGGCGGCCATCCCCGTGTTCATGAAACCCGGCGACCTGCTGGTCTTCCACAGCCAACTCATGCACCGGTCGACCGACCATCGTGCAGGCGAGGTGCGCGCGGCGATGGTCTACCATTACGCCGACGCCGCCACCGTTGATGGCACCGAGGAGCGCTGGGGAAACCCGAGCCCGAACAACGATTGGATGCCGGTACTGCGCTAAGCCAGCGCGGCTGCGCCGATGCGCAGAGACGGCCCATACGCTCCGCTCTCCGCTTGTCTTCGGGCGGCCCTCCCCTTAGGTGAGAATCCCTCACGATGGCAAAGCGCGATCCCGAAAAGAGCATGCAGAAGTCTGCTGCTCCCCTTGCCGGCGCGCCTGCGCGCCGCCCTTGGTGGATTCCGTTTTTCCTCGGTAGCGTCCCGGATATCGGCCCACATGCGCTGATGATGCTCGGCACCGTAGGCTTCGCGGTCTTCTTTGAAGGCTACGACTTGGCGTTGCTCACCTCGGCGCTCTCCTTCATCGCCGACGACCTCGGCATGGCCGAAGAAAGTCTTGGCGGCTGGACCGGGTTGATCCGACTCGGTGGTCTCCCCGCCGTATTGCTGCTTCCCTTCGCCGACCGCATCGGCAGACGCCGGGTTTTCCTCGCCTCCTTGATCGGCCTGAGCGTCGCTACCCTCCTGACCGCCTTCAGTCCGACGGTCGAAGCTTTTGTCGCGATGCAGATGATCGCGCGCGTCTCCTACATCACCTTCTCCGCCACCGCCGTCGTCATCATCGCCGAGGAACTCCCGGCCGAGCATCGCGGCTGGGGCCTGGGCATCTTCGGCGCGCTCGCCGCGCTGGGCTGGGGCTCCTCGGCGATTCTCTTCAGTTTCATCGAGGTGCTTCCGGGCGGCTGGCGCTTCCTCTACCTGGTCGGCGCGGTGCCCCTGCTCTTCTTCCCGATGTTCCGCCGCAATATCCGCGAGACGCGCCGCTTTGAAACCGGCCGCCAGGAGCGCCTTGCCAGCGGCGACGCGGCCACGGGCCTGCACGGATGGATTCAACCGATCCACGACCTCGCCACCACCTACCCGCGCCGGATGATCGGCGTGACGCTCGCCTGCTTCCTCTTTGCTGCCGGCGAGCTCGCCGTGATGCAATTCGTCGGGTATTTCGTGCTTGAAGAGCGCGGCTGGGAACCCTGGCAATTCTCGACCATGGTGATTCTCACCGGCAGCGTCGGTTTGGCTGGCAACGTCTATGCGGGCAGGCTCGGCGACCGCTTCGGCCGCCGGCCCATCGGCCTGATCACGATGACCCTCGTTCCCGTCGGCGCCGTCTTGTTCTTCCACGCAAACGATGCCGTGCTGCCGGCGGCCTGGATCATTCTCTCCCTGGGAACAATCGCATCCAACCTCGTTTTGCGTGCCCTGGTCACGGAGTCCTTCCCGACCAACCAGCGCTCTACGGCCGCTGGTTGGATGACGCTTCTCGGCACCCTGGGTGCCGCCGCCGGCCTGTGGGCCGTGGCCCTCGGCCGCAATGCCGGAATGGAACTTACGACCATCATCTCGCTGGTCAGCCTGCTGGCGAGCGTCGCCGGCTTCTGCCTCTTCCTGCTGCCCGAGACCTCGGGCCGGGAGCTCGAAGAGATCAGCTCCGCCCACCCCAGCTGACGCGGCCACATACGCCTTGGTTCAGAAGGCGTGCGTGATCTCCAAGCCAAAGGAGCGCCCCTGCCCATAATAGCGCAGGACCGTACCGAGCACCCGCTGGCCTACCGCGAGAACACCGTTCAGGACTTCGACGTCCGTGATATTATCAGCAAAAATAGCAAGCGAAGTATTGCCGTCGTTGAAGATATAATTCAAGCGCAAATTCACCCGATGGTAGGCTTCCTGGAGCGCCGCGTTCGGCGTTGCACCCTCATTGAGCCGCTCGCTGAACCATTGCACCTGGCCCAGGTAATTCCAGTCAATGCGCGGCTCCACAAGCCCCGAAAAGACCGGGGAGCCGGGCATCTCCACCGGCAAAAGAAGCGAAATTGCCATATGCGAATTGACGGCGGGAACGAAGGAGAAGGGATTCCCGGAGACATCCATCTGCTCGCCCGTCAGCGGATCTTCGGCCGTGCGGAACTCGTTGAAGCGGGCATCCTGAAGGCCGAGATTACCACTGATATTCAGCCACTCCAGAGGCCGCGCCCGGAACTCGAACTCAAAGCCACGGATCGACGCTTTGGGCAGATCGGAAGAGCGTCG
>JAYGCM010000024.1:0-6221 GCA_046583355.1 Deltaproteobacteria bacterium
ATTGCGGCTGCTGGCAAGGAAGGCGACCGAGCAATGGCCGTAGCCATTGGGAGAGAGCGTGACGCAGGCCAGCAGCCGCAAGCGGCGCTCGGATGCAGGCCTGCTTTTCGGCCGGGCCTCTAGGCATGCAATGCGTGGCGGGTGAGCGGCAATTCGTCGGCGAGCTCTGAGGCTAGAAGTCCGGCGTCGCCGTAGCGGCGCGCCAGGCGGTCACCGGCCGCGCCGTGCAGCCAGACCGCATAGCGCGCCGCATCAAAAGGCGCGAGGCCCTGCGCCAGCAAGGCGCCCAGCAGGCCGGCCAATACATCGCCCGTGCCTCCGGTCGCCAGCAGGGGGCCGCCGGTCGGGTTGCGCACGATACGGCCATCGGGTGCGGCCACGAGGGTACCCGCACCCTTGAGAACCACCACCGCATGGCTGGTCTCCGCCAGCCCCTGCGCCGCCGCCACGCGGTCGGCCTGCACCGTGGCGACCGAACAATCGAGAAGCCGGGCCATTTCGCCCGGATGTGGTGTCAGAACCGGCTCCGGGCCGCTGCGGCGCAGCCGGTTCCGAATGGGAGCGAGGAGGTTCAAGGCATCGGCATCCAGGACCGCGGGCAAGGCCGCGCAGCGCAGAAGCCAGCGCAGCAGCCCACCCGCCTCTTTGCCCTGGCCCAGGCCAGGACCGATCACGAAGGCTTTGCGGCCGCCCACAAGCTCTTGGCGGGCGGCGTCAGAGGGCATCGGCAAAGTGATCGTCATCGCCTCCGGCAGCGCCTGGGCGAGTTGGGGCTGTATGGCCGCCGGGGTGGCTACCGTCACAAGACCGGCACCGCCGCGCAACGCACCACGCGCCGCCAAAACCGCCGCCCCACCCTTGCCTGGGCTTCCGGCAACAATCAGTAGATGGCCGGCATCGCCCTTGTGGACTCCGGCCGCGCGCCGCGGCAGCAGCGCGCGAATCTCCGCCTTGCGAATCGACCTCACGCAACAATCTTAGCGCGGGACCCCTCGGCGAGGAAACGCGAGCGTCCCGCCGACAGCCGCAACCGACGCACTCCGTGCAAGGCCCTACTTTTGGGCCGGGCCTTCTGATCTCTACGCGCGGGCGTTTTCGGAGTCGCGGATGGCATCCGCGATCGCGTCGGCGTGGCGCTGCACGGCGCCTTCTTCTTCGCCCTCGACCATTACGCGGATCAGTGGCTCGGTACCGGAGGCGCGCACCAGCACTCGACCCCGGTCGCCGAGTACGGCCTCTACGTCGCGGATGGCGCTCGCCACCAGCGTATCGGTGGTGACATCGCGGCGCTCCTGAACTCGCACATTGACCAAGACCTGCGGAAAGCGCGGCATCCGCGCGGCCAGATCCGAGAGAGTTCGGCCCGACTCCACCATGATGGAGAGGATTCCCAATGCCGTCACCAGGCCATCGCCGGTGGTATTATGGTCGAGGAAAATGACATGCCCCGATTGCTCACCGCCAAGGACAAAATCGCCGCGGACCATCTCTTCGACGACATAGCGGTCGCCGACCGGCGTGCGCTTGAGGGCCACGCCCATTTCTTTCAGCGCGACTTCCAATCCGAGATTGGACATCACGGTGGCGACTACGGTGTCGTTCTTGAGCTGCCCGGCCTCCTGCCAGGCGTGTGCGGCGATGGCGAGGATCTGGTCGCCGTCGACCATGGCGCCCTTCTCGTCGACCAGCAGGCATCTATCCGCATCACCATCGAGCGCCAGCCCCAAATCGGCGCCCTCGGCCTTGACTCGTGCCATGAGAGCGGCCGGAGCCATGGCCCCGCAGCCTTCGTTGATATTCTCGCCATTGGGCGACGATCCTATCGCAATGACCGTCGCGCCGAGTTCTTCGAGGACCTCGGGAGCAACCTTGTACCCGGCACCGTTGGCCGAGTCGACGACGATCCGCAGCCCGTCCAATGTGCGATGCTTGGGAAAGGAATTTTTCGCGAAGACATTATAGCGCCCGAGGGCGTCCTCGATGCGAAAGGCCTTGCCGATGGCCTCGGCCGTGGGCCGGAGATGATCAATCGTATCTTCGAAGACCAGCGCCTGAATCTCGTCTTCGACATCATCGGGCAGCTTGAAGCCGGTCTGGGCGAAAAACTTGATGCCGTTATCCTGAAAGGGATTGTGCGAAGCCGAAATCACGACGCCGGCGTCCGCGCGCATCGTGCGGGTCAAAAAGGCGATCCCCGGGGTCGGTACCGGCCCGACCAGGAGCACATCGACACCCATCGAGCAGACACCCGCGGCCAGCGCCTGCTCGAGCATATAGCCCGACAGACGCGTATCTTTGCCGATCAGAATCTTGTGGCGCCGCGCGCTGCGGCGAAATACATGCGCCACCGCACGTCCCAGCCGCAGGGCGACCTCACAGGTCATCGGGTGGGTATTGGCCACACCGCGAACACCATCGGTGCCGAATAATCTTTTCGTTGAATCACCGCTCATTTCGGGGGCTCCACAGCTTCAGGTTCGGCCGCGAGGCGGCGAGGTCCGATAAAGGTATCGGCGCCGCCGGGCAGGAGTCCTAATTTCACTTCAGCCGGCGAGACGCGAACGATATCAAAGCCGGGCGGCAGCGCGATATCGGGACGCAAGGCGACCGGCCCGGGCGGCTGCTGGTCGGTTGCATCGACGGTGACGGCGCTCGGCGCCAGGTCCAAAGAGGCAAGTTCCTCGGCCGGCCCGCGCACCACGAAGGAGACGACATTCGGCACAGCCTGCCACGGCGCCTTCGCGTTGCGGATGGCGACCGGCACATTCTCGAAGCGGCGCTCGGCAATCTGACGGTCGATCACGAGACGGACCCGGACCTCCGCATTGCGCAATTGCACTTTGCCATTGGGACGCAACAGACGGATGGTGATCTCGTTTACGCCAGCGTCAAGCTCACCCAACGGGACCCGACGCGTCGGCACATCGTCTACGGTCGCCAATTGCGACTCAGGTCCCTCGAGCACGACCCTATCCGGCAACACGATGGTGTCGACGAGTTCGAGCCCTGATTTGAGCTTACCGCGCGTCACCAGGCGGATCGGCACCTCGCGGCTGCCGATGGCATCTATATCCAAGCTGACCCGCGACGGCGTGACCCGCGTGACATCGACATTGCGGGGAAAGGCAAAATCTGACGCCGGCAGTGAATAGGTCACGCGGCCGGGCCGCACGCCGGTCAGGTCCAGGCGAGTCGCCATGCGATCGGCATCGATACTCGAGAGCAGCAACCCTGAGCCGCGCACGCGAACCTGCGCATAGGCCGGCACGGTATTGGTAATCATCATGCCGGCCGGAAGGTTCATCAGGTCGATGCGCACCCGCACCGTGCGCTCGCTCTCACGCTCGGCCAGGTTCACCGAGAGCCACAAACCGATGGCGACCAGGAGCGCCAGAACCCAAGCGCCGACCTCGCCGGTGGTCGAGCGACGCGCGCGGGGATCGCCGGTGCGGAACGGGTTGGTCATGGCAGGACCACCTGTGCCAGCGTCGCGCGCAGCGAAGCGGCGTCGATCCCGCGGGTGATGCGCCCTTCGCGCACCAACGCGATCTGGCCTTCTTCTTCCGAGATCACCACCACCACCGCGTCGGAATTCTCCGTCACGCCGATCGCGGCACGGTGGCGACTGCCCAACGATTTACTCACACTCGGGTTGGACGTGAGCGGAAGAAAGCAACCGGCGGCCACAATACGGCCGCGCCGCACGATGACCGCACCGTCATGGATCGGCGATTGCGGCAGAAAAATCGACACCAGAAGTTCGCGTGTAACCTTGGCGTCGACGCTGGTCGCGGCGTCGAGATAATCACCCAATAGCACCTCGCGCTCCAGCACGATCAAGGCACCGACGCGCCGCGCGGCCAGCATGGTCGCGGTGCGTGCAATCTCCTCCACCATCTCGTCGCGGTCTTCTTTGCTGGCCGCGAAGATCCGCCAGCGCCCGACCCGGGTAAGCGCGCGACGGATATCGTTTTGAAAAAGGACCACGACGATGAGAATCGCCGAGGAGAGAAACGTGCTGAGAATCCAGGAGAGTGTGTAGAGCTCGAAATATTGCGCCAGCCAGAAAAGAACCCCGACCGCCATCAGCCCATAGACCATCTGCACCGCGCGGGTGCCGCGGATTTGGTCAATCAGCCAATAGACAAGGATGGTGATGATCAGGACATCGGCGAGGTCTGCGAGACGGATATTCTCGATCAGCTGCGTCATCGCTGCCATCCTGAGCCGAGTCCTTCGACCACCGCGAGTGCGCGCCGGGTGGCACCCACATCATGCACGCGCACAATCGCCGCCCCGCCCTGCGCGCCGATCACCGCTGCGGCCAAAGAGGCCTCCAGGCGACCTTCCGGGCCGCTGTCGGCCAGGCCGGCCTCTTCGAGGAAGGCACCGAGGAAGCGTTTGCGCGAAACGCCCAGCACCACAGGAAGGCCGAGCGCTGCGAACGCGGGCAAGCCACCCAGAATCGCGGCATTATCGGCCGGACGTTTGCCGAAGCCGATGCCCGGGTCGACAAGGATCGCTTCGCGCTCGACACCGGCTGCGACGAAAGCCGCGACACGAGCACCGAGGGCATGGCGGATTTCGGGAAGCACATCATTATAGGAAGGAGAGTTCTGCATCGTCGCCGGTGTCCCCTGAATGTGCCCGAGGATGACCGGGACTGCCAATGCCGCGGCGGCAGGTGCCATTCGTGTATCTGCCAGGCCGCCGGAAATATCGTTGACCAGCGAGGCCCCGGCGGCAACCGCGGCCTCGGCGACACCGGCCTTCATGGTGTCAATCGAGATCGGCACTGCGGTGAGCGCCGCGAGGCGCTCGATCACCGGCAGGACGCGGCCACATTCCTCGTCTTCGCCCACCGGTACGGCGCCCGGTCGGGTCGACTCCCCACCGACATCGAGCAGATCGGCCCCCTGGGCGGCCAATGCGAGAGCAGCCGCAACGGCACCGTCTACGGTCGCGGCGCGGCTGCCGGCAAAAAACGAGTCGGGCGTGAGGTTCACCACGCCCATGACGAGCGTGCGGCCGTTTCCTACGGTCCAGGCGCTCCGCCCCTGTGGCCCCCGAAACGTCCGGCAACCACCACCCACCGAGAAACCGCTAAGCTTCCGCGCCGGGCGTGCCCGGTGCGTCGCGGAATTCGGCCACCAGCGCTTCGATTTCGCCCCGGTCCAGAACTTCCTTCTTGAGCAATTCCGACGCCAGTTTTTCCAACGCGGCATCATTCGCCATGAGGATTTCCTTGGCCTTCTCGTAGCCCGCAATCACGAACCTGCGAATTTCCTGATCGATCTCGTAAGCGGTCTGCTCCGAGTAGCTTGGCTTCTGCCCGATATCGCGGCCGAGGAAGACATTTTCGTCACCACCGCCGAAGTGGATCGGGCCGATCTCTTCGCTCATGCCCCATTCGCAGACCATGCGACGGGCGATTTCCGTGGCGCGTTCCAGGTCATTGCCCGCGCCCGTGGTCGTATGTCCGAGTTTCAGCTGCTCCGCCGCGCGACCACCGAAGAGAATCGCGAGGTCGTTTTCCAGCTTGTCCTTGCTCAGAGTATGGCGATCGTCCTCGGGAAGTTGCTGGGTCAGGCCAAGCGCCCGGCCGCGCGGGATGATCGTGACCTTATGCACGGGATCGGTATCAGGAAGCATCATGGCGACCAGGACGTGACCGGCTTCGTGAAAGGCCGTATTGCGTTTCTCTTCGTCGCTGATGATCATCGAGCGGCGCTCGGAGCCCATCATGACCTTGTCTTTGGCAAGCTCGAAATCGAGTTGACTGACCGATTCTTTGTCCGAGCGAGCGGCTAAAAGAGCAGCCTCGTTGACGAGGTTTTCAAGGTCCGCACCGGAGAAGCCCGGCGTGCCCTTGGCAAGAATCGCTACTTCGACATCTTCGGCCAGAGGCAGGCGCTTCATATGGACGCGAATGATTCCTTCGCGACCCTTCATATCCGGACGCGGCACAACCACCTGGCGATCGAAACGGCCCGGACGCAGCAATGCAGGGTCCAGTACATCCGGGCGGTTGGTCGCCGCGATGAGGATCACGCCCTCATTGGACTCGAAACCATCCATTTCAACAAGCAACTGATTTAAGGTCTGCTCACGTTCGTCATGTCCACCACCCAGGCCTGCGCCACGATGGCGACCGACGGCATCTATTTCATCAATAAAAATAATACAAGGTGCATGTTTTTTTGCCTGTTCAAACATGTCAC
>JAYGCM010000046.1:0-11420 GCA_046583355.1 Deltaproteobacteria bacterium
TCGAATACGCCGATCGGCGCGTCGCGCCCGGGCGCACGACGCCGGAGGGCAACGCTACTTCTTCGCGTAGCCATAGCGCTCCAAACGCTTGCGAATCTCCTCGATTCCGCTCCGACTCAGAGCCGAGAAAGGAAAAACCTCCTCGACCTCCTGGCGCATTGTCGCCAGCGCCTTATCGCGCGCATTGCGCTTCAATTTGTCGATCTTGCTGGCCACCACCACGACATCGTGACCGTGCGCCTCGCCAAACTCCATCATCAGCCGGTCGCCTTCGCCAATACCGCGGCGAGCATCAACGATGACCACGATGCAGCAAAGCGTCGCACGCTCAGCGACATAGCGCTCGACCATGGGCCGCCACTCTGCGCGCACAGCCGCCGGCGCGCGGGCGAACCCATAGCCCGGCAGATCGGCCAAGGCGATCGGACTCGGTCCAGAAAAAAAGTTGACCTGCTGGGTCCGCCCTGGCGTACGGCTCGTGCGAGCGAGCGCGCGCGTGCGGGTAAAGACATTGATCAGCGAAGATTTGCCGACGTTCGACTTGCCGGCGAACGCGACTTCAGGCAGCCCCATCTCCGGCGGCGTCCCGGTCGTGCCGACAGCGCCGGCAAAGATCCAAGCACCGCCCGTTACAGGGCGCGGCCTTCGTTTCTCAGTTCCAGCCCGACCCGCCGGAGCCGTAATCTTTGTCGTCGTAGCGCGGCGCCGGCTGGCCATATCCGGGATCTCCCCTTTGGGTATCAGACGACGCAGCCGGTGCGGGTGCAGGGGCGGCGTCGTACTCCCGCAGCGTCGAATCGACCGAGCGCGGCGGAGCGTTAAAATGAATTTTTTCTTTGCCTTGGAGCATCGCCGGTGTCAGCACCCAGGTGCCATTGATCGATGCGTTCCAGATATCGTTGGCGACTTCGAGATCGCCGCCGGTGATGCACCAGGCCACGCCACCGATCAGGCCACCAAATGAAGCATAAAACGCCTTGGCTGGGACATAAAGAAGGTTGCTGAACCCGGCGCCCGCGCCGATTCCGGCCTCATGCCAGAAATCTTCCTCTGCCTGCGCCGGCCGGGCGGCAAATACAAGCACCACCGTCAGAGCAGCGGCCAGCAAGGACTGTCGCAAGCGCACCAGCCGCAGTCCCGCCACCTGTCGTTTCGTTCCGTATTTCATTGTCTCCACCACAACCCCACCTCCTCGGCGCGCACTCGGCGCGCTCATTCCGTTCCGAAGATCGCTTCTTCTGGTAGCAGTTCCAGCAGCAAATCGAAGGCCTGCTGGACCACTCTTTCATCCTTGCATTCGATTGTCAGCTTTACGCTGTAATCAGATGTGTCCATTTTCGGGTAACTGCCGATCATCACCTCGGGCAGCTGCGCCGTCACTCGGTTGAGCAAGCTGGCGATCGCGCTCTCGTGGTGGCGGCTATAGATGATCCGCAAGAAATACGGACTGGAGGCGAATCGCTCGGCCAGACTCTCGAATTTCCGCCGCAGGATCTCCGGTACGCCAGGCAGAATATAGACATTCTCAAAGGATACGGTCGCAAAACCGAGCTTCGGGTCCGCAATCAGCGTGGCGCCTTGGGGCACCTCAGCCATCTTCAGGTGATGCTCATTGACCCGGTCGCCGAGAAAGCCGTTGATCGCGGCAACCATCTCGGGATGCTGCACTACCGGCCGGCTGAAGGCAGCCGCCACACCTGCGATGGTCACATCATCATGTGTCGGGCCGATGCCGCCCGAGGTGAAAACGTGATCATAGCTTTGATGGAAGAAAAGCACGGCCTCGGCAATCGTCTCGACCTCGTCAGGAATGGTCAGAACGCGACGCACTTCGACGCCGAGCTTGCGCAACTCGACCGCCAGATAGCCCGAATTCGCATCGACAACCTTCCCCGAGAGGATCTCGTTGCCGATGATGAGAATGCCTGCGGTAGGAGCCGGCATCATCCGACCCAGGTAGGCTCGTTGCGAAAATCGCTGCGGCCATTGTAGATCGACATGGCAGGGCCGGCATAGAGCGTGCACACGGGACCGGCGCCCTCGTTCGCCAATGCCGGCGCGATCAATTTCCCATCATTTCCAGTTCTCATCCGACCTCCGCTCGCTTCTGACTATACGACTCAATCGGGCTGCGGCAAAACCCGGGCTTGCACACCGCCCGGCTACAGCCGATCCTCTCCCTGCATGAGCCGAAGCGATAAAATCGAGGGCCTGCTGCGCGAAAAACTCACCCCGACCCGCCTGGAGGTCGAGGACGATAGCGCGAGCCATGCCGGCCATGCCGGCGCAAGCGAAGGCGGCGGGCATTTCAACGTAACAATCGTTGCGCCTGCTTTTGCCGGCCGCTCGCGGGTCGAGCGCCACCGCATGGTCTACACGGCGCTCGGCGATATGATGCCGACGGAGATCCACGCCCTGGCCGTGCGCGCCTTCACTCCCGACGAAGACAGCTAGAGCCCCGGTCGCACCGCTAAGCCGAAAGCAGGCTGCGACCGATCACCTTGATGCCGAGGATCGGCTTCACGCCCTCGAAGATCGGCAGCACCAGGGCGTCGACCACGTAGCGACAGATCGGGAACTCCTCGGCAAAGCCCCAACCGCCGTGCAGAATTTGCGCTTCCTGGGTCGTGCGCACAGCCACGTCGCAGGTGAAGAGTTTGGCCATCGCGGGGATCGGCGAGCGGGTATCGCCCGAGTCCATGACGCGGGCGGCGTGGTAGGTGAGTTGGCGGCCGGCCGCGACCTCGACCGCCATGCGGCCGAGTTTGTATTGCGTCAGCTGGAAAGAGCCGATCGTCTGGCCGAATTGTGAGCGCTCGTTTGCGTAGGAAGCCGCCGCCTCGATGGCGGCCTGCGACACGCCCGTGGCACGCCCGCCGGTCTGCAGGCGGCCGGCCGCGAACCCGCCCATCTGCAGCGCAAAGCCGCGGCCCTCGCCGCCCACCAGGTTTGCCGCCGGGACGAAATAATTATCAATCCCGAGCGTATAGGAATGCATCCCGCGGTAACCCGGCGTCCGATCGGCCGTGCCACTGATGGTGCCGCCATGCGGCTGCTTCATCTCGAACTCATGGCCTTCGAAGACATCCTTCGGGACGATGAAAAGCGAGAGGCCCTTGGCACCCTTGGAGAGGTCCGGGTCGGTGCGGGTGAGCATGGCGATCACGTTGGCGCGGCCGGCAAACGTACACCATGCTTTCGCACCGTTCAGAAACCAGCCCTCTACTCCATCGAGTTCGCCCTTCTCGGCGCGCAACTTGACGGCTGCCACATCCGAACCCGTATCGGGCTCCGTCACGGAGATTGCGGCCATGATCTCGCCGCTAGCCAGCTTCGGCAGCCATTCCTTTTTCTGCTCTTCACTGCCGCCGGCCAAAAGCGCCTTGGAGAGGATTTCGGGGCGGGTGATCAGGCTGCCGGCAGACGCCAGCGAGGCCACCGAAAGCTCTTCGGTGGTCAGGATCATCGCAACATTACTCGTGCCAGAGCCGCCGTATTCGATGGGAATGGGCAGGCCAAAGAAGCCGAGTTCGGCCATCTTCGAGATGATGGTCTCCGGTACGAGGGAATCCTTCATGTGGATTTCCTGCGCCAGAGGCGCGACTTCGCCGCGCGCGAATTTCCGCACCTCCTCGCGGATCATGCGGTCGTCTTCGGTCTCGAGCCACGCATCGGGCGTCGTGCCCGCCTCGATCACCTGACGACCGAGAGCCTCGATACGCCGATCGTCAAGACCGGCCCGGACGAAGTCGCGTGTGGCCTCGCTATGCAAAGTCTCGTCGATGAGGTCTTGGCCGACGCCGAAAACAGGCCCCTGCTCAAACGCCTGTGTGCGCGCACGCGAGGTGACCATTGCGGTGAAGATCGCTGCCGTCTCGACAGCAAAGGAGTCGCGGCCAGCTGCCTTCTCGGCGTATTCGACCATCGCCTCGACCGCCTCGACCTCGGTTGCCAGGTAGGCCAAACGCTCCGTATGGACCTGGTGGTCATCGATTTTCTTGCCGCCTTCGGTACGCTCGCGTCCCACAACCAATGCCGCGTCGACGATCTTTCTAAGGTTACCAGCGACCAGGCGAACGCCGGCCAGTTCTTCATTCGATGCTGCCATGGGAAAACTCCTGAAACTTGAGATTCGAGATAAGGGGGAAAGCGATCTACGTCGCCGGCGCGACGACATCGACCATATCGCCAATGATCGCAAAAATATCGTAATTCTTCGGTGTGTAGATGCGCGCGACGCCCGCCTTGCGCAGCGCGTCGGCGTCTTCGTCAGGCACGATGCCGCCAAGCACAAGCGGGATCTCGGAGGCGCCACGCGCCCGCAAGCCGTCGAGGATCTCGGGCACGAGTGTGAGGTGGGAGCCCGAGAGAATGCTCAACCCAACCAGGTCGACCGACTCGTCGCAGGCCGTAGCGACGATCTCCGCCGGTGAGAGCCGGATACCGCCGTAGATCACCTCGAAGCCAGCATCCGCGCACGCCACCGCGATCTGTTCGGCGCCATTGGAATGGCCGTCGAGGCCCGGCTTGCCGATGAGCACTTTGGGGGGATGGCCGAGTCGCACCGAGGCAGCCGCTACGATCTCGCGCAGAGCCGCCAGGCGCGGGCTGGTATCGCCACCGCGCGCGCCACTCGCCGCGATGCCGGTCGGCGCGCGGTAGCTACCGAAGATCTCGCGCAACACACCGGCCCATTCGCCGGTCGTCACTCCTGCGTGTGCGCAACGGATCGAGGCCGGCATGATATTATCCGTGCCCTCGGCCGCTTCTTTCAAGCCAGCCAGCGCAGCCGCTACTGCCACGGCGTCGCGGGTGGCGCGGAAGGCCTGTAGAGATTCGATTTGCTCGCGCTCGGCAGCTGAATCGACTTGGAGAATGGCGTCAGTGCCGCCGCCACCCAGTGGCGATTCGGCGGTCTCCTGGAAGCGGTTCACGCCGACCACCGTCTGTACGCCCTCTTCAATGCGACGCAGCCGCTCCGATTGCGAACGGACCAGCCTCTGCTTGACCCAGCCCGTTTCGACCGCGGCCACGATGCCGCCCTGACCAAGGACCTCTTCGAGTTCCGCACGCGCCGCCGTAGCGATCTCCTCGACCTTGGTCTCGATCACTGTCGAGCCCTCGAAGATATCGCCGTATTCCAGAAGATCGGTCTCGAAGGCCAGAATCTGCTGAATCCGCAAGCTCCATTGCTGGTCCCAAGGACGCGGCAGGCCGAGCGCTTCGTTCCAGGCCGGCAATTGCAGCGCGCGGCAGCGAGCATCGCGGGAAAGCGTCACGCCAAGCGACTCGAGCACGATCCGGGTAATATTGTTCTCCGGCTGGGCCTCGGTCAGGCCCAATGAGTTCACCTGCACGCCGTAGCGGAAGCGCCGCATGCTCTCTTCGGTAACGCCGTAGCGGTCACGCGTGATCTCATCCCAAAGCCGCCCGAACGCACGCAGCTTGCAGATCTCTTCGACAAAGCGGATCCCCGAGTTGACGAAGAAGCTGATCCGGCCCACCACCTTGGCCATGCCGGCGTCGTCGATCTCGCCCGAAGAGCGCACTTCGTCAAGAATCGCGATGGCCGCGGCCAGCGCATAGGCGACCTCCTGGACCGGCGTCGCACCGGCTTCTTGTAGGTGATAGCTGCAAACATTGGTCGGGTTCCATTTCGGCACCGTGCCGACCGTGTAGCGGACAATATCGCTTTTGAGCCGCATGCTCGGCGCCGGCGGGAAGATATAGGTCCCGCGCGAGAGATATTCTTTGATGATATCGTTCTGCGTCGTACCCTTGAGCACAGCCGGATCCACACCCTGCTTCTCGGCCACGGCGATATAGAGCGCGAGCAGCCAGGCCGCCGTGCCGTTGATCGTCATGGAGGTATTCATCTCGTTGAGTGGGAGGGCCTCAAAAAGACGTTCCATATCGCCGATATGCGAAATCGGCACACCGACCTTGCCCACCTCGCCCGCGGCGAGCGGATCGTCGCTATCGTAGCCAGTCTGCGTTGGCAGATCGAAGGCCACCGAGAGCCCCGTCTGCCCCTTGGAGAGGTTCAGGCGGTAGAGCTCGTTGGACGCCCGAGCGCTACTATGGCCCGAATACGTTCGCATTACCCAAGGTTTGTCACGCTTCACAAGCGACACCCTAACAATGAGACGACGGGTGCGGGAGGGAACATCAGGACCCACCCTTGGCGCCGGCCGGCGCAATCTTGACGATCCAGGCATGCGTCCCCTGCACCACCAACTCGAAGCGCACCGTGTCTCCGCTGGCGAGGCCTTCCAGAAGGGCCGGATCGCGCACATCAAAAGGCATCGTCATCGCCTCCATAAAGCCCGGAATCTCGTCATGGGCGATGGTCACGCTGCGCCGTGCCGCCTCGACCCGTACCACTTTACCGCCGACCTCATAGGAAACCCTCTCCTCCGTGCGCCGATCCTCACAGCCGAGAAGGCCCGCAGGCATAAGGAGAATCAGGAAGAGCAGAATCGCTTTATAACGCATGGTTCAAGTTCGCGATTGGCGACCCCGGTGGCAAGTGGCACCCCGGTTGCCGAAACAACCGACGTTGTTTAAGAATATTCCCCATGAGCACAGCCGAAATCCGGAAGGTTGGCGTCTTGGGCGCCGGACAAATGGGCCGCGGTATCGCGCAAGTCAGCGCGCAATCGGGCTATGAGACGATTCTCGTCAAAGCCACGCCTGGTGATACCGCAAAAATCGAAGAGAGAATCCTCGGTGGCTGGGACCGCCTCGTCGGCAAGGGCCGCATGGAGCAGACCGACCGCGATGCCGCTGCTGGCCGCATCACGGTGACCACTGATTTCGACCAGCTCGGCTCTTGCGACCTCATCATTGAGTCGATCATCGAAGACCTCGACATCAAGCACGATGCCTTCGCCCGCCTCGATGCGATCTGCGGCGAGTCCACCATCTTCAGCAGCAATACCTCGACGCTGGGCATCACGGAGATGGCGATGAAGACCAAACGCCCCGAGCGCTTCGTCGGCCTGCATTTCTTCAACCCGGCGCCGGCCATGAAACTTGTCGAGGTTGCCCGAACCCTGCGCACTGACGCCGATGTCACCGAGGCCGCGCGGGCGTTTGCCGAGAGCTGTGGCAAGACACCGGTGGTCCTCAACGACTCGACCGGCTTCATCGTGAACCGCCTCCTGGTTCCTTATATGATCGACGCGATGATCGAATGGCAGCGCGGCAACGGCAGCATCGACGGCATCGATACGGCCATGTGCAACGGCGCCGCGCACCCGATGGGCCCGTTCACCCTGGCTGATTTCATTGGCCTCGACGTGGTCCACGAGATGGCCAACAACCTCTACGAGGAATATGGCGAGGCTCGCTTCGCACCGCCCCCCATCCTGCGCCGCCTGCTTCTCGCGGGCCAGCTCGGCCGCAAAACCAAGCTCGGCTTCTACGACTACTCCGAGCGCCCGGCCTCGGTGAACCCCGCCCTGACGCGCTGAGTCATAGAGCGCGACGAAAGCGTCGCCATGCGGTACGATAGAAGAAGATGGCAAAACTTCTGATCAGCGGGATTGCCGGCAGCCTGGGCCGGCGCCTCGTGCATCTGGCCGATGGTCGATTCGAGACCATCGGCATCGACCGAGCTGCCACGCCGATGCCGATCGAGGAGGACGAAGTACGCACCTGGGTCGCCAGCCCGCACAGCCGGCGTTTTATCGAAATCCTGGAACGCGAGCAGCCCGACGCGTTCCTCCTGCTGCCACCGGCGAGCACCGAAATAGACGCCCTTGCGGGATTTGCGGCCGATATGCGGCGCCTCCTGGAGCTTGCCGCCGAGCATAGCGTCCGCCAAATCGTATTGGTGTCGACCGCGCGCGCCTATGGAGCCGCCCGCGACACCCCGCTCTACCTCGACGAAGAAGCTCCCCTGCGGCTGACCACCAACGACCGTGCCCTGCGCGCCCGCATCGAAGCCGATGCCTGCGCGCTTGGCTTTCTCTGGCAACACCCGGAAATCCGCATCGCCCTGCTCCGGCCGGCCCTCGTCTCCGGCGGGTCAGGGGCCGATTCTATCGACCCGCTGCTGGCTGCGGCACCCGCGGCCACGTTGCTCGGCTTCGACCCGCTGATTCAACTCCTGCACGAAGAAGATCTGGCGCGTGCGATTCTGCTGGCAGTAGAGCATCAACTCAAAGGCCCCTTCAACCTCGCCGGGCCCGGTGCCCTTCCGCTGCACCGCGCCATAGACGAGGCAGGCGGCACCGCGCTCGCGCTTCCTGAGCCGCTACTCCGGCTGGCCGCTGGCCTACTCGAACTCTGTGGTGTCCACATGCCGCCGTCAGGCGAGTTCGATTTTCTGCGCTTTCCCTGCACCGTCGACGACGCACGCTTTCGCGCCGCGACAGGATTCAACCACCAATGGACTCTGCCAGACATCTTCACGCAATTGAGGGCGGCGCCGCTTCAGCGGGCCGCCTGAAGCGCGCCGAGTTTCCCCAGCCGCTGACGCTGGAAGACCTGCGCGCGGGCGCTGCGTCACGCGCCGGCGCGCTGCTCGACTCCGTTGTCCGCGGCATCGACGAACTCGGGCCGCGCGCCTTGGCCGACCTGCAAACAGAAGTCGATTCCACTCTGCTGCAGCTTTCCCTGTCGGTAAACGAATTGGGCTACGATGCCTGGGGCTTCCATAAAAGCGAAGCCCGAATCCCCATGCTCGCCGCAGCCGGCCTCTACCGGCATTGGTTCCGCGTACGCGTGCAGGGTCTCGAGAATTTGCCGCAGGGCCGTTTCGTGCTCGCCGCCAACCACGGGGGCCACCTGCCTTTCGATGCGGCCATGCTGGCTACCGCCTGCCTCCTTGAAGGTACGCCGCCACGCCTGCCACGCATGATGATCTCGGCGGCTCTGAGCGCGACCGCTGCCGTCACCTCGGTGGCGCGCAGCATCGGCGGCGTACCCTTCACGCCCGCCAATGCGCGGCGGCTATTGCGCCGCGACGAGGGCCTGATCACCTTCCCGGAAGGATTGCGCGGTCTCTCCAAGCCCTCGTCTGCACAATATCGACTCGGCCGATTTTCGCCAGCCTTCTTCCGCGCCGCTCTGGAATCCGACGCGCCGATTTTGCCGGTAGCAATCGTCGGCAGCGAAGAACAAATCCCCGCTATTTTTTCATTGGAGAAGCTGGCCCGTTGGCTCGGCCTGCCCTCGCTGCCAATCACACCGACCTTCCCGCTTTTGGGACCGCTAGGCCTGATCCCGCTACCAAGCCGCTACACGATCCAGATCGGCGCACCGATCCGTGCGCGCGGCGACGCGCACGACGAGGCCGACGCTCTCCGCGGCCCGATCGAGTCCGTGCGCGACGAGATCCAAACCATGCTCGACCAGATCCTCGACGCACGTCAGACTATTTTCTAGAGGAACGGCCCAAAAGAGGCCCAGGCGCTCAATCCAGAGGAAGACGCAGCAAGAAATGCCCGCCGCTCGGCTCGCCATCAGCGACTTCGATTTCGCCGCCGTAGGCACGAGCCAGACAACGGGCCACAAAAAGGCCGACACCCATGCCACCGGGTCGGGTCGTGAAGAAGGGCTTGAAGACCTCTTCGCGCTGCGCCAAGGGCACGCCCTTGCCGGCGTCGAGCACCTCGACAATAAGCGAATCGTACGCAAGCTTGCCGCCTTCAACGCGCGCGCGAAAATCGACCACGCCACCCTCGGGGGAGAACGCAACGGCGTTGTCGAGCAGCACGGTCAATACTTGCTTTACGACCTCGCGCGGGACCAGCAGGTCGGGTAGATCCGCCGGCGCTTCGGCGCGGACACGCAGACCTTTCACGCTACCCGCCGAGGCCGTATGCAGCTCCAACTCGCGCAGCATCTCGCCTACGGGCCACAGATCCCCCTCACCGACGGCGGGCGCTACTGCCGCCCGCGTGATGCTGGCGACAAGATCGCTCACTCGTTGCAATTCCTCGAGCGCGAGTGCGTAATAGCTTGAGCGAAACTCCGGGTCGCTCTCCCAGCGCTCGGGGACCAATTCGACAAAGGTGCGGATCGTCGTGAGTGGATTTCCCAGATTGTGGACGATGCCGGCAAGCAGCGTATTCAGCGAGGCAAGATGCTCGGCGCGCTGCAACCGTCGCTCAAGGTCGCGGATCTCTGCTGCCGCGTCGCGCGCGAGACCTGTCGCGACGCTCATGATGCGCCCACTCCGGTACCTTTGTTACATCCCGCAACCTGCTCTGGCCTCACCACTTCCTCCACTCCTCCGCACCCCTACCAGCGCCAAGCGCCGCCCGTTGCCGTCTCCATAACCCTCAAAAGGCCGGTCGCATGCACCCAGCCCTCCCGCCTTATGCCGGATTTCCGCCCCGACAGCAAAGCCGTCGGCTTGAAACCGGGCCGCGCTTGCGCAAAGCAGCGCCATGGCGCACGGCAAAAGCTCCCGACTCGGCAATCTTCTCCTGACCGGTTTTATCGGACGGAAGCTCACCGATTCGGTCGCCACACGCCTGGTCGCCTTGCGCCCCGCCGGCGTCGTGCTCTTTGCCCGCAACGTCGGCACGCCCGAAGAACTCACGATGCTCACGCGCGACCTGCGCCGCGTGCTCGGGGCCAACGCCATCATCTCGGTTGACCAGGAAGGTGGCCGGGTGACGCGGCTGCGGGCGCCCTTTACGCAATGGCCGCCAATGCGCGAGGTCGGCACCATTCCGGGAACGAAAATTGCGCGCCGCATTGGTTTCGCTTTGGGTCAGGAGCTGGCCTCGGTCGGCATCAATACCGATTTTGCACCGGTGCTCGATGTCGACAGCAACCCGAATAACCCGATCATCGGCGACCGCGCCTTTGCCGCTGAACCGGCCCGGGTAGCGCGCCTCGCACTTGCCTTCGCCGCGGGCCTGGAAGAAGCCGGCATCCGCGCTTGCGGCAAGCACTTCCCCGGCCATGGCGACACGCACGAAGACTCGCATTTCGGTCTGCCCGTCGTGAATCGCTCGCGCCGCGATCTCGACCGCCTCGAGCTTGCCCCCTTTCGTCGCGCCGTGCGCGCGGGGCTGTCCTTTCTCATGACCGCGCATATCGTCTACCCGCAGCTCGATGCCGAAAACCCGGCCACTCTCTCGCGCACGATTCTGCACGACCTGCTGCGTAAGGAGTTCGGCTTCGACGGAGTCATCGCCAGCGACGATCTGGCCATGGAGGCGCTCTCTGGCATCGGCGGCGTCGGAGCCCGCGCCGTTGCCGCCGTAGGTGCGGGATGCGATCTCATTCTTGCCTGCCAAAGGCTCGGCGACGGCGAGAAGGCCGTCGCGGCACTGGCTTCGGCCGAGCGTCGTGGGCGCCTCGACCCGGCTGCCATCCGCGCCAGCCTGGGCCGTGTCCGCGCGCTCCGCCGTAGCCTCACTGACACTCGCCGCCGTCCCGTCACCACAGCCGAGGCC
>JAYGCM010000071.1:0-37804 GCA_046583355.1 Deltaproteobacteria bacterium
GGAGGCGGTTGGTCGCCGATGCGATCGCCGAGCCGATCGCGGTGCCGTCATCGACCATCCCGAGTTCGATCCGTTCCAGATTTCGGCGTAGCCAATCGTGGTCGAGCGTAAGCGGGCTCACCACCCAGGGCTGGGCGGCAAATGCGATCAACCCGATGCGGTCGTCCGGACGGGCCGCGACAAAATCTTCGACGACACGCTGTACTACGGCAAGGCGGGTGGCGCGTCTGCCGTCGAGTTTGAAGTCCAGCGCCGCCATCGAGCCGGAGACGTCGAGGGCAATCACAATGTCGATTCCCTCCGCCTCGATCTCCTCCTCGCCGAGGCCGATCTGAGGGCGTGCCAACGCAACCAGGAAGAGCGCCAGCGCCACTGCTCGAAACCATGGGAGTGCATTGCCGCGCCGCCTTCCGCGCAGATCGCCGCTGGCGCGTACGAGGCCGGCGGAGGGGAAGGCAAGGGCTCGAGCCTTTCTCCGCCGACCCAGGCGAGGCAGGAAGGGGAGTAGTACGAGTCCGAGCAGCCAGAGCGGTGCCGCAAAGCTCATGGTTGGGCCTCCGTGCGCGCGGCGAGGGCCAGTAGTAAAATCTTGGCGCGTTCTTGCCAATCGGGGAGGTCGGGCGGGGAGGCTTGAGTGGAGGCGAATTTAAGCAGGTCGCTTCGATTGCAAAAGAGCGCCAGGTCCGGTGGCGGAGCCGGGAAGGCCGCGAGGATCTCCTGGCTCGTGCGCCGGGTGGCAGGCAAGGCGCCCGTCGCCTCGACATAGCCGCGCAGCGCGTCGGAGGCAGCGATCGCCCAGGCCTCGGCCTGGCCGCTGCCGGCGAAGCCGCCGGCCACTGCGAGGGCCGCATGGGCTCTCCCCAGCGCGTCCGGAACGATCTCGGGTGCGGGCTGGTGACGCACGCGCAGCACGAAGAACAGAATGACGAGTAGAACCGCCGCAAGCAGAAAAGGCCACAGCGGCCAAGCCTCGGCGAAGATAGGGTCGCGGAGGTCGGCGAGCGCCCGTGAGGCGAGTTGGATCGGGTCTTCGGCGGGAGGGTTCATCGGTTGCGGCTCGCCCGGGTCTTGAAGAAGCGCCGCAGGGGGATGAGCCAATCCCCTTGCGTGTCGATCTCCAGGTGGTCAATCGCCGCGTTGCGCAGCATGCGCGCAAGCTCGGCTCGTCGGCTCGTGCTGGCCGCCGCGAAATCTTCGCGGACTCGGCGGTTGCCGGTGTCAACCTCCACTATCTCGCCGGTCTCGGCATCTTCCAGCAGGATGCGGCCGACGGCCGGCAGCTCTCGCTCGCGCGGGTCGGTGATTTGCAAGGCGACAAGGTCGTGTCGCCGTGCCGTGAGGTCGAGAGCATGGCGTGTGGCGGCGTCCGGCAGAAGACCGCCGCCGCCCAGAAGGTCCGAGATCAAGAAGGTCAAGGCGCGGCGCTTGCGCACGTGGGTTGCGAATTCGAGTGCGCCGCGTAGGTCGGTGCCGCGGTGCTGATTCTTGAAATAGAGGATCTCGCGGATCACCCGCAATACGTGGCGACGTCCCTTCTTCGGCGGCAGGTAGCTCTCGACCTCATCAGTGAACAGAATCAATCCGACCTTGTCGTCGTTGCGGATGGCCGAGAAGGCCAGCACGCTTGCAATTTCGGCGGCGAGTTCGCGTTTGCTGCGATCGGCCGAGCCAAAATCGCCCGAGGCCGAGAGGTCGACCAGCAGCAGCACGGTCAGCTCGCGTTCTTCGCGAAACTTCTTGATGAAGGGTCGTCCGGCCCGCGCCGTTACGTTCCAATCGATGCTGCGGATATCGTCACCGGCGATATATTCGCGGACTTCCTCAAAGTCGATGCCGCGCCCCTTGAAGGCGGAATGGTATTGCCCTGCGAAGCTTTCATCGGCGAGTCGCGCACTGCGGATCTCGATATGGCGCACATGGTCGAGGATTTCCTTCTCGCGTTCGGCGTCGATTTCGTCGCCACGACCGGCCGCCTGGGCGACCTCGGAGCCGGACCACCAATCGCGTAGCCGTCGCAGGGCACCCTCGTTTTCTGCCAGACCTGTCACGATCAGGGCACGGCGATGGCCGAGAAGATTTTCTCTACGAGATCGACGCTCGTCATATCCTCCGCCTCGGCCTCGTAGCTCGGGATGACACGGTGGCGCAATACATCAAGACCGATTTCCTTGATATCTTGCGGCACGACATAGGCCCGTCCCGCGAGGAAGGCCCAGGCACGCGCGGCGCGCGCCAGGTTGATGGTTGCACGGGGCGAAGCGCCCCATTGGATGAGGCTCTCCAGGGCGAGGCCGAAGTCGCCGGGGCGTCGCGTCGCGTGGACGAGATTGACGATATAGCGCCGGATCTTCTCGTCAATATGAATTCGATCGACGACGCAGCGTGCTTCGAGGATCGCCTCGAGGCTCACCACCTCACGGACGGTCGCCGGTTGCGTCGAGTTCGCCATGCGATCGAGTACGAGCAATTCCTCGTCGACCGAGGGGTAGTCGACCTGCACTTTCAGCATGAAACGGTCGACCTGCGCCTCGGGCAACGGGTAGGTGCCTTCTTGCTCGATCGGGTTCTGCGTGGCCATGACGAGGAAAGGCGAGGGCAGCGCGAAGGTCTCATCGCCGATCGTCACTTGGCCCTCCTGCATTGCCTCGAGCAGCGCGCTCTGGACTTTGGCGGGCGCGCGATTGATCTCGTCTGCGAGTACGAGATTGGCGAAGACGGGTCCGCGCCGCGTCTCAAAGCTGCTCTCGCGCGGGTTGTAGATCTGCGTGCCAACGATATCGGCAGGCAGCATATCCGGGGTGAATTGCAGGCGTTGGAAGCGACCGTGGACGGCGTCGGCGAGGGTTTTCAGCGTAAGCGTCTTGGCGAGTCCGGGGACACCCTCCAGAAGGATATGGCCGCCGGTGAGCAGCGCCGTCAGCAATCGGTCGATCAGACCCACCTGGCCGACGATGACGGAGCCGAGTTCCTGGCGCAGGCCGCCAATCCAATGCCCACTACGGGCGATCTCTTCTTCGCTGGGTGTCTCGCGTTGTTCCATCTCTTCTCCTCCCACAAACCTTCGCTTCCTTGGCCCGGATGTCAAATTTCCGTCTCGGGCTCTCGTTGATTCATTGATTTTGCACTGAGAGTGCAGTAATCTACGGGAGTGTCCGCGTCCTCGCCCGCGCGCGTTGATGGCCGCACGGCGCGCAGCATTCGCTCGCGCCAGGCCGTCGTCGAAGCATTGCTCGATCTGCTCGAAGAGGGCAAGTTGCGCCCGACGGCTGCACAGATCGCGGATCGTGCAGGGCTCTCGCTGCGCTCTGTCTTCCAGCATTTCGAAAACCTCGAGAACCTTTTCGCGGCGGCTGCCGAGGGCCACCTGGCGAGGCTCGCACCGCTCCGTACGGCCATTCCACGAGACCGCCCGCTCGCCGAACGTCTCGATCTTTTCTCGGAGCGGCGCGCCAAGCTTCTCGAAGCAATCACGCCGGTTCGCCGGGCCTCGTTGCGTGTCGAGCCCTTTTCGGACGAAGTCGCGCGAAGGCTCGACGCGTCGCGCGAGCTCGGCCGCCGTGAGGTTGCCGTGGTTTTCGCGCCAGAATTGGGACGCTACGCTGAGCCGGCCCGAAGGCTTCTGCTGGCACGGATGTCAGCGTCCAGTGGGTGGGCGATGTGGGATGCGCTGCGCCGCCACGAGGGGCTGGAGGTCGCCGAGGCACGTATGCAGATGCGAGAGATTCTCGCGGCCCTGCTCGCACCGGACCCGCCTGTTTGAAACTGAAATTCGATTTCAAGCAGATGGTTCCAGAGGGCCGGTCAGGTCTCTGGAGGTGTCCGATCGCTTTCGGGTGGACGCCTCACTTCCGCGACCGCCCGCATGCTGCTAGCCTCGACAGCATTCGCAATGTGGCAGGAGGCCATACCATGAAGGGCAATAAGAAAATCATCGAGGCGTTGAACGACGTACTCACGGGAGAACTGACCGGAGTCAACCAGTATTTTGTGCATTTCCGGATGCAGGAGAATTGGGGCTATGACCGGCTCGCCAAGGTGAGTCGCGAAGAGTCGATCGGCGAGATGAAGCATGCGGACCAACTCATCGAGCGAATTCTTTATCTCGAAGGCATTCCCAATATGCAGCGACTCTCCAAGATCGCGGTTGGCGAGACCATCAAGGAGCAGCTGGGGGCAGATCTCAAGCTTGAGGTGAATGCCGTCAAGCTTCTGCAGAAGTCCGTAGAGTTGGCGCTCACTGTCGGCGACACCGGATCGCGGGAACTCTTGGAGCACATTCTGGTTGACGAAGAAGAGCATCTCGATTTTCTCGAGACGCAGCTAGGCCTGATCAAGGAATTGGGCGAACCGCTCTACCTCTCGCAGCAGCTGCACGCGTAGGTAGGACGGGGGGGCGTTCCAGCCTCCCCGCGACGTCAGAGCCCCAGGATTCGGTCGTAGCGGGCCAAGCGCGACACATCGCCGCTTTGGATGCGTCTGGCATTGAACTCGACTTCCAGCATCTTGCGGTTGATATACGCCTCGGCAATCGCACTTTTCTCGTCGGAGATATCTGCTTGAAAGAGCAGTTCGGCGCCAACCATGACCGCGATCACCATATCGCAGATCCGCTTCGAGTTGAGCATGGCGTAGGAGATATCCTCCAGCATCGCCGGTAGGGCGTTGCCGATATCGGCGATGCCTTTGTTCAGCATCGCAACCTGCTCGGGGTGCGACGCTCGTAGGCGCTTCAGGTCGGCGACCAGACTATCGAGCGCCGGGTCGAGAGCGCCCTTGCCGAGTTCCTTGAGGGCAAAGCTCGCCTGGATTTCCGAGGTCCCCTCGTAAATTGTCGTGATGATTGAATCGACGTGATAATGCGCCGCCGGTGACTCGGCCATGAAGCCGAGGCCACCATGGACCTGCACGCCGCGGCGCGAGACATCGTTGGCAACTTCCGTACAGAGGTATTTGCAGAGAGGGGTGAGGAAGCGCAGGAGTTGATGGCTGCTCTCGGCTTCGGCCTGCAGGGCCTCGCGGTCGAACTCCTCTTCGTCGCGGTCGCTTGCCAAATAGGTCTGCAATGCTTCGACCTGATCGGAAAGTGCGGCGGTTCGGTAGAGCAGGGCGCGGGCGGCTTCGATCTCCAGCGCCATCAACGACACCATCGATTTGACCAGCGGTTGCTGGATGATCGGGATGCCGAATTGGATTCGCTCGCCGGCGTAGTCGCGGGCCTGTCGATAGGCGGCCTCGGCAATGCCCAGGCCCTGTGCGGCCACGCCGAGGCGGGCGGCGTTCATCAGGTCCAGCATGGCGCGGAAGCCGTTGCCGCGCTCGCCGAGCAGGAAGGCCTCGGCATGGTCGAACTCAACACCGCAGGTTGGCGAACCATGCAAGCCCATTTTTTTCTCGACGCGGGAGACGCTCACGGTATTGCGCGAGCCGTCGGCCAGGAGAGTCGGGCAGAGCAGGAGATTGAGCCCGTTGGTGGTGCCCTTGGACTGGTCGTAGGTCTCGCTGTCGCGCGCCAGCACCAGATGAACCTCGGCGCCGCCGTTGGTGATGAAGATCTTGCTGCCGTCGAGGAACCAGCGCTCCCCTTCGAGAGTGGCACGGGTCCGGATGCTGCCCAGGTCGGAGCCAGCCTGCGGCTCTGTCAGGTCCATGCAGCCGGCGATTTCGCCGGAGACGAAGCGGGGGAGCCATTCCTTCTTCAGTTCGTCACTACCGTATTTCTGGATATCGAGCGCCGCGCCGGCCGAAAGCCCGACGATCGTCATCAGGCTCGTATCGGCCCGCGAGAGCATTTCGAGGTAGAAAATATTCAGCAGATTTGGCAGGCCGTAGCCGCCGTATTCTGCTTCGAGCATCAAGCAGGTCAAACCAGCATCGCGGAGCTTGGCATAGCCCTTTTCGATATGAGCCGGCTTGCGGACCACGCCGTCCTCCAGGACGACCTCGGCGTGCCAGGCATCTTTGGAATCGACCTCGATATCGGCGCAGATATCGCCCAGGGTTGAGAGGATCGTGCGATAGGTATCGAGTTCCTCGCCGAGGTCGACCGGGCCGGGCCGCTTCAAGCGGAAGAAGCGTCCCCAATCGACACGTTGTTCGAGGAAGAGTTGAATGTCGCGATGAAAGAATTCAGCAGCCATGATCGATTACCTCCGCAGCTGGTTCGGGCCTACCACGAGAGTGTGGCCGCGACACCTGAACACTGGTCAGTTTGACGATGCGGTCTGTGGCGGGCAGGAAGTGAACCATGGTTGGCAGAGTATTCTGGAGACGCGTCCTCACGTTGGCCGCAGCCGCGGTTCTTTTCTCTTCGGTTGTGGCCTGCGCGGCCAGCGCAGCCGCGCCGGAGGGCGAGTGGGCGGTCTTGATCCGCCACTTCCGCACCAAGGCGCAGATCGCACCGGCTTCATCCGTGCGTGTGGTTCGGGTCGAGGAATCCGCCCTCGGCGAGGGGACGCGTGCGGGCGTATTGCAAGTTGGCGAAGGGCCGGCCGCCAAGGAAACCGCCTTTGTGGCATCGCCCGACGGTCGCTTCGTCGTCTTCGGTGCCGTCGAGGACGTGACGCTCGACCCTGCCGCTGCGGTGATGGCGAAGATCCAGCTCGACGGCGAGGTTTTCCGTGGCCCGGCCGACGCGCCGATCACCGTCGTTGAGTATTCCGATTTCCAATGTCCCTTTTGCGCGAAGGGCTACCGAATCATCGAAGAGGAGGTTTTGCCGGCGTATGAGGGAAAGATTCGGTTCTTCTACAAACACCTCCCCTTGCCCTTCCATTCCTGGGCGGAGCCGGCGGCCATTGCCATGGAATGCGTAAAGTTGCAGAGCCCCGCGGCGTCCTGGCGGGTCTATGAGGCTCTCTTCGAGAAGCAGCGGCAGATCCGTCTCGATAATGTGAGTGATAAGGTCTTTGCGCTGGCGGACGACGCAGCGCTGGTCCGTGCGACCTTTGACGCCTGTGTCGTGGGCAAGGACACCCTGGGCCGCGTACGTGCCCAGGCGGCTGAGGCGGCCTCGATCGGGCTCAGTGGAACGCCCTCGTTCGTCATCAACGGTCGGATCATCAAGGGAGCACAGCCGCCGGCGCGTTTCCGCGCCATTCTCGATGATGAGCTCCAGATCGACTGAGCAAGAGGCCCGGCCTCCAGAGGTGCGGTCGAGGCTCTGGTCCCTTGCCCCGCTGCGGGTCGTTACGTAACGGAGCCAGCGGAGCATGAAATGGTATTCAGCACTCTCGCGTGACGGGGATCTCGTCGCCGCAGCGCGCGCAGTCGCGGACGAGGTCCGTGATGCCCTCGATGGTGTAGAGCCGAACCTTGTTCTCCTTTTTGTCTCGGAGGAACATGCCGAGCGCTACCGCGAGGCATCGGCGCTTTTGAGCAGTGAGTTCTCGACCGCGCTGCTGCTCGGCTGCACGGCGCGTAGCGTGATCGGCGGTGCCGACGAAGCCGAGGAGGGGCCCGGTCTCTCGGTGACGGTCGCGTCTTTGCCCGGCGTAACGCTGCGGCCCTTCCATCTCGATGCCGGAGAATTGCCCGACCCGCGCGAGGCGCACGCCTTCTGGCCCGAAAAACTGGGCGCGGCCACCAGCGAGAGTCCGGGTTTTGTGATCCTCTCCGACCCCTTCTTTTTTGATGTTGACGGATTTATTCACGGCCTCGACGCGGCGTTTCCGCAAAGTGTCAAAGTCGGCGGTGTGGCGAGTGCCGGACGCGCACCTGGCGAAAATGCGCTTTATATCGGGACCGATGTGCATCGTGGTGGCGCGGTTGGCGTAGCCTTCTGCGGCGAGATCGAAATCGAGACCGTGGTTTCGCAGGGCTGTCGGCCGATCGGTCAGCCGATGTTCGTCACCCGCGCACGGGAGAATATTCTTTTCGAGATTGACGGACGACCCGCGTTGCCAGCCTTGGAGGGGCTTGTAGAATCGCTGAGCGAGGAAGATCAGGCACTCGCCCGGGGGTCGCTCTTCCTGGGCATCGGCATGGATGAGAATCAGGGCCATTTCAAAATGGGCGACTTTATCGTGCGAAATCTGGTGGGCACGGACAAGGCTAGCGGTGCGCTCGTGGTCGGCGGCTTGCTGCGTGCCAACCAGGTGGTGCAATTCCAACTGCGCGACGCACATACGGCAGCCGAGGATCTTGATCTTCGCTTGACCAAAATCGCAGAGGGCGGCGTGCAGGCTGAGGCCGCCTTGCTCTTCTCCTGCCTCGGTCGCGGCGCTCATCTCTACGGAAGGCCCAATCACGATTCCGACGCGCTGCGGTCGCATCTCGGAGCGCTGCCGATCGGCGGCTTTTTCGCCAACGGCGAGATCGGCCCCGTTGGCGGCAAGACTTTCGTGCATGGCTATACCAGCGTCATCGCCCTGATCCGCGCGCCCCGCAGCTGATTCTCAAGTCCGGGTCTGGCCAATTCTTCCGAGCTCCAAGGGCTGGGCCTCCAGGTGGAGGATCAGTCGATATAGCCCAGCGCACGCAGCGAATTTTCGGTCCGCTCGGAGATCACATCGGCGGCATGTGCGGACGCATTGCCTTCGAGGCGTTCGCGCAGTGCTCGACTCTCCTCGCTATGAGCATCGAGCGTAGCCTGTCGCGCGGCCGGAAGGCTTGGCTTGCGGCGCGTATGCCATTCGAAGGGATCGCTTTCGAGGTCATAGTTGCGCGTCTCGCGCGAGGTTTGGAGGGCTTTCCAGCCAGCCGCGCGAGCACCGCGCGCCTCGGGGCCGATCCACGAGAAATACACGATCCGCTCGGGGTCGATACTGCCTTCGTGGAGCCACGGGACCAGGCTCTGGCCCTGGCCCTGTGCAAGGGGCGCCAGTCCGAGTAGTTCCAGGAGGGTGGGGGCGACGTCGGTCAGGCTGGCTGGTCCGGCCACTCGTCGCCCGACGGGAATTCCGGGACCACGCAGAATGAGCGGCACACGAAGTTGTTCTTCGTGTGCGGCGAATCCGTGCCCGGGGATGCCGTGCTCTCCGAAGGACTCGCCATGGTCGGAAAGAACGACCAAGAGCGTATCGCTGCTGAGGCCAAGTTCGTCGAGTGTGTCCAGCAGCCCGGCCATCAGGTTGTCGGTCTCGCGGATCGTGCGGTCGTAGGCATCGGCCAGGTGCTGGGTTTTCTCCGGCACGAAGGGCGGCGGGCCGCCTCCTTGCCAATGGCCGTCGTCACGAAAGAGCGCCTCGTAGGGCGGGCTCGAATCATAGGGATCATGCGTCTGGTAGGTGTGGAGGAAGAGGAAAAAGCGCTCGTCGCGCTTCTCGCGCAGGAAGGCGCGCGCATCGGCGAAGCTGGTCGCACCGAGTTTTTCCTCGACGACGGAGCGCTCGGTGAATTGATCGAAGCCGAACCAGAAGCCGAACGCCCCGGAGACCAAAGCATTTTCGGTGATCGCCGCGGTAGCGAACCCGCCCTGCCTTAGGGCCTGGGCCAGCGTCGTGATCGCGGTCCCGCCGCGCAGCCGTCCGCGCACCGGTTGGGCCTCCGGGTAGAGGCCGGTGAAGAGCGAAAGATGGGAAATATCGGTTTGCGGAAATGTTGTCGTGACGTTGAGGAAGGAAGTGCCCTGGTCGATCAGCCGGGCGTCGATTTGCGGGGAGGTTGCACGTGGGTAGCCGTATCCCGAGAGGTGGTCGGCGCGTAGGGTGTCGAGGGAAACCAGGATGACATTCGGCGGGCGTGCGTCGTCGTCGCGAGGCAATGGCTGGAGGATTTCGGGCCAGGCCCAGAGGCCGCCTCCGACCAGCGGTGTCGGGGGACTCGTCTGCAAGGTGAGCAGGCAATCCGCGCTCGGGCCGGCGTGGTCGATGACGACCTCGTGCCAGCGGCGCTGCGCGGCATCCAGCGTCGCGACCTCTCGATCCAGGATGGTCGCGGCGGCCTCGCCCGAACAGGCGAGATTGGCTCGGAAGCGCAGGGGGGCGGCTTGCGCGCGCGAGGGGCCGAAGCTGAGTCGGAGTCGCGCGCCGGCGGGAATCGCGAAAGGCTGGCTTTCCAGGGTGGCTGGCAGGGGGCGATTTGCCGTCAAGCGGGCGTTCAGAAGGCCGGAGTTTTTGCCCAGCGAGGCATGGTCGACCTGGAGAGTGGCGCGGCCGTCGGCGTGCGAAACGATCTGCCAGCCGGTCTCGACATTGCGCCAGAAGTTGCTCTGGGCGAGTTCGCGCAGGAAGTTCTCGGGAACCGCGCCCATCTTGGGGTAGGTCTGGACGCTCAGGGTGAATTGACTCTGGGTGAGACTGCGCAATTCGGGAGGGAGTAGGAGCGGAATGCTGGCGCTCCCGTCTTGCGTCACGAAGGCAATTTCCTCATGGACCAGAATCTCCCTGGCCGCGGCCAGCACCGGGCGGGCCTGGTTCTGAATCACGCCCATGGTCGCTTGTGGCGCGGCGGGTAGGCCGAAGGCTTCAGGCTGGAGCCGCCGTTGCACAAAAAAGACAGGCTCCGGTGATGTGCAGCCGAGCGCGAGCGAGAGGAGCACGAGCCCTACGCCGGAGGCGAGTGGCCCACGGCTCCCGCGGAGGTTCCTGGTTTTCAGGGGCATCCAGCGCATGGGTCGCGGTCAGTCTCCGAGCCAGGCGGTGACGGCCGAGACGCGGGTTTTGTCTCGCCAGGTTTCCAGCCGGACCCGGCAGCCGCTTGCGTCAGGGTCCACGACCCGGCCACGGAGGATCAACTCTTCGCCTGGACTGCTGAAAGAGCGGACTTTGACCCCGCGAACCTCCTCGACCGTGCGGAGGCTGCCATCGCTGCGGGGAAAAAGAAGACGAGCCTGTTCGATCTGCGCGCCAAGGAGGAGAGTAGCCGGAAAAAGTGGCTTGCGTGGGAAGTGGTCGGCGTAGATGGCGGACGCTTCGGGAATTTCCAGGCGTGCCTCAAATCCCGCACAGGGATCCGATTCGAGGATCGTGATTTGCGGGCTGTAGTCGTCGGGCGAGGCAAGCGCGCGCACGGGTAGCCCGCCGTGGCGCAAGGTTTCAAAGGCTCGGCGTACACGTTCATGGTCGTCGAAAATCTCCATCGGCAGAAGAGGGCCGATGGCTTTTTCCAGCGAGAGCACGGGTTCGCCGCAGGACGTCACGCTGCCGCGGTAGGAGAGCGCCTGGTGGCGCATCGCGGTGATCTCGACTTCGAGGTCAAGCGACCCCTCAAGCTGGCGTGTGGGGTTCACGATCACACGGCCGGCAGAGGCCGCGACCGGGCGCTGGGCGAAATCGAGTTTTTTCATTGCGACCCATCCCGCTAATTGTCCGACCGCTTCGACCAGCAGGCCCAGTGGCAGGTCTCCGGTGAGGGGAGGTGGGGCGAATTGTCCGATCGCTCCGGCTCCGGAGCGAAACGAGGTGATTCGGTCGACAAGTTGAAAAGACATTTGGGTCGGGTCCGCCGGACTTGTAGCATAGGAACTCGATTCGGCTCGCGGTTGGAAGTTGCAGTATCAGGCTGGACCGGATCGGATGAAACGGCATGCGGGGCGAAGAAGCGGGGCACGACGGGATGACGAAAAGACACGCAGCAGGCGGTTTCGCCTTCGGCATTTGGATGGTGGGTTTTTTTTTCGCCACCGGGGCGTTTGCCGCAGACGGCATGGCGGAGCTCAAGGCGCGGGCGCGCGAGGCCGGCACGGTCCGGGTTTTGGTGCAATTGGCGCTGCCCGAACGAGCCGCTTCCGCGCCGGCCGAAGGCGACGCGACGCGGCGCCGGCGGATCGCCGCGGCGCGACTGCGGGTAACCGCCGCGCTGGGGCAACGCGGCGCGCGCCTCGTACGCTCGTTCGACACGGTGCCCTGGGTAGCGCTTGAGGCGGATGAGGCGACCTTGGCGCGACTCGCTGCCTCTGCCGACGTTCTGCAGGTCCGTCGCGACCGCCTGGAGAAGGCATTGCTCTTCGAGTCGGCCGAAATCGTGCAAGCGCTGGACCTCCACGCGGCCGGAGTCACGGGCGCTGGCTGGACGGTTGCCGTGCTGGATACCGGAATTGATTCCGACCATTATTTCTTTGGCGGGCGGGTCGTGGCGGAGGCTTGTTTTTCGGCCGATGGAAGCTGCCCGAATGGCGCAACCGAGATGATGGGTGCCGGCGCGGGCGCCCCATGTGCGTATTCTCCCTCGGCCTGTGTGCATGGTACGCACGTCGCGGGAATCGTGGCGGGCAGCGGCACCAATGCCTTCGGCGTGGCGCGCGAGGCCGGCTTGATCTCGGTGCAGATCTTTACCGAAGTCACAGGCGAGGAGTGTGACGATGGCACCGAAGACCCCTGCGCGCGGACCTATATTTCCGATACCATCAAGGCGCTCGAGTATATCTACTCGCTGCGCTTCGAATATCGAATTGCTTCTGTCAATATGAGTATTGGTGGTGAAACATACGGCTCGGAAGCCGCTTGCGACGCGGCTGATCCGCGTGCCGATATCTTCGCGCTTCTGCGCGCCGCGGGTATCGTTTCGGTCGCCGCCGCTGGCAACGAGGGGGAGGCTGGGATTCTTTCGGCGCCAGCATGCGTATCGTCGGTCGTCAGTGTCTCTGCCACGAATGATTCGGACGCGATCGCGAGCTTTGCCAATACGGCGACCTTTCTCGATCTCCTGGCGCCAGGGGCTGGAGTGACCTCCTCGCTTCCGGGCGGCGAGTCCGGGACCTTCTCGGGAACCTCACAGGCCACGCCGCATGTCGCAGGTGCTTTTGCCCTGATCTATGATGAGCTTGGCGAGGCCGATCCGGAATCTGCGTTGGCCGCGCTGGTGGCGAGTGGACTTCCGGTTGCTGACTCGGCTACCGGGCGCAGCTACCCGCGCATCCGCATCGTCGACGCGTTGCGTCTTCTTCTGCCGACCGGGATCCCGACGGGATTGCAGATCTCGCCCGACGGCAAACGCACTCTATTGAGCAAGGATCTGGGCGGCGAGCGTTGGGCCATCGTGGCCAACGCCGATGATGGGACGGTGACCGGGAACGTCTTTCTCGCCGATGGCAGCGACCCCGCTTTCGTCTGGTGCTCGCGCGTGGGCGACGATGGTGCCACCGACCCCTATGCGCGCATGATCACTTTCTCGTGCCACGGTGCGAATGCCTGCGGCGAGGGAAGTTGCGACGCCGCAGAATGGAACCCGATCGCCGAGGTGGAGTTGCCTGGTTCGTTCTTTTTGCCACGGCTTGCACCCGCAGCACCGAATTTCGGCGGTGAGGTAGGCGAGGCGCCGCCGGATGCCGCCTCCGGGCTACGTGTTTCGCCCGACGGTCGCCGCACGCTCATCAGCAAGGATGTCGAGGGCAAGCGCTGGGCAATCAGTCTGAATGACGACGGCAGCGTGACCGGCAACGTCTACGATCCCGCCGGTGGTGCGCCGCAATTTGTCTGGTGCTCGGGCGAAGGCAATGACGGGAACCCCGACTCCCAAGATCGTATCTATCGCTTTGCCTGCCACGGTGCCGACCCCTGCGAGTTGGCCCCGTGCGAGCAAGATGCGTGGACCTCGCTGGGGAGCGTCGAGATTTCCGGCTGGTTCTTTTTGCCCTGATGTAGGGGGGCGCCTGGAGGGAGGCCTGCTTTTCGGCCGGGTGCTTAGCGCCGCAGGGCGTCGCAGAAAGCGTCCAGGCCCTCTTCCCATTTCGGCAGCAGGATGTGCGGTAGGCGCTCCGAGACCAGAGCCGAGAAGGCGGGCCGAGCGGCGGGCCGGGGAAAGGCGTCGGTCGTCGTCGGCGCAACCGGCGTGTCGATGCCGAGGCGCGTAAAGAGGGCACAGGTGAGCTCGTACCAGCTTGCCTGGCCGGAGCCGGCGAGGTGCCAGGTGCCGAAGGCCGCGGACTCGATCACGCGGGCGATGCCGGCGGCCAGATGCGGCGCATAGGTTGGCGACCCTACCTGATCGTGGACGACGCGCAGGGGGCCTTTCTCGGCCAAGCGGATCATTGTACGGGGGAAATTCGCACATTCTTCATGGAAGACCCAAGCCGTACGGATGATATGGTGTTTTGCATTGACCGAGCGTACGGACTCTTCGCCGGCGAGCTTGCTTGCTCCGTAGACCGAATGTGGGCAGGGTGTATCGCTTTCGGTATAGGCGCTGCCCTTGGTTCCGTCGAAAACGTAATCGGTTGAGACATGGACGATCGTCGCGTCGTTCTCCGCGGCGGCGAGCGCCAGGTTGCGTGGCCCGACGGCGTTCACGCGAAAGGCCGCCTCCACTTGCGCTTCGGCGTCATCGACCCGATTCCAGGCCGCCGCGTTGATGACGATCTCGGCATGCGTGCCGACGACGGCCGCACGGACGGCATCCAGGTCGGTGATATCGAGATCCGCGCGGGTACGCGCCTCGACCTCGTGGCCCGAAAGTGCGGCCGGCAGCGGGCGTCCGAGTTGGCCGCCGGCACCCGTGACGAGGATTCTCATTTTTCCTTGCCCGACCAGAGCGGCAGGTCGTCGCAACAAGCGGCCAGCGTTCGGCCGTTACGGTCCTTGTTGGAGAGCAGGGGTTCGGTGGTCGGCCATTCGATGCCGATGGCGGGGTCGTTCCAACGCAGCGTAAGCTCGCCGCTCGGGTCGTAGATATCCGAGCATTTGTATTCGACCTCGGCCGTATCGCTCAGCACGCAGAACCCGTGTGCAAAGCCGATAGGGACGAAGATCTGCCGGAAGTTCTCGGCCGAGAGCTCGACGGCAACCCACTCGCTGAAGGTTGGTGAGCCGCGGCGGATATCGACTACGACGTCAAGAATACGGCCCTGTACAACGCGCAAGAGCTTGGCCTGCGGGTGGGTGAGTTGCGCATGCAGGCCGCGCAGCGTGTCACGCACGCTCTTGGAGTGGTTGTCCTGAACGAAGCAGGCGTCAATTCCGGCTTCGCGGTAGCGCTCGGCGTGGTAGGTCTCGGTGAAAAAGCCGCGCGCGTCGCCGTGCACTTTAGGGTCAATGAAGACGACACCTTCAAGCCTGCTGGTGGTGATTTTCACCCTGGGTGATTCTCCTGGGCGAGCATGCGCAGCAGGTACTGCCCATAGCTTGTTTTGGCGAGAGGTGCGGCGAGATTCTCGACATCGGTTGTCGAGATATAGCCCTTGCGCCATGCGATTTCCTCGAGGCAGGCGACTTTGAGGCCCTGGCGTTCTTCGATCGTCTGAATGAAGTTGCCGGCTTGCAGGAGTGCCTCATGGGTTCCGGTGTCGAGCCAGGCAAGCCCACGGCCCATCTTCTCGACCTGCAATAGGCCCTCGTCAAGATAGACCCGATTGACGTCGGTGATTTCGAGTTCGCCGCGCGGCGACGGGCGTAGGCCTTCGGCGATTTCCACGATGTGTTCGTCGTAGAAATAGAGACCCGTTACAGCCCAGGGCGAGTCCGGATTTGTCGGTTTCTCCGTCAGGCGCACGGCGGCACCATGCTGGTCGAAGTCCACGACGCCATAACGCTCGGGGTCTGAGACCCAATAGCCGAAGACCGTGGCGCCGGTCTCGCGCGTAGCGGCGCGTGCGAGCATCTGGCTGAGGCCCTGGCCATAGAAAATATTATCTCCCAGCGCGAGCGCGGCACGGCCTCCCTGGAGGAAATCGCGTGCGATCAGAAACGCTTGCGCAATGCCTTCGGGTTTTTCCTGGGCCGCATAGGAGAGGTTGAGGCCGAGTTCCGAGCCGTCGCCCAGGAGTCGCCGAAATGCGTCTTGCTCATGCGGCGTCGTGATGACCAGGATGTCGCGAATCGAGGCGAGCATCAAGGTGGAGAGCGGGTAATAGACCATCGGCTTGTCGTAGACCGGCAACAATTGCTTGCTGGTCGCGCGGGTTACCGGATGGAGTCGGGTTCCTGCGCCGCCGGCGAGCAGGATACCGCGAAGCGGGGTACTCATGATTGACCTCCGAGGCCGAGTCGGGCGCGCGGTGAGTCGCCCTCTTGGATGGCGCGGCACCAGGCATTGTTTTCCAGATACCAGGCGACCGTGCGGCGAAATCCTTCCTCGACAGACGTCGCCGGGCGCCAGTCGAGCTCGCGCGCGACCTTGCTGCCGTCGATCGCGTAGCGGCGGTCGTGGCCGGGACGGTCCGGGACGAAGGTCTTGAGCTCCGTGTAGCGGGTCAGCCCGCGCGCGCGCAGCGCTGCGTTCTCGGCGGCCGGGCAGAACTCTTCGAGCAGGGCACAAAGGGTGTCGATGATCTGTAGATTGGTCCGCTCGCCGCCCCCGCCGAGATTGTATTTTTCTCCGGGTATGCCGGCCTGCAGCACTCGCAGGATGCCCTCGCAATGGTCTTCGACGAAGATCCAGTCGCGGATATTGCCGCCGTCCCCGTAGATCGGAAGGTCGCGGCCCTCGAGTGCGTTGAGCAGCATCAGGGGGACGAGTTTCTCGGGGTATTGGAAGGGGCCGTAATTATTCGAGCAATTCGTGAGCAGCGTCGGCAGCCCATAGGTATGAAAATAGGCGCGCACGAAATGGTCAGCGGCGGCTTTACTGGCCGAGTAGGGCGAGTTGGGCGCGTAGGGGGTGGTCTCCGAGAACGCTCCTTGCGCACCGAGGCTACCGTAGACCTCATCGGTCGAGACGTGGAGAAAGCGGAAGGCCGAGCGTTCTTCCGGACCGGCACCGGCCAGCATCGCGCGCGCTGCGTCGAGCAGCTCGAAGGCCCCGAGCGCGTTGGTCTGCACGAACTCGCGCGGGCCGTCGATCGAGCGGTCGACATGCGACTCGGCCGCGAAGTTGACCACCCAACGTGGGCGCTGCTCGCCGATCAGGCGGCGCAGCAGAGCGGCATCGGCGATATCGCCGTGGACGAACTCAAAGCGGGAATCTTCGGCCACTTCGGCCAACGAGAGCAGGTTGCCGGCGTAGGTCAATTTGTCGAGCACGACGATCCGGGCGTCGGTCCGAGCGAGCGCGAGGCGCACGAAGTTCGCACCGATGAAACCGGCACCACCTGTGACGAGCATCGAATCCATGCTCGGCTAAGTACCCGAGGCTCGCGTGGCCCGCCACTGCGGGAGGTTCGGCGAAAATTCAGGTCTGCTTTCCGGCCGGACCTGTGAAATCAAGCGACCGGCCGGTGCCCCGGTCCGAGCAGGTCGAGAACCGTTTTGACGGGTTGGAAGGTCTCGCGCGGGACCTCGACGAAGATGGTGGTCCAATGCGCCATCGCGCCGTTCCAGAGGCCGGGGTGCTCCAGCGCCCGTAGAGCGCGTCCGCCGCTCGATTTCTTGGCCACGAAGACTGCATCCCGGTCGACGAACGAATCCAATGCGAAGGCTTGCCCGTCAGGCCGGCGCAATGCGCAGACCATATCGGTCGGATTGAAATGCGTGGCGCCACCGAGAATGGCGGCCTGCTTCGGATCCCTTGTGTCGATCTCGGCGGTTTCGACAATCTGGCGGGAGACGGCCTCCCCCTCACGCTGGACCCAGAAAGGGCCACCACCGGGGTCACCGGTATTGCGCACCACGCCGCAGACGCGCATCGGTCGGGCAAGGACACGCTCGAGCGCGTCGAGCGGGGGCAGATCCGGATCTTCTGCGAAGCCCAGTTCGTCGGTGAGGAATGCGCGGGCCTCGGCCGTGGCTCTATGGTCGGCATTTTTGCGGAGTCGCGCGGCCAACTCGGCGGTGCGGCTCAGTAGCCGTACCAGCAGCCCGCCGAGTGCGCGGCGCCAATGGAGTACCGGCTCGCGGCGATCGTCAGGAACAATATTGTCGATATTCTTGATGAAGACCAGGTCGCCGCCGCAGTTTTCGAGGTTGCGGATCAGCGCGCCGTGGCCCCCGGGGCGAAAGAGCAGCCGCCCGTCCTTGTCGCGAAAAAGAGCGCCTTGCTGGTCGAGGGCAATTGTGTCGGTGGCGGATGATTGCGTCGAGAAGCCGATGTCGAGTGTGGCCGTGTGGCGCTGTTCGATGGCCCCGCGTGCTTGCATGAGCTTCGCGGCAAAGGCATCTGCATGCTGCGGCGAGACCGTGAAATGTAACGCGACCCGGCCGTCGCCTGCGCGCAATAAAGCGGCGGCCTCCTCGAGATGTTCCTCGAAGGCGGTTCGTGTTGTGTCGCGATAGAGGTGGAAGCCAAGCAGACCTTTGGCACGCTCGGGCGAGCCGAGTGCGTCGTCGTCGAGCAGGGCGTGCAGCAGGGGCGCGCAATCGCCCCGGGCGGCGATACGGTCGAGGTCGTCGCCACGGCCTTTGAAGTAGCGACGCAACTCGCTGGTAAATGCGAAGGAATCGTATTTCTCACAGACCTGCGACGCGCTTTCTGCGTCGGGATCCTTGCTGGCGCGAAGTGCCAGGCGGCTGAGATCACCGCCCTTGCTGAGGGTTGCGACAAGGCTTTTGAACATGCGCGAGGCTGCGCCTGAAGCCGGGACGAACGAGAGGAAACGGCCGCGGCCGGCCGCCTCGGCGAAGGCCTCGAGACAATCGGCGACCTGCGTCTCGGCGAGTTGGACGACGCCATCGCTGGGCGCGGCGGCGCGGTCGAGGTGCCGGAAGCTCTGCGGGCCGCGCAGCAGCGCCGCCTGTCGCTCGACCTCTGCCACCGTGAGGCCGTGTGCCGCGATGGCTTGCTGGTCGGCTATGTCGAGCGTCGCGGTGTCCTGTTGGGCCATCGCGCTCCAGTACCATGCCGGGGGCAGGGCTGCATTGCTGGCGGGATCCTTTGGTGGAGCGGGCGGAACGTCAGGGCGTGCTCGAATGCGGTCTCATTTTCCGGCCGTGCTGCCGAGCTCAAATGCGTGGCTTTGGTCCTGATTCATGCTTTGCTCCATTTGGTTATGGGCCGTGAACCGATACATGTTGCAGGACGCTGAAAATACCTCCCGGACCGAAGAGTCGGGAACCGCCCGCCGCATCCTGGATGCGGCCGAAGGACTCTTTGCCGCGCAGGGCTTTGCCGGGGTCTCGGTGCGCGAGATCGCTGGTGCTGTCAGCCTGAACCAGGCGAGTATCTATAACCATTTCCCGAGCAAACGCGCGCTTTACGAGGCCGTGCTCGACCGCGGCCTGACGCCTTTGCGCGATATTCTTGCGCGTGCGGCGCAGACGCTGGACTCGGCCGAGGGAGGCGACCGCTTGCTCGAGGAGTTGAGCGAGCACCTCTGGAACTCGCCGAATCTGCCCAAGCTGATCCAGCGTGAAATTCTCGATGACGGTGAGTATCTGGAGCGCCTATCCGCTCAATGGCTGCGCCCGATCTATGAGCAGGGCCAGGCGGCGATGGTGCGCTCCAATTTGTCGACAAGCTGGTCCCAAGACTCCGACCCGTTGATCGTCTTGATGATGTACCATCTCATTTTCGGCTATTTCTTCTCGGCGCCGCTGGCAAGGCGTGTCCTCGGTGTCGAGCCGATGTCGCGCGAGATGCACGATCGGAATATCGCTTTTTTGAAGCAGGCAGCGCATCGCCTGCTGGTTATTGGCGAGAACTGAACGTGCGCCGCCAGAAGCTGCGCGCGGCATCCAGCGTCTCGGGCGGCAGGTTGTGGCCGACGTCTTCGAGTTCGACCCAGGTAAAGCGATCGGGCATCGCAGCGTCGAGGTAGGCTGCCTGCAGCGCCCCGGCGAAGCGCTCGACACAATGTGCCGGAATCGCAGTATCGTCTTGGCCGGTAATCAGAAGGAGCGTCCGCGGCGGGAAGCGTTCGAGGTGGTTGCCGGGGTCGATTCTCTCGAGGTCGGCCGTGTAGGTATCGTCAAGCGTCATCTTGTCGCCGGGAAGCCAGCGTGGATCATTGCCGAGCGCAAGGTCCGAGTAGCGCAGGAAGCAACGGTAATCGCCGGTCGCGGCACGGACGAAACCGGCGTGCAGCCTTGGGTCGTGCGCCATGGCCTGCAGGGCGAGAAAGCCGCTGGTCGAGGATCCGGCGATACCAATGCGTCCGGGGTCGATCGCCGGGATCAGGTGCAATGCATCGAGGACGGCCGGGATAGCCGTATATGCTTCGTAAGCGATGATGCCGAAATAGCCCTGACCGATGATGCCGGGCCGGTCGGCTGCGAGAATCCAGCGACCGATAAGCGGTTTTTTCGCAGCGGCGGGATCTTCGCCCATCGCTCCCTCTTCTGTGTTTCCTTCGGCTTTTTTGCCGAACCTGCGCAAGGTATCCCAATGTGTACGGAAGCGCACCGTGGCGATCCCGGCCCGGAGGAGGTCGTAGCCGTGGTTCAGCGGCGAAATGACGGCCGGTACCGGCCCTTCGATATCCTTGGGCACGAGGATATCGGCAGTGATCCAGCCACCCAGAATCGCAATCTTCGTATGCGTCGCGACGATCGGTGGCCGCGGCCGCTGTATCGCCGGGCTCGCACAGGCCGCGCCGAAGACGAAGAGAAGGATCATGCCGAAGTAGCGTCCGGCTTTGCCGGAGCGCGCACGATAGGCGCAGCGCTTGCGTGTCGGGATGTTGGTCATTCCCCTGTTAAGCTCGATTTCGGTGTTCGGGCAAAGTCGGCAGATCGTAGCGTTTTCTTTCGCGCTCCTGGCGTTGTGTTCCTGCGCTCGGGCGGTGGCACCCTTTGCGCCCGAGGCGCGCAGTGGCAGGGAGTTGCTCGATGCGGCGATTGTGGCGCGTGGCGGAGGGGTTGCCGGTCTCGAGCGTCGGGTCCGCGCGCGAGTTGAACTTGGCTACCGCGGTGATTGGACGTGGACCATGGAGGTGCGCGCACCGGATTATTTCCGCTGGGAGATCGACGCGGCCGGCGCACGTCAGAGCTTCCTTCATGAAGACGGCCGGGTGCGCGGCTTCCTTGGTACGGCCGAGCTTCCGGTGGTTGCCGCGCAGAGCCGTGTTATCGGCCCGATTGCGCTTTTCCTGACCACGCTGGACCTCGACGCGCTTGCTCGGCCGGAAGCGGCAGTGCTGCGCCGGCTGGCGCCCGCTGAGTTGGTAGCGCATGCCGCAGCCGGGTTGGGTGTCGAGATTGCGGGAGCGCCAGTAGGCTTCCATCTCTATTTCGACGAGCGCGGCCTGCTTTTTCAGGCCGATGGTCCTGTTGCCTCGACCGTTACAGCGGCCGGCACGCTCACGGTTACGCGCCATGATTTCCGCGCTTACGACGGGCTTCTCTTACCCGCGCGTGAAGTCTTCCGGATCGACGGCCAAGACTTTGTCAACGCCGAAATCGTGCGCTGGCGCGTCTTTCGCTGACCCAGAGAAACCTGCTTCGTGGCCGGACCTCTAGAGCGGGCCGTGGACCTCGGTCTCGCTCGGGCCGAGTTCCTGGCGCTGGTCTAGTGGCGTATAGCTGCGCGGTGCGGCACCGACGTAGATCTGCTTGGGCCGCACGATGCGCATATTTTCGTCTTCGAGCGCCTCGGCCCATTGCGCCACCCAGCCCGAGGTGCGGGCGATGGCGAAGAGGACGGTGAACATATCGAGCGGGAAGCCCATCGCCTCGTAAATGATGCCCGAATAGAAATCGACGTTCGGGTAGAGTTTCCGCTTGATGAAGTACTCGTCTTCCAGTGCGATGCGCTCCATTTCGAGCGCGATATCGATGATCGGGTTTTTGCCCGTAACCTCGAAGACCTGATAGGCGATCTGCTTGATGATCTGCGCACGCGGGTCGTGATTCTTGTAGACCCGGTGGCCGAAGCCCATGAGGCGGCCTTCGCCATTCTTGACGCTCTTGATGCGCTCGGCGACGCGGCTGACCGAACCGATTTCGCGCAGCATGCGCACGACATCTTCGTTGGCTCCGCCATGGCGCGGGCCAGAGAGCGCGGCGGCTGCGGCGGCGACCACGGAATAGGGGTCGGCGTGCGAGCTGCCCACCGTACGCGCAGTTGTCGCCGAGCAATTCTGCTCATGGTCGGCATGCAGGATGAAGAGGACATCGAGCGCATGCTCGAGGACCGGGTCCGGGCGGTATTTCAGCTCGGTCATCTTGAAGAGCATGGACAGGAAGTTGCCCGTGTAGGAGAGTTCGTTGTCGGGCAAGACGTAGGGCAGGCCGCGTGAATGGCGAAACGCCATCGCGGCGATGGTCGGCAGCTTGGCGATCAGCCGCCGCGTCTGGACGCGGCGCGATTCCGGGTCGTTGATGTCACGGGCCTCGGGGTAGAAAGTCGAGAGGGCACCGATGGTGCCCAGGAGAATGCCCATCGGATGCGCATCGTAGCGAAAGCCTTCGATGAAGCCCTTCACATTCTCGTGCACGATCGTGTGCATTTTGATGTTGTGCTGCCACATCGCGAAATGTGTGGGCGAGGGAAGCTCGCCTTTGACGATGAGGTAGGCGGTCTCCAGATAGCTGGAACGCTCGGCAATCTCTTCGATCGGGTAGCCGCGGTAGCGCAGGATGCCGCGTTCGCCGTCGATGAAGCTGACCGCACTTTTACAGGCCGCCGTATTGGCGAGTGCCGGGTCGAAGCTGGCAAGACCCGGCGTCTCATCATCCACACGGATCTGCTGTAGATCGCTCGCGTTGATGGTGTTGTCCTGGATCGGCAATTCGTATTGCTGACCGGTGCGATTGTCGGTGATTGTGAGCGAGTCTGCCATTGCGTCTTCTTTACTCCAGGCCGAGCTTGGTGCGGCCTTCGGGCGAGACCATATTCGGGTTCCAGACAGGCGACCAGACGATCTCCACCTCGGCCTCCTCGATATTCGGCAGACTGAGGATTTTGTAGCGCGCGTCGGCGGCGATGGTATCGCCCATGCCGCAACCCGGCGCGGTCAGGGTCATTTTCACTTCGACGCGGTGGCGGTTGTCACTCAGTGGCGTGGTTGTAAGGCTATAGACAAGGCCAAGGTCCACGATATTGACCGGAATCTCGGGGTCGTAACAGCCCCGCAAGGCTTGCCAGATGCCCGCTTCGAGATCTTCGGCGGAGAGCGGCTCGGCTTTCTCTGCTGCCGCCGGAGCACTCTCTGCCGTTGGTTGCTGGCCGATCGCGTCCGCGTCGCTCTCCGAAATGCGGACCAGACCGCCATAATCGGGAACGTTAAGCGTGAAAGAGCCTCCCAGCGATTGGGTGATTACCGCCCGCGTTCCCTTGGGAACCAGGATAGTATGCCCGGCCGGAATGAGGATGGCCTCGCAATCCCGTGCCAATTCGATCCATTCACTTGATTCGCTCATTATTCTGAATTCTCCCCGGGTTGTCGGCCAGGATGCCGGTTCTTCGGTCCTTCAGGACCGAAGGGAAGCACCCCACGCATATTGCTGTGTCTGCCTTGAGTCGGCAATACGTGCGCGGGTAGGTTTATAGAAGACCTTGCGAAACCGCTAGTTTTGCCCGCCAGCTTCGGTGCAGGGGTTTCTTGGATAGAGGGTCTCCGCCAGGCGGGTTGGCGGGCTTGTCGGGAGTGTATTGCCGAGGCGGCTCGACGCCGATAGGTTAGCGGGGTTCTGTTGTATTCATTCACTTTTTCCTTTCCCTTTTCCTTTTCCCCGCTGACCGTGCGCGTTGCGCGCTGAAGAAAGCCGTTCATGAACATGCTTCTGCAGTTCCTCAGCATCGTCGTCGCGATGCTTCTCGTTTCCAAGTTTGCACCCGATGGCCTGCGTGCACGCCTGTCGAATGTGCTCAAGCTGCTCCTCACGGTCGGCATGGTCTACCATCTCCTGGTTTGGCCCTTCGGCGATGGGGCCGGCACGGTGAAGCCAGCCTGGGAGCTGATGGCCGACCTCGTCAGCAATATCGATGGCTCGATCTTCTGGCCCTTCATCGGGCTGGCGGCCGGCATCCGGTTCCTCGGCGTCATGGCGTCGATGTACCGCTGGCAGTTGGTTCTGCGCGGACAGCGCATCGAGTTGCCCTTCTGGCATATTCTCGGTGCCTTCCTGATTGGCCGCGCCATCGGCTTCTTCTTGCCGAGCACGGCTGGTCTCGACGGCTATAAACTCTACGATGCCTCGCGCTTCAGCGGGCGCACGGTCGAGGTGACGGCCGGAACCATGCTGGAGAAGGTTCTCGGCATCACCGGCATCTTCCTGACCTATCTTGTCGCCTTGCCCTTCGGCATGTCGATCTTCGGCGAGAATGCCAGCCTGGTAGCAATGGTGACGGTGCCGGTGGCGATCGGCATCATCACGGTGCTGCTGACGATCCTCTGGTTCCCCGGCATCGTTCAATGGCTGATCGAGACATTGCCGATTCCGGCCAAGGCACAGATCCAAGGTGTGATCTTGCGGACCTCGCAGGCGGCCGCGGCTTACCGCGACAAGAAGGGGCTCGTTTTGGCGATGCTCCTGATGAGTTTCTTCCTCCATTTCTTCACCGCCTCGATGTACGTTTTCCTGGCGATCGCCGTCGGCGCCGGCGCGGATGCGCTCTTCTGGCCGGTCGTCTTCGGTTCGTCTATCCAAATTTTCGCGACTGTCATCGGACCGACCATCGGTGGCATGGGTGTGCGCGAGGCCGCTCAGGTGCTCACGCTCGGCAGCCTACTCGGTCCGATTGTCGCCGCCGTCTCCGCCACTTTGGGCTTCTGGGTCGGCGAGGTGCCGACCCTCTTCGGCTTCCTTTTCTGGATGGCCCGCGGCGATGATTATCGCCCCGCCTATTGTCGAGTCGACGGAGTTCAGGTCGATTACGAAGAGGCCGCCCGTCAAGCCGTCGCTTTGGAGACCGAAGAAGAAAAGGCCGAGCGTGAGGCCATTGGCGGCGCTGGTGCCGCCGTGATGCCGCAACCCGCGCGGTTCGTCGCCTCGGCCGGGCTCGGCCTCGGTGCCGGCACTCTCGCCGGTATCCTGATCGGCCTGATCGAAGCCATGGTGATCGCACAAGGCGGCTTTGGCGATGAGTCACAGGTGCTCTGGTATGGCCCGCTGGTCTATTCCCTGATCCTCGGCGGGCTGGGTATCGTCGGCGGCGCTGTCCTCAGCGTGCTGCCCATGCGCGAAGAAGAGGTGCGGAGTTGGGTGCCTTCGCTCGGCCTGGTGGCGACGCTTGTGCCGCTCGGCCTGGCTGTTCTGATCTTCCGTCTGCGCCGCGATGTCTACCTCGAACAAATGCCACCGATTGCGGTGCTGCTCGCCATTGTGGCCGGCGCCGGTGTTCTGGCTCTGCTGATTCTGACGTTCGGGCGCCGATTCTTTGCCTCGTCCGCCGGACCCATCGCCCGTCCGCTGCCGGCCTTGGGCCTGCTGGGTTTGGTGATGGGCCTGGGCGCGCTCTTCGGGCCCGCAACACCGCCGGTCGAGATGCCGATTCGCGCGGAGATTCCCGCCGATCTGGTGCAGCGGCCCAACGTCATCCTTGTGATTGTGGACACGCTACGCGCCGACCATCTGGGCGCCTATGGCGACCCGCGTGGCCTGACGCCCCATATCGATGCGCTTGCCGACGAAGGCTCGACTTGGGATGCCTTCGGCCAATCGTCCTGGACCAAGCCCTCCGTCGCCACTATCTTCACCTCGCTTTATGCTTCTTCGCACCTTGCGATGAGCAAGCCTTCGGTGTTGCCAGACGTGACGACCATCGCCGACGCGATGCAGGCCGACGGCTATACCACGGCCGGCTTTGTCTCGAATATCAATCTCGCACCCTCGTTCAATTTCCAACAGGGCTTCGACGAATACACCTATTACGCCCCCGACTATTTGTTTGGCGCGGCGGAGTCGTCTTCGAAACTGGTCATCTATAGTATTCTGCGCGTCTTGAACTTCAAGGTTCAGAAATCGCAATGGGTCGGGCAGTATTACCAGGATTCGAAAACCGTGAACGCCGACGTCTTGCCCTGGATCGAGCGCCATAAAGACGACCGCTTCTTTGCCCTGGTTCATTATATGGACCCGCACGATCCCTATTTCGTGCATCCCTATGAGGGCCGAGGCATCGCACGGGTCGACAATCAGCATCCCGATGCCGATCAGGCCGAAGAGATGAAGGCTCTCTATGCCGGCGAGATTGCCTATATGGACGAGAGCTTCGGTGCGCTGGTGCAGGCGCTGAAGAGCGGCGGCATCTACGATAATACGCTGATCGTTTTCACCGCCGACCATGGTGAAGAATTCCAGGAGCACGGCGGCTGGTGGCATGGCACTACGCTTTATGACGAGCAGGTGGGCGTGCCGCTGATTGCGAAATTCCCCGCCGGCGTGATGGTTCCCGCGCAGCCCCGTGGCATCGCTCGACTCCTCGATGTGGCGCCGACGATTCTTGCCGCTGCCGGCGTCGCGATTCCGGCCGAGTGGCAGGGGGCCGACCTGGCCGAGCCCATTCCGGCCTCGCGGATCGCGTTTGCCGAAGAAGACCACGAAGGCAATATCCTCACCGCCGTGCGCCGCGGGAAGCTCAAGCTGATCCGCGCGCAGGCCGGCAATCCGCGTGGCCTACCGGAGGTGGAGCTCTTCGATGTCCAGCGTGATCCGGGCGAGCAGCAGAACCTGGCCGATGGCCGCGCGCATGCGGTGGCCGAGCTCGATCAGGCGATTGTCGCGATCACCACGGGTGCCGCGGACTCGGCAGTTGCCAACGGCGGGGTGGTGCAGATGGACGACGCAACCCGCGATCGCTTGCGCGCGCTCGGCTATATCGAATAGGGCTCGGGCATGAAGTATCAGCCCATCGAGAACTACGGAATCATCGGCAACCTTGAGACCGTAGCTCTCGTCGGGCTCGATGGCTCGATCGACTTCTTCTGTTTTCCGGAGTTCGACTCGCCGAGTGTCTTCGCGTCGCTCCTCGACCACGAAAAGGGCGGCTTCTTCCGCGTGCGGCCGGAGCTCGGCAATGCGCGCCAGACTCAGCTCTATCTCCCTGAGACGAATGTTCTGCTGACGCGTTTCCTTGCCGATACAGGTGTCGCGGAAATCAGCGATTTCATGCCGGTCGGCGATGAGGTGCACCGCAACGCGCTGGTCCGCCGCATCGCTACAGTGCGCGGCACCGTCAAGTTTCATATCACCTGTGCCCCGCGCTTCGATTACGGCCGCGCCGAGCATTCCGTACGGCGGCAAAAAGATGGCCTGATCTTTCTCTCCAAGGGCAAGGATGGCACGGCTCTGCGCCTGCGCTGCGAGAAGAAGCTCGCCGTGGTGCAGGGGGCGGCGCATCTCACCATTGAGTTGCGTGCGGGCGAGTCGGTGCATTTTGTCCTCGAAGACGCCGCTGCCTCATGCGATGGCGATCCGCCGCTCGGCGAGTGGTGCGACCGCAGCTTCCACAGCACCGTGCGCTATTGGCGGCAATGGTCGGCGCGCTCCAGCTACCAGGGCCGCTGGCGGGAAATGGTGCAACGCTCGGCGCTGACGCTGAAACTGCTCACCTCGCGCAAGCATGGCTCTTTGGTGGCGGCGCCGACAATGGGGCTACCCGAGGTCATCGGTGGCGAGCGCAACTGGGATTATCGCTATACCTGGATTCGCGACTCCGCCTTCACGGTCTACGCATTGCTGCGGCTGGGCTATACCGACGAGGCGCGTGGCTTCATGGATTGGGTCGAGGACCGCTGCGAGGAACTCAACCCGGACGGCTCGCTGCAAATCATGTACGGCATCGACGGCCGCCACCGCCTGGAGGAGTCGATTCTGCCGCACCTCGAGGGGTACCGCGGTTCGGCCCCAGTGCGACTCGGCAACGGCGCCTATGACCAATTGCAGCTCGATATCTACGGCGAGCTGATTGACTCGATCTATCTGCACGACAAATATGGCGCGCCGGTATCCTTTGATTTCTGGCATAATATCGTGCGTCTGGTCGATTGGGTTTGCAAGAATTGGCGCCGCAAGGATGAAGGCATCTGGGAGGTGCGCGGCGGTAAGCGTGAATTCCTCTACTCGCGGCTGATGTGCTGGGTTGCCATCGACCGGGCGCTGCGCCTGGCCGAGAAGCGTTCGCTACCGGCTCCCATCGTGCGCTGGCGCCAGATGCGCGACAAGATTCATCACGAAATCCTGGAGAAATTCTGGAGCACGAAGCGCCAATCGTTCGTCCAATACACGGGCTCGGAGACGGTCGATGCCTCGTGCCTGATGATGCCGCTGGTTCGCTTCATCAGCCCGAGCGATCCGCGATGGCTTTCCACGCTCGATGCGGTCACCAAGGACCTCGTCGATGACTCGCTGGTCTATCGCTACCGCAATGGCGAGGCCGCCTCGGATGGTCTGGCCGGCGAAGAGGGCACCTTCAATATCTGCTCGTTTTGGTACGTCGAATGCCTGAGTCGCTCGGGCCAGCTCGACAAAGCGCAGCTGCTTTTCGAGAAGATGCTTGGCTATTCCAACCACCTCGGCCTCTACTCTGAAGAACTCGGTCCGGCCGGTGAACATCTCGGCAACTTCCCGCAAGCCTTCACCCACTTGAGTCTCATCAGTGCCGCGTTTGCTCTGAACCGGAATCTCGATGGTGGTTGGCGCGCCTGATGAGACAGCCGCGCGATTGGTGGATTGCGCAACACACGGCGGTTCGCGACACTGGCCGCATGTCTGATCGACCTTTCCGAATTTTGGGACTCCAACAGATCGCCGTCGGCGCCGAGAGCAAAGATCGGCTGCGCACGCTCTGGGTCGATCTCCTCGGCCTGAAAGTTCATGGCAACTTCCGCAGCGAGAAAGAGAATGTCGACGAAGATATCGCGGTTACGGGCAAAGCGCCGTATCAGGTCGAGGTCGACCTGATGCAGCCGATCGACCCGAATGCGCGCCCGAAAGTCCACGTTCCGCCGCTGAATCATATCGGTCTCTGGGTCGACGATCTGCCCGCTGCGGTCACGTGGCTCGGTGACGCCGGGATGCGTTTTGCTCCGGGCGGAATCCGTAAGGGCGCGGCCGGCTACGATGTCTGCTTCATCCACCCGCGCGGTGACGAAAATTCTCCGGTGGGCGGCGAGGGCGTGCTGATTGAATTGGTGCAGGCGCCCGACCATATTGTGGAAGCGTTTGTTTGAACCAGCGACCCCAGGGTTCAGCCGGGGGTGATCTCGATATCCTGACGGAAGCGGCCCATGCCGCCGGTTTCAGCAAACAGGCCAGAGCCCAGCTGCTCGAGGTCGATCTCGAGCGACCACGCCCCCGGATAGGGCGTCAGCAGGGGAACGGGAATTAGCATCGTCTCGCCCGGGCCGAGGTCGCGGCCCAGCGCCAGCCGGCGCCCCTCCAGCACGGCACCATGATCGCGGTTGCGCCAACGCAATCGCACGCCGATTACGCCTTCGCCGTCGAGGTCGAGCCCCGGCCAGGTGGCCGGGCTTGTATTGTGCACCATGAGCTCCCGCCAGCCGAAGCGTCCGCTGTCGAGTTCGGCGGGAAAAGATAATTGGAGGCGTCCGCGGCGGTGCTCCGCTTTGAGGCTTTCCAAGGAGGTGCCGCGCAAGGTTGTCGGCTGCCTTGCGGCGAGACGCGCGCGCAATGCCGCGATGTCGGCACCACAGCTGCGCTCGACGCGGTAGACGATATCGCGTCCGATCTGCGTGACCGGAACCAGGCCCAGCTCCGGGGCCGCCGCCGCGAAGGCCGCCGAGCGTTTTTTCATCAGGCCGTGGTGCGCGACGATCCAGCGCAGTTCGGTCAGCGCGCAAAGATCGGCGAAGGCTCGGGCGTCGGGGAGTCTCTGGGCCAGTCCCATCAAAAGGGGATGCGAGGCCGGGGGGTAGCCTGAATATCCGTTGAGTAAGGGCAGCCAATGTTTCGTCGCGCCCAGCATGGCACGGCCGTTTTGCCGCGTTAGCCGGCCGTCCATGGCGGAATTGAGAACCGGTATATCGAGTACGGCGCCCGTGTGAGCGTTCTCGGCCAGCCATTGATGCGCGCCGACGAGCAGGGGTGCCGCGGGGTTGGCCACCAGTGCCAAGGGCGGCAGAGGGTGGCGCCACGCGACCAAAGCGAGCGCAAGGATGACGATGGCGCCTTGGCTCGATACGCGCACAAGTCGTGGACGGTTTTCGCTGACGAGGCGAAGCAGGAAGCTCAGGCCCAAGCCGGCCAGTATGGCAATGCTGACCTCGCTGAGTGCCAGGAAGCGGCTGGGCGCTCGCATCACGGAAAATCCGGGTACGACGGCCATGGCGAGTTCGTAGAGCCCCGGCAGGTCGGTCCCGGGCAGGAGCGGCAAGGTGGTGCCGGTGGCAAGAATTCCGCCGAGCACGCAGCTCGCCAGCAGCGAGGCGCGCAATGCCAGTGGCGCATCGCGCTGCCACAGGCCGAGGAGGGCGAAGGGAATCGCCGGCCCGGCGGGGCCGCTGCCGAGGATGCTGAAGATGGTGCCGAGGGAGAACGAACCCGCTTGGATCAAGGCAAGCGCGGCCTCGGGGCTGGGAAAGCTCCCTCCGCTCCTCGCTTGCAGATAGGGGATTGCCAACGCGGCCAGCGGCAAGGCCCCGAGGGCGAGAGCGAGCAGCGGCACAGCGCCACTATGGCCGGCGCGTCGCGCCGTGACGATCAGACCCGGGCTCAAGGCCAAAGTGAACGCGGCGAGAATAAAGGCCAGGTAGACGCCGGCCAGCAGTTGCAGGGCGGTTGCCAGAACCAACGCGAGAAAGAGTCCGCGGGTCGGGTGTCGTGCCAGGCGGAAGGCGAGGGTGAGCACGAGCGGGAAGAACCCGATGACCGAGCCGTGCAATCGGGTGAAGCCGAGCGTGAGTGCCGGACTGAAGGCGAAGATGCAGGCCGCGAAGAAGGCGGCGGCGGGCGCACCGCCGAAATCGCGCACGGCCTTCCAGGTGCAGAGCGCCGCGATCCAGATGGTGGCGATGATGGTGATATTATAGGTGAGCAGCGCGTTATCGAAGGCGAGCTGCACCGGCGTAGCGATCGGCGTGAGGCCGATCAGGTTCTCCGAGGCTGCCAGCGACAAGGGCGCGGGGTGGAAAATATTGGCGTCGAAGAGCGAGAGCGGCACTTCCACGATCGCCCGCGACGTCCAGGCAAGAATCCACACCAGTAGGTCGAGGTCGGCGCGTGCCCAGGCGTCGGGCGGCCCGCCAGGCGATGTCTGCGGCAGGGTGTCGCCAAGATGCAGCGCCAGCGGCCAGGACAGCGCCAGCGTGATGGCAAGCAACGCTGCGGCGGCGATCAGGTTGGTGCGCAGGCCTCTCATGGTGTCAGGCGCTGCGCGATTGCCTCGGCGATGAGGCCATGCCCGCGCGCATTGGGGTGCATGATGTCGAGAAAGAGGGGGTGGTTGGCTTCCGCTTGAAATGCGTCGTGCAGGTCGAGGCATTCCAGCTTTTCTTCGGCGCAGATGGTGCGCAGCCTCTGCTGCGGTGCGAGATCGGGTTTGTCTACGCCGATCTGGTCGCCATCGGGCAGGATGACGACCAGAAGCCGGATGCCGCGTGCGTGCGTCTCGCTGCGCATGGCGTGCAAGGCGGCGCGCATTTCCTCCATGCGCTTGTCGTCCGGTGCGGCCCAATAGCGTTTGCGCAGGATCGAGATGTAGAGGTCTAATTTGTCGAATGTGGTCGCGGTCGTCTCGTCATCGGGCGCGGCGGGCGTCTCGCCAACCCAGACCTGGCCGCGGGTCCGGACGAGCCATTTTAGCAGCAGATAAAATTCCGAGAGATTCGAGAGCGACCATCGTGAGACGCGCTGATCGCGCTCGAGCGTGAGAACGCCCATGGCTCCGAGCACGGGCGTATGGTCGTAGTCGTTGAGGTTGACGGCGAGAACGACCGTCTCGGGGTCGAGTGCGAAGCCGACCTCGCGCAGCAGCGCCAACTCGGAGCGGGTATTATAGCCCTCCACGCCAGCATTCAGGACTTCCCAATCGTCGCCGCTGCGTTCTCGCAGACGTTGGGTCAACAAGGTCGGAAAGATTTTTTCTTCGGCCATGCGGTAGCCGAAGGTGACCGAGTCGCCCAGGGCCAACACGCGACGGGTGGCCGCCGGCCGTGGTATTTCGATCTCGGCACCGCGCAGGCCATGGGAATTCACTCGCACCGGGACCCCGCGGGCGAACTCATCCAAGCCGGGGCGCAGCCGGTAGGGCAGCTCGTCATCGTCGGTGGCGAGGTAGAGGCGGCGAGGAAAGCCGTTGAGTCGGTCGACCAGGTCAAAGGACCGGGCGAGGATTTCGCCGAGGCCCCAGAAGACGCCGAGCGCCAGCATCAGGAGAATCATCCAGCGGAAAAGATGTTGGCGCTGCACGCCGGGAATCCTACTGATTCATACGAGGCCGTCAACATCGGCGCGGAAACGGACGAGCCGCCCGAACCTCCAAGTACCCGTTTTCGCCCCGGCTCGTTATGAAGGGTTGGGATGGCACGGCTTTGGCAGATCGCTCTGCGGTACCGCGCGCGATGGCTGCTTGGCTGTTTGTTGCTCGTGGTCACCGCCTCGTTGGCGATGACGATCCCGCTGCTGCTGCGCGCGGCGGTCGATATCATGGCTGCGACCGAGCCCGACCCGGGCGCGCGAAGCGTCGGTTTCTACGCGGCTTGCATCATCGCCATCGCGCTGGTGCAGGGGGTATCGCGCGCCTTCTCGCGCTTCCTGATCTTCAACACCGGACGCGACGTCGAATACGACCTGCGCAACGACCTCTTCCGCCATCTCGAGACGCTGCCGCCGGCTTTCTACAAGGAACGCACGACCGGCGACCTGATGTCGCGGCTGATCAACGATATATCGGCCGTGCGTCTGATGCTCGGCCCCGGACTTCTCAACGTCATCAATACGCCGATCTATTACATCTACGCGCTCACGATCATGCTCTCGATTGACCCGACGCTGACTCTGGCCGCGCTCGCTCCCTATCCGCTGGCGATGATTTATATCAAGGGGACGACGCGCAAGCTGATGGTGGGGCAGATCCGTGTGCAGGAGGGGCTATCGAATATCACCGGCGCGATTCAGGAGCATGTGAGCGGCATCCATGTCGTGAAGGCCTACGCAATGGAGTCGCGCGAGGAGGCTCGTTTCGCAAAGGAGAATACTGATTTTCGCGAAGCCAGCCTGGAACTTGCGCGTCTGCGCGGCATGATCGCGCCGGTGACGCGCCTGGTGAGCGGGTCGGGAATCCTGATCGTGCTCTGGCTCGGCGGCTCGCGGGTCGCCGCGGGCACGTTGCAACTCGGCGACCTGGTCGCCTTCATGGGCTACCTGCACCTACTCGCGTGGCCGACCATGGCGCTGGGCTGGATGCTCTCGATTGTGCAGCGCGGGCGCGCCAGCATGATGCGCCTGGAGGAGCTCCTCGATGAGAGCTCGCCGCTGCGGGCCAAGGCAGGGCCGCATGGCCTTGAGCCCTTGCAGGTGGGTGCGGGCGAGATCGAGTTCCGCGACGTCGGCTTTGCCTACCCCGACGCACCCGACGAGAAAATCCTCGACGGAATCAACCTGCGGATCCCCGCCGGTACGACCGTTGCGTTGGTCGGCCGTTCGGGTTCGGGCAAGAGCAGTTTTCTCCAGCTTCTACCGCGCCTCTTCGATCCCGATGCCGGCGAGGTGCGGATCGACGGCCACGATATTCGTTCCTACGCGCTCGGCGACCTGCGCCGCGCCATCGCCTTTGTCCCGCAGGATCCGTTTCTATTCTCGACCTCGATTGCGACCAATATCGCCTTTGCCGACCCCGAACTCGATGCGGGAAGCGAAGGCGAAGTTGACGTGCGCATCCGCGAAGCTGCTCAATGGGCGGCCCTGGATGGCGACGTGGAATCGTTCCCGCACGGCTATGCGACGATGGTCGGCGAGCGCGGCATCACCCTCTCGGGTGGCCAGAAGCAGCGGGTCACGCTGGCCCGCGCGCTTTTGCATGATGCCCCGATTCTGGTCCTCGACGATGCCCTCTCCAGCGTCGATACCCACACCGAGGAGCGGGTGCTGCAGGCTCTCGAGCATCGTCGCGCCGGACGTACCTGCCTGATCGTCGCACACCGCCTCTCGACGGTGCAGGACGCCGATATGATCGTCGTCTTCGACGCCGGCCGAATTGTCGCCTCGGGTCGTCATCGGGAACTCCTGCAAGATTGCGTGCTCTACGGCGATCTCTTCCGTCGCCAGATGCTCGAAGATGAATTGGAGGCGCGATGAATTCCCCGCAGGGAGCCGCGCGAGGCGGGCAGGGGCGTGACATTCACGCCGAGGCCGCCGTTAACACGACCAACGACGCCGCGCTGCTATGGCGGCTCTGGGGCTTCATGCGCCCCTACCGCTTGGTGTTCTTCCTGACGGCGGCCATGTTGCCGCTGATCTCCGGGCTGATGCTGCTCCAGCCCTGGCTGATCAAGATCGGCATCGACGACTATATCGAAAACGGCGACGCCGCCGGACTCTCATCGGTCGGGGCGATTTTCATCGGCGCCTTGCTGGCCGAGTTCGTCCTGCTCTACGTGCAATATTATCTCACCATGTGGCTTGCGCAGCGCTCGCTTGCCGACCTCCGTGAGGCCTTGTTCGCGCACCTGGGCAAGCTGCCGCAGAGCTATTTCGACCGCAACCCGGTTGGCCGGATCGTGACGAGGGTCACGACCGATGTGGATGTCCTCAACGAGGCGTTTGCCTCTGGGGGCATGACCATTTTCATGGATCTGCTGACGCTCTCGGGCATCGTCGCGGTGATGATGTGGATTGATTGGCGTCTGGCCCTGGTCACGCTTGCCGCCGTTCCGCTGCTCCTGGTCGCGATCGATTTTTTCCGCCGCCGCGCGCGCGTCACCTACCGGCTGATCCGCGAGCGGGTCGCACGGATCAATAGCGTGTTGCAGGAATCGATCTCCGGGATGTCGACCATCCAGCTCTTCGCGCACGAAGAAGAGAGCTTTCGGTCGTTCGACAAAGAGAACAGTCTGCATCGCGACGCCTATAATCGCTCGAATATCTACGAGGCGTCGCTTTTCTCGGTGGTCGAGGTGGTGAGCTCGGTCTCCGGGGCGCTGGTGATCTGGTACGGCTCGGGGCAGATCCTCGCTGGCGTCGTCGCCTTCGGAACGCTGGTGGCGTTCCTCGAGTACCTGCAAAAATTCTTTATTCCGATCCGCGACTTCTCAGCCAAATATGCGGTCCTCCAATCCGCGATGGCCGCCGGCGAGCGAGTCTTTGCGCTCCTCGATGAAGAGGTGACGATCGCCGCACCGCGGGATGCGCGGCGGGCCTCTGCTGGCGATAGCCGCCGAGGTTCCTTGAGCTTCAAGAACGTGAACTTCGCCTACCGCGGCGACAACCTGGTGCTGCACGATATCTCGCTGGAGGTGCATCCGGGCGAGATGGTCGCCGTGGTCGGCGCGAGCGGTTCGGGCAAGACAACGCTGACCAAGCTGATCGGCCGCAGCTTCGATGTCGGCAGTGGCTCCGTGAAGGTCTCCGGCATTGATGTCCGCGACTGGGATCTGCAGGCGCTGCGTCGTGAGGTGGGCATCGTCTTGCAGGATGCCTTCCTTTTTCGCGGCACGATTGGCGACAACGTCTCGCTTGGCCGCGAAGATACCGACGAGGCGCAGGTTCGGGCGGCAATCCGCGCCGCCAACCTCGAGGCCTTCGTGGATTCTCGCCCACGTGGCTTGGACGAGAAGATCCGCGAGCGCGGCAACAATCTCTCTGTCGGCCAGCGCCAGCTCCTCGCCTTCGCCCGCGCCCTAGCCTACGACCCGCAGATCCTGATCCTCGACGAGGCTACCTCCAGCGTGGACACGCAAACCGAGGCGCGCATCCAGGAGGCGCTCGACCGGTTGCTCGAAAACCGTACCTCGATTGTGATCGCGCATCGGCTCTCGACCATCGAGAGGGCAGACCGCATCGTCGTGCTGCACCACGGACGCATCCGCGAGGTCGGCACGCACCAGGAATTGCTCGACCGAGGCGAGATCTATGCCCGGCTTCACGCCCTGCAATACGCCCGCGCGCGCCCGGTCGAAGGGTCGGCCGCATGAGCAAATGCCGCGCGCTTTTGCTGCTTCTTCTGCTCGGCGGCGCGATGGGCTGCAGCGGCTGCTCGCCGGTCTACGTCTGGCGCGGGGCGGTCGCGCAGGGGCGCATTCTGCTCAGCCGCGAACCGATCACCCGCGTGCTTGCCTCGGACCGGCTCACGCCGCAGCAGCGCGACCGCCTGGCCCTGGTCCAGGAGGTGCGGCGCTTTGCCAGCGAGGAGCTCGGCATGGATGTCGGCGGCGCCTATGGCTCCTATGCGGAGGTGCCGCCGGGTGCCCTGGTCTGGGTCGTCTCGGCGGCGCGCCAGACCCGCCTGGAGAGTTATACTTGGTGGTTCCCGATCGTCGGCCGCGTGGCCTACAAAGGCTTCTTCGAAGAATCCGAAGCGGAGGCTCTGGCTGCCGAGCTGCGCGAGGAGGGCTGGGATATCTATCTGCGCACCTCCAGTGCCTTCTCCACCCTGGGCTGGTTCGATGACCCGGTGCTCTCGAGCTGGCTCAAGCGTGACGAGGTGGCGCTGGCCGACCTGGTCCTGCACGAGCTGTTGCACCGAAGTTTCTATTTGTCCGGGCATACGGATTTCAACGAATCCTTTGCTTCCTGGGTCGGCCATGCAGGCGCGCGGCAATTCTTTGCGCGGCGTGACGGCGCAGACGCCGAGACCACGCGCCGCGCCGAGGAGCGCTACGGCCGGGCCATGCATGCCTCGACGAGATTCGACCAGGCCATCGCCACCCTGCGGGCTCTCTACGAAAAAGCCGAGCGCGAGAAATGGGCGCGGGCTCGCACCCTGGCCGCCCGCGAGGAGATCTTCGCCACGCTCGGCCCGGTCGGCAAGGTGAACAACGCGGTCATTCTGGCGCGTTGGGCCTACCGCAAGGATCTGGGAGATTTCGCCTGCGCAGCCGCAGCGCGCGGCGGTAGCCTGCGTGATCAGATCGCGGGAATCGAGGCGCTGGCGACCGATGCCGATGACCCCTTCGCGGCGATTGCCTGCAGCGAGGCCGCGATTTATTCAGGGCAGTCCGAAGGCGCGTCGCCGGGCCGCTTGTAATCCTTGAAGCGACTCGGCAGCCGGGGCGGGGCGCCGGTCTTCCAACACGCGCTGTTGAGTTGTGCCTCGGTCAGACCCTGGAATTCGACCTGCCCCCGCGACCGCGGCCAGGTCAAGCGGGTATCGCTCAGGTCGGTACCGTCCAGGAGCGCGCCCTTGAGGAAGGCATGGCGCAAATCGGCGCCCGTGAGGTCGGCGCCGCGCAGGTCCGCGCCTTCGAGGTTGGCGCCGTTGAGGTTCGTGCCACGCAGATCGGCTTTTTTGTCCGGGCTGCTGAGGCGGGCCCCTTCGAGGTCAACATCGGGCAAACGTCCGCCGGCCAGGACAACGCCGCGCAGATCGGCGCCCGGCATCTCGATGCCGTAGAGATCGGCCTTGCAGCGCACCAGAATCTCAAGATGCTCGACCCCCAGGCGCTTCTGCTTCTCGGCATCGTCGATCAGAAAACGTGCCGCGACGAATACCATGCTGTCGCATTCGTTCTCGGTCTGGTTCTCGGCGTCGGCGGCGGTCGCGGCCACAATCTCGACGGCCGCTGCGCGCATCGGCAGGAAAAGGCCCAGCGCGAGGACGATAGGCAGCAGGTAGTTTCTTGGCAGGCGGGATCTCATTCCCTGATCATCCCGATTGAGCCGGCGGCTGCAAGTCCTGATGCAAAGGGCTAAGAGAAAGCGTGCTTCCGGAAAGTGAACTCTTCTCGTCGGCTGCGAGCCTGCCGACCGCCGAATGCCGCGGCTGCGGCCGCCGCGTGTTGGTCCATGAAGACGAACAAGGCGCGTTATGCTGCGTGCATTGCGACGAGCCTGTCGGCACGGTCGCCTTGGTCGGCGAAGAAGACCTCGATGGCCTCGGCTACGGCGTGCTCGAAGAACCCAAGACCGGTTGCGCCACCGGCTGCGGCTCCGGCGGCTGCGGCATCCGCCGCTAGAGGCCCGGCCGAAAAGTAGGCCTGCATCCGGGCGCCGCTTGCGGCCGCTGGACTGCGTCACGCTCTCTCCCAATGGCTACGGCCATTGCTCGGTCGCCTTCCTTGCCAGCG
>JAYGCM010000076.1:0-9420 GCA_046583355.1 Deltaproteobacteria bacterium
AGAGGCGGTGGTCGGCGATTGGCAGCTCCTCCATGCGCCGCTCGATTGCGGCCTGAACCTCTGGGAAATCGCCGCTCTGCCGCTGCGCGCACCGACGGCCTATCACCTCTGGCGTCGTGCCGAGGGGATCTTCCGCGTGAAGGTCTCGCGCGAGCATTGCTCGGAGATGAACGTGCTGGGCTTCGGCGGCGGCGTCTCGGAACTCTTCTTGATGATGGCCAAACATGAGGCCCACAAGGCGTTCTTCTGCTCGGGCTCACCCGAAAGACGCGCCGCCCTCGAAAAGCTCGGCATCGAGACGATCGACCAGAAGGAATTCCACCGCTTCGTCGCGCGCGAAGATGTGAAGGCATTCTCCAAGGAAGTGAAGAAGCGCACAGGTGGCGTCGGCATGCATATCGTCTGCGATATGCTGCGTGGTCCTGTGTGGCCGGCGGGGATCGCGGCGGCCGCTCGCGCGGGTGTGAACGTAAGCGCCGGTTGGCAGCTCTCGAAATCGATCACTTACGATTCGGCCGGCGCATCGGTGAAGCAGCTCACGCTCGACCATACGCATTATGAGACGCTGATCGGCTGCGAGGCCGCGACGCACCTCTACGGCAAGGTCTTCAAGCCGACGATCCATAAAGAGATCTACGTCTTCGAGGACCTGCCGCGTGCCTTGCATGAGATGCATAGGAATTCGCAAACCGGCATTCCCATCATCCAGGTCGCCCGCGAGTTGCCCGCATCCGTGCAATCGCTGCTGCCCTGATCGACGCGAAGAAAGGAGGGGGAATGCGATACCGGCGAGTGAGCTTCCCCCTTCTTTTTCTTTGCGCGCTGGTAGCTGCGCCCGGCGCGCAGGCGTATCCGCTCGATGGCTACGACGATACCGGCATCATCCGCCTGGAGGCGTATCGCATCGCGCAGAAGAATTCGGCGGGCAAAGTGCTGCCCTTCGGTGCGATGCTCTCGACTCGCAGCATTGACCTTGGGTTGACGGACCACCCGGAATTCGTGCTGCCCCCAGCCGATGCCGCGTTCTCCGCTCGGTTGCGCGAAGCCCTTGGTGCCGATGCCGGCGCCTGGGGTATTGCGGTGCTCGACCTGACCGATGCGCGCGATCCCGTCTACGCGGCGCATCGGGAAACGCGCATGATGAACCCCGGCAGTGTCGGTAAGGTTCTGATCGCGCTCGGCCTCTTCCAGGCGCTTGCCGATGCCTACCCGGACGATCTGGGCGCTCGCCAGCGAATTCTCTATCAGACGCAAATCGAAGCGGATGGCTTCATTCAACGCGACCACCACGAGGTGCCGTTTTGGCAGCCTGGCCAGGAAGAGATCGAGCATCGGCCCATCGTTCTTGGCGACACCGCGAATCTTTGGACCTGGCTCGATTGGATGCTCTCGCCGAGTTCCAACGCGGCCGGTTCGGTGGTGCTGGAGCATGCGATGTTGTTGGCGGAATTCGGCCGTGCCTACCCGGTTCCGGCCGAGCAGGCGGCCGCCTTTTTCCGCACCACGCCGAAGCGTGAGTTGAGCCGCTCCCTCGTTTCGATCTTGCAGGGCTCCGTGCGGCGTAGCGGGCTCGATCCGGGGGTATTGCGACAAGGAGCCTTCTTCACGCGCGCGGGCAAGCATCGCGTGCCAGGTGGCAAGAGTTGGGCTTCGAGTCGTGCCTGGATGGATTTTCTGGTTGCAATGGAGAAGGGCGCACTCGTCGACCCTTGGTCGAGCGCGCAATTGAAGAAGCTTCTCTATCTGACGCAGAAGCGGATCCGCTATGCCTCCGCCCCCGAACTCGAGGACTCGGCCGTCTTCTACAAAAGCGGTTCGCTCTATAAATGCCGCGCCGAGAAGGGCTTCGTCTGCGAGGATTACGCCGGCAATGTGTGGAATTTCATGAACTCCATTGCCGTCGTTGAGTCGATCCGCCGTGCGCCGAAGCTGCACTATCTGGTCGTCGTGAACTCCAATTTACTGCGCAAGAATGCGGTCATGGAACACCGCGCACTTGCGGCCCGCATCCATCAGGTCATGGAAGAGCGCCACCCCCCACCGGTCGTTGCGGCGCCGGTGGTCGACTAGCGCGTCGCGCTCTGCGAGAAACCGGGTCGGGATGGCAAGGGATACAAGCAAACACCCGTCGGGCACCGCCGGCGGAATCGGCGCGCTCTTGAGCACGGCGCGCCGCCTCTCGAGCGATGGCATCGTACGCGGCGCGACTGCGCTGCTCCGGATGAACCAGCACGACGGCTTCGATTGTCCCGGCTGCGCGTGGCCGGAGCCGGCCAAGCCGTCGCGTCTCGAGTTCTGCGAGAACGGCGCCAAGGCAGTTTCGTTCGAGGCGACCACCTTGCGGGCCAATCCCGCCTTCTTTGCGGCGCATTCCGTCTCCGAACTACGTGGGCGCAAAGACCGCGAGCTGGAGGCCGAAGGAAGGCTTACCCACCCGCTGCGCTACGACGCGGCGACCGATCATTATGTTCCGGTCTCCTGGGAGGATGCCTTTGCGGCGATCGGCGCCTGCCTCGATGGCCTGAACGATCCGGACGAAGCTGTGTTCTATACCTCGGGACGAACCAGCAACGAGGCGGCCTTCCTCTACCAACTTCTCGGCCGACGGTTGGGCACCAACAACTTCCCGGATTGCTCGAATCTCTGCCATGAGTCGAGCGGTGTCGGCCTCACGGAGTCCATCGGCATCGGCAAGGGCACGGTGACGCTCGAAGATTTTTCGCACGCCGATCTGATCCTGGTGATCGGCCAGAATCCGGGCACGAACCACCCCCGCATGCTCACGGAATTGCAGGCCGCGCGCCGCCGCGGGGCGAAGATCATCTCGCTCAACCCGCTGCGTGAAGCCGCGTTGGTCGCCTTTGCGCACCCCAAGCATCCCCGCGAACTCCTGCCGGGCGGGGCCACGCCGATCTCGACGCATTATCTGCAGGTTCGGGTTGGCGGTGATTTCGCCGCTTTGCAGGGGATCGCCAAGCATGTGCTTGCTCTGGAAGATGCCGCACCCGGCCAGGTGTTCGACCAGGCATTCCTCAAGGAACATACCAGCGGCATCGACGAGTTGGCGGCTCTACTGCGCGCCGCCGATTGGCCGACGATTGAGCGTGAGTCCGGTCTGTCCCGGGCCGCATTGCAGGAGGTGGCGGAGGTCTACGCCTCCAGCGAGCGGGTGATCGCCTGCTGGGCGATGGGGCTTACGCAGCAGAAGCATGCGGTTGCGACGATTCAGCAGGTCGTGAATCTGCTCCTCCTGCGCGGCAATATCGGTCGCGAAGGTGCTGGTGCCTGTCCCGTGCGCGGGCATAGCAATGTGCAGGGCGACCGGACGATGGGCATCGACCATCAGCCGAAGCCTGCCTTCCTGGACGGGTTGGAACGCCATTTCGGTTTCACACCACCGCGCGCCGGCGGCCTCGATACGGTCGGGGCCATCGAGGCGATGACGGCCGGTCGGGTCCGATTCTTCTGTGCGATGGGTGGAAATTTCGTCTCCGCCGCACCGGACTCGCCACGCGTAGCAGAGGGGCTGGCGCGCTCGGAGCTCAATGTTTTTGTCGCGACCAAATTGAATCGCTCGCATCTGGCAGTTGGGCAGAGCGCTTTTCTTCTACCCTGTCTCGGGCGGACTGAGGTCGATATGCAGGGCGGCGTCGTACAGCGGGTGACGGTCGAGGACTCGATGAGCATGGTGCATGCCTCGGCAGGCCGCAATACACCGGCCTCGACCGCGCTGCGTTCGGAGCCAGCCATTGTCGCCGGGATCGGTGCGGCGACCCAGGCGGCCAGCGGGATTGCCTGGGACGCATTGGTGGCCGATTATGATGGCATCCGCGATGCGATCGAATCCGTCCTACCGACCCTCTTCGCCGATTTCAACACGCGCATTGACACGCCGGGCGGCTTCTACCTGGGCAACTCCGCGCGCGAGCGCGATTGGAAGACCGCCGGCGGTCGGGCGCAGTTCATAGCCGAGCCGATTCCCGACCAGAGTCTGCCTGCCGGCCAGTTGCGCCTCATGACGCTGCGCTCGCACGACCAATTCAATACGACGATCTACACCAATGACGATCGCTACCGCGGTGTATATGGCACGCGCGAGGTGATCTTTCTCAACACGGAAGATCTTGCCGCCAATGGTCTGGCCGATGGGGACTCGATCGATGTCGAGAGCCATTTCGGCGACGCCGAGACACGCATCGTGCGCGGTTTTCGGGCGCTCGCCTACGATATCCCTCCGGGTTGCGCGGCTGGCTATTTCCCCGAGTTGAACCCGCTGGTGGCGCGCGGCAGCTTTGCCCGGGGCAGTCGCACGCCGACCTCGAAATTCGTCCCCGTGACGATTCGCCCGGCGGCGTGACAGGCCGGGCGTCACCGGCGTAGAACATAGGCAGGTATGGGCGGGAAACTCAGCACCACGCGCGATATCGAGCGCATCGACGCGGGTCGGCGCTCGTCGGATACCGACCGGCTGGTCGTGGAAGAGCCGCTTGAGATTCGCCTGGCCGGCAGCCCGCTGGCTGTGACCATGCGGACGCCGGGCCACGACGAGGAGTTGGCCGCTGGTTTCGCCCTCACCGAAGGCATTGTTGCCTGTGCCGAAGATCTCGAGTCCGTGCGCCCCTGTGCGGAGGCGGAGTGGGGCAATATCGTCGACCTCAAGTTGGCGTCGGCCGTCGCGGACAAACGGGCCTACGAGATCGGACGAGCGCGGCGGGAGTTCTTTCTCTCCAGCTCCTGCGGGCTCTGTGGCAAGGAGTCGATCGACCGCCTACGCCAGCATATCGACCCGATCCGTGGCGACTTCGTTGTGACGCCCGCCATTCTCGCTGCTTTGCCGGGGCAGATGCGGCTACACCAGGAGGCGTTCGCTGAGACGGGTGGCTTGCACGCGGCCGCGCTGTTTCGGCCTACCGGCGAGTTGGTCTGTCTACGCGAGGATATCGGGCGCCATAATGCGGTCGATAAGGTGATCGGCCACGAGCTTTTGCTCGGCCGTCTGCCGGCGTCGCAGGGAATCCTGCTGGTCTCGGGCCGGGCCAGCTTCGAGCTGGTACAAAAAGCCGGCCGTGCCGGTATCGCATTTCTATGTGCGATCAGCGCGCCATCGAGTCTCGCGGTCGACCTCGCCTCGGAGCTCGGTATGACCATCGTCGGCTTTCTCCGCGACCGGCGTTTGAATGTCTATTGTGGCAACCACCGCGTGGCGGAAGTTTGAGGGCGCCTGCCTCAGTCGATTGAAAAATTCCAGAGTTTCTGGATTTCGACCCGCGGCAACACGAACTCTTCCGTGAACTTCTGATGGGCCGGGGTCGCCGTCCAGGCGAGAAGCGCCTCCATCGAAACGAAGCGCAATCGTAGCGCTACATCCCAGACGAGGCTGTCGTGGTCGGCGGGCAGGCCGACCACAATTTCGTCCACGCCGGCGATGCCGGGTAGGGTTTCGCGCAGGGCGCGCGCCATTTCGGCACGCCCCGCGTCGTTGGCGAATTCGTCTTTGAGCTTGAAATAAATATGGCGTTCGATCATCTCGGCTACCAACCGCGCAGGTCGGCCGCGCGCGCGCGGTGGTAGCTCGCCTCGCCGAAGAAGGCGCGATCAAAGAGCGAGCGACCTACCCAGAGGTGGATATCGTGCTCCCAGGTAAAGCCGATGCCGCCGTGCAATTCGATGCCTTTACGCCCGGTTTCGTCGAAGAGGTCGGTGATGCGGGCCTTGGCTAGAGCCGCCGTATGGGCCGCGCGGTCCTGGACATGGTCGATCGCATGCGCGGCGTACCACCATAGGCTGCAGGTCGGCACGAGGTCGGTCGCGAGGTCGGCGAGCTGATGCTTGACGCCTTGGAAATGAGCGATGGTCTGGCCGAATTGCTCGCGGATCAGCGTATAGTCGCGGGTCATCTCAAGGCAGCGGGTCGCGCCGCCATACGCATCGGCCGCCAGCATGACGAGCGCAGTGTCGCGGGCACGGTCGATGGCGGCGACGCCCCCACCGATCTGGATGGCCGGGGTGCCGTCGAAATGCACGGTCGCCACGCGGCGGGTCATATCGTTGCCGAGCAGTGTGCGGATCGTCATATTCTCTGCGCCGCGCTCGACGAGAAAGAGGTCGGGTGCGCGGGTTTCGCTGTCGATGGCGGCGACAATCAGCAGATCGGCGACCTCGGCAAAGGGCACCAGTGGCTTCTCCCCGTAGAGGGCGCCGCCGGTGGCGCGCACCTCGAGGCCGGACGCATCCCACTCGCCGATCTTCTCGCCGATGGCATAGGTGGCGATGGCTTCGCCTGCGGCAATTTTCGGCAACCAGGCGGTCTTTGCGGTGGCATCTGTACTGGCGGTCAGCGCAACGCTGGCGAGCGCGTTGCCCAGGAAGGGGCCCGGCGTACAGCAAAAGCCGAGGACCTCGGCGGCCAACGCCAGATCCAGAATGTCCAGGCCAGCACCGCCGTATTCCTCGGGGATCGGCAGGGCGGGCAGGCCGAGCTCGGAGAGCGTGCGCCAGAGTCCGGTGTCATGGGCGTCGTCGGACTCCATGATGGTGCGCACCCGCGTCGTTGGGCATTCGGCGTCGAGCACCTTGCGGATGGTATCCTGCAGCAGGACCTGATCTTCGGAGAGTCCGAAATCCATGATGAATCTCCTATTTGCGCAGATCGCGCGGTAGGCCGAGCCCGCGTTCGCCGATCACATTGCGTTGAATATTGGGGGCGCCACCGCCAAGCGCCAGCATGAAGGCGCCGTGGAAGGAGCCCATCATCATGCCATCGAAGGGAGCGGCGGGTTCTCCCTGGCCGAGCAGCCCGCGGTCGCTCGAGATCTCCAGCGCCATCATGGCGATATCGTAGGAGAGTTGTGAGGCGTAGAGTTTGGTGACCAGCCCGGCGAGGCCCGGATCTTCGCCGCGGTGGCCGGCCGTGAGAAGGCGGTAGCCGTTGAACTCGGCGGCGCAGACCCGTGCGTCGAGGTCGGCGAGTTTCTCGCGCACCGCCGGATCTTCGATGGCTTTACGGCCACGCACCTCGGTGAGTTGAGCGAGTGCCACGGCGCCGTCGAGGGTGCGGCGCTGCATCGAGGCGTTGCCGATCAGCGCGCGCTCGGCCTTCAGGGTGGAGCGGCTCACTTTCCAGCCATTGCCGCGCTTGCCGACAATCGAATCGCGCGGCACGCGCACATCGTCAAAAAAGACTTCGCTGAAATGGGCCTCGCCGTCCATCTGGCGCAAGGGGCGCACATCGAGGCCATGCGTCTTCATATCGATCAGCATATAGGTGATGCCATCATGCTTGGGCGCATCGGGTTCGGTCCGGATGAGCGCGAACATCATATCGGCATTGGCGGCGTTCGAGGTCCAGATTTTCTGGCCGTTCACCACCCATTCGTCGCCCTCGAGCACGCCTGCTGTGCGCAGTGAGGCGAGGTCGGAGCCGGCGCCCGGCTCGCTGTAGCCCTGGCACCAGCGGATATGGCCGAGCAGCGTCTTTTCGATGAATTCTTTTTTCTGCTCTTCGCTGCCGTGCGTGAGCAGGGTGGGGACGAGCATGGCCGGGCCCTGGCTGGTGATCTCGTAGGGGGCCCTTGCCGAATGGAATTCCTCGGCGATGATGGTCGCCTTGAGCGCATCGGGCGTCTGTTCGCCGCCACCGTAGGCGCGTGGAACGTGCCGGTAGAGGTAGCCTCTGGCACAGGCCGCACGGCGGAACTCGGTCGCGCGTGCGTCGGTGCGGACACCGCCGCCGAGGCCGCGCTTGAGTTCGTTCACAACCGGGTTGGCCGCCACATCTTCGGGCGTCCAGTTCTCGGTGAGAAAGGTACGGATTTCCTCACGGAATAGTTGGTATTCTTCGTTGAAACTCAGATTCACGGCATTGCCTCCGAGAGTCTGGGTAACAAGCGTTTTCCGCGGCTCCAACGTGGTGCCGGCTTGCAAAAGCGCGGGCCCGTTGCCACGCGCCGGCCAATTGTTTGCGTGTCGATGATGCAAACCCCGCCCCGGCAAGATGGTGGCCGGGGCGTGGGTGCTTCATTTGCCGGTGAAATTCGGTTTGCGCTTCTCCAGGAAGGCGCGCGGTCCCTCGCGGGCGTCCTTGCTCGACATCACCTCCAGGCCGAGTTCCATCTCGCGTTTATAGGCCTCGGCCTCGGGCAGGAATTCGCTCTCGATAATCGAGCGCTTGATGTTCTTGACCGCAAGCGGTCCGTTCTCACAGATCTTCTGTCCGATCTCTTTGGCCTTGGCGAGTGCCTCGCCGTCAGGGACGACATGGCCGATGAGGCCGATCTCGAAGGCGCGCGTGGCCGTCAAGGGCTCGCCCACCAGCAGCAGCTCGGCGGCATGGGTGAAGGCGATCTGGCGGCGCAGGCGCACGGTGGAGCCGGCCATTGGGAAGAGGCCGCGTTTGACCTCGGAGATCGCGATCTTGGCGCTCGCGCCGGCGATGCGGATATCCATGCCCTGCAGGATCTCGGTGCCGCCGGCGTAGCAAGCGCCCTCGATGGCGGCGATCAGTGGTTTGGTCGGGTAGCGGTCCTTCAAGAAGCCGCTCAGCATGATGGCGGGCTCGTCGCGGCAGCGCTGCTCGAACTCGTTCTGCGCTGGCTCGCCGCTCATCATGCGGCCGACCAATTGGTCGAGGTCGGCGCCGGCCGAGAAATTGCCACCGGCTCCGGTGAGAATGGCCGCACGGATATCGTCGTCCTGGTCGATCTCGTCCCAGGCGTCACAGAGTTTGCAGAGAATTTCCGGGTTGAAGGGATTCTTCTTCTCGGGGCGGTTCAGCGTGAGGATCAGCAGATGTCCCTCGCGCTCCTTCTTGAGTGCGCTCTCGCTCATGGCTAGCCGGGTTAGCTGGATTCTATTTCGGTCTGCAACCGATGCCCCCTCAGCGATGGCGTCCGGGGACCGGAGCACATAAAGTGGATTGCCCAACGGGAAGTCGGGCAAGTCGAGGAATTATGAGCGAGAACGACAAAGAAAAACCGGTCGGAAATTTTATCAAGACGATTGTGGAAGCTGATCTGGCATCCGGCAAGCACTTGAAGGTCGTGACGCGTTTTCCGCCTGAGCCCAATGGCTATCTTCATATCGGGCATGCGAAGGCGATCTCGATCAACTTCGGCATGGCGGCGGACCACCCGCCGGGCATCTGCCATCTTCGTTTTGACGATACCAATCCAGAAAAAGAGGACACGGAATACGTCGAGGCGATCCAGCGCGATATCGCCTGGCTGGGGTATGAATGGGGCGACAACCTCTTCTTTGCCTCCGATTATTTCGAGCGCTTCTACGAGGCTGCTTGCGAGCTCATCGGCAAGGGCCTCGCTTATGTTGACGACCAAAGCGCCGAGGAGATTCGTGCCAGCCGCGGCACGCTCAAGGAGCCGGGTACGGCCTCGCCCTTTCGTGATCGTACGGCCGAGGAAAATC
>JAYGCM010000002.1:0-12242 GCA_046583355.1 Deltaproteobacteria bacterium
GTCGGTGCGATTCCGTAGAGCGTGCGCAACGAGCAATTCATCTGCGCGGCGATCTCGGCCATCGTGAGGGTGGCGAAACCCGGCTCCGCGCCGGCGACCTCGAGTTCGTCGAGGATCTCACGCTGGCGCTCGGTGAGGCGCAGCTCGGCCTCGGCATCGAGCAAGGGTTTCGGAGCGCGGACCCCCGGAAAACGAAGCCGCGTCTCGCCGGCGTTCAGGCTCACGGCAGCAGGCTCTCCGGGATCTCGACGACGCGCGCGCGCAGCCATTCGCCGAGGCTTTTTGCTTGCGGGTCCTGGCGGGTCGAGGCCGCAACGCCTTCTTCGAGGAAGCCGTGCAGAACGAAATTGAGCGAGCGCAGGGCGGGCAGGCGGTGGCGGTCGACCGGCAACTCGCGCGCCTCGGGAAGAAGCTCGCGGAGCTTCGCGGTGCTCAGAAAATCGTCAAGAAAAGCCCAGGCAGCATCGCTGCGCGCGAAGATGCCGACATTGGCGTTGCCGCCCTTGTCGCCCGAGCGCGCCCCGAAGAGCAGGCCGAGCGGAGCCTTGCGGGTAGCTCCGTCCGGGGTGGAGATGGTCGGGCCGGCGGGTGGGTCGATTGTGACCTGCTGGTGCGGGATCACCGAAGAAACCTCGGTGCTGCTGCCGCCCATGCCGAGGAGAGTCACCGCCTGCGGCACGCTGGCGGCAGGAATGGTCGCCGTCTCAAGCACGCCGTAGGGGCGTCCGGGGCCGGGCCCTCCGCCGACGCCGAAGAAGCCGGGGATGGAGGCCAATGCGAGTTCGATCATCGCGTTGGTGAAGGGGCGGCCGACCTTCTTCTCGTCGGGGTCTTTCACGCTGCAACGCCAGATCGCCACGGCACCTTCATTGGTGTCCGGGTCGGCCCTATCGTTACGCAGCAGCCGGGTCTTCACGAAGGCATAATCTTCGGGGTCATAGGGGTTCGCGGCCCAGAAGGCTTCTTCGATGAGCGCAGCCTTTTTTTCGATATCGAGTCCCGTCAGACAAATATTTACATCGGAGCGGAAGCCGCCCGCCTTGTTGATGCAGACCTTGAGCGTCTCGGGTGGCGCCTCGCCGCGGATGCCATGCATGCGTACGCGGTCCGGGCCGAGTTGTTCCAGTTCGATTGTATCGAAACGGCTGGTGACGTCCGGGCCGAGGTAGGCCGGACTGCCGATTTCGTAGAGCAGTTGCGAGGTGACGGTGCCGGTATTGACCTCGCCGGCGGTCCCCGCATGTTTGCCGATCACCGAGGAGCCGTCGGCGGCGACTTCGGCCCAGGGGAAGCCCGGGTGGATGAGGTCGGGAATCTCGTGGAAGAAGGAGTAGTTGCCGCCGGTGGCCTGGGTCGAGCATTCGATCACGTGGCCGGCGGTGACAGCGCCGGCGAGTTGATCATAATCCATGCGTGACCAGCCATGGTGCCAGGCGGCCGGGCCGCAGACGATGGCGGCGTCGGTGGCGCGTCCCGTGATGACGATATCAGCGCCCTGGTGCAAAGCCTCGACGATGCCCCAGCAGCCGAGGTAGGCGTTGGCTGTCATATAGGCCGAGGTGTCTTCGATCTTCGCGCCGGTCTCGAAGTGGCGAAGCTCGCCGCTGGCGGCGCGCTCCGCGATGGTCGGTAAAAGGTCGTCGCCCGAGACATAGGCAATTTTCGGATGCAGGCCCAATTTTGCGGCGACCTGGGCGACCGCGTCCGCGCAGCCGTCCGGGTCGAGTCCGCCGGCGTTGGAGACCACCTTGATGCCCTTGTCGAGGCAGGTGCCCATGACGTCTTCCATCTGCCGCACGAAGGTCTGGGCGTAGCCGCCGCTGGGCCGCTTGGCGCGCTTGCGGGCGAGGATGAGCATGGTGAGTTCGGCGAGCCAATCGCCCGTGAGGACATCGATCGGGCCATCTTCGACCATCTCGCGCGCGGCCGAGAGGCGGTCGCCGAAGAAGCCGGAACAATTCGCGATGCGGATCGGCTCGGCCATCAGCTCTCTCCGCCAGTGGGCTCGACAACCAGGAGGAGGGCGCCGTTTTCGACCTGGTCGCCGGTGGCAATCCGCAATTCTTTGACAATCCCGTCTTCCGGCGCCTGGATGGGATGCTCCATTTTCATCGCTTCGAGCAGCAAAAGCGTATCGCCTGCTGCCACTGTATCGCCCTCGGCGACCCGGACCTCGATGACCTTGCCCGGCATGGGTGCGGTGAGTCCGCCGCTGGCGGTCTCGATCTGCGGCAGAGTAAAGCGCGGCAGTAGCTCGAACTCGATATCGCCCCCCGGCATGCCCACCAGGACCATGGCGCCGTGGCGCGAGATTTCGGCATCGATGCGCAGGCCGTCGATCTCGATTTCAATCGAGCCGCCCCAGATCTCGTGCACTTGTGCGCGTGCGCCTTCTCCCATGCGGAAGCTGCCGTCGCGTTCGCTACGGTAGGTGACCTCGATTTCGTTCTCGCCACAGCGGAAGACCATACGCTCCGGTGGCATCACACCGTTGCGCCAACCGCTCGGTGCCCGGCCGAGCACCAGGGCGTCGCGTCGGTTCTGGTCCTGCACGAAGAGGGCGGCCGCGCGCGCAGCAAAGAGCTGCTCGTCGCTGCTGAAGATGCGGCGCCGCGCCGGTTTCACGCGCTCGATGAAATCGGTGGTGGTATCGCCGGCGAGAAATTCCGGGGTGCGCAGCGTGGCAGCGAGGAAGTCGCGGTTGGTTGTGACACCCCCGAGATGAAGGCGCTCCAGCGCCAGCGCAAGTCGCCCGGCCGCCTCTTGGCGCGTCGCGGCATGGGCAATCACTTTGGCCAGCATCGGGTCGAAATCCGTTCCGACCACCGAGCCCTGGGAGATGCCGGAGTCCCAACGGACGTCGGGTTCGTCGATGGCGCAGGCGTAGATGGTTCCGGTGGCGGGCAGGAAATCGTTGGCCGGGTCCTCAGCATAGAGGCGCGCCTCGATCGCCGCGCCGGCGAATTCGATATCTTCCTGCGCGTAGCCGAGCTCTTCGCCCGCGGCGATGCGCAGCTGCTCGCGTACGAGGTCGATGCCGGTAACGGCTTCCGTGACCGGATGCTCCACCTGTAGGCGGGTATTGACCTCGAGGAAGAAGAACTCACCACTTTCATCGTCGAAGAGAAACTCGACGGTACCGGCGGACTCGTAATGCAATGCGCTGGCGAGCGAGAGGGCGGCGGCGCCCATGGTCTCGCGCAACTCGGCGCTGATGCGCGGCGAAGGCGACTCTTCGATGATTTTCTGATGCCGGCGCTGGATGGAGCATTCCCGCTCGCCGAGATGCACGATATTCCCGTGTGCATCGCCGAGGATCTGAATTTCGATATGACGAGCGCGCGGTACATAGCGCTCGAGAAAGACGCGATCGTCGCCGAAGCCGCTTTTGGCTTCGCGCTGCGCCGCCTCGATTGCTGCTTGCAGCAACTCGGGCTTCTCGACGACACGCATGCCCTTGCCGCCACCGCCGGCGGCTGCCTTGACGAGTACCGGGTAGCCGATCTTCTCGGCCGCGGCTGCGTTGCAATCGTCTGAGCCAGGCAGGGTGGGCACACCGACTTCTTCGGCCAGCTTGCGGGCTTCGATTTTGTCGCCCATGCGCGTGATCGCCTCGGGCGAGGGGCCGACCCAGGCAAGCCCTGCGGCCTTGACCTCGGCGGCAAACGCGGCATTTTCCGAAAGGAAGCCATAGCCGGGGTGAATCGCGCCGGCGCCGGTGCGCTTGGCGGCTTCGAGAATGGCGGCGCTGTCCATATAGGTGCCGGGCAGGCGCACGGCCATATCGGCGTTGCGCACGTGCAGGGCATCCGCGTCGGCGTCGGTATAGACCGCGACCGAGCGCAGCCCCATTTCGGTCGCCGAACGCATGATGCGACAAGCGATCTCGCCGCGGTTTGCGATGAGGAGGGTAGTGAAGCTCATAGCCGGAATACTCCGTAGCTTTCGGCGCCTTCGATCGGGCGGTTGCGTACGATGGACAGGCAGATGCCAAGAACGGTGCGCGTGTCGCGCGGGTCGATGATGCCATCGTCAGTGATGGCGCTGGTTGCGGAGAGGGCCAGTTCGTTGCGGCGCTCTGAGGCGATCACCGCCTCTACCAGTTGGCGATCGGCCTCTTCGTCAAATTCGATTCCCTTGCGCAATGCCTGACCGCGCCGGACGATCGACATCACGCCAGCGAGTTGCTCGGGGCCCATGACGGCAATCTTCGCGCTCGGCCACAAAAAGGTGAAGCGGTTATTGAAAGCACGTCCGCTCATCGCGTAGGTGCCGGCGCCGTAGGAGTTGCCGACGATCACGGTGATATGCGGCACCGTCGAGTTCGAGATCGCATTGATCATCTGCGAACCCTTCTTGACCATGCCGTCATGCTCGAAATCGCGGCCGACCATGAAGCCCGTGATATTTTGCAAGAAGAGGATAGGCAGGTCGATCTGGTTGCAGAGCTGGATGAAATGCGCGGCCTTCTGCGCCGAGTCGGTATAGAGCACGCCGTTGTTGCCGAGGATGCCGACCGGGTAGCCCTCGATCGAGGCGAAGCCGCAGACGATGCTCGGCCCCCAGCGGGGTTTGAACTCTTCAAAGCGTGAGCCATCGACGATACGCGCAATCACATCCTTGATGTCCAGAGGTCGCTTCAGGTCTTTATGGACGATGCCGAGGAGTTCCTCGGCATCAAAGATCGGCTCGTCCGGGCGCAGGGCGGGCGCAGGGCCGGCCTTGCTCCAATTGAGATGGGAGACGACCTCGCGGGCCAGGCGCAGCGCATCGCTTTCGTCTTCGGCGAGATACTCACCGAGTCCCGAGATCTCCGCGTGCATTTTCGCGCCGCCGAGTGTTTCGGCGTCGGATTCCTCGCCCGTGGCCATCTTCACCAGGGGAGGCCCGGCGAGAAAAATCTTGGACTGATCTTTGATGACGATATTATAATCCGACATGCCCGGCTGGTAGGCGCCGCCGGCCGTCGAGGAGCCGAAGACGACGCAGACGGTCGGGATGCGCATCTTGGAGAGCTCAATGGTCTCGTAGAAGGTGCGTCCGGTCTGCGCGAAATGGTCGACCCGTGCGGGTCGGCTTTTCTTCTTGCCGCCGCTCTCGTTGCTGCGCCGCAAATCCGCACCGGCGGATTCGACGAAGCTCACATAGGGGATGCCGTTGTCGCGCGCGATCTCGAGCGCGCGTTCCCATTTTTTGTAGACATAGGGAGTGAGCGCGCCGCCCAGCACGGTCGGGTCGTTGGCGAAGATCACGCATTCGACGCCGGCAATCACGCCGATGCCGAGGATGGCGCCGCCGCCGATCGGGTAATCCGAGCCCCAGCCGGCCAGCGAGGAGATCTCCAGAAAGGGGCTATCGGGGTCGAGCACGAGTGCGATGCGCTCGCGCACGGGCAGCTTGCCGCGCTTGGCCAGGCGTTCGTGGTATGCCGCGCCGCCGCCCATCGAGCCTTCGGCGAGCAACTTGGCAATCTCTTCGATGCGCTCGAGCATGGCGTCGCGGTTTTCGGCGAAATCTTGCGAGCGTGGATTCAGGCCGGAGCGTAATGCTTCGGCGAGGAGGGTGGGCCGCGCAGGCCCTCGACTTTCTTCTTGCATTGGGATTCCCATGGTCTGCGGTAGCTCGGTGGCATCCGGGGCGAAGGCCCCGCGGGTCCCGAGTACGTGTCCGAGGGGGTAGCATCATCGGTAATAGAATCCAATCCATATTACCGCCCGAGTTACCTCCGAAACCGAATCCGGAAGGCTACGTTGACAGTGAACCAATGGTGCGGTAACGAAACCCAACCTATATTACCGCTGCTCTTACCGCGCAGCGGCGTTTGCAGGAGTCGATCATCAGCAAGATCAAAGTCGAGACAAGGCGCGGCGTGATGACTTTCACGCTCTGCGATGTGGAGAACCGCAACGCATTGAGCGCGGAGATTCTGTGCGGGCTCTCCGATGCCCTTGAGGCGGCGAATTCCGATGCGGCGATCCGCGCGCTGGTTGTCACCAACGAAGGCAATACCTTCTGTGCGGGCGCCAACCTGAAGCAACAATCGGGTGGCCCGAAGACCGGCCGTCCCTCGGTGGGCTTTGCTGAATTGCTGCATCGTATCCAGACCTCACCGACGCCCGTGATCGGGCGGATCGACGGCCATGTCGTTGGTGGGGGCAACGGGCTTGCGGCAGCCTTCGATATCTCGATTGCCCGTGCGGATGTGAAATTCGGCTTCACCGAGGTTCGTATCGGGGTTGTGCCGGCGATCATCTCGGTGGTTTGTTTGCCCAAAATGAACCGCGGCAATGCCATGGAGGCCTTTCTGCGCGGTCACCGCTTCCCCGCGACGCGGGCGGCTGAGATGGGGTTGATCAATTTTGCGGTCCCGGGCGACCAACTCGACGCCACCATTGCCGATATTCTCTCGGACATCTGTCGCGGCGGCCCGCATGCTGTCGCCGAGGCCAAGCGTCTGGTCAATGAGGTGCCGAAGATGGCCGAGGCCGAGGCCTTCCGAGTGATGGCGAAACGCTCGGCGGCGCTCTTCAAGGGCGAGGAGGCGAAAGCCGGCATGACGGCCTTCCTCAAAAAAGAAAAGGCTCCCTGGGTCCCGGAGGAGGAATCGTGAGCAAGCCGACACGGCAGAACCTCTCCCCTCCCAGCGGCGCATTCCAATCGCCGATGGCACGCATTGCCGCGCGCCGAAACGCCTCGGCTCAGGAGTCCTTTGATGTTGCAGGAAAGTGACGATTTTCGCGCGGAGGCAGATGTCCTCCATGAATTCCTGACAACGCTGCCGACGGCCGCCTGGGATCGTCCGACGGCTTTCCTGGGCTGGACGCCCTGGGACGTCGTGGCCCATCTTCATTATTTCGACCTCGTCTCGGAGCTTTCGCTTGCCGGCGAGGAAGCCTTCACGCCGAAGCGCGATGCGCTGGTCCAGAAGCTGATGGCGCGCCAGACGAACCAGCAGATCGCGCGTGCGGCGTTCGCTGATATCACGCCGGCCGTGCTGCTGGAGAAATGGCAAACGACCTACCGCCGGCTCACCGACGCGCTCTCGGCCTCGGATGCGAAGCGTCGCCTGCCTTGGTTCGGGCCGGATATGGGCGTGCGGATGTTCACGACGGCGCGCTATATGGAGGTCTGGTCGCATAGCCAGGAGATCTACGACCTCATGCAGGTTGCGCGGACCTATGACGACCGCATTCGCAATATCGTGACCATCGGGATGAAGACTTTTGCCTGGACCTTCGTGAACCGGGGCGAGGAGGTGCCGGGCCCGCCGCCTTATGTGCGGCTCGAGGCACCGTCTGGCGAGATCTGGGAATACGGCGAGCCAAGCGAGACGGAAAGCGTCCAAGGTAGCGCGGCGGAATTTTGCCATGTCGTTACCCAGGGACGCAATATTGCCGATGTGGGCCTTGCGGTGAAGGGGCCTATCGCGACACGCTGGATGTCCGTCGCGCAATGTTTTGCGGGTGGGGCGATTGATCCGCCCAAGCCCGGCACGCGCGGTTGAGCGGCCAGGATGGAGGAGGGGTGAATGGATCTCGAATTCGGTGAAAAATACGAGGCCTTCCGCATGGAAGTCCGTTCGTTTCTGGAAAAGCACAAGCCGAAGCCCGGCAAGCGCCAAAGCCTCGGCAGGGAGGGGCGCAAGCCTCTGGTCGAGTGGTTGAGCCGGCAGATCGAGGCCGGCTATTGGGCGCGTACCATCCCGACCGAATACGGCGGCTTCGGCGCGCCGCCGGACCTGCTCGACACCGTCATCATGGATGAGGAGTTCAACCGCGCCGGTGTGCCGCGTGGCTTCCCCGCCCAAGGCCCGGCCATGCTGGTGCCAACGCTCCTCGAATACGGCACTGAAGAACAGAAGAAGGCATGGATCGGCTGCACGATGCGCGCCGAGACCATCTGGTGTCAGGGCTACTCGGAGCCGGGTGCGGGCAGCGATCTCGCGAGCCTGCAGACGGCGGCCACCGAAGACGGCGACGATTTTGTCATCAACGGCCAGAAGATCTGGACCAGCACGGCCGACAAGGCCGATATGTGCTTCCTGCTGGTGCGCACCGAGCCCGACGCGCCCAAGCACCACGGCATCAGCTACGTGCTCGTCCCGATGGATACACCCGGTATCGAGGTTCAGCCGCTGCGGACCATGTCGGGCGACCTGGGCGAGAACTCCTTCAATCAGGTTTTCTTCACCGATGTGCGTGTACCCAAGGCCAATGTCGTGGCCGAGCGAGGCAAGGGTTGGCTGGTGGCGAATACGACGCTCAAGCACGAGCGCAACAGCCTCAGCGCCAACCCCGAAGGCCCGCTGGTCCGTCTGATGAAGCTGATGCGCGAAGAGACGGTGGACGGCATCCCGGCGATGGCGAGTCCCCTCTACCGCGATCGTCTGATGAAATTGCAGGGTCGTGTCCTGACGATGAAGACGCACGGCATGCGGATGCTCACCTGCACGCTGCGCAAGGAGTCGCCGGGTGTGGCGGGGCTGATCTCGAAGCTGCAGAATTGTCAGCTCAATTTTGATATAGCGACGCTGGCGCTCGACGTGATGGGCGAGCTGGGCGTCCTCTATGACCATACGAAATATGAGCGCGATAGGGCCTATTGGCAGATCCATTCGATGTTCTCGCTCGGCCTGATCATCGGCGGCGGTACAGCGCAGATTCAGAAGAATATCATCGCGGAGCGTGGCCTCGGTATGCCGCGTGAGCCGAAACCGGCAAAGGCATAGGGGCATCCTCATGGATTTTGGACTTTCGGAAGATCAGAACCTGATTGCGGAAACGGCGCGCGGCTTTCTCGCCGACAAGGTGGGAATCGAGCGCGTGCGTGAGTTGCGCGAAGCGGGCACCTGGAACGACCGCGGCATCTGGCAGGAATTGGCCGGCCTCGGGCTTACGGGAATCCTCGTGCCGGAGGCGGCAGGCGGCTCGGCCTTGTCTCTGCTCGACGCGGCCCTGGTCGCCCAGGCGATGGGCTTTGCTGCGACGCCGCAACCCTACCTGGGCTCGGCCATCATGGTGCCTATGGCCTTGCGCGAGGTCGGCGGCGAGCAGGCCGACGCGTGGTTGGGCGAGTTGGCGCGCGGTGAGATCTTCTTCGGTCTGGCGATCACGGAGCTTTGGGCCAAGCGGGAGGGCGCCGGCGTGCGCCTCGAAGACGGCCGGCTGCACGGCAAGGCGATGATGGCGTGGGATGCGATCGGCGGTGATCACATTCTCGTCGCACTGGATGCGTCGAGGATGGCCGTCGTGGCCGGAAGCGCCGCGGGGCTGCGCAAGGAACGCCTGCGCACCATCGATGTCACGCGCTGCACCTCCGAGCTGGTCTTCGAGGGTGTAGAGCCCGAAGTTGTTTATCCGGATGCCGGTCGGGCCGTTGAGCAGATGTTGCGCGCCGGGCGTATCGCCTTGGCGGCGGATTCGCTCGGTGCCTGTGAGGCGATGGTCGAACAGGCCGTAGCCTATTCGCTGGAGCGCAAACAATTCAACCGCGTGATCGGCTCCTTCCAGGCGGTGAAACATATGTGCGCCGAGATGATCGCCGAGTTGGAGCCGGCCCGTTCGCTGGTCTGGTACGCCGCGCATAGCTTTGAGGCGATCCCCGAAGAGGCACCGCTGCTGGCCTGCCATGCGCTCGCGCACCTCTGTGAGATCGGCCACGAAATCGCCAGCGTCTCGACCCAGGTCCACGGCGGTACGGGCTGGACCGACGAGCAGAACCTCCACTTCTGGTTCAAGCGCCTCGGCGTCGCGCGCCACCAATTGGGCGGCCCCGAGTACCTGCGCCGCCAAGCCGCCGAGTTGCAGGGCCTGGCTGCGTAGAGCAGCGGTTGATTCCGCAGGTGGGGGCGCCATGGGGTCGTCGCCATTCCGGGTAGGCAGGCATCGTCGCCGATTTCGCCTCATGCGGGCGAGGGCACCCGCCGACCGCTGGTTTCGGCACGCCGCGAACCCGTGATACTCGCAGATCGTAATCGGGAGGGTCTGAGACGTGATGAGCATATTCGGTCGTAATTCGATTCCGCATACGGGGATTCTGTTTTCTTTTCTGCTGATCGGCTTGGCATTGGCGCCAAGCGCAGCGCTGGCACAGGAAGATGTCGGGAAGCAATCCGCCACGTTGCAAGACGCGCCGAGCACCCAAGCGCCGGGATTCGAGCCTGCTCTCACGGGAACGATTGGTGATACGGGTACGGCCGAGCCTATGGGCGAGGCCTACGCCGAGGCGGTGGCGGCCGACGCAGTGGCGGCCCAGATGTCGCCGGCGACGCAGGGCCGGATCGAAGAGATCGTCGTCTCGGCGCGCCGGCGCAACGAGCGGCTTGAGGAAATCCCGGTGGCCGTGACGGCACTCACGCCGAGTGACCTCACCGAAGCGGGCGTCACGAGTATCTTGGATATTGGCGCGTTGGTGCCGAATCTCCAGGTTATCAACTCGGGTGCGGGTGCGTCCTTCGTGATCCGCGGCATCGGTGCCTTCCCGGCCCCTTATTTCGATCAGGGCACCGGGCTTTATCTTGACGGGGTCTATATCCCCCGGCAGCAGGGCAATGTCACGGAGATGATCGATATCCGCCAGATCGAAGTGCTGCGTGGTCCCCAGGGGACCCTCTTCGGGAAGAATAGCGCCGGCGGCGCCATCAAGATCACGACCGCGTCGCCCGAGGCCGAGCTCGGCGCTTTTGTGCGGGTTCGCGCGACCACGAACAACCTCATCCAGACGCGTGCGACTTTGAACCTCCCCCTGAACTTCGGCAGCTTCCAGGACCGGCTCGCGACGCGCCTGAATTTCGCCACGACCAACCAGAAGGGTTTTGTCCAGAACGAATTCCTCGACACCGCGGTGGGTAACCAGAACAACCTTGGTTTCCTCGGCTCTTTGCGTTTTCTCGCGACCGAGGATCTGACTCTTGATGTCTCGGGAATGTGGAACCGCAACTGGAGTCGCGGCGCCGGGCCGCAATGCACCTATATTCAGCCCTCGCAATTGGCGGGCGTGTTTGATGCCGCACCGCCGTTCGGACCAGCCGCCTACGACCAGGCTTCGTATGAGGAGGCCTGCCGCGAATCGGGTCGCTACACGAACGCTTTGAACGTGTCTCAGGTCGCGAACCAGCAGTCCTGGATGCTCTGGAGTGCGGCCACTTGGGATGTCGGTGCGCTGGGCTTCCTGGACGATGTGGAGGCGAAATTCCTGACCTCCTATCGGCAATACTTGGACTATCTGGTCGTGGATCTTGACGGTACGGAATTCGATATCTTTGAGGTCGACAATTCGGGCCGAAGTCCGTTTGGCGGTTCTCCGGCAGGAGGTTGGTCGATTACCGAAGAGATCCAGTTTGCCGGCACGGCCCTGGATGGCCGTCTCAATTTTGTTTCCGGCCTCTTCGGGTCGATGGAATCCTCACATGACGATAGTGTGCTTCTGGTTCTTCGCGATACCATTTCGGACGCCAATGGCGGCACGACGCTCGGCCAGTTCACGACGAATAACTGGGATTGGTCGATTTTCGGTCAGGCTGATTTTGCCTGGACCGAATGGCTCAGCACGACGGGCGGCATCCGCCTTGAGCGAGCGAAGAAGGCTGTCGATCGGTTGCGAATCCAGCCGGTCGAGGATGCCTATCCGGGGCCCGTCGCCTGCCAGCCCGGTACCGGGCCGGGCAATGCCGATGCCGACGGTCGCGCCGTTCCCTGCGAACCGGTACCGACGCCGAATAATCGGGTGCCGAATTCGGGCAATTGTGCTGCAGGCACCGGGCCCCTCCCGGTGTTCGATGCGGGTGGGAATATCATCGAATTTCTCTCTGGCGATGTGCCGTGCGAGCCCGTGGCCTGGGAACGGCAGCGCTATTTCACCAATTGGTCACCGATGGTCTCGGCACGCTTTACGATGCCCGACGAGCTTCTGGAAGATACCGTGGTGGATCATCTGATGGGCTATGTGCAATTCGCCCGCGGGTTCAAGAACGGCGGTTTCAACGGAGGCGCGCTTGATAATGATCCGCGCAACCGCGCGTCATTCGATTCCGAGATCGCCGATACCTTCGAGGTCGGTTTGAAGACGATTTCCTTCAATCAGATGCTGACGGCGAACTTCACCTGGTTCGCGACGCAATACCAAAATCTCCAACTCCCCACTGTGGAAACTCTCTTCCCCGCAGAAGGTTGTGTGCCTCCCGAAGGCCTCGAGGAATGCCTGCCGGTGGCGGCGACTTTCACGCGTAATGTGCCCAAAGCGTC
>JAYGCM010000051.1:0-18698 GCA_046583355.1 Deltaproteobacteria bacterium
CGAGTTGCAGACTCCAAGCCGAACTGAGACCGGCTTTGATGGGATTAGCTCCATCTTTCGATTTGGCGGCCCGTTGTGCCGGCCATTGTAGCACGTGTGTAGCCCAGAACGTAAGAGCCATGCTGATTTGACGTCGTCCCCGCCTTCCTCCTGAAGTATTCAGGCAGTTCTCTATGAATGATTTAACATAGTGTAGGGGTTGCGCTCGTTACCCGACTTAACGGTACATCTCACGACACGAGCTGACGACAACCATGCAGCACCTGTGATACACCCTCGAAGGAGTCCTAGTTTCCTAGGGTCTGCAGCTAGATGTTAAGTCTTGGTGAGGTTCCTCGCTTATCGTCGAATTAAACCACATGCTCCACCGCTTGTGCGGGTCCCCGTCTATTCCTTTGAGTTTTAAGCTTGCGCTCGTACTCCCCAGGCGGGATGCTTAAGGCGTTAGCTTAGGTAGACAGCACTGGCAGGGTCGATACTGCCAATGCTTAGCATCCATCGTTTACGGCGTGGACTACTGGGGTATCTAATCCCATTCGCTCCCCACGCTTTCGTCCCTCAGTGTCAGGTGCGTTCTAGTAAGCTGCCTTCGCTTTTGGTGTTCTTCCAGATATCTACGCATTCCACCGCTACACCTGGAATTCCACCTCCCTCTCCGAAATTCTAGTTCTGCAGTTTCGGACGCACATCCCGGGTTGAGCCCGGGGCTTTCACGCCCGACTTATAAAACCGCCTACACACTCTTTACGCCCAGTAATTCCGAGCAACGCTTGCACCCTCCGTATTACCGCGGCTGCTGGCACGGAGTTAGCCGGTGCTTCCTTTAGAGGTACCGTCAAGCCGGAAAACTATTTGCGTTCCGACAATTCTTCCCTCCCGACAGGGCTTTACGACCCGAAAGCCTTCATCACCCACGCGGCGTCGCTGCGTCAGGGTTTCCCCCATTGCGCAATATTCCCCACTGCTGCCTCCCGTAGGAGTCTGGGCCGTGTCTCAGTCCCAGTGTGGCTGATCATCCTCTCAGACCAGCTAGCCATCGAAGCCTTGGTAGGCCTTTACCCCACCAACTAGCTAATGGCCCGCAGGCTCATCCCCAAGTGGTAGCTTTCAAAAGAAGAGGCCACCTTTTACCACCAGAGCCGAAGCACCTGTGGTCTTATCCGGTATTAGCCCGCCTTTCGGCGGGTTATCCCAGTCTCGAGGGTAGATTACCTACGTGTTACTCACCCGTGCGCCGGTCTACTAGGGAACCGAAGTTCCCGTTCTCCCGCGACTTGCATGTGTTAAGCACGCCGCCAGCGTTCGCTCTGAGCCAGGATCAAACTCTCCAGTTGAATCGATGGTCCGAGCCGAAGCCCGAACACGATCCTAACAGGACCCAACATATGAAGCTCACTGGTTTGCCGATTCCACATCAGGAATCGGTGCGCTACTATTCAGTTTTCAAAGACCGAGCCCCCGTCGAACCGACGAGGTTCCGTTTCTTAACGAACCGGAATTCCCTTGTCAACAGTGACTTTTTCGCTTATCAGAACCTCGACTGAGGTTTTGATTGCTGCCATCACGCTGCCGGGAGGAGGCTGTTTAGCCGGACGGTTTCGGCTTTTCAACTGCTTGGCCTGTAAAAAGCGCGAAAAAGACCGATCTTTTCAGCCCTCAAGATGAACCTGGGCCAGTCGCCGCTTGCCGACGGCCAGCAGAAGGTCGCCTGGGGCCTCCAGGCTGGCGTTCGGATCATTTGCCGTAGTGCCGTCGAGCTTCACCGCCCCCTGTGCGATCAGCCGCTTTGCGGCTCCGCCGGAGGCCGCAAAGCCTATGTGGACCACGAGTTTGGCGACCGTCAGGCCGGCGGCATCGGCGGCCGTGATGGTCACCTGATCGGGCTCAAAGGAGCGCCGGGCCTGAAAACGCTCCTCGAAATGATGTCTGGCGGCGATCGCAGCCTCGACGCCGTGGAACCGGGTGACGATTTCAGCGGCGAGGTCCTTCTTGGCATCCATGGGGTGCCGACCGCTGGCGAGTACTGCCTTGATATCGGGGGTCGCCTCGCTCAAGAGCCGCGCCCAGCGCCCCATCAATTCGTCGGAGATCGACATCAGGCGACCGAAGGACTCGCGCGGGTCGTCGGCGATCCCGATGGCATTGCCCAGCGATTTGCTCATCTTCTTCTCGCCATCGGTCCCTTCGAGGAGGGGCATCGTCAGGACGATCTGGGGCGGACATTGGTAGGCGCGCTGGATCTCGCGCCCGACCAATAGGTTGAAGCTCTGATCGCTACCGCCCACCTCGACATCGGCGCGCAGGGCGACCGAGTCATAGGCCTGCACCAGCGGATAGAGGAATTCATGGATTCCGATCGCCCTCCCCTCGCGCAAGCGGTTGGCGAAATCGTCGCGCTCCACCATCCGCGCCACCGTCATATGGGCACAAAGGCGGATCATATCGGCCCCGGTCATCGGGTCCATCCACTCCGAATTGAAGCGTACTTCGGTTTTTTCCCGATCGAGAACCTGGAAGACCTGCTCCTCATAGGTGCGCGCGTTGGCATGCACCTGGTCGCGGGTCAGCGCGCGACGCGTCTCGGATTTGCCGGTTGGGTCACCGATCATGCCGGTGAAATCACCGATCAGGAAGATCACTTGGTGACCAAAACGCTGGAATTGCGCGAGCTTCTGGAGCACCACGGCGTGGCCGAGATGCAGATCCGGCGCGGAGGGGTCGGCGCCGAATTTCACCCGCAGCGGGCGTTTCTCCGCGCGGGCCTGCGCCAACTTCTTTGCCAACCCGCCGGACGGCAGCACCTCGATCGTGCCGCCGCAAAGGATCTCCAATTCTTCGTCAACCGAGATCATCCCTCGCCCTCCAATTGGAGACGGCGGATATTCGTCGCCCGACCCGAGGCGATGTCGATATCCACGAACACCCCCTGGAGCAGGATCGGCCCCTTGGCCACCTCGAATCGCGCAGGCCGTTGCGAGAGAAAGCGCTCGATCACCTCCTGGCGGCGCTGCCCGATCACCGAACGTATCGGGCCGCACATTCCCGCATCGGTGAGGAACCCGGTGCCCTCGGGCAAGATGCGCTCGTCGGCGGTCTGCACATGGGTATGAGAGCCCACCACGAGCGAGACGCGGCCATCCAGATACCACCCCATGGCGGATTTCTCGGAGGTGGTCTCGGCATGCATATCGACCAGGACCACATCCGCGTCACCGCGCATGCGCTCAAGTTCCGTGTCGGCGGCCCGGAAGGGGCAGTCGAAATCGCCCATGAAGACACGCCCGATGAGGTTCATCACGCCCATGCGGGTGCCGTCGCGCGCCGCCACTACGCTGCTGCCCCGGCCCGGGTTGCCGCGTGGAAAATTAGCCGGCCGGATCAGGCGTGGTTCGGATTCCAGGACCGGCTCAATCTCACGATGCTTCCAGATGTGGTTGCCGGTGGTGATCAGATCCAGCCCCGCGTCGAGCAATTCATCGACACCATTGGGATCGATCCCGCGGCCACCGCTGGCATTCTCACCGTTCCCGACGACGAAGCCGACATCCTCACGCTTGCGCAAGGAGCGCAGCTCCCTGCGCAGCACATTACGCGCGCCGCGACCGACAATATCGCCGAGATAAAGAACTCGCATCATGAACCGCGAGTAGCGGCCCAGCCTCTAGCGCGCCACGTCACTGGACCGCGACTCGCGGATCACCGTGACCTTGATCTGCCCCGGATAGGTCAGTTCGTCCTCGACCCGGCGCGCGATCTCGCGTGCCAGCTGCGCGGCGCGATCGTCGTCGACCTTGCGCGGCTCGACAAAGATCCGCACTTCTCGGCCGGCCTGCACGGCAAACGAACGGGTCACACCCTCGTAGCTCGAGGAGATCTTCTCGAGTTCCTCAAGCCGCTCGACATAGCTCTCCAGCACCTCGCGGCGCGCCCCTGGCCGTGCGCCCGAAAGCGCGTCGGATGCGTCGACCAGCGGTGCCAGGACCGTTTCGGCCTGCACCTCTTCATGGTGCGCCGCGATCGCATTACAGACCTTCGACGACTCGCCGTATTTACGTGCGATAGCCCCGCCGATCAGGGCATGGGATCCCTCGACCTCATGCGTCAGAGATTTGCCGATATCGTGCAGCAGCGCCGCGCGTCGGGCCTGTTTCACGTTGAGGCCCAGCTCACCTGCCATCAGGCCGCAGATAAACGCGGCCTCGATCGAATGCGCCAGCACGTTCTGGCCGTAGCTGTAGCGGTAGCGCAACATGCCCAGGAGCTTCACCAATTCCTGGTGCACGCCATGCACGCCGACTTCGAAAAGCGCCTTCTGACCGGCCTCACGGACCGTATCTTCGACGTCCTTCTCTGATTTCCGCACGACATCTTCGATCCGGGCCGGGTGGATCCGCCCGTCGGAGACCAGCTTCTCGACCGCGATCTTGGCAATTTCGCGGCGCACCGGATTATGGCACGAGATCACGACCGTCTCGGGCGTATCGTCGATGATCAGGTCCACTCCGGTCGCCGCCTCGATGGCGCGGATATTTCGCCCCTCGCGGCCGATCAGACGGCCTTTCATATCATCGGAAGGCAGCGAGACGACCGAGATCGAACGCTCGGCGACCCAGTCGCCGGCCAGTCGCGCGATGGCCTGTGCGACCACCTTGCGCCCTACCCGGTCGGCATCTTCCTTGGCTTCTTCCTCGATCTGGCGGATACGCCGGCCAGCCGCGAGCTTCGCCTCGGAACTGATCTCCTCGATCAGCGACTCGCGTGCCTCGTCGCGCGTCAGTCCGGCCGATTGCTCCAACGAGACCCGCATCTTCTCGATGGCGGCGGCGAGTTCGTCGCGTTCGCTCTCGAGCGATTTCTCTTGGTCCGTAGCGCGGCTTTCCCGCTTCTTGAGATCGCGACTGCGGTCTTCAAGCCGAGCGGATTTGCGCTCGAGGTCGACCTCCAGCCCACCAAGCTTCTTCTCGATCGCCTGCAAGGACCGGCGTTCCTCGCGGGTCTCGGTCTCGACCTTGCCTCGAGCGCGCACCAACTCATCGCGGTCCTGCATATCGGCCTCGCGACGAATCGCTTCGGCCTGCCGCTCGGCGTCCTCAAGCGCACGCCGCGCCTGCTCGGCGGCAGTGCGGGTTTCGCCAAGCAGCCGTTGCCGCCCCATCAGATACACAGCCCCGGCGACCGCCGCAGCGAGAATAAAGCCGAGTGCCCCGGCGGGAAGATTGCCCAATGGTCTACTCCAGTACTACGCAGGCCGGGGCTTACGGGCTGGCAAGCCCACGGCAGACGCGAATATTATATTTTTTTCGAATACGAGCGGCCACGCCGGTCGTTCTACCTGCACGCTACGAAGTCGCGCCGGGATGTGTCAAGCCGGAGGGCTCGCCGGCTCCGGCAAAAGACCTGTGAGAAAGGCCTCCGGGTCGAAGGGTTGCAGGTCGGCCGCCCCCTCGCCGAGCCCGACAAAGCGGATCGGCAAACCCAATTCGCTGCGCACAGCGACCGCCATCCCGCCACGCGCCGATCCATCGAGTTTGGTCAGAACTACGCCGGCGACATCCACGATCGCGGAAAAAGCCCGCGCCTGCGCCAGGGCATTCTGCCCCGTCGTCGCGTCGAGAATGAGCAGGACATCATGCGGAGCACCGGGCACTACCCGCCCGATGACGCGATTCACCTTTTTCAGCTCTTCCATCAGGTTCACTTTGGTATGCAGGCGGCCGGCCGTGTCGATCAATACGATATCGACTCCGCGCGCCTTGGCCGCCTCGAGGCCATCGAAGACCACCGCCGAGGGGTCGGAGCCGGGGGCCTGCCGTACAATATCGGCGCCGCTTCGCTCGGCCCAGATCGCCAACTGATCGGCCGCTGCGGCACGGAAGGTATCGCCCGCAATCAACAGGACGCGACGCCCGGCGGCCGCATGCCGCGCCGCCAATTTGCCGATGGTCGTCGTCTTGCCGACGCCATTTACGCCCACCACCAGCTGGACCCAGGGCCCCTGCGGCCGACCGATCTCTTCGGCCACCATCGGCCCCAGCAGCGCGCGAATCTCCTCGCGCAAGGCATTCTCCAACGCGCGACCATCGGCCGCGGCGCCGAGCCGGTCGCGCACGGCGCCAACCAGACGAGTGGCCGCCACAACGCCCACATCGCTCGCGATCAGGGCCTCCTCCAGCCCGTCCATCAATTTGGCGTCGGCCGGATTGCCGGCAAGAAGGTCGCGCAGACGCCCGGCCAAGGCCCCGCGGCTGCGGGCCAGACCGCGCGCGAAGCGGTCGCCCTGCGTGAGCGTCGGTTCGTCTTCCGGGACCGCCGTCGTTTCCCGAGCGCTTCGCTCCGTGGCGGCCGGGGCCGCCATCTCCGCATCCGGGCGGCGCCACTCGGCGGCCAGCGCAACCAGCAAGCAGAGCAGCCATGCGCCCCCCCATACCCATAGGGAGATCGGCACCTCGGTCATCAAAAGGGTCCCCGGTCAGGCCGAAGCGGCCAATTCGCCGTCGACGGCCTTGTTGATTTCGTCGATCTGCACCGAGACGATCTGCGAGACTCCCGGCTCCGGCATGGTCACTCCGTAGAGCGAATCGGCCTGCTCCATGGTGCGCGGCTTATGCGTGATGATGAGGAATTGGGTATCCGCGCTCAACCGCTTCAACAAAGAGCTGAACCGACCGACGTTCGTATCGTCGAGCGGCGCATCCACCTCATCGAGCAAGCAGAAGGGCGGCGGGCGCAACTGGAAAAGCGCCATGATCAGGCTGACGGCCGTCAGCGAGCGCTCACCACCGGAGAGCATCTCCAGGCTCCGCACGGCCTTGCCCGGCGGTTGTGCGACGATCTCCACGCCGGTTTCCATCAGATTATTCGGCTGCGTGAGAACCAGGTCCGCCGTGCCACCACGGAAGAGTTCCTTGAAGGTCTTGCCGAAAAGCTCGCGCGCCTGATCGAAGGTATCTTTGAAGCGAGTGCGCGTCGTGCGGCTGAGTTCGCCGATGGTCTTGCGCAGATCCTCCATCGAAGCTTCCAAATCGCCGCGTTGGTTCTGCAGAAAATCGAAACGCTCTGCCAATTCCTGAGCATCGGCGATGGCCGTGATATTGACCGCTCCCAGGCGTTCAATTCGTGTCTTGATTACGGTGGCGCGCTCCGCAGCGATTTCCGCGTCGAAGTCTTCCGGCACCTGAACATCGGCGACAACGACCTCGTAGCGTTCGGTTGCGGACTCCTCGATCCCTTCGATCTGTGCATCCAGGGAGGCAATCCGAACCTCGAGTTGGCCGATACGATCGCGGTGCGAGTCGCGCTCGGTGCGCGCATCACCGACCTCGCCCTCGAAGCGAGCCAAGTCGGCCGCGATTTCTCGCGCCTCGGTGCGGGCACGCTCGACTGCGGCCTCCCTCGTCGCGTGCTCGGAACGCGCGACCTCGCATTGCTCGTTGAGCGTAACCAAAGCCGCGGCCGCGCGATCGCGTTCGCTCTCCAAACGCCCGACCTCTTCTTCAATCGAACGGCGCCGCGCGACAACCACCTCATGCGAATGCTGCTGGCGGGCCTGGTCGGCCACCGCCTGCGTCACCACCTGGCGGCTTTCCGCCAGCACCTGGCGCGCCTCATCTCGACCACCCGAGGCGGCCTCGAAGCTCTGACGCGAGGATTCGAGGCCCATCGCCGCCTCGTCGAGGCACCGCTGGGCGCTTCCTTCCCGCACCTGCGCCGCCGTCGCTTCTTCTTCGATCGCAAGCGACCGAGCCTGTGCCTCGTTGAGCGCGGCGCCGGCAATGCGCAGCTCTTCTTCGGTCTCGACGATCCGGGCGTCCGCGGCGGCGCGCTCGCGGCGTGCCCCCGCCAGTGCATGCTCGGCCGCAACCAATTCCAAGGTCGCGTCATGTGCGCGCGCATCGATTTGTTGCAGGCCTTCACCTGACGCAGCGCATGCCTGGCGTGCGACGACCAGACGTTCTTCGAGCGAGGCAAGCGTCGCCTCATCGCGCAGCTGCTGCTCTTCGAGCTCGGCCAGCACGCGACGCCTCTCCAGCAGATCGACCCCTTCGGGCACCTGCCCGCCGGTCACCACGCCTCGTTCATCGACAAGATCGCCGGCCCGCGTCACCCAGAGTCCGCCGCGCGGCGACGCGCGGAAGGCCGAGACAGCCGTCGCAAGATCGTCAGCGAGCATCACGTGGCCGAAGAGTGACTCGACTATATTCTCGAAACCCTGGCGTGCCTCCACCAGATCACTCAGCCGCCGGCAACCCGGCGTATTCAGAGCGCCCGCGCAGGCCGGAGCACCGCTACGCGGCACAAAGGAGATCCGCCCCTCGCCGATATTGCGCAGCGCTTCGGCCAGACGGGCGCCGTCTTCAGGCCCCTCGACGACCGCTCCTCGCAGCACATCGCCCAGGACCGCGGCGACAGCCGGCTCCAGGTCCGCCGGAATTCCGAGTGTGTCGACCAGCAATCCGAGCGGCCCATCGTCGCGCTCCAGGATGGAATCGATCCCGTCAGCAAAGCCGTCGAGCGAGCGTTCCCGCTCGCGCAAGCCGTCGATCCGCCCGCGCACATGCAACTGCGTTTCGCGCAGGCCGGCCTGGGTTTCTTCGAGACGGCGCATCTCATCTTCGCAGACTCGCAAGGTCTCGGCCGCGCTTTTGCGGTCGTCCTCGAGTCGCCCATGTTCGCTCCGCGCAGCCAATTCGCGTTCGCTCGCCGCATCGACCTGCTGGGTCGCCGAGGCCAGCTCGGCACGACGGCCGGCACGACGGTCTTCGATCCGCGCGCCCTCTTCCCCCATGCTGCGCACGCGCGCCGCAACCTCGGCGCGGCGTGCGTCGACCGAAGCCAATTGCGCCCGCGCCTCACCCAACTCATGCCGCGCAGCGCCGCAGGCCGTCTCGGCCGTTTCAAATGCGGGAGCCGCTTCACGCAGGGCCATATCGGCGCGTTCGAGTTCCTGCTCCGCGCTGCGGAGAATTTCCTCGGAAGATTGACGAGCAACCGACGCCGCCTCGAGAGCAGCGGCGAGTTCGGCGGCCTGAGCGGCCAGCCCTTCATCTTCGGCGCGGACGCGCGTCACGCGTTCCTCCACGCCACCGATCGTCTCGCGGCTCGCGGTCGCTCGTTCGGTTGCCCGCACGACGGCCGACGCGACATCAGCAAGCGCGGCAAACATCTGCTCGATCGCCTGCTGCGTCTCGCGGTCGCGGACCTGCACCTCGTCGCGCCGCACGACAAACTCGCCCAGGCGGCGTTCGATCTCTTCGGCCTGTCCGGAAAACCCGGTCAGGTCCTCGCGGTGGCCGTGCCGCTCTTCGGCGAGATGCTGAAAACGGATGCCAGAGAGATAGATCTCGACATCGCGCAACTCAGCCTCAAGGCGCTTGAACTCCTCGGCACGTTTGGCCTGGCGCTGCAGCGCGCCGAGTTGGCGCTCGATCTCGCGCATCACGTCGCTCACGCGGGCCAGGTTCTCGGTGGTCCGGTCGAGCTTTCTCTCGGCCGCGATCTTGCGGACGCGAAAACGCGTCGTACCCGCAGCCTCCTCAATGAAGAGGCGGACTGTCTCGGGTTTGGCGTTGACGAGCTGCATCACCCGCCCCTGCTCGATCATGGCGTAGGCCTTCAGGCCGAGGCCGCTGCCGAGGAAAATCTCGGTGATATCGCGCAAGCGGGCTGGCGCCTGGTTCACGAGGTATTGCGAATCGCCGTTGCGGTCGATCCGACGGGTGACACTGAACTCGGAAAGGCGCGCAATCTGCGCTGCCAGGCCTTCCTCTTCTCCGGTCGGCGCGTCGCCATCCCCGGTACGCTCGAAGGTGAGCGTCACCTCGGCGAAGTTCAACGCCTGGCTGGCGTCATTGCCGCAAAAGATGATGTCGGACATGTCGCGCGCGCGCAGGTTCTTCACGCTCTGCTCGCCCAAAGCCCAGCGAATCGCATCGGCTACATTGGATTTCCCGCAACCATTCGGGCCAACAATGCCGTTCAGGCCCGGCTCGAACCGGAGCTTTGTCGGATCTCTAAAGGACTTGAACCCGACCAAGTCGATCTCACGAATGCGCAAACATCACCTCCACACAAACCTCTGCCCGCCACGACGTGAATTCGCGGCGCGCTTCTCCCTCTTCCTATCCAATATCTTGTGGTCCTAGTCAACCCGGGGCACTAGATATTGGGGATTTCCGGACAAATCCCGGCAAAGACTTGCCGGAAGGGGCAGGATTGCCTATGTTCCCTATTATGCGATGCGCGCCACCGGCGACGGTAACCGACCCGCAACCGCGCCGAGCAGCGCATAATGACGACCAATCGGCGCAAGCCATGGTCCCTCTGTTTCGGAGCCTACCGTCCGAGCCGCCACCGGCGGGATCGGACCGACTCCAGTGAAAAAACAGATCATCATCAGCCGCTCGAGCGTCGAAGCCCGCATCGCCATCATCGAAGAAGGCCGCTTGGCGGAGCTCCAGATCGAGACCTCGGCCGAGCCCTCGACAGCCGGTAATGTCTACCGCGGCAAGGTGTTGCGGGTCCTCCCCGGCATGCAGGCCGCATTTGTGGATATCGGCCTCGAAAAGGCCGCGTTCATGCACGTCTCCGACTTCTGGGAAGGCCCGGAAGAAGACGAAAGCGAAGACGACCTCGACGAGCAGGACGACGCCTTGGTGTCCGAGGACGACGATTCCGCAGAGCAGCCAGACGCCGATGACGCGGGCGACGATGCGGATGATGCGGGCCAAGACGAGGACGACGGCGAGAATGCCCAGCGCAGCGGTGGCGACGAGCAAGCCGACACCGAGCCTGGCGACGAAGCGTACGAAAACGACGCGGACGACGGCGGCGAAGCCGATGGCAACGGAGAAGATGGCGAAGCCAAAGCCGGCGGCGGCGCACGACGCGGCTGCGGTGGCCGGCGCTCTACAGTAGAGCCACCGCCGATCGACCACCTTCTGAAACCGGGCCAGGAGATCCTCGTCCAGGTCTCCAAGGAGCCGATGGGAACCAAGGGCGCGCGCGCTACGGCCCATATCTCGCTACCTGGCCGCTACATCGTCTACATGCCGACCTCCAGCCATATCGGGGTTTCGCGCCGGATCGAGGCCTCCAAAGAACGCCAGCGCCTGAAGAAAATCGTCTCGGAAAATCGCCCTGCCGAGGGCGGTGGCTACATCGTCCGCACCGCCTGCGAGGGCCTGACGAAGCTCGAGATCGTCACGGATATGAAATATCTCGCCCGACTCTGGGCGGGCATTTCGAAAAAGGCCGACAACAGCCCGGCGCCGAGCCGCTTGCACGAAGACCTCGACCTGGTCCTGCGCTCGGTGCGCGATATGGTCACAAAGGATGTCGAGGAGATTCTCATCGACAACCGGGCCGACTTCGAGCGGATCTCCGATTTCGTCGACACGGCCCTACAGCCTGAGTTGAAATCGCGGCTCCGTCTCTATGACGAACTTACGCCCGTCTTCGACCATCTCGGCATCGAGAACCAATCACGACGCGCCCGCGACCAGCGCGTCTGGCTCAAATCCGGCGGCTACCTGATCCTGGAACAAACCGAAGCGCTCACCACGATCGACGTGAATACCGGCCGCTTCGTGGGCAAACGCACCCACGAGGAAACCATCGTCCGGACCAACCTCGAGGCGGCCACGGCGAGCCTCGACCAACTGCGCCTGCGCAATATCGGCGGCATCATCGTCATCGACTTCATCGATATGGAGCAGGCGGAGAACCGCAAATTGATCAGCAGCGCATTGCAGGAGGCGGTCAAGCGCGACAAGGCGCGGACCAATATCCTGAAAATCTCCGACCTCGGCCTGGTCGAGATGACGCGCAAACGGACGCGGGAGAACCTGCGCCAGATCCTCACTACACCCTGCCCCACCTGCAATGGCGAGGGACGCCTGCTCTCGCCCGAGGCGGTCGCGAGCGAGGCGTTGCGCGAAGCGCATCGCAAAGCCGCCACCACCGACAAGCCACAGCCGATGGTCATCAAGGTTGCCAGCGAAATTGCCGGCCTCCTGCGCCAGGCGATCGAGCGCCGCCCCGAAGAGGGACTCGCGCGACGTGGCTTTACGCTCACGGTGCGCGGCGAGCCGGAATTCGAACACGAACAATTCGAGATCGATTTCGGCAGCGCACCGCGCAAGCGGCGCCGCGGCGGCCGGCGACGCCGTAAGGGGGGTGGCGGGGCCGAGGCTGCCACCGAAGCGCCGGGCGAAGCACCGGGCGCGACCACGGCCGCGGCAGACGCGCCGGTAGAACCCGAATCGGCGGCGGACAAGTAGGCCTTTGGCAACCCGCTATATCCTTCGTCCAGCGGCGGAATCGGTTTCCTTGCTTACCAGCAGCAAAATCCGGTACTCACCCCAGCAGGCGGGTAGCCGCGGGAGGGGATGAGGAAGATGGATTTGCCGAAGTGCCAGAAGTGCAATGCGGGGCTACTGATCCCCCTATCCGATTACGGGCAGGACGGTGCAACCGTTATGTTCAAGGCGTGGGTCTGCACAAACCCGCCCTGCGGCTTCTCTCTCCGCATCGATAAGGGCGATGTAACTTTCGGCCGCAAAGTCGAACCGAGACGATAACGCCAGGTGTAGCCGGCCCTCTCAGGGGCCGGTGCGACAACTGCTCCAGCGAATGAGTTGCCCGTCGGTCTTGGCGACAATTTCGCCCGATCCATCGGTTCCCTGCCAGATGCTGCCGCCCGTGCGGTAGCGGTCTTGAACCTCCGCTGCGGGAAAACCGAATCGATTCGAGCGGCCGAGCTGCGCCACGGCAACGGCGGGTCGAATAGCCCGTAACAAGGCGTACCCACTGGAGGTTGCTGAACCGTGGTGCGGCACCTTCAAAACGGCGGCACCCAGATCGCGGCGGCCCCGCAGCAACGCCGCCTCGCCAGCGGCTTCGATATCGCCTGTCAATACAAAGGCTATCGCGCCGAAGCGAATCTCGGTAACCAACGAGGCGTCGTTCGCACTCAGAGCCTTTATGCCGGCGGCGGGATGAAGCACCGCAATCCGAGCGGCGCCCAGGTCGGCACGATCACCGGCCCGCCAGACTCCGATGCCAACCCCGGCAGCAGCAAAGCCCGCCACCAGCCGCGCGTAGGAAGCCTTCTCCATGCCCTGGCCGTTGCCGCGAAACAATCCCACCGGGACCTCGGCCGCCAGACCACTCAGGCCCCCATAATGGTCCCATTCGGGATGGGAGGCCGCCACGAAGGTGAGCTCTTCTAGACCCGAGAAACGCAGCGCAGGGAGCAGAAGCCTGCGCGCCGATGCCTTGCCGCCGTACGAACCCGGTGCGTCCATGAGCAAGGCGGTTCCGCCACCAGCCGGGTAGGCGAGAATCGAGTCGCCCTGCCCGGCGTCGAGAAAATGGACACTGAGTCCCGCCGCCGGCAACACGGGTCTTCCGACCAACGCGGAGACCAGGGCGAGCAAGAGCAGGGAATGGCGCGGCAATCGGCGCGCGCGCAATAGCCAGGCGAAGAAGAGCGCGACCAGCGCCAACGCATAGCCCAAGGAAATTTCTTCGACCTCCACGACCGCGAAATCCGCACGGCTGAAGAAATGTACGGCTTGGATCGCCAGATCAATCAACCTCCCGGAGAGGCGAAAGACCCAGGCTGCCAACGCCGGAGCCGGCACCACCAGCGCTACCCCAGCCAGGCCGAGGAGAAGCGCCAGACCGCCGACCAAGGGCGAGAGGAGAAGGTTCGAGACCACGCCGACGAAGGAAGCCGCCCCGAAATGGTGGAGAAGAAGCGGCGCCGTCGCGCAAGTCGCCACCGCCGAGGCGCGCAGGCTCGAGCGCAGCCAACGCGCCGGCGCGCCACCCCAAGCGTCGCGCGGGGTAGCCGAGCCCGTCTCAAGCGCAAGAAGCAATGCCGCGACAGCCGCAAAGGAGAGCTGGAAGGCCGCTGAACGCAGCAGTTCCGGGCGCATAGCGGCCAACCCGACACCGCAGATGACAAGCAGGCGAAAGCGCTCGGCGCGGAAAGTCAGAAGCATGCCGCAGGAGATCAAGACCGCCATCACCGCGGCACGCAACGCGGCGACCGGAGCCCCCGTAAGCATGGCGAAAGCAAAGGTCGCGAGGATCGCCCCGATCTCGCCTACACGCGCCGCCGCACCCGACGCCGCCAGCCTGCGCGAGAATGCGGCCATCGCGCCAAGCAATACCCGCATGCTGCCGGCGACAATCGCCATATGAAGTCCGGAGACAGCGAGCAGATGCGCGCCGCCGGCACGGGCCCAGAGTTCGCGTTCGTCCGAATCGAGGGTCCGCCGGTCGCCGAGAACCAGCGCGAGCAAAATGGGAGCACTGGTGGGCGACGCGGCTTCGCGCACGGCGTCGTACACACGGCGGCGAAAGGAGGCCAACCCTCCGCGAGGCCCAGCAATCCGCCGCACCGCACGATCGTCTTTCACCCGCGCCTCCAGGCCGATGCCACGTCGCGCATAAAAAACTGCCAGCCGGTCCACGCCCTGATTGCACGCGCCCAGCAGGCGCTCGGGTGCGGCAACGAATTCGACGCCATCGCCCACCCGCCAGGGCCGTGAGGCCCGCGAAAACGAGAGCAGGAGGCGTGCCGGCAAGGGCTCGCGCAGCGGTGCGGCGGCGACCAGCGCAACCTCCAAGCGTGCCCACTCCTCGCCGGGGCGCCACTGGCCGGTACGCACATCTTCGACTCGGCCGCGCCAGCGCGCCATGGGGTAATCCGGTACGGGGGCAACCACGACGGGGCCGCCGGCCATGATGCCGGCGAACGCCCCTGCCGCGACCGCCACCCAGGCCGCACCGAGTCTATGCCCGAGCAGCAGAAGCGCCAGGACCAGCGCGAGAAGCCAGGGGTTCAGACCGAACGCCGGCTCCAACGCCAGCGAGGCGAAGAAGCCGAGCGCGGCGCCCGCAACCGCGAGCCGCCGCACGCGGCTGGTCCGACCCGAAGGACGGCGCCGATGACGCACGCGTAACATCGCGTAAGCCTGCGGCCGATAGCGGTAGCGGCAAGGGGCGCCGTACCCGAGGGGAGGCCAATTCGATGTGAGCCCGAAAAGTCAGGCGTGGCACCGAGGGCGTTGCTTGCGGCTGCTGGCTTGGTCGGCGACCGAGTAATAGCCGTTGTAGAGTCAACCGGTCAACGCAACATCGAAGAGGTATTGCATAAGGAGGCTCGGATGGCGGGACGGAGTTTCCCGGAAGAAGAAAGAGCGGAGCTTTGGCGCCGCTGGAAGTGCGGTGAGTCCTGGCCGTCGATCGGTCGTGCACTTGGTAGGCGGTCCTGCACGCTCCATGGCGTGGTGGCGGCACAACGCGGGATTGCTCCTCCTGTTCGCCTGGGAGCACCAGCAGCCCTGACGCTGCCGGATAGAGAGGAGATCTTGCGCGGAGTGGCTCCGGGATAGGGCGTCCGGCGGATCGCCACGGACATCGCCCGAGCGCCGGAGGCGGTGCGTCGAGAGATCCAGGGCAACAGCGGCCACCATCGTTATCGCTCTCACCGAGCTGACCTCTCGGCCTGGTCGCAAGCGGATACAGGCGAGGTTGCCCTGAGCCTGAACCAACCTCCGCGCAAGACCCTCTGCTTTCATCAGCCCTGTCGATTCGCTCGTCAACAGTGCTGCGTTGACCGGTTGAGCGCCCCACGGCTCCTGGGAGAGAGCGCGACGCGGTGCAGTAGCCGCAAGCGGCGGCCGGATGCAGGCCTGCTTTTCGGCCGGGCCTCTAAGAGCCAGTGGATAGGGCCGCGGCAATCTCGCGGGCCAGCCCCGGGCCGAAGCCTGGCAGCGCGCCGATCTCCGCCACGCTCGCCCGCCGCACGCCGGCCACACTACCAAAATGGGTCAGCAGGCGACGCTTGCGCGTGGCACCGATACCGGCAATCTCGTCGAGCGGAGATTCGCGCGCCGCGCGCGCGCGCAGAGTGCGGTGGTAGGTAATGGCGAAACGATGCGCCTCGTCCCGGACGCGCTGGAGCAGGAAAAGTGCACCCGAGCTGCGCGGCAAAACCACCGGGTTCACCCGCCCGGGAAGAAAGACCCGCTCTTCGGTGCGCTCCAGCGCAACCGATCGAGCGTCGCTGCGCACCCGAGATTTGGCGAGGCCGACGATCTCGAGGCCGGTAATCCCGAGATCGGAAGCCACCGCGAGAGCGACACCGAGTTGACCGCGACCACCATCGACCACAAGCAGGTCGGGTAAATCGTCGGCTTCTTTGCCGGAGGTGAAGCGGCGCCGCAGAACCTCGGCCATGCTCGCAAAATCGTCAATCCCCTCAACCGTACGGATGCGAAAGCGGCGATAGCGTTCCGGGGTGGCATTGCCCTCATCGAAAGCAACCAGCGACGCGACTGTCGCGCTACCCTGGAAGGTCGATATATCCACACATTCGATCGTCTTGGGCGCCGAGAGCAGATGCAGGCGGCGACGCAGCTCTTCGGCCGTCTCGGCCTGGCGCTCATCCTGGTTACGGCGCGCCTCCATTGATTGCCGCGCATTCGCTGCGGCAAGCTCCACCAGGCGTTTCTTGGCACCGCGCTGCGGCACCTGCACGGAGACCGCCCGACCGCGTTTCTCACCGAGCAGCTCTTCGCGTGCGGCATGATCGCCGAGTGCGATCGGCAGCAGCACTTCGGCCGGCACCGGACGGGCGCCCTCGTAGAATTGCGAGAGCAGCGAACCGAGAAGATCCTCATCGGGCAACTCGCGGTCGCGAAAACCGAAAGCGCGGTGCGCCGTCAGCCGACCGCTGCGCACGATCAGAACCTGGATCTCAACGAAACCGCCTTCGCGGTAAATACCAAAAATATCCTGATCGCCACCGGCATGGTTCACCACCTGCTGACCTTGTGCGGTGTTGCGGATCGCGCGCATGCGGTCGCGCAGACGTGCGGCCTCTTCGAAGCGCAATGCCTCGGAAGCCTGCTTCATCTCGAGGTCGAGGCGCTGCAGGAGTTCGTCATTCTTGCCCTCGAGGAGAAGCCCCACAGTACGCAGGTGGCCGGCATATTCTTCGCGATCGACCGGCAGCACGCACGGCGCAAGGCAACGCCCGATCTGATGCTCCAGGCAGGGGCGCTGCCGGTTACGAAAGACCGGGTCGCTGCAGGTCCGCAGAGGAAAGACCTTGCGCACCACGTCAAGAGTCTCGCGCACCGCGCTGGCCGAATGGAAGGGTCCGAAATAGCGGGCGCCGTCGTTGCGAATGCGCCGCGTCACCACGACGCGCGGCCACTCATGCGCGGTGATCGCGACACTGACGTAGGATTTGTCATCCTTCAGGCGTACATTGTAGCGCGGCTTATATTGTTTGATGAGGTTATTCTCGAGGATCAGCGCTTCTTTCTCATTGCGCGTGACGAGAAATTCGACATCGGACGCCTTGCGCAGGAGGAAAGGCACCTGCAGGCGCCCGTCCCCACCACGCAAATAGGAACGCAGGCGTAGGCGCAGATTCTTCGCTTTCCCAACATAGAGAACACGCCCGTCGTCGCCCTTGAAAAGGTAGACGCCGGGCCCGCGCGGGGCCGCGGCCGCGCGCTCGGCAAACGAGTTTTCCCTGCCGCCTGCGGCAGCCATCAGCGCCGCCGGCCCCGGCCACGGCCCGCACGGCCCGCCGCCGCTGTGGCATCCTGGGTCGTAGCATCCGTCTCGCGCGCCCGGATCTGGTCGCGCAGCTCGCCGGCACGTTCGAATTCGAGATTCTCAGCGGCCTCCCGCATCGCCCGTCGAAGCTCGGCGGTGCTGGTCCCTTGCGCGGCGGCCACAAGTCCCCCGGGGCCGATCGAAGGCGTGGTCGAGTGGTCGGCTTCGAAGACCTCGACCAGAGGAGAACCGATCGATTTACGAATGCTCTCCGGCGTAATCCCGTGTTCCTGATTATACGCGTGCTGAATCACGCGGCGCCTATCGGTTTCCTCGATCGCCCGCTTCATCGAATCCGTAACTCGATCGCCGTAGAGAATGACGCGACCATTCACGTGCCGCGAAGCGCGACCGATGGTCTGAATCAGCGATCGTGTCGAGCGCAAAAATCCTTCTTTGTCCGCATCCAGGATCCCCACCAACGAGACCTCGGGAATATCCAGCCCTTCGCGAAGCAGATTGATCCCGACCAGGACATCATAATCGCCGCGGCGCAGGCCGCGGATCAATTCAACCCGCTCCAACGTATCGACATCGGAGTGAATATAGCGCACCCGCACGCCGACATCCTGAAGATAATCCGTGAGATCCTCGGCCATCTTCTTGGTCAGTGTCGTCACCAGCACGCGCTCATCGCGTTTCGCGCAGATGCGGATCTCTTCCAGAATATCGTCAACCTGTTGCCGCGCTCCGCGCACCTCGATTACCGGGTCCATGAGCCCGGTCGGACGAATCATTTGTTCGGCGATCAGGCCGCCGCTCTTCGTCAACTCGTAATCACCCGGTGTCGCCGAGACGTAGATCACCTGGTGCAGATGCGTTTCGAATTCCGGGAAACTCAGCGGCCTGTTGTCAAGTGCCGAGGGAAGGCGAAAACCGAAATCGACCAGGTTGCGCTTGCGTGCCTGGTCGCCGCGAAACATACCGCCGACTTGGGGAATCGTCACATGGCTTTCGTCAATCAGAATCAGCGCATCCTCGGGGAAATAACTCAGCAAAGTAGACGGCGGTGCGCCCTTCTCGCGGCCGTCAAGATGCACCGAATAATTCTCGAT
>JAYGCM010000086.1:0-37193 GCA_046583355.1 Deltaproteobacteria bacterium
GGACCGTTGCCGGTGGCAGGTCGCTCAGGTCTTCGGCGCGGATCGGCGAGGCATAGGGGTTGGCGCCATCACCCGTGTCGCCGAGGTAATGGCCCCAGAACCAGCGCATCGATTGAGCCGAGAGGAAATAGCCTTCCTTATTGTCTTCGAACGATTGCGTCTCGCAACGCGCGTCGATCACCGGGTAGACCATCAGTTGATGGGCCAGCACGGGCCCGCCGCGGTCGCGTGCCATCAGCGCCACGGCGGCTGCCAGATTGCCGCCGGCGGAGTCGCCGCCGACGGCGAGACGTGCCGGGTCTCCGCCCAATGCGGGGGCATTTTCCGCAGCCCAGCAAGTGGCGGCATAACAATCATCGAGTGGTGCCGGGAAGGGATGCTCGGGAGCCAGGCGGTAGTCGACCGAGATGACGATACAATGGGCATGATTGCAGAGGCGCCGCGCCGTTCCATCGTGCGTGTCGAGGCCGCAGAGTACCCAGCCGCCCCCGTGGAAGAAGACCAGTACCGGTAGCGGGCCTTCGCCCTCGGGTGTGTAGATGCGCACCGGGATCTCGCCGGCCGGTCCGGGGATCGTGCGGTTCTCGACCTTCGCCACCGGTTCGGGGTTGGCGCTGAGCGCGGCCGTGGCGGCCATGGCCTGACGCGCATCTTCGACGCTCAGGTCGCCTAGGTCAGGGGCACCGGGCGGGGCGAGCACGGCGAGAATTTGTCGGACATCTTCATCGAGAGGCATATCTTTTACTCCGGCTCCGGATTGCCCTGTAGGCGGCTCCAGACAATATTTGCATTTTGCAGCGTTGCTATGTCGCCGCCATTCTCGCTTGCATGCGCGCTCCAGTCGCGCAGGCCGTCCCCCAGATAGCCCTTGTAGAAAAGCAAGAGCTTTCCGTCGACGATCTTCCAGCTGCCAGGCGAGATATCTTCGTGGTCGGAATCGTCGAGAATTCCCCAGGCGCAAAAGCCACCGAATGCGGGCGTATAGAGGGAGGGTTCCCGAGCGAAGCGCTTGCGGTTCGCGTCGTTGTAGAAGCGGTAGGTCGCGCCTTGGTGCTCGAAGAGGATGGCCTTGCGGCCCATGCGAGGAACGCCATCGAAGAAGGAGACAGCATCGAAACCCTTGAGCGCAACCCCATCATCGAGGTTCTTCGTCGCCAGAGCAGCGCTGGGGAGAGCGAGAGCGATGGCGAGCAGGGCCACGATGAGCGTGCGCATTCCTCCTGCCTGCCGCGTATGCGTCTGAGATGCAAACTCGGGAAACTTTCAAGTGTGCGATATTGCACTCCTCGGCGGCTTGTTACGACGCCTCAACCTATAAGCGAATAAGCGTTCGGAAAATAGAGACTTGATTTCTCCTAATGGTGCAGCTATGGTTTGCTTGCCTTCGGGGGCGACGATGGGAGCGACGAGACGATGATGGAAAAAGTGGATGGTGTGGATTCTTTCTGGGAGCGGCTTTCGGCCCAGGATCATTCGTTTCTGGTCGCCGAGGACCGTGGCGCGGCGATGCACGTCGGCGCGGTACAGATCTTTGCGGCAGGTGCGCTGCGGACCGAGTCGGGCGGCATCGATATCGCCGCGATCCGTCGCACCATCGCCTCCAAGCTGCCCCTGATTCCCCGCTACCGGCAGAAGCTCATCTGGACGCCGGTCGAGAACTTGCCCGCATGGGTCGACGACGCAGCTTTCGATATCGAACGCCATGTCCGCCACATAAGCCTGCCGCGTCCGGGCACGATGGAGCAGCTCTGGGAGATGGCTGGCAGGCTCTTCGAGGAGACGCTCGATCGCAGCCGTCCGCTCTGGGAGATGTGGGTCATCGAGGGGCTTGAAGGAGGACGTTACGCGATGATCAATCGCGTACACCATTCGATGATGGACGGCAGCGCCGGCTCGGAGTTGGCGAACCTTCTCTACTCGCTGACGCCCGACCAGGAGGAATATGAGGTGCTTCCCTTCGCGCCGCGGCCGGCGCCGACCGGTTGGGAAATGCTCGCCGAGGCAGCAATGCGCCGCGCCGGGCTGCTCCGTACCGCCGTGGAAGCGACCGTGGGTGCCGTCACGGCACCGGATCTTCTCGGCCGCGCTAGTGCTGCGGCCGCTTCCCTGGCCGATATGTCGGCCTATTCGAGGAACCCGGTCTCCGCGACCCCGCTCAACGGGCACGTTGGGCCTGCACGCGCCTTCCGCGGCTTTGAGATCGAGCTTGCCGATGTGAAGGCGATGAGCCGGGCTACCGGCACGACGGTGAATGATGTGGTGCTGGCCGTCGTCACCGGTGCCGTGCGCGAGCACCTGCAACATCATGGCATTGAGCCGTCGGAGGTTACCTTCCGGTTTTCGACCCCGGTCAATCTCCGTAGCGCAGGCGAGAAGGGGGCTCTGGCGGGCAATCGTGTCGGCTCGTGGATCGTTCCGGCGCCGCTCGACCGAAAAAGGGGCCTTGACCGCCTTGAGGCGGTGCATACGAAGACCACCCAGTTGAAGAACTCCAGCGAGGCCGCCGTTGTCGATATGGTGATGAGCTTGGCCGAGTTCGCGCCCAACGTGCTGTTGCCGCTGGGCGTGAGTGCCTCGTCCGGCCCGATGAGTATGGTGGTCACCAACGTCCCCGGCCCGCAATTTCCGCTCTATATGCAGGGATCGAAGCTGGAATCGCTCTTCTGCCAGGGCCCGGTTTTGCAGGGCACGGGCATTTGCCTGGCACTCTTCAGCTACGACGGAAAGATCTGCCTGGGCTTCAACGCAGATCCTGTTCTTGTCACGGACCTCGATGTCTTCGTCGCGGCTGTCAAGGCGGCTTTCCTCGGCCTCGAGCGCGAGATCGAAGAGAGCGTTTTGCGTCCGCCGGTCGCGGCGACTGCCGCTCTACCCAACGCGCGCGAGGAGATCGCGCCGGCGCGCCGGCTGGCTTCGGCCCGCGGGCAAAGAACAGACGACGCGCCCTCCTACCGCGCGCCCCGCGCCGCCACCGCCTGAGCCCAGCCCTCGCTGCGGCTGATCTCGCCGCACCGTAGGCCCGGCCGAAAATTCAGGCGGCATTCGAGCGCCGCTTGCGGCCGCGCCTGCAGGTCGAGTCCTCGCGTGGCCGGTCCGTCGAGACTGCGCCTATAAGGGTTTTCCCTTATTTTGTGACATCCCCTTGCATAGGGGTATTTTCTTTATATATAGGGGTAAAGACCTATATGGGTAGGTATTCATCTAGGTTCTTGCACCACTGCCTGGAGAACGGAATCGAGCCCGAGCGCCCCCTCTGTCAGCCTCGGTCGAGAGGAGATCATGGACGCAACACCAGAAGCCACCGTAGACCCTTCGTTTGAGACATTGGAGCCGGATATCGCATTGCCCGGCCAGTTCGAGGATATCTGGTCGCGCAGCAAACGCAGTGCACCCGCGCCCCGTTTGGCGCTCGCGGTCCTGCAACTCGCCGTCGTTGATTACTGCAAATTCCGCAGTGCCCGCCGCGAGAACGAGCTTCGTCTCTATCGCAAGGCACACGCCTGGATCACCTCGAAAGACCGCGATTGGCCCTATTCCTTCCACAACCTATGTGAAGCCATCGTCGTATCCCCCGACAGCCTCCGCGGCACCCTCCTCGATGCCAACGCCGAAGACCGAGCCCGTACCCTCCGCACAATAGGCAAACTCTTCGACGCCGGCCGCAGCTAATCCGTCCCCTTCAGGGGACGTGTACCGAAATCTGTTCCCTTTCGGGCAGGGGGGAGGTGGTTGGGAGCGGCTCTGCTTTACAGGGCCGGGGCTCTTCGACATGAATCAGGCATGGCGGCATCCGATTTTCTGATGAGAGAGGCAGCGGGGCCGGGTCTCCGATGATGCTGCGATCGCTCGTCTGCGCGCTCTTGTTGGTCGCGGCCGATGCCGCAGCAGCCGACTTTCAGAATCTCGCCGAGAATCTGGTGGGGGTGGACCAGGGTGTGTTCGTCCAGGCCGAAGACGGCCGAGTGTTGGCGGCGGTGCAGGCACGGCGGCCCTTTCATCCGGCTTCGCTCAGTAAAATTCCGACGACCTTGGCATTGCTCGAGGCGCTTGGCCCCGAATATCGTTTCGCGACCAAGGTCTTGCATACCGGTGGGCGTGATGGTGCGGCCGTGGACGGTGATCTGTTGATCCGCGGCGGCGGCGACCCGTATTTGATCTCGGAGAGCGGATTGCTGATTGCCGCGGCGCTCAAGTCCCGGGGTATCGCAAAAATCCGTGGTCGGGTGCGCGTCGAGGGGCCGCTTTTCTTCAACTGGCACGAGCAAGGTGCGGCGGCCTTGGTTGCGACGATTACGGGTTCGGCGGGCGAGGAGGCATTTGCCGCCGCGCGGGCTCTGGATCCGGAGCTGGTCGGCACCGAGCGGGCCGAGTTGGCGATTGCGGTTGCGGGGGCGGATCTCCCGAAAAGTTCGGCACAGAGTCTTTTCGCCTGGCGATCGCCACCGCTGCGGCGGATTCTCAAAGAGCTGAATACCTACTCAAACAATATATTCGAGCCCACAGTGAGGGTGGTCGGCGGCAAGGCGATGGTGCAGCAGGCGGCGCAGCGGGCCGCGCCCGATTTGCATGCGGAGGAAATCCGCATCGACAATGCGGCCGGCCTCGGTCGCACCAACCGCCTGAGCCCACGCGCCGTGGTGGCGCTGCTCGCGGCCCTGGAGGCGCGTCTGGCCGCATCCGGGCTCCTGCTTCGCGATGTTCTGCCCGTTGCGGGTGTCGATCCAGGTACGCTTGCGGAGCGATTTGTTGCGCCCGAGTTACGTGGTGTCCTGGTCGCCAAGACCGGCACGATTCCCTCGCAGCGGGTTTCGGCGCTTGCCGGAGTCGTCAATACGGAGCGCTACGGACGCGTCCGTTTTGCGATTCTCAACCATACGATCCCGGTGCAGGAGGCGCGGCGGCGTCAGGATGCCTTGGTGGCCGAACTCGTGCGCGAGGCAGGCGGAGTGCCGCTGCCTTACGTGGTTGCGAGCAAGTCCGCCATCAGCGCCTTCCGGCTCGAATGAACCGGCCGGCGCGGGCAACAATCCTTGCCCTCGGGCCCGGTTCCTCACCCTGCGCGGTCTTCAGCGGCAGCGCAGCGTCGTATTGGCGGTATTGAGCGAGCAGTCGGAAGCCTGGAAGACGTAGTCGCCGCAGCCATCACTCATCGCGGCATTCGTGCCTCCGAGTGCGATGGTGGCCCGGTAGGGGCCGCGCAGATCCTCGGCTTCCACATATTTCGCCTTGACGACGAATTTGATCGTGCCATTTCGGCCGCGTTTGTCGATCAGCTTGAGTATGAGCCTGCCCGGCGCAGACGAGGTGCAGGTAGGCGGATCGTAGGCCGCGCTGCGGTTGCGATAGGTGAAGGTCGTGCCCGTCCGCTTGGCCTTCCAGCCGTCTTTGGGATGGCAGCCCGTGCCGAATTCGCCCGCGGGGACAATGGAGGTAGCGGTGCTGAGGTCGATCAGGCGCCGGCCGGTGCTTTCGTCTTCGATGATCACTTGCACGCCATCGCCGATCGGGTCGAAACTCGCCGGGCTACCATCGGGAAAGACGATCTCGCCGGTGAAGAAAATGGATTGCTGGCCGAGTGCATTGCCGAGTCGGGCGATGCTCAGCCGAACCTTTTGCGCTGTTCCGGAGCCCTCGCAGATACCACCTTCGCCGGGGCTGCAGGCAAAGTCGCAGGAGTCGCAGACGTCATCGCAGCAATCTTCATTCGTGTCGCAGGTCTCGTCGCAATAGCATCCGCCGGGGGCCTGGTCGCCGCAGGCAGAGGCCGCAAGGCAGCCACAATCGGCGCCGCAGCTTGACGCGGTCTCGCCGGGATCGCAGACACCGTCGCCGCAAGTTGACGGGCAGGTGCACGCCGAGCCGCTGCTGAGACACTCGCCCGGACAGGCGGTGGCGTCCGTGCCGTCACATTCTTCGCCGCTCTCCAATACATCGTTGCCGCAAACAGGTGCCGGGCAGGAGCAATTGCTTGCGCAGATGCCGGTCGGGCAAGCCGAGGCGCTCGCGCCGTCGCAAATCTCGCCGCTCTCTATGAGGCCGTTGCCGCAAACGGGAGCCGGGCAGGAGCAATCGGGCAGGCAGAGACCGGGGCAGGTGGCATCGCTCGTGCCGTCGCAATCTTCCCCGAACTCGGCCAGGTTGTTGCCGCAGACGGCTGGGTCGCCACCGAATTCGGTAGCCGTGACTTGGTATTCGCCATTGCCCGCGGTGCGCTTGACCAGAATATGCCAATCGCCGGAGGCCGGGCTCGCGAAGCTACAACCGCCATGTGGGCCGGAGCCGTCGCGCGCGCAATCATTGTCAGAGGTGGTTGGTGCCGAACCGTGCTTGACGTAGAGGTCGGCGCCGAGGCTGCCGTTGTCCTCGCTGTTGAAGCTGATGCGCAGGAGTTGCCGGCCGGAGCCGAGCGAAACGATATATGCCTTCTCGGCGTTGGTCCCGGCGCCGAGGTTGCCATCGAATCCGGTGACGATCACATCGCTCGCACCGACCGGCGGGATGCCGCCGCATACGAGGGTGGAGTCGGCGCCGAGATGGGTATTGATGAAAGCCTGGTAGTTGTAGACGTTGGCATCGAAGCTGGCGTCGCTGGCCAGGCAGCTGCCGTTGTTGCCGCCCGAGGTGATGCCGGCCACCGTCAAGCCAGCGCCCAGGTCGAGGAAGAGCGGGCCGCCGGAGTCGCCGTTGCAGGTATTGGAGTCCTCGCTGGCTGGGCCGACCGGATTGGTGAAGTCCCAGCAGACCAATGTGGTGTTGTCGCTGGCGGGCGAGCAATTGGCCGTCTCGATCGCGCCCCAGCGCTTGATGCCGTAGTCGCTAGCAGTGCCGCCACTGCGCCCGAAGCCGGCGATCTGTCCGGTGGTGCCGATATGAAGCGAGGGGTTGGTCGTGTTGAGCGTAATCGGTGCGATGCCCGTGACCGTCTCACCCAAGGTGAGGACCGCCACGTCGGCCTGCGGGAAGCTGAAGTCGGGGTGGCTGGCGATGGCCGTCACGCTGAAGGTGCCGGCATGTTGCAGGAAGACGAAATACCCGCCCGGGTCGCTGTTGTCCTCGACGCAATGCGCGGCGGTGAGAAAGGTATTGCAGCCGATCAGCGTGCCGCTGCACCAACTGGTCGCGTTATCGGCAGTACTGCCTACGAGCAGGGCTCCGGTGGCGGGGAAGGCGTGCGTATTGAGGCCGTTGACGATCCGGGCGCTGACTTCGGTGGCGCGCGCGTCTGGCGCGCTCAGCGCAAGAAGGAAAATCGCGGCAGCGAAAATACGAAAGGAGTTTGTTGAGGAACCAGGGAGCATCGACACACCTTCTCCGGAAATCGCCTGGCGGGCGGTCCGAGTGATCTCCTATATCGCGAACTCGACGGGGTGGGCAACCTGGGGACTTCAGCCGGGCGCTACTTTTTCAGGGGCACGGGCCTCGGAGGCGTCCTGCTGTGGCGATCAAGGCAAGCGGTCGAAGCCGTTCCGTCCAGGCGGATTTTCTTGCGTGGCGCGCAGAGCGGCTTCGACGTCGGCGACCAGGGAAGGGTCGATCTCCTCCAATGCCGCACTGATATCCGGCGGCAGGCCGCTGCCCTCGGGTGCATCGATTGCGGCTTCCAGCGCAAGCTCGATGGCGAGTGCCTGGTCGAGATCCGCTTGTGCGTAATCATCGAGCGCGGCGATTCCGGCGTCTTGATCGGGGGCCTCGGGCACGTTGGGTGCTGTGCGCACCGGCGGCGCGACCGGGCCGGCGAGCGGCGAGACTCCCTTACGCAGAACTCGCGGGGCGTCGGGGTCGTTGGGGCGCAGCAGGATTATTTTTTCGATGGTCCCGACGGCCATTTTTTCCTTGGCGCCGCCGCGGTAGACGATCAGGTGGTTGGTTCGGGCGAGTAGCTGGCGCAATGTTGTCTCCAGCGGCAAGTCTTCGACCTCGAAGAACTCCAACTCTTCGCCGCCGCCGGTGGGGTCGTGGACTTCGAAGCCGGCCTGCTCGCCGATGGCGCGCAGGATCCGGACCACGGGAAGATCCTCGGCATCCACCGTAAAGCCGGCCTCGCTTCGGGTGACCTCGAGGAATGCGGCCTCGGCTGGAGCGCCCGTGCACGCAGCCATCGTCAGCAGCCCGCCGGTGAGGAGCCGAGCCCGGAACCTATGCGGCAAGCCGTAGGAACCCGCCGACTGCATAGCCCGCGCGAGGGCCTTGCGTGTCCGTCGTATCAGGCGCCTGGTGTTCTGCCGCATCATTGGTTCTGTTGCCCGCGCCCGCTTGCCGAAACAAGATTACGCTCGAGGGCGCAACTCCCTTGCGCCCTATGTACCAGCACCGGAGGGCCGATGGGAAATGCTACTTGTGCTCGATGCCCTCTGCGCCAAGTCCTGCTTTTCGGACCTGCTTTTCGGCCGGGTCTCTAAAGGTGGCGTTCGACCCAGTGCTGGTACATCGTGTAGGGCAGCGCGCCGGTAACGAAGGCCGGGTTATCGCGCAGCCGGGCGGCCGGCACGCCGGTGAGACCGAGCGCGATGGCTTCGGCATGCTCGCCCTGGACGGTTTGCACGCGGGCCGGGTCGTCGAGGTCGGGGAAGGCGGCAGCGGGCAAAGCGAGCTCGGCCCAGAGTTCTCGCAAGCCAGCGGCCGCGCTGATGTCGCGGTTCTCGGCGAAATAGGCGGCCAGCAGGCGGTCGTGCATCCGACGCCCGGCGGCCGGCCCCAGGGCCGTGGCCGCCTTGGCGACAATATGGGCCGGCAGGCTATGCGTCGGCGGCGGCGTATTGCCTTTCCAGGTGCGGAAAGTTCCGGCATCGTCTTCGGCGGCCGGGACGCGCCAGCCCTCGGTATAGGCGCGAAAGCGCTCGAGGTCGCGGCCTGTTTTGTGAACCGGCCGTAGCAGGTAGGCCCGCCATTCGATTTCGATCCGGCCGCCGAACTCGGCCTCAAGCCGCCGCATCCGCACCGTGACATTGTAGCACCAGGGACAGAGAAAATCGGAATAAACCACAATGCCCAGCATGCCCACGGCTTCTTTCTAGAATGCTGGCGGGAAAGTGCAATCCGCGAGCCGTTGCACTTCCCGGCCGGACCTCTAGCCTCTCCCATCGATGATGAAGACGCGGTTGGCATGGGTATTGGTGCTGCTGAGCTTCGGGGCTCTGGGTGCTTGTGGTGGTTCGGAGGCAGACACGCCGCCTTCGCTCAATGGTGTCACGTTTGGCAACGAGACTTTTGTTGCGGTCGGCGTCGACGGTCGGATTCTGCGTTCGCCCGACGGCCGCTCCTGGACCGCGCAGGAGGCAGCGGAAGCGCTTCCTTCGCTTGCGGCGATCCGTTTCATCGGTGGCCGCTTCCTGGCGGTCGGAGCCTCGGGCACCACGGCTTCTTCGCTTGATGGCGAAAGTTGGGAGCCGGGCTCGGTGGGTGTCGAGGTCGGGCTTCTGGGGCTTGGCGCCGGAGATCCGGGTACCGTCATCGTGGGCGAGGCAGGCGCCGCCTTTTGGTCGGCCAGCGGTGGGAATTGGCAGGCTGTCGAGATCGATACGACGGAAAACCTCTTCGACGTCGCGTGGGGCGAGGGGCGCTTCGTTGCTGTCGGCGATGTTGGCGGAATTTTTGAATCTACCGATGGGCGGAACTGGACGGCTGTGGAATCGCCGGCCGAGGCACCGCTTTTTACCATCGCTTACGGCAATGGGATTTTCCTTGGTGGTGGGCAGGCGGGCAACCTGGTGCGCTATACGGACATTGGGGGCTGGGAGACCGTGTCCCTTTTCTCGGTTCAGCCGGTAATCGCGATCACCTGGGGCCGCGGGATTTTCGTGATTGTGGGCGGCAGCGGGACTGTCTACACGACACCCGATACCGCGCTGATCTCGCCGGCAGGTGTGCCGAGCACGGTGAGTTTGCAAGGGGTTGTGGCGGGCGGCGATTCTTTCGTGGCGGTTGGTCAGGACGGCGCGATCTTCAGTTCGCTTGACGGCGTGGCCTGGCGCGATTTTACGCCTTAGCCCGCGCCCACCCTGCTCTTCGGCCGGGCTTCTCGTTTATTCGATGCGGACGATACACCCGGCTGCGGCGGCCGTTCCCGTCGCGTCTGCGGCGTCAAGCGTGCAGTGGAAGGAAGCGGCGTTGGGCGTTGGGCTTTCGCAATCGAATTCGATGGTCGCCACCGCCGAGCCTGCACGACTCGTGGTGGCCGCGAAGCCGAGTAGGAGTTTTCCGGCGCTTTTGCGGAAGCCTGTCAGCGTTGGCAGAGGCGACGCTCCGAAGTCGATTCGTGCCGCGACCGCGCTCTCGCCTGCCGACCACGGCAGGGAGACCGAAGCGGGGTAGTCCAACTCGGCGATCACGCCAGCGAGCCCACTCGTGTCCGCCTCGAGATGCACCCGCAAGGTGCTGCAGGCAGCAGGTGTTGGTGTTGCGGTGGGGGCCGGTGTGGGAGTCGGTGCGCTTGCGGGTATGAAGCCCACCACACCGAAGCTCTGGGCGGCCTCCTGCCACTGGATCCGGACGGAGTCGCCGAGCTGTGGAAAATTCTCCAGGTCATAAACCCCGGACGCGCCGTGCAGGAAGGACTCGCCGAGAGTGGCCACTGCGAAATTGACGCTGGCAAAGGCCAGGCCGTCATCAAAGAGCGTAAGGCTATGTGGGCCGTCGCCCAGTAGAGCGTAATTCCATTGCAGTGCAAAGGCATTATTGAGGTCGCCGCAGATGCTTTCAGTGTCGGCGCGTGGTGTGCCGTAGGCGAGCGGTAGAGCCGGCTGCCCGTCAAAGGAGGCCGTGATGCTGCCGGCCTCACAGCGCCATCCCGAGACGGTGCCGATGCCACTCATGGTGGAGCCGGGTTGGGGAATCTCGAGGCTTCCGGCGCTCGTGGGGCGCACTCGCCCTGCGCGGCGTTCCGCTGCGGTCGCCGCCGCGCGGGGCGCGCGGCCGACGATGCCGAAGGATTGCGCGGCGGTCTGCCAGCGCAGCCGCAGTTCAGCTCCGGGTTCAGGGAAACCGGTCAGAGTATGCTCCCATTGCCCCATGATGTCCGCGGCGGGCAGGAAGCTCTGGCCGAGGCGTTGGACGACGAACCCGGCCGAGGCGAACTCGACGCCGTCATCGTAGAGCCGGATGGTATGCAGGCCGTCGTCGAGGTTGGCGTAATTCCACTGCATGACGAAGGCATTATTGATGTCGCCGCAACTGTCGTAGGTGTCGGCGCGGGGCGTTCCGTAGGCGAGTTCGAGGGCCTCGCCGCAGTCGAAGCGGGCCGTCAGCCGGCCGGCCTCGCACCGCCAGCCCGAGACGATGCCGATGCCGCTTTGGATCGTGCCTGCGGCCGGAATCTCCAATGTGAACGCGCTCGCGCTGGCTCGCGTGACGGCTTTGCGGCGGCTTTGGCCGAGGTCGCAATCGCCGGCGGCACACGGCGCTGTGCCGCCAAGCGCGCGGTCGAAGCAAAGCCAGGCGTCGTTGGTGTCGAGGTCGCCGTCGGCGTCGGTGTCGCCACAATGGCTGGCGGAGCACGGCGCCGGTCCGCAGATGGCTGCCGTATTCAGCCCCGCCGCCGCGCGCAGGAGCGTGACGAGATCGTCTGCTCCAAGGTGCCCGTCAAAGACGGTATCGCAACAGGCGCCGCAGGTCTCGGCCGAGTTCACGGCGAGGATGGCGTCGAGGTCAAATCCGCTCTGGCCGCGTCCGTGGATCGGGAAATGGTTGCCCTCGTCGTCTATGATCGTATCGGCATCGACGATGCGTATGAAGCGCGCCTCGGTGAGTCCGATGGTCGCGAGGTCGAAGGCATCACCGCCGGCTGCGGCGTAGCGCGGGTCGATTCCGTTGTCGGGGTGGGTGAGTACGGGTGTCTGGCCGGCCAGACCAATGAAGGTTGCACTATCGACCGGGAAGCGGTGGAAGGTGATGCCGTCGGCGCTGGCTTCCACGAAACCGAGTTCGCGGAAGATATTGGTCGGGCCGGTACGGAAGGCGTTCTCAAAGACGCGGAAATCGGCACCAGGACCATCGACGATGAGATTGTCGAGAAAGCCGAGGGTGATCTGGCCGCCGTCGCCCAGGGAGAGGACATCCAAGGATTGCGAGGTTGCGCCGGCGCCTCTCGGCAATCCGAGGACCACACCGGGAAGGGGACGGTCGGGGAGGTGGTAGCCGCCGTCGGCGCCCAAGGCGAGGGAGGTGATCTCGTCGGCGCAGGGGTCGGCCGCGACCGGCAGAGGGGTTGCTATCAGAAGGAGCAAAAAGGCACCGCGCAGGATCGCGCGGCGCCTTCTCGCGAAGGAAGGGTATTGGATCATTTGTCGCATCGGCTACCGGCAGAAGAGCTTGAGGCTGTCGCGGTCGACCGTCTTGCCGCCGTTTTTGGCCTTGATCTTCAGCACCACTTTCTTGTTCTGCGCCACCTCGACGGCGAGGCTCTCCGAGCAGGTCGCCTCGCTCTGGCCGGTGATGGCATCGAGTAGAACCTGGAAGGCCGGGAAGGCTCCGCCTGCGGCGACCTTGGGTGCGCGCTTGACCACAAAAGAGGTCACCTCGGTCGCGTTGCATGCATCGACCGAAGGGTCGACGAGGTGGGTGCAGGCGCCAACCAGGAAGGTGCAAATGCCGTCGGCCTTGCCGTCACGGTCGCAACTCGTATCGCCGTCCATGCACTCCCAGCGGCTGCGGCCCTTGCCACTGCGGCTGCGGCTTTCGACGCCGCCGAAGAAGGCCGCATTGCAATCTTTTCGTCCGCGGCCCAATCCGGTCATATTCGCAACGGGTGTGAGCGTCGTGACCGCTGTGCAGGCCGTGGGGTAGCAGGAGTCGAGTACACCGATCCGGCCCGAGGGGCCGTCGATGCCGATTCCGGCCGAGAATGCCCAGCCGCTTCCGATCTGCGTCGGGGTGGCATTGCTTGCCAGCGAGACAAGTACGGAACTCGACCAATCCGGCGCGAAGGAGCCCGTGACGAGTAGGTTGCCGTTTTGATCGAGCGCCTGGTCGAAGGCACCGCCGGGAATGGCGAAGGTTCCCTGGTGAACACCGGTGGCCGAATATTCTTCGATCGATCCGACATAGGTCGTGCCATCCACATCGCCGACCAAGAGGGAGCCGTCGCTGCGCACCGAAATGCCAGCTGCGTAGTCCAGTCCGGAAAATAGCTCGCTTGACGTGCCGGCCGAAAGGTCGACCGAAATCACGCCCCCCGCGCCGCTACCGGCGGCGTTGGTCACCAGCAGAGTATTGGCATCGGCCAGGACCAATTGGGCGGCCGCGGCGATCGTGCCGGCGGGAAGGATTTCAAGGCCAAGCGCCGTCGTTCCGGTGGCCGAGAGGGCATCTATCAGCTCAAAGACGGTATCCCCGGTTGCGGCGCCGGTGGCGTCTCCGGCGTTGTCGGTGAAGAAGAGGCTGCCGCTGGCGGCGTCAAAGATGATGCCGCCGATTGAGTTCAGGCCCGTGACGACGGTCGTGGAGGTTCCGTCGGTGGCGATGCGCAAAATGGACTGAGCACCGGCACCGAACGAGCCGGTGCCGACAAAGATGCTGGTGCCGCCGAAGGCGATATCGCCCTGTACGGCACCGCCAATTTCCGTCGAGCCGGCCACGAAGGCGGCGCTATCGGATGGTGCGGCGAGGGCCGGGTGGGCCGAAAAGAGAAGACTGGTGGCCAGGGCCAGAGCGGAGATGGTTCGTGACTTTCGCATGAGGGGGAGCTCCTTTTATGCTGCATCCCGCAGCATTGTTGGAGATTCCACGAAGGTCGGCTTCGATTCGGGGAAATGGCAGGCCTTGCGGGCCTTCCCGTCGGCGAAGATCCCGGACTCCCGTGAGATCTCAGTTCAAGAAATTTCCCGGCGGCCAGGTTTCCTGACTCATCGGCTACCTACTCACGTCACCTTCCCACTCCGAAGAGCAGTGGTATCTCGACGTTTTCGTTCCGATTTACAGTGGCGGGAGCCGCGCCGGATTTTCACCAGCTTCCCTTCGAACCACCGGGTTCAGCCTCTCTGAGTAGCAGAGCCGCGTGGCCCGGCAATGTCGATTATTCCGCCCGCCCGGCAAAATGAATCGCGGAGGTCACGGCGCGCTCCTGGATATGGCGTGGGTAGGTGGCGTTGCAGCAGTCGGCAAACCCCTCTCCGATTGTGGCGGGATTGGCGCAATCCACGCCGGCGGCCAGGCAGAGGTAGCTCTGCCAGCGGCAGACCGGGTTCTCGACCACACGCGCGTACCAGAAGGCCGGTTGGTCCGGATCGAATTCGGGATCGACAAATACCGTGCAGAGATGGTCGGCGCCGGGGCCGCGGGGCGCACAGGTGCGCGGGTCGACGCTGGCCTGGCCGATGGTCTCGCCGGCCACGTCGTAGACCTTCTCGTGCGTCAGGCCATCTTTGTCAAGCCATCCTTTGATGATCTGGATGCGTTCGAGGGAGGTGGCGAGCCCGCCGGCGTCGCGCAAGGCGGAGACGGCAAAGCGCGGCGCCTTTGTGCCGCGTGCGGCTCCCAGGTGTCCGCCCATCGGCACGCCGCCGGCATAGCTGCGCTCAACAAAATTCGGGCTGGTGCAGAGATCCGCCGGCAGATCCCAGCCGCCGAAGAAGCGCACGCTCATGCGTGGGCCGGTGGTGGAATAAGTCTCGCGCCGCTGCATCGCGGCAAAGAGCGCGTCGCGGGAGTTCTCCTCGGCCCAGAGCACAGCAAGTCCGCCGGGGTTGAATTCGATATCGTCGGGCAGGCCGACGGGCATGGTTACCGAGGAGGGGACACCGGCGCCGCCGTGGCCAGGGTATTTTGTCTCATCGACCGCACCCGGCGTGCCGAGGTGTGTATCGGTGCTGCTGATCACGCCGAGTCGGAAGGGGTTGGTGCCCAGCATGCGGCCCAAGGCGAGGCCTTGGCGCAGCGCGTTGCGGACAAAACTGCCCTCGCTCGGCTCGACATTCTGGAAGCTGGCGAATTTGCCACCGAAATTGCCGTAGGGCAGTAGCTCGAAGCCACAGAGTTCGTCGCTCGTACCGATGCCAAGGCGGCATTCGGAGTCGCCTTTATGCTGGCTCAGTTCCGCCAGCGGTTCGATCTCGGCGCGGCGGCGCGCGTACTCGGCGGTAAAGGGAGTTCCGTCTTCCTCGGTCGGCGCGAACATCAGGCCGCCGCTGAGGTTGGAATTATGGGGGATCACCAGGGCCTGGCAGCTGCCGTCGCGGTCTTCGCAATCTTCGGCGAGTGTGCGCCAGAGGCCGCTGACGTTGCCTGTCGTGCGCGCGCTTGCGGGCGTCGTGAGGGCCTCGGCGTTGCGGAAGATCACATTGCGGTGGAGGTTGTTGGTATCGGGCGCGCCGGTCCATTCGTAAGCGACAAAGCTCGTGAAGTCGCATTGCGCGCTGCGGTCGTAGGCTTCCTCGGCGGCGGCTTGAGTCTCGGCCCAAGGGCCGCGTGCTGCCTCGCGACAGAGTTCGTTATTCTCGCCGCAGAAGGCAAAATCATGATTGTCTGCCATTACGCCGTTGATCAGAAAGAAGGCCAGACGCGGCCAGCGCCGGTAGATCCGGCAGAGGATGGCGTCGTAGCCTTCGGCGCCCTCGGTGCGGCAGATATGAAGCTCGCCGAAGAGTTCGGCGTGGTCGGTTACTGCGGTAAAATCGAGCGGCCGCGCCAATTGCACCTGGCGCTGCGCGCGGTCGTTCGCATAGGGCTGGATGCCGAGCTTCTCGCCACGGGCAAAACGGTAGGCATCGGCCGGGCGGTTCCGCGTACCCTGCGTGGCGGCGTCGAGCGAGAGTGTGGTGTGGACATGCAGGTCGCCGAAGAAGGGCCGGCGTAGCGCGTCGAAATCCGCGCAAGGCGCTCGCGTCTCGGTGCGCTCGAAGGGCGTGGCGGCAAGAGTGGGAAGCGCGAGACCCGGCGCCAGCACTTCGATAGGCGCCTCCTCTGCTGCAGCGCTTGCCGCGCCGGGCACAAGTAGAAGCGCGCCGAGTAGAAAGCGGTGAGCGAAACGAAGGGCCACGAGTTTATGCCGAGGATTCATTGGAAAAGCTCCACCAATGTGACCGCGCTGCCGTCGCGCACAAACGAGGTCGTATAGAGAGGCAGGAGAAGCCCCAGAGTAATCAGCGTGAGGCCGATGAGCCCCACGCACTGGGCCCGACGGCCGGCGGGAAGGGCGTGGACAATGCGGCCGCTGGCGAAAAAGAGCAGGGCTGCCCAGACGATCAATTGGGGTATCAGCACTCCGGAGAGCGTGGTGGGAACCAGGCCCCCATCCTGCGCCAGAACGATCAACGTGACACCTGTGATCTCCGCCAGCCAGGCGATGGGGACCCAGCCGACCTGGAAGGCCCAGAAAGGAACCGGCACGACAAGCAGCAGCGAGAACCAAAGCGATCGGCGTGCCCAGATAGATGACATGGCATGGTTCGCCCATGCACAGCCGTGTTCGTCAAGTTGGTGCCGCTTCCGCTGCACACTTCTGTCGAATGGTTCGATTTTGTTCCGTATAGCCGCGTGCCGGCCGGCGCTGCGAGAGGGAAAAGCCCGGAAAATATGAGGATTGGCCGGAAAATCGGCTTTGGCATGGATTCCGCTCTAGTTCCGCTCCAGAGGGAATGAATCATGAACAAGCTCAATGAAATCCGCCGTCCGAACACTGCCAATAAGGCCCCGCGCCGTCTGATCGCCGTTGGCCGCCGCGTCAAGGATGGCTGGCTGATCCGCACGGACCTGAACCGCTTCCAGGCCGCAAACGTCGAAGCTTCCAAGAACAATACCGCCGCAGCCTGATCGTGGCCGTACGCACCGCGACTCGAGCCGAGGTTGGCCCCGGAAGGCCCGGCCGAAAAGTCAGGCTCGTCAGCCCGCGGCGTAGGCGGCTCCGCCGTCAACTTTGATTACGCTGCCGGTGGTATAGCTCGCCAGATCACTGGCGAGGTAGAGCGCCGCCCCGACGATTTCGTCGGGGTTGCCGGCGCGCCGCAGCGGGATGCTGTGCTCGAAATGGTCAAAGGCCTCCTTGGGCCACGCCTTGCTGATCTCGGTGAGAAACGGGCCGGGCATGATGCAATTGACGCGAACCTTCGGTGCCAGAGCGCGGGCGAGTCCCATCGTCAAGTTGTTGAGGCCGGCCTTGGCGATGGCGTAGGGGAGATCGATTGCCGTCGGCATGACGGCGGCGACGCTCGAGATATTGATGATCGACCCGCCGTCTCCCGCCACCATCTTTTCGCCCAGTACCGAGGAGAGCCGGAAGGGCCCTTTGATATTGACGCCGATGACCTTGTCCCAAAGTTCCTCGCTGACCTCGGTGAGCGAAGGGTAGAGCGGCGACATGCCGGCATTATTCACGAGAATATCGACCTTGCCGAAATGCTCCAGCGCGCGTGCCGCGAGTGCGTCGCAGGCCTGCCAGTCGCCGATATGAGTCGCGACGGCGAGAGCGCGGCGGCCGGTTTCGGCCTCGACCTCGGCGGCGAGGGCTTCGCAGGCATCGGCCTTGCGACTGGCGATCACCACGTCGGCGCCGTGGCGCGCGAAGGCGAGCACGATCTCGCGGCCGAGTCCGCGGCTGCCGCCCGTGACCAGCGCCACCTTGCCTTGTAAATCGAATCGGGCCTCGTTGGGATCAGTCATGCTGGGGGTGTGTTACACACGTCCAGATTCATGCGCAAAAAGCACGACTACCGCGGCCGCTTCGCGCCGTCCCCGACCGGTGCGCTTCATCTCGGTTGCGTGGCTGCGGCACTCATTACCTGGCTCGCCGCGCGCCAGGCCGGCGGCCATCTGGTTCTACGTGTGGAAGACCTCGACTCGGCGCGCCTCGTATCTGGGATGGTGGAAGAGCAATTGGGCGATCTGCTCTGGCTCGGGCTCGATTGGGACGAGGGTCCCGGCCAGGACGTCCCGACCGTTTCCTTTGTCCAATCGCAGCGCCTGCCTCTCTATGCGGCCGCGCTTGCCACCTTGGAGGCGCGCGGCCTTCTTTATTTATGTGACTGCTCGCGCAAGGAAATCGCGAGTCTCGCCAGCGCGCCCCATGCCGGCGAGGACGGCCCGGTCTATCCCGGCCTGTGTCGCAGCTACGGCATGAAAGAGCGATCCTTTCGCCGCCCACCCGCGATCCGCGTCCGCGTGCCGGATGTGGAGGTGGTTGTCGAAGACCGTTTTCAGGGCCGCTTTACGCAGCATTTGGCCCGCGAGGTGGGTGATTTCGTGCTTCGCCGCGGCGACGGCGTTCCGACTTATCAGCTGGCCGTGGTCGTCGATGACCTGGCGATGGGCATTACGGAGGTCGTGCGTGGGGCTGATCTGCTGGGCTCCGCGCCGCGTCAGGCCTGGCTGGCCGAGGCGCTTGGCGGGAAGGCACCGAACTTTGCCCATCTGGCATTGCTGCGGGAGGCCGGTGGGGAGCGTCTCGCCAAGCGAGCCCGGCATGCGTCGCTGGGCGAGTACCGCCGGGCCGGGCGTCGTCCGGCAGAGGTCCTCGGTACGCTGGCGGCCCTTTTCGGCCTGGTCGACCCTGCGCTGGCCCGAGGTGGCCTGAGCGCTGCGGATCTGGTCGATATGGCCGATCTCTCCGGCCTCGTCGGTCGCGCCACCGTGGGCCTGCCGGCGGCAGGGATCTAGAGGTGCGGCCTACTTTTCGGCCGGGCCTCTAAAGGTCCAGGTTGAGGAGAGGCCAACCCGACGCGCGCAGGCGTTGGTTCTGTTCGACCAGCCATCTGCCCAGGAATACGAAGAAAATCGAGCCGGTCAGCAGGACGCCGGTATAGATCCAGAGATTGAAATTTTCAAAGACGCCGCCGACGCAACCATAGAGATTGCAGGCACCGCCGAAGCGGTAGAGGAAGGCGTTGTGGGTAAGGATCTGGCCCAGGTAGAGGCCCCACGAATGCTGGCCGAGCCAGGAAAGTGGGCGCTCCAACGCCGAGATGCCGGCGAGGCCGGACATCAGGGCGAGCAAGAGCACGGTGAGCGGCAATTCAAGAAGCCGGTCCGCGACGCGCCACCACTCCAGCAACCAGAGCCGGTCTTCGATGCTGTAGAGGGGAAGCAGAACCAAGGCGGCCGCAGTGATCGAGCGCCAGCCGATCGCGTCAACACGGTCGGCAAGCCACATTCCGAAGGCGATATGCAGGGCGAAGCGCGGCGCGAAGATCAGCCAGCCTCCGTCGGTCAATAATTTCTTGAGCTCCAGCGGGTACATCGTCACCGGCAAGGTGAGCAGGAAGGCAAGGGCGAGGAGCACGGCGAAGCCGAATTTCCGCCGCACCCAATAGAAGGCCGGGAAGAGGATGACGAATTGCAGGATCAAGCTGACAAACCAGCTTGCGCCGATTTGCTTGAACCAACCGATCAGATGCCAGAAGGGCAGGCCGAGGGTGATGCGGACCATCGGGTCGGGCGGGTTGAGGATCGCGACCATGGCCCACCAGGCAAGCGCTGTGGCCCAGGCCGGAATGAGAATACGTTTGAAGGCGCGAAGGTACCAGTCCGCGACCCGGCCTGCGGGTGCTCGCCGCTTGAACCAGCCCTCGGAGTTCACACCGAAAAGAACCAGGAAGATGGGTACGGAATGGTAGAATAAAAAGGTCATCCACCGCGAGTCGGCAAGTACCCAGGAGTGGATCAGGGTGACGCCGAGGATCGCCCAGCCCTTGACCATATCGATCTGAGGCAGGCGCCTATCGTGCATTTCCGAGACGGCCAAGGCCTCAGCGGATACCTCTTGCGCGAGGCGGATGCGAGGCCTGCTGCCGCAGGGTAGAAGCGGGAGAGTAATGTCTTATGCGGTGAAGGAGCTCTACTATACCCTTCAGGGTGAGGGCGCGCGGGTTGGTCGGGCGGCGGTTTTCTGCCGCTTTACCGGATGTAACCTTTGGAGCGGCCGCGAGGCGGACCGCGCCGCGGCAGCCTGTAATTTCTGCGACACCGATTTTGTCGGCACCGATGGCCCCGGTGGCGGCCGCTTCGCCGATTGTGGCGAACTCGCCGATGCCATCGTGGCCTGCTGGCAGCCCATCGCGTCTTCGGGGGCCTCTCCCTACGTGGTCTTCACCGGCGGCGAACCCTTGTTGCAGCTCGATGCGGCGCTGATCGAGGCCTGTCACAAGCGCGGCTTCGAGGTGGCCGTGGAGACCAACGGCACCATCGAGGCGCCGCCGGGTATCGACTGGCTGACCGTCAGCCCCAAACCGGGCTCCGAGCTGGTCGTGCGCAGCGGCCATGAGCTGAAGTTGGTTTTCCCGCAGGCCGTGACACCGGAAATGGTCGAGCATCTGGCCTTCGAGCTCTTCTACCTGCAGCCGCTCGACGGACCCGGCCGGGAGCAGGCGACCGGGCAGGCTGTCGCCTTTTGCCGCGACCATCCGCGCTGGCGCCTCAGCCTGCAGACCCACAAAAGTGCGGGTTTTCCCTGACTCGAAATGACCCCTCTAAAAGGTCGCAGGTGATTGATTCTGCGACAATCTCGAATCGGAAAAGAAAAGCCCGCTTGATTTTACAGCACTTTTTCGTTGGCAGTGAAATTGCGACAGCGGCGTCTCATGTCCCAGATCGAGTTTGAGGTAGCGGGCCGCCTTGAGGCGGAGCCGGCACGTGTATGGTCCCGGCTGATCGACTCGGAGTCCGTGGCCGAGTGGCTCGACGATGTGACCAGCGTGGCGGCAGCCGATGGCGAAGGCGCCGTGGCGCGTCTCTCGGGCGAAGATGGTCGCTCCTGGGTGGATGTCCGCGTGACGGGTCTGGAGCCGCGTCGTCACCTCGGCCTCCACCTCAACCGCCCCTCGGCGCTTCTGCGTGAGGCTTGCGTGAACGTCGAGCTCTCGCCGGACGCATCCGGCACAGCCTACCGCCTCGGTGTGGTCTGCCGCCCGCATCTGTTGGCGCGGCCGCTCTCGCCATTGTTGCGGTTGCGCGCCGAGGTGGCGACGCAACGTGCCGTGCGTGGCTTCAAGGCGCTGGTTGACGCGGATACCCGCGAGCGCCACGCCCGGGCTTCAGCGGAAGGCGGGCAGGACTTGCTCGGCAAATAGCTCGAGTGATTCGTGCGGCGGCTTGCGCCCGAAGCTGAGGATCAGCGTCGTGGCCCCGGCCGCGACGGTCTTCTCAATACGCTCGATGCATTGCGCGGGAGTGCCGGCGATGACCCAATCCTCGCCACCGCCGAGGAAGGGCAGCTCGGCGAGAATTGCCTCGCGGGCGCGCCGGCCTTCTGCCTCGGTTGCGCCGATGGCGGCAGTGGTCTGTTGGGAAATCTCGATCTCGCTGAAATCGCGGTCGATTTTGTCGCAGTGGCGCTTCAGCACTTCGACTTTATGTGGCAACTCGGCTTGTGCGAGCCCGAGATTATTCCAGATCTGCGCATGCTCAGCGACCAGTCGCAGCAGCACCTTCTCGCCACCACCACCGATGAGAATCGGGATCTGCCCCAGCGGCTTGGGTTCACACCAGGCCTCTTCAATATGGAATTGTTCGCCGAAAAAACTCGCCGGCGAGTCCTTCCACATGGCCTGAATCAGCTGCAGCCCCTCGTCGAGTTGCTTGAGGCGTTTGCGCACGGGCGGGAAGGGCAGGCCGTAGGCCAACGCTTCTTGCTCGTGCCAGCCGCAGCCGAGGCCGAGGATGAAGCGCCCGCCGGAGATATGGTCGAGTGTGGCGGCCATCTTTGCCAGCAAGGAGGGGTGGCGGTAGCCGAGGCAGAGCACGAGGTGGCCGAGTGTGATGCGCTCGGTTGCCGCGGCCAGCGCGGCAATTTCGGTCCAACCTTCGAAGATGCTTTCGCTTGGCTCGGGGATGCTGAAGACGTGGTCGACGGCCCAGAGGGAGTCGTAGCCCAGGCGCTCGCATAGCTTTGCCGTGGCGAGGACCTCGGCCCACTCAGCTCCGTGCTGCGGCAGGCAGACGCCGAAGCGGATCTTTGGCCTGACCATCGCGCTCAATGCTCGTGGTCGTGATGATGGTGGTCGTGGTCCTCGTCCTCGTCGGGCACCAGCGCGACGTCGGGGATGGCACGGGCGCGGAGTAGCTCGGCAACCTCGGGGAAGGCTTTTTGCAGAGTATCGAAGCGCGCAGCCTTGCCGCCGACCTTGGAGGCGAGGAAATCTTCGTAGGTCACAAGCGCCGCCAAGAGGGCGTCTTTCTGGCCGTCCTTGATGGTGCCGGAATCGTCGATGCTTTCGTTGATGGCCTCAGCGAGGTCGTCGAGTTTGCCGCCGCTTTTCTCGGAGAGTCGGTGGTGCATGAAATCCGACCAGAGCGCCTGGAAGGCGGCGGTGCTCGGTCCCTCGCGGCGCAGGCCGGCGCTGAGCGTGTAGACGCGACGGGCGAGCGCGGCATAATCGCCGATGCCGCGGCGCGAGTGGAAGGCGCCGAGTCGGACGAATTTATCGCGTACGGCCGCCGCCGAGCCACCGTCGCCGATTACCGCAAGTGCTTCTTCTAATTCTTCAATGCTGAGATTCGCCATATTCCCTCCCTGGAGGCCCGATCTACTTTTCGGCCGCACCCCTGGTCGGCCCCGCTTAACCATATGTGGCAAGCGATGGAAATGTTGCGCAATCCATCGGCGCAGCGGCGCGTCACCGGGGGCCGGGCTTTTGGCCTGCGGATATGAAACAAAGGCGCCGCGGCCCGGCCCGCTTCGTTCATGCTCGGATTCCTGACGCATCGCCTCCTGGTAATGATCCCTTTGTTGTTGGGGATTACCTTCATCTCGTTTCTGGTGGTGGCGTTGGCGCCGGGGGATTTCTTCGGTGCGCTTTCGATGAACCCGGCGATCTCGCCCGAGGCGATCGAGGCGATGAAGGCCGACTTCGGCTACGGCGACCCGCTGCTGGAGCGCTACGCGAAATGGCTTTGGCGGGCCGTGCAGGGGGATCTCGGTGTCTCGCTCGGGCACCGCGTGCCGGTGACGACACTGATCGCCGCGCGCGCCGGCAATACGCTGATCCTCTCGCTCGCCGCAGCTCTCTTCACCTGGACCTTGGCGATCCCATTGGGCGTGTTCGTGGCGACCCGACGTGGACGTCTCTCCGATCGTGCTCTGTCGATGGTCGGCCTGCTCGGCATGTCGATCCCCAACTTTTTCCTTGCCTTTCTTCTGATGCGCTGGGCCCTGCATACCGGGTGGTTCCCGGTTGGCGGGAGCTTCTCCCTGGATTATGAAAAGCTGAGTGCGGGCGCGAAAATTCTCGACCGCCTGCACCACCTGATCCTGCCGACGATCGTTCTCGGCACCGCCGGCATGGGGAGTCTGATGCGTCTTATGCGCAGCGCCGTGATCGAGATCGAGCGCTCGGATTATGTGCGGACGGCGCGGGCCAAGGGGCTGGGGGAGGGGCGTGTGCTCTTTCGTCATGTTCTGCGCAACGCGATGAATCCTTTCGTGACCTTGGCAGGCTATGAACTCGGTAGTCTGCTCGGTGGCGCGGCCCTGGTGGAGAACGTGATGAACCTCCAAGGGCTCGGATCGTTGATGCTCGAGGCCGTGCTCGCGCTCGATATCTATCTGGTGATGGGATCGGTGCTGGTGGGGTCCTTGCTGCTGCTGGTGGGTAACCTGATCGCTGATCTTCTTTTGGTTCTGGTGGACCCGCGCATCGACTTCGGTCGCCTTGAGGCCGTGCGATGAGGTGGCTGGCACGGCTGCGCCAATGGTTCAGTCTGAGCGCGTTGGTGCTTCTGCTGCTCTACGCCTCGGCCATCTTCGCGCCCTGGTTCTCGTTGCATACTCCCGACCACCAATACCGCGCCGCGCCCGACGCCCCGCCAATGGCGCTGCACCTCGCGGCGCCGGGCGATTGGCTCACCACGGGACTTCTCTACGTGCATCCGCAGCGCCTGGTCGACCCGATGCGCCGTACCTATCTTGTCGACACGACCCGCCGTGTGCCGCTTGCGTTTTTCGCTGATGGTCATCTTCTCGCGCCGCTGGACTCCCGCGAGCAGGTCTTTCTTCTCGGCACCGATGCGCTCGGTCGCTCCCTGCTCTCGCGCCTGCTTTTTGGCGGGCGTGTCAGCCTCTCGATCGGCATCGTCGGCGTTCTGATCAGCCTCTCTATAGGTACGGTGGTGGGTGTCACGGCCGGCTTTGTCGGCGGCCGGGTCGATAATATCCTGATGCGCCTCTGTGAGGTGATGATGGCGCTGCCCTCATTTTTCTTCTTGCTAGCGCTAGCGGCGATCATTCCACCAGGCCTCTCGCCGGTGCAGACTTTCTTCTTGCTGGTGGCGATGATGAGCTTCATTCGCTGGGCCGGCTTCGCGCGCGTGCTGCGCGGCATGACGGCATCGATCCGTGAACTCGAATACGTGCAGGCCGCGCGCGCCTTGGGCGCGTCGCCATGGCGTACGGCTGTGCGCCATGTCCTGCCGGCGACCTTCTCCTATACGCTGGTGGCGGCAACGCTGGCGATCCCCGGGTTCATTCTCGGCGAAAGCGCTCTGTCGCTTCTCGGTGTGGGGATTCAGGAGCCCGCCACGAGCTGGGGCGCACTCCTGCGCGATGCTCAGAACCTGACCAACCTGGACCACCGGCCTTGGGTGCTCGCCCCCGGAATCTTGATTGTTATCACGACGATGGCTTTCAACTTCCTGGGCGACCAGCTGCGCGACCGGCTCGACCCCTATGAGGCGGGCCGTGGCTGAGGTGCCGCTGCTTGAGGTCGAGGACCTGGTTGTCGATTTCCGTACCCCACGAGGTCGCCTGCGTGCTGTTGACGGCGCGTCCTTCACCCTTCAGCGCGGCGAGACACTCGGGCTGGTGGGCGAGTCGGGCTCGGGCAAGAGCGTTACCTCGCTGGCGATTCTCGGCCTGCTGGGAGAAGGCGCCGAGGTTGTTTCGGGGCGCATTCTCTTCGCCGGTCGCGACCTGCTCCGACTCGGCACGCGGGATTTGCGCGCGGTGCGCGGGGCGCGCATCGCGATGATCTTCCAGGAGCCGATGACTTCGCTCAATCCTCTCTTTACGGTGGGGGCACAGATCGCCGAAGCTGTGCGTCTGCATGAGCGTGCGAGTCGGCGTGCTGCCTGGGCGCGCGCCATTGAGATGCTCCATCTGGTCGAGATTCCGGAGCCGCGGTTGCGCGCCTCGTCGTATCCGCATGAGCTCTCCGGCGGTATGCGCCAGCGCGTGATGATCGCCATGGCTCTGGCCTGCAGGCCGGAGTTGCTGATCGCCGACGAGCCGACGACGGCCTTGGACGTGACGATCGAAGCCCAGATCCTCGACCTTCTCGCCGGCCTGCAACGTCGCTTCGGCATGAGCGTCTTGCTGATCACGCATGACCTGGGCGTGGTGGCGAGTCAGGCCGACGCGGTGGCGATGCTCTATTCCGGCCGCGTGGTCGAGCGTGCCCCGGCCGGAGCGCTCTTTGCGGCGCCGGCGCACCCCTATACGCGGCTATTGCTGGACTCGCTGCCGCGGCTCCACGAGCGCCGCGAGCGCCTCCAGGCGATCCCCGGCGTGGTGCCCGACCCGGAGGCGCGGCCCTCGGGCTGCCGCTTCCACGACCGCTGCTGGCGCGCTACGGCGGAGTGCTCGGCTAGCGAGCCGGTTCTGGCGCCGCCTGGGGGCACGGCCGAGGCGCGCGAAGTGGCCTGCTTTCACTCGCTCGCGCCGGGGGAGGGGCCATGAGCGAACGTCCCTTGGTCGAAGCACGCGATCTGGTCAAAGAGTTTCCGCTCGCCCGCAAAACCTTCGCCAAGACACCGGTCGTACACGCGGTGCAGGGGATCAGCCTGGAGATCGCGCGCGGCGAGACGCTCGGCATCGTGGGTGAGTCGGGCTGCGGAAAATCGACATTGGGCCGGATGCTTTTGCATCTACTACAGCCGACATCGGGTGAAGTCATTTTTGACGGAAAGCGCCTTGCGGATCTTGGCGCGGTGGCGCTGCGGCGCTTGCGGCGCGAGATGCAAATCGTCTTTCAGGATCCCTTTGCCTCGCTCGACCCGCGCATGCGGGTGGGGCGGATCATCGCCGAGGGCCTCGAGATCCACGGGCTTGCGCGCGGCCCGGCACTGGAGGCGCGCGTCGCAGAGTTGCTGCTTGAGGTCGGCCTTCGCCCCGAATACGCGCAGCGCTTCCCGCACGAGTTCAGCGGCGGCCAGCGCCAGCGGATCGGCATCGCGCGGGCGCTGGCGGTCGAGCCTCGTTTTCTCGTCTTGGACGAGCCCGTTTCCGCGCTCGACGTCTCGGTTCAAGCACAGGTTGTGAACCTCCTCGCGGACCTGCAAAAACGCCATGGCCTGGCGTATTTCTTCATTGCTCATGATCTGCGTATCGTGGCGCATCTCAGCCACCGCATCGCCATCCTCTACCTCGGCCGCATCGTCGAGATCGCGCCCACCGAAACGCTCCTGAGCCAGCCACGCCACCCCTACACGCGCGCCTTGCTCTCCGCCGTCCCCGAACTCGACGCCCGCCCCAAGGAGCGCGTCGTCCTGCAAGGTGATGTCCCGAGCCCCATCTCGCCGCCTCCCGGCTGCGCCTTTCACCCGCGCTGCCCCTACGCCGAGGACCGCTGCCGCATCGAGCGTCCGCGCCTCACGCAGACCGCGCCCGGCCAAAAGGTAGCCTGCCACGTCCTCCCCCCCCTCCCGTTGCCGTAATCCTCAGAACCAGCAATGATATCACTCCCGTGTCCCCTTCAGGGGACGTGTACCGAAAGCTGTCCCCCCAAGGGAATATCGCCCGAGAGAACTCGTTGTTGAGGAGAAGGTATGATGAGAATTCTGAGTCATTGCGTTGCGGTTGTTATGTTTGCTGCGCTGGTCGCCGTACCGGCGGGTTGTGCGGCGCGGGATCCGCGGCCGGAACTCTATCCCAATGAGCATCTTCGCCGTGTTGGGGATGCGCAATCGAGGCAGGATATTGCCTTCTGCCAGGCTCTTTCGCAGCAATATTTGCAGCCGCGCAATGCCGCGGGCGATACTGCCGCCGGTACGGTGGGTGGCGCAGCCGGCGGTGCCGCGCTCGGTGCCATCGGTGGTGCGATTGGCGGCAATGCCGGTAGGGGCGCGGCCATCGGCGCTGGTGTCGGCGCGGGGCTTGGCTTGCTGCGTGGGCTCGCTCGCGGCGCCGAGCCGCCCAGAAACTACGAGTCTTTCGTTCGCAAATGCATGACGGATAAGGGCTACGAGGTCATCGGCTTCGGCAACTGAAGCGGCGCGCCTGGCTGAATCCCTGGCCTGCCGCCGCGGTAGATGCCGAGGGTTCAGCGCGCGGTGTCGTGCTCTTTGAGCAGGCGCTCGACCGTATCTACGATCGTGACCGTGCGGGCATCGAGCTCGATGTTCACCCGATCGCCGCGGTCTTTACGGCCGAGGTTGGTCAGGCGCAGCGTCTCCGGGATCAGGTGCAGCATGAACCAACCGTCGTCGTTGCGCTCGCCCACGGTCAGGCTTGAGCCGTCGATCGCGATGAACCCCTTGCGTGTGATGTAGCGCATCCAGTTGGCCGGTACGCCGATCTTGAGGTCGCAGACATCGCCCTCTTGGCGTCGCTCGAGCACCTCGCCTGTGCCGATGATATGGCCGGCCACATCATGCCCGCCGATTTCGTCGCCAATACGCGCGCTGCGCTCGACGGTGACCCGCGCGCCCGCGGCCAATGAGCCTAATGTCGTGAGCTGTAGCGTTTCGGGGATGGCATCGAAGCCGATCCGAGCGCCCTTGATTCCGGTCACCGTCTGGCAGACACCATCGATCGAAACACTCGCCCCGACCACCAAGCCCGTACGCAATTCCGCGGGCAGCTCAACCTCATAGCGAAGTAGATTCTGTGTCCGCTCGGCCGACGCGACAGCAAAGGTTCCTTTGACAATTCCCGTGTACATGAACGTTCTCCTGGCTCGCTACCGTAGCCTGCATCGCCTCAAGGGGACAGAATCCGGTACACGTCCCCTGAAGGGGACGGTTTCAGGGGAGGGTGCGGGTGGTGCCTTCGAAGCGGGCGCCGGCGGCGATGTGCAGGCTGCGGGCTTCTATGGAGCCGATCATGCGGGCGGTGGCGCGTAGTTCTACGTGGCCGCTCTCTATGATGTCGCCGCTGAGGGTGCCCTCGATGATGAGGTGGCGGGCTCGGATGCGGGCTTCGACCTTGGCTTGTGGGCCGATCAGGAGGAGGGTGTCGGCGTGGACTTCGCCGCGTAGGCGACCGTCGACGCGGGCGTCGGCGGGGAAGTGGATGCGGCCGGTGAGAACGACGTCGGGGCCGATCTCGTGGCGGAAGCGCGGCTCCGCCAAGCCCGTGCTGCGCAGTTCGGACGGTGTCGTTTTGCGCGGGAGCTCGGCTGCGCTCGTGCCCTTGTCGCTGCCCTGCGGGTTGTTCTTCATGATGGGCGGCTCTTCATGGCAGGGTGCGCGGGTGCTCAGTCGCGACGGCGCTCTTTGATGCGGGCTTTGCGGCCCGAGAGCTCACGCAGATAGTAGAGCTTGGCGCGGCGGACACGGCCGCGCGTCACGACTTGGATCTTGTCCAAGCGGTGCGAGTGGATCGGGAAGGTACGCTCGACGCCGACGCCGTAGGAAATCTTGCGGACCGTGAAGGTCTCGCGCACGCCGCCGTGGCGGCGCGCGATGCAGGCACCCTCGAAGACCTGGATGCGCTCTTTTTCACCCTCGACCACCTTGACGAAGACTCGCAGGGAGTCGCCGGCACGGAAGTCGGGAAGATCGCTCTTCAGTTGTTCGGCTTCGATTGCCGCAATGATATCGCCTTTGCCCATGATTCTTCTCCGAAAAGCAGGACCGGAGCACATCGCGCCCTGTGGGGGGCCTACCGAATTGTGGCCACTTCCCCAGCGGAGAGGTGCTCCTCAGAACCGGGTCTCTAACGATTGCCGTCGCAGATTGCACAATCGCCGCCGTCGCTCGTGGGCGGCATGCCTCTAGTGGCCGGCCAGACGGTCGAGCATGATGGCCGCCGCCGCGCGCACGGAGAGGTGATTATAGTCGCTGGCTCCCAGGATCGGTGCCAGGCGGAGCTCGCAGCGCTCCAGAACCTCGGGCGTGAGGCCGTAGCCGGTGCCCAGCACAACCAGGTGGGGACGCTCGTCACGTTCGAGCCGCGCGTGCATTTCACGGTAGTCCAGCGCGGCTGCGTCGGGGCGTGCCGAGGTCGAGATCAGCACGGGCAGGGTGCCGGTCTCGCGTTCGATCTCGACCAGGACCTGGTCTAGATCGGTTGCGATGCGCACCAACGCAAGCGCCTCGCCGCGCGACGGGTTGTAGGTGGCGCCGTGACCCTCGCGCCAATGCCAGAGGATTCGTTCGGTGAGGCGCCGCATGCCGAGGATCGGGTGGGCGACGAAAAATCCGGCCAGGCCGTAGGTGCGCGCCGAGCGCGCGATATCATGGACATCGATATTGGTGATGGCCGTCGTCACGATGACGCCGTCGCGGTTCAGCACAGGGTGGTGCAGGAGCACGATATAGAGCGGGGCAGGCATGGGCGTGTCGTTGCGGACGGCCCGTGTCAGCTTCCGTCGCCGGAGCGCGCGGAGCGGTCGGTAATAGCGGAGCCACTGGGTTCACTGGCCTTCGTGTCCCCGGCCACTGGAGCCTCGCTTGGCGCCGCGCGTAGAAGGTCGGGGCGGCGCTGCTGTGTGTCTTGCAGGGCCTGCTCGGCGCGCCAACGTGCGATCTCGGCGTGATTTCCCGAGAGCAGAACGGGCGGGACGGTGGCGTCGCGGAAGGTCTCCGGGCGGGTATATTGCGGGTACTCAAGCAGTCCCTGGTTGAAGGACTCGCTCTCCAGCGAACCCGGGTTGCCGATGATGCCGGGTACCAGACGGGTCACAGCGTCAATCACCACAGCGGCCGCCGCCTCGCCACCATTGAGGACATAATCGCCGATGCCGAGCTGCCCATCGATGAAACCGGCCAGCCGCTCATCAACACCTTCGTAGCGCCCGCAGACAAGGACCAGCTGCGGCACTTCGGCCAGTTCGTGGGCGCGCTGCTGGGTAAAGGGCGTGCCGCGCGCCGCCAGCAACAGCCGTTGGGCGCCGGGCAGGGCGACTTCTTCCAGCGCCCGCACCAGCGGTTCGATTTTCATGACCATGCCGTGGCCGCCGCCATAGGGCGAATCGTCGACCGTATGGTGTTTGTCCTGGGCCCAGTCGCGTAACTGGTGCAGGCGGATATCGAGCTTGCCCGCAGCGATGCCCTTGCCGATCAGGCTGGCCTCCAGGATGCCCGCAAAATACTCTGGGAATATGGTTATGACGTCGATGCGCACGCTTCAGTCTTCCGGGATCAGGCCCGCCGGGGGATTGATGGTGGCTGTGCCAGCGACGAGGTCGACCTCGGTGACGATGGCATCGACCACCGGCACCAGCGTCTCGCGGCCGCCTGCGCGCACGACCCAGAGGTCGTTGGCGGGCAAGGCGATCACCTCATCAATGCGGCCGACGACCAGGCCTTCGGTGGTGCGCACCTCAAGGCCGATGGCTTCCCAATGGTAGAGTCCGTCGTCGCCGCCCGCAGGTAGCGTCTCGGCAGGGATCTGGACCTCGCTGCCGATCCACGGCTGGAGTTCCGTCAGGCTATCGATGCCCTCAAGCGTCACCAGCACGAGACGTTTGTGCTTGCGCCGTTCGCGGACCTGAAAGGAACGCTCCGACCCGCGCCCCTTGGGGACGAGAATGAGATTCTCGCCCGCGAGCAGGGCTGGCGAGTCCGGATTGTAGGGATTCACCCGAGCCATCCCGCGCAAACCATGTCCGCCGACGACGCGACCGAGGGCCACGCGCGCCGGGGAGGTCGCGCCTCTTTCCGGATGGTCGGGCGTTGTGGCCTACTTGTCCTCGATGATCTCGAGGACGACTTTGCGGTTCTGCCGTGAGGCAGCCGCATTGACCAGCGTCCGAATCGACTTCGCCGTCCGGCCCTGTTTGCCGATGATTCGGCCCAGGTCTTCTTCGTTGACGCGTAATTCGATGATCGAGGCGGTTTCGCCCATGGTCTCTTTTACGACGACATCGTCCGGGTGGTTGACCAGGTGCTTCGCAAGAAGCTCGACAAGTTCTCTCATGATTTTAGCCCTCGGCCGAAGCCGGGGACGATGCGGTGGCAGGGGGTAACCCCTTCCAGCCTGCTTTTTTCAGCAGGGAAGCTACCGTATCGCTCGGCTTGGCGCCATTGCGGATCCACTTCTCGACCTTGTCGAGGTGGACACGCAGTTCCACAGGTTCGCGGGTCGGATCGTAATGGCCGAGTTGCTCGAGGAAGCGTCCGTCACGCGGGGCTTTCGTCGTCGCTGCCACGATTCGATAGAAAGGACGCTTCTTCGAGCCGTGTCGCGCTAGGCGTATCGTGGTTGCCATTCAAATTTCTCCGTTAAACCTGATCAAAATCTCTTGGATTTCCGAGGGATACGGCGGCGGGCTCATCCCGCAACCGAAGTCCCTACTGTTAACGACCGCCTCCCAACTGAGCAAGGAGCCCGCGAGCCCCTCCCTTGCTGAGAGATTTCATCATTTTTCGGGTCTGATTGTATTGTTTCAGGAAACGGTTCACGTCCGAGACGCGAGTTCCGCTGCCCTTGGCAATGCGTTTGCGGCGACTGCCGTTGAGGATGAGGTGGTTGTGGCGTTCCTGATTGGTCATCGAGTCAATGATCGCCTCGATTTTTTTCAAATGGCCGTCGGCACCTGCCAAGTCAGCCTTTTTCGCCATTTTCTTCATGCCGGGGATCATGCTCATGAGGTCGCCGACCGACCCCATCTTCTTCATGGTCCTCAGCTGATCCCGGAAGTCCTCCAGTGTAAACTCATTCTTCTTGAGTTTCTCCTCGAGGCGCGCGGCTTCTTTTTCATCGAAGGCGGATTCGGCCTTCTCTATGAGCGACATCATATCGCCCATGCCGAGAATGCGATTCGCTACGCGGTCGGGGTGGAAGACCTCGAGGTCTTCGAGTTTTTCGCCGGTGCCGGTGAAGAGCACCGGCTTGTTGGTCGTGGCGTGCAACGAGAGCGCCGCACCGCCGCGCGCATCGCCCTCCATTTTGGAGAGGATGATGCCGTCGATGCCGACACCGTCGCGGAAGCCGGTAGCTACTGCGACCGCGTCTTGGCCGGTCATGGCGTCGGCCACCAGGATAGTCTGCTGCGGCCGCACGGTGTCGCGTATGCGCGCCAGTTCGCTCATGAGCGTGGCGTCGATCGCGAGACGGCCGGCCGTATCGACCAGGACCGTATCGTGGAAACCAGCTTTGGCAGCCGCCATGGCCGCCGTCACGACGGCGACGACATCGTTGCTATCGGCCGGCGTATCGTGGACCACGCAGCCCTCGCCCACCTGGGCGCCGAGCGTTTTCAGTTGCTCGATGGCGGCCGGGCGCGAGAGATCAAGCGGCACGAGATAGGGGCGGCGCCCCTGTGCGATGAGGTGCTTTGCCAGCTTGGCCGTCGTGGTCGTCTTGCCCGAGCCCTGCAGGCCGACGAGCATGAGTACTACCGGACCTTCGCCCGAGAGGTCGAGCGTGCCGGTGGCCCCGCCCATGATGGCGACGAGCTCTTCGCCGACGATCTTGATGAGGTGCTGCTCGGGCGTGAGGCTGCGCAGGACCGCTTGGTCCATGGCGCGGTCTTTGACCTTGGCGATGAAGGTCTTGGCGACCTCTACCTGAACATCGGCTTCCAGAAGCGCCAGACGCACATCGCGCAGGGCTTCCTCAATGTTGGCTTCGGTGATTTTCCCGGTGCCGCGTATGCGGCGGAAAACACCGTCGAGTTTGTCAGAGAGAGAATCGAACATGAACTGAAACGGGACCGGGTCGCACCCAACTCGGGAACCGCCTTCTGGGACTTGGTGAGACTAGAACTAAACCCTGTCGTGCGGCGAGTCAAATTATTCGTGCCGAAATTTCACCGGCTGCTGGGTTCCTGATGCCGCGCCGCCGCTGGCTCTGCGGGGAGGCGCCTCAATCCGCAGGGATGCGTACGCGGATCGGCTCGACCAGCCCGACGCCACCGGCGAAGTTGCGGAGGCGTTTGACCAAGGGCCAATCGATCTCGCGGCCGCGAGGGACGATGATCTGGCCGTTGGGGGTGCGGATATCCTCGTCCAGCAACATGGTTGTCTCCAGTTCGCGGACGTACACGGTCTTGATGACCTCCCGGTCGTGTCGCGGCCGGAAGTCCTCGAGTTGTTTGAGCAGCGGGGCCTCGCCTACGCGCGCGGGGCGGCGCTCGGCAAGCAAGCTTTGCCAATGTGGCGTCGTGCGCCGTGCGTAGGCACGCTGGCATGAGCGCGGTCACTGGCCGCCCTCTCGCAATGAGGGCTGGATCTCTTAGGGGGGATCGGCCCAGCGGGATACATCTTGAGCCTTGATCTCGGAGCCGACGGCATTTGCTGTCGCCTGCGCTCGGGCTTGCATGCAACGGCGGCGGTATGGAAGGGGGTAGGCAGCCCGGTATTCTGCCGGAGGGAGCCAAATTATGTTGCAGAAGATTCTGATCTCGGGTGTTGCGCTGCTTGTCGTCGTCGGCGGGGCTGTATTCTATCTCGCTTCGTCGCTGGATGGCATTGTCGAGAATATTATTGAGACGAAGGGCTCGGCGGCGACGGGCACGGCCGTGCGGGTCTCCGGTGTCCATATTTCCCTGCGCGACGCGCGTGCCTCGATCGACAGGCTGACGGTCGCGAACCCGGACGGTTTTCCCGGCGACCTGATCTCCTTTGGGTCGATCACGGTCTCGATCGACCCGGCCTCGCTGGTGGCGCGCGAGCCGATCGTCCTCACCGAGGTTCGGGTGGATGATCCGCAGGTGAACCTCGTAGTGGGCACGGGTGGTCGCACGAATTTGCAGGCCTTGCAGCAGAAGCTCAAGCGCAGCGGCAGTGGCAGTGGCAGTGGCAGCGGCGGTGGCGGTGGCGGCAGCGATGACTCTGGCGGCGCGGTGGCGAAGTCCACGCGCACGCCGATCCGCATTCGCATCGATCGCCTGGAGATCGGCCAGGCCGCGCTATCGGCCGACCTCGCGGCGGTGGGCGGCAAAAATTATGAGACGAAGATCGCGGCCGTGCAACGCCGCAATCTCGGCGGCGCTGCGGGTGCCAGTCCGGGCCGGATCGCCGAGATCATCGCCCAGGCCATCGTTCAGGAGACCGCGAGCGCGGTGGCTCGCTCGGAGGCGAAGAACGAACTCGGCAAGCTGATCGACAAGAACCTCAAAGGCGGCGCCGCCGAGGCCGCCCGCGGCCTTCTCGGCGGTCTGCTGGGGAAGTAGCGACCGCAAGCGTCGCCCGGATGCAGGCCGGCTTTTCGGCCGTGCCTCTAGGCGTCGCTCTCGGCGAAGGAGCCGCGCGCCGGGCCGACGCGCTCGGCATGCGGCATGAGTTTCGCGACGTCCAGGTCGTAGAAACGAATCGCGTTGCCGCCCAGAATCGCTTCGATATCTTTTGTTGGCAGGCCCTCAAGCGAGGTATGCATCTGCTGGCGGGTGATCGGCCAGGTGCCTTCGGGGTGCGGGTAATCGCTGCCCCACATGAGATTGCCGACGCCGATCTGGTCGCGCATCAGGGCCTCGTGGCGCGACAGGCACGAAGCGCCCAGCATTACGTTGCGGTTGAAATATTCGCTCGGACTCATCGAGAGATGGCTGGTATAATCGCCCAGCTTCTGTGACTCGCGCGTTTGCGCATAGCGGTGGTCCAGTAGTTCCAAATACGGCGGCACCCAGACGACTGTCCCTTCCGTGATACCGACCTTGAGGCGCGGGAAGAGCTCAAAGGCACCGCCCCAGAGCAGGAAGGTGAGCGGCCGGGCAGCGAACCAACAGACCTCGGAGACGTAGATGCCGACGGCGCCCGGCAGGTTCTCGGCATCCGGGTCCATGAGGTCGCCAAAGTAATCGCTTGTCGGTGCCGGGCCGGAATGGAAATGCATGACCATCTCCTGGTCCTGAATTGCCTCCCAGAGCGGGTGGTATTTGGGGTGGTGATAGGGCGCAAGATCACCCCATTGGGCCGGCAGCATGAGGCCTTTGAGGCCGTTTTCTTTCGCCCAGCGGACCTCCCGGATGGATTCGTCGACGTCCCAAAGAGCCGGCAGAATAGCGACGCCGACGCGACGGTCGGGTTGCTTGGCCACGAACTCGGCGAGCCAGCGGTTGTGTGCGCGCGCGCCGGCCCATTGCAATTCGGCGTCGACACCTGCGGTCGGCAGCGAGATGCCGGCGCCGAAGGGCGGTGCGTTCATCTCGGTGATGCCGTCGGGGTAGATGACCTCGGCGGCGATACCGTCACCGTCGAGAACTTCGTTGCGTGCATCGTGGTCCCACGCCCCGGTGATGCCGCGCTCGTTGCCGGCGCGCCACTCTTCGTTGATATCGTCGACGAGGAAGCGCTTTGCCGCCACGCGGGTCTGCTCGATCTGGATCGGCAGGGCGATGTCGAAGGTCTCGCGGTATTTCGGGTCGAGGTAGGAGCGGTATTCCTCGGGCCGCAGGCCGGCATGGCAATCACTGGAAACGACGATATAATTCTTCATCTTCGGCTCTCTTCTTCGTTCTCAGACGTAGAATTGCTTGACCCATTGGCGGTATTCGCCAAGAAAGCCGTCTTCTTTGCAGAGGACCGGGCTTTTGCGATGGATCTTGCTGCTCCAGATCCGCAGGTCATCATCGACGCCCTTGACGAGTTGGCGCTGGAAATCTTCGCCGATCAGATCGACGAGATTCTTGGTGACCGTGAGCATCCAGCGCGAAATCGTGACATTCGGCTCAATCGGGGTGGTTGAGGAGAAGAGCAGCAGGCCGGCATCGGGAATGCCGACGGTGCGCACCGTGCTCATACCGATGCCGAAGGACTCGCGTACCAGCGTGGTCTTGAAGGTCCCCATCGGTGTCTCGCGTTCGGTATGGCCGGTGAGTTTGTAGATGCGTCCGTCGGCCGAGTATTCGATGGGCTCGGTATCCATGACCTCGTTCATGCCATGCACGACCTGGAAATGAACCGGGTCGTTGTTGTTCTCGTGGATGTCCTGGACGTGGATCGGAACTTCGATCTCTTCTTCGCGCGGCGTCGTCCAATCGGGGTGGCCGACTTCTTCGAGCACCGGCACCTCCCAGGAGGAGGGCTGTTTGTTTGCATGGTACCACACAAAGATGAAGCCGTTGCGCTCGCGCACCTCCCAAGCCCGCACGCGGGCCTTCTTGGGAATCTGCTCGCAGTAGGGAATTTTTGCGCAGACCCCGGTGGCGCCGGCATATTCCCAGGCGTGGTAGGGGCATTGGATATTCTCGCCAACGACGCGGCCGCCCTCGCCGAGGTGCGCGCCGAGGTGGGGGCAATAGGCGTCGAGTACACGTGGCTCGCCCGAGCGGGTGCGGAAGAGCACGAGGTCTTCGCCGAAATAGTGGATCGACTTTACTTCGCCGTCGATCAATTGCCGACTCCATTCCACGGCGTACCAGCCGTTGGGAATCGCCAATTGTGTATGCTCGTCTTCGCGGCGGGCCATCGTTTTACTCCTTGTTTCGCTTGCCCGTGCTCAGCGTATCGCCGAGAAGGCGGGCCATCGCGCGGGCGCGTTTGCGGACGGGGTAGCCGTCCAGGTGGGTCCAACTGAACATCAGGGAATAAAAGGCCCCGATGATGAGTTCCGATTGGGTCTCGATATCATATCTGGTTTCGACTTCGCCGCGCGCTACGCCATCGCGCACGACCTCGAGGAAGACCTCGCGCATCTGGCGGGCCTGGCCGGGGTGGTCGGCGTCGCTGCTGATGGCATGGACAATTTCCGTGATGTACTCGCGGTGCATCGGCCCGGCCTCGGTGACGGAGTCGGCCACATGGTCAAAAAAGCGCAGCAGCCACGCGCGCAGGTCGACCGCCTCGGTGCGCAGGCTGGCGAGTTCGCGCACGAAGATCTCGATGGCCGCATGCGCCAATTCCTCGACCACATTTTGCTTGGTGGGGAAGTGGTTGAAGAAGGTCTTGGTGGCGACGTCGGCGTGTTCGGCGATCTCGGCCACCGTAGTCGCCGTGACGCCACGCTCCTCGAAGAGTTCCTTGGCCGCCTCAAGGATGCGGCCGCGCAGTTCGAGCTTGCGGCGTTCCCGCCGCGAGATCGCAGGCGGCTCATCAAGGGCTTCGGCAAGGTTCACGGTTCTGTGCAAATATCCAAGATTGCACTCTAGTGCAAGGATACATCTTTGTGTACTCAGTAGGTGATCATAGAGGCGCGGCCGAAAAGTAGGGCTTTGCACAGAGGGCGTCGATTGCGG
>JAYGCM010000013.1:0-43523 GCA_046583355.1 Deltaproteobacteria bacterium
GACCTCGCGGCGGGCGAGGTCGACCGTCTCGCCAGGGTCCGCGCGGAGGTGAAAGAGTTGGTAGGTCGCTTTCCCCTCGTCGGAATCGCCCTCTGTCCAGGGTGCGCGGCGGATGATCTTCCAGCCGTCTTCACTCAGCGCGTTCCACTCGCGGCCATGGGCTACTTCTTCGTTGTAGATCGCACGCTGCGGCGGTTTCCTCTCGCCGCGTAGAACCGGCGCGAGGTTCTGCCCGGCGGCGGCCGCCGGGATCGGAGCGCCGACCAGGCCGAGGATGGTGGGCATGACGTCGATCAGCGAGACCGGCTCGGTCACCCGACTCTTCGCAACGCCGGGTCCCTTGACGATAAAGGGGACATGGGTCTGGTGCTCGTAGAGGCGGCTGCCATGCTCCCAATCCCCGTGCTCGAGAAACTCGTCGCCGTGGTCCGAAACGACGACGACAAGAGTATTTTCCAGCTGATGGTGGCGCGCAAGCTCATCGAGGAGCAGGCCGAAGGTCTCGTCCTGATAGCGGATATCTTCGTCATAGAGGCCGACGACGAAATCGATACTCGCCTGATCCATTTTCTGCTTGCGTAACTCCTTGCGCACGGACTTTGCCGGCTCAACCGAGCCGGCATAGTCCTTGTCCGTGAAGAGGTTGCGATGCGAGGGTGGGGGGTCGTAGGGCGAATGCGGATCGACCGCGTGCACATAGAGAAAGAAGGGTTCGTCGACTTGCGCTTTGAGCAGGGGGAAGAGGAGCTGGTTGATCTCGCTGGTATGGGCATGGTTGTCGAGATTGCTTCCGCGGATCGTCTCGAAGCGGTCAAAGCCCTGATCGAAACCGAAGCCGGGCGCAAAGATATTGCCATTGGCCACGAATGCCCAGGTCGACCAACCCTCTTTGCGCAGGATTTCGGCCAGCGTTTCGGCCTCGTCGCTGAGGCCCCGTTCAAGGCGTGCGTGTGTTTGCGAGGGGAAGAGTGAGGTGAGGATGCTCGCGGTCGAGGGGCGGGTGACCGGCGCGGTGCTGCTGGCCTGCTCGAAGAGAGTTCCCTCGCTGGCGAGCGCGTCGAGTCGGGGTGTCGTGCGCCGCTTATAGCCCTGCGCCGAGGTATGGTCCGCGCGTAGCGTGTCCATCAGGTAGAGCAGGATATTGGGTCGCTGGCGTGCCGTGCGGCTACGCGAGAGGTGGCGAGGGGAGGCGATCGCTACGGCGCTGCGCGGGTCGGGACTCGCCGGCTTTGAGACCTGAAGCGTGAGTTTTTGTGCGCCGGAATGCAGGACAGGCAGGCGCAGGGAGCGCCACGAGTTGATGGCACCTTTCGTGTTGATGGTCTGGCTGGTCGATCCGTCGGCGTGGTCGAGGGCGGCGGTGAGCGTGAGGTGGTCGCTGCGCCATTTTGGCCGCGAGATCTCGAAGCGCAGCTCGTCGCCGGCACGCGCCTCGATCGGGATCGTGACCTGGGCGCCCGGTGGCAGGACCAGCGCGGGCCTGCGGTCTGCGCCGTTTTGCACAATACGGCAATTCGCGCCGCGCAGGCCGCCGCACGCTCGGTGGCTCTCCACCGCCGCAGGCGGTGGCGGGGGACTCGATGCCGCGGCGAAGGCTGGCAGAAGGTCGCGGCTTTCGCTGGCGCGCGTGGCCGCGTCGGCCGACGCGCCGCGCGCCGCCAGCAGGGTCATGGCAAGCGCGAGAGCGGTGACGATTCGCATCGACTTTTCCCTCCTTGATGACATACTAAGCGAGTTCCTGCAGGATCTCGTCACCGAAGCGTTTTAGGCTATCGAGCTTGCCGGGAAGATCGGTCTCTTCAACGCCGTGGAAGATCCAGGGCTTGGTCATTATATGAGTGACGCCGACATCCTCCAGGCGGCGATAGCCGTCGAGATCAAAGGCGTCGGTGCACGCAGCGAAGATATAGAAAGGGTCGCTGGCGCGCTCGGTGTCTGCGCGCAGCTCGCGCAGATGTTGCACGATTCCGCGCAACTCCTCAGTCGAATGCAGGTCGGAGATCCAGCCGTCAGCAAGGCGCGCGGCTCGCCGTATGGCGGGCTCCGAGAGCCCGCCGACCAGCACCGGGACGCGACCGGGTGCCGGCGTCAACTCGAGGCGGTCGAAGTCGTAGAAGCGGCCATGATGCTCGACCCAGCCGCCCGCCCAGAGCTTCGGCAATACCTCAAGTAGCTCGTCGGTCCGTTTGCCGCGGGTATGGAAATTCTCGCCCTGGATCTCGAATTCCTCTTTCATCCAACCGACACCGATGCCGAGCGTGAGACGCCCGTTCGAGATCGCCGCCGCGGTGCCCACGGATTTCGCGATCGTGAAGAGGCTGCGCGCCGGCAGGATATAGATCGCCGTGACGAAGCGAAGGGTCTCGGTGGCCGCGGCCATCGCGCCGATGGTGACCATCGGGTCGGGCCAATTCGCGAAGCTCTCCCAGCGCAAGCCGCCGTCGGGCGTATAGGGGTAGGGCGAGTGGATGACCTCGGGGTGCGCGATATGGTCGGAGACCGCGCAATAGCGAAAACCGGCAGCCTCGGCCGCCTTGGCGACCGGAACATAATGGTCGATTGGCTGGAAGGCTCCGGAAACACAGAAATGCAGCATGAATCATTCTCCGATGGAGTGCGAAGGCGAGAGCAGGTCGCGGTGAGTCGCGTTGGCCTTCGATCCTCCAAACCTCTACCACCTCCGCATATGAGCGCAGCCCAGACTGATACGGCCGTCACCATCGTCCCGCCGGGCCCGATGGCCTTCGGTATCCATATTCCGATCGCACAGCAGAGCCCGAGTTTCGTGCAGCCCTGGGAGGCTGCCAGCGGCCCGACCGAGATGCGCCGGATTGCGGAGCGCGCCGACCAGCGGGGTTTTCTTTATCTCGCTGTTTCCGACCATATCGGTGTGCCGCGCGCTCTCGTCCCCTTCATGTCGGCAACCTGGTACGACCCTGTCGCTACGCTCGGCTTCCTTGGCGCCGCGACTTGTCGCATCCGCCTGATGGCCTACGTGTCGGTGCTGCCCTATCGGCATCCCTTGCAGACTGCAAAATCGTATTCGACGCTCGATCGACTGACCGATGGTCGTGTGATCCTCGGTGTCGGCGCCGGCCATGCCGAAAAAGAATTCGAGGCTTTGGGCATCGACTTCAAAAAACGTGGGCGCATGCTGGAAGAGGCGATCGGCTGTGTACGGCAGGCGTTCCTCGAGGAATACCCCGAACACGAGGGCGAGTTCTGGTCCTACAAAGATCTGGCAATGCAGCCGCGGCCGGTGCAGAGCCCACGCCCGCCGATCTGGATCGGTGGATCCACCAAGGCGGCGCTGCGCCGCGCGGCGGATCTCGCAGATGGTTGGCTGCCGCAGGGGCCTCCGGAAATGGGAATGGAGGCGGCCATCGCCTTCGTGCGCGAACGCCGCGAGAAGACGCGCGGCGGTGCGCCAATCGAGATCGGCGGCATGGCGCTGGAGGCCTACGTCGGCGACCCCTCGCATAAGGTCAGCGAGAACGTCGTCACGGGTGAGCCGGCGCGTCTGGCTGAAGCCATGCAAGCGAATCAGAAACTCGGCGTGTCGCATATGGGAATCCGCTTCCAAGTGCGCGACGCCGAAGAGATGCTGGATCAGATCGACGCTTTCGCCGAAACCGTGGTTCCGCTGCTCTGAGCACGCCGGGGGCGTCTATTTGCGGCCGAGAAGTTGGTTGCCGACGTGGCAGGCGTCGACCAGGCGCTGGCGCTCGTCGCCGGGCAGCGCGTCGATTCGGGTAGGCGGCAGGCCGCGGACGAGAGCCGCGGCGTCCTCGATCCAACTCGCGCCGGGGAGTTCGAAGAACGCAGCGATGCGGCGCAGGGTCGGCAAGGGCTCGCTGACCAGCTCCTCGAAGACCACCTCCATATATTGGTTGGCATCGAGGAATTGGATCTGGCGGTAGCCGCGTGCGAGCTGGTCGCTCCAGAAGCGGCCGAAATATTCGGCCGAGGGGCGGCTCTCAAGGATCTTGCGCAAGGGGTCGGGCGCCGGGCCTTCATGGCGGCGGTTGGCGATTGCCGTGGCGATATCGACCTCGGGGTGCAGCCCGTGCACCAGCGAGATCGCCAGCCGGAAGGCATGATGCTCGCGCATGGAAAGCGCGGCCTCTTCGCCGCTGCGATGGATATGAAGGAAGCGCGCGCCGGGGAAGGTCTGGGCCAGCCCGGCGATATAATCGATCGAGGAGCCGGAGCGTTCATTCCACAGGCTGCGGCCGCATGCGGCGGCGAGCCAGGCGAAGAGTTCCCGGTAATGCAGGCGCAGGGATTGCACGGGGCGGCTGCGGGCAAAGGCTTCGGCCCGGTCGAATAATGCGTCGGGATCGTCCGTCAGACGCCCTAGCGTCGTTACCAGGATCCAGGGAATATCGTCGTCGCGCCGGAAACGATTGCTGGGGCCGAAGGGGTAGGTGATTTCTTCGACCGGGTAGCCCCGACTGGTGATCATCGTGATGAAGGGATGTGGCTGCGAGATGATCTCCCAGAAGGCGTCTCCGCTAGTCGGCTCGGGGGAGAAACGGCGCGCGCCATCGAGCCCGTTGAAGAACTCGAAGAGGCTCAGGAGATCGGGATGCTTTGCCAGCATCCGCGAGAGAAGCGTCGAGCCGCATCGTCCAGTCCCCACCACAAATCGATCCATCTCAGACCTCGTCTCTCATAGCTGCGCGACCTGTCGGTCGAGGCGGCGCCAGGCAAGCAAAGTGGCGAGACAGCCGAGGAAAACGGCGATCGCGAGCGCGGCGGCCAGGGGGGCGAGGAAGTCAAGCAGGCTCTCGTGCACGGCGCTCCAGGGCAGCGCCGTGCGCACGATGGCGAGCGTATGGCCCTCGCTATCGTACATGGGTAGCGCATAATAAACCATGCGGCCGCCGAGGGTGGGGCTCGCTCGCACCGCGAGGCCGTGCCCAAGTTGCAGGGCATCGAGGATCTCGGCGCGGCCGGCGTGGTTCTCCATCGCGGAGGGCAGGGCCTCGGAGTCGCCGAGTACCGTGCCGTCGGGGGCGATGACGGTGACGCGCATCTCCGCACTCATCGCGATGCCGTCGATGAGCGGATCGATCACATCCGGGCTCAGGGAGTCGGTCTGACGCAAGGCGGCGACAATGGCCGGGTTGACGTCGGCCAGGCGCAGCGCGGTCTCGTCGAGGTAGAATTCGTCGAGCTCCTGCCAGGAGAAAAATCCGAGCACGGCGGCCACCACCAATTGGAAGAGGATGAGGCCCGCGCTGATGCGTCGCGCTGAGTAGCGCGCCGCGCGGCGCGCCTCGACCGCCTTGTCGACGGCGGCACCAAGCTCGCGGCCACGCCCCTCGGGCAGGTTTGCGGCGGCCGAGCGGGCCATGACTAGGTCGCCGGCGGCCAGGGCGATTTCGGCAAGTGCGTAGCGGGTATCGGTCTCGCCGCTTTGCGCCTGCGTGTTCTCCGGCCAGAGCAGGCGCGCCTGCTCGAAGCCGGCGATGGCGCGCGCGAGGTCGCCGTAGACCGTCGTGCGGCGTTCGGGGCTGGCGTCATCCTCGACCGCGGAGTCGCGTTGGCAATCGGCCAGCATCTCGGAGGCCCGGTCCGAGAGCGCCCGGCTCTCGCGGTGGGCGAGATGCTCTTCGATGCTGCGGCGGAAGGCGAGGGCGGACTCGATTCGGTCTTCGGGTTGGTGCGCCATCGCGCGGTGGCAGAGGAGGCGCAGCTCCTCAGGAAGCTCGTCGCGCATACGCGGCGGAGTCGACGAGGTCGCCAGCGCCAGCGCCTGAAAGAGGTTGGGTGCGGCATGCGGCGGGCTGCCTTGGAGAATCTCGAAGAGCACGGCGCCGAGCAGGTAGATATCGGTTGCCGTGCCGATACGGCGACCGCCGGGGTTGATCATCTCCGGCGCCATATAGGCCGGCGTACCGGCCAGCCGAATCGGCTCCCCCTGCGGGATGATTCCGTCGGCATCCTTGCGCAGGGCGATACCCCAATCCATCAGGACCACTTCGCCGAACGCACCGAGCATCACATTTTCCGGCTTGATATCGCGGTGAATCACGCCGCGGCTATGGGCGAAGGAGACGGCATTGCAGATGGCGAGCAGGATGCGCAGATGATCGACGGTGCTGGTATGCTCGGCGGCCTGGCGCTGGGCGCGGGTCTTGGGGTGGAGCATTTCGGCCCAGGTGTGGCCGCCCATCAATTTCATCGCAAGCGAGATCTCGCCTTTGGGGCCGACCGAGAGCCCGTGCACTGGCAGAATATTGGGGTGCTCCAGGTGGCCCGTGATCTGTGCTTCGCGCAGGAAGTCCGAGCGCGCCGGCGCATCGCGCTCTCGCTCCGGCCGGATCCGCTTCAAGGCGACCTCGCGCTGAAGGTCCTTTTGGAGTGCGCGGTAGACGATATTCATCCCGCCACGGCCGAGTTCTTCGCTGACCTCGAAGCCGGCCTCGGGTGGCAGCGGCTGGGTACCGGTTGCGGGATCGGTCGGGTCGATCAGGATCGTCGCTGCGCCCGCGTCTTCGTCTGAGGCAAGGACCGGGCGAATCGTCTCACGCAAGTCCAGTGTGGTGGAGTCGGGGTCGAGCCCATGCGTGTCGCGCAGGAGGCGCCGCAATTCGGCGGAGTCGGGAGTCTGCATCCGCGCTGAAGGCTACTCTGGCTGGCGCTGAAGCGCGAGCGCGGCCGGGGTGAGGGGGACGCCCCTCACCCCGGCCGCGCTCATTCGGCCATACGGCAGGGCTGCGCGCGAAGCCCCGGACAGGTCGGGTAGGCCAAGGGCGGTTCGGTGAAGGTGTTGGGCTCAGCCCCCCAGGGCAGGACGATATGGGAGGCCTGCATGCCGCCGAGGGAGAGCTCGATGGTGGTCTCGTCCTCGTACTCCAATGTCTCCCAGCGCCAGCGCGGCCGGGTCGCGCCCGGGGCGGCGATCTCCACTCGAATGGCCGATCCGGCACGGAAGAAATGGGCAAAGGGGAAAGTCTCGATGCTCACCTCGACGAATTCGCCGGCCGGAAGGGCCGCGGCGTCTTCTTCGAGGTGCGTCGCAACCGGCCGGAAGATGGTCGATAGCTCCGGGTCGAGCATGCGCCGGCTCGCGCGCAGCCAGCCGTTTTGCACAAAGACCTCGTAGCCATCGGCGCGGACTTCACTCAATGTCACCTGCAAATCGACATCGGGCGCATCGGCGCGGAGCAGGAGATTCACGGCGCTGGTCCCCACCAGGAGGGTATCCGCGGTAAGGGCTGCGGTCGTGTAGACGAGGTTCGTCCCGACTGGGCGCTGACGCCAATTCCAACCCGGATTGGCGACCCAGGGGCCGCCCTGATCGACGCCATCGAGGGTCTGGACCTGAGCGAAGCTGGTGTCGTAGACGAAGCTCTCGGAGCTCGCGCTGGCTGGCTTCTCCGTGGCCAGGCCGCCTCCGGGGAGGAAATACTCCGTGCGGGCTTCGGCCGATGGCGGCCACTCGGCATACTCGATCTCGAAGGTGGGAATCGGCGAGCCGGCCGTATCGGGCAGGCCACCGTTCTCCATCAGGATGCGGATCTGCGGCTCGCTGCGCCAGAAGGCCAGCGCCTCGGCATAGGTTTCGCTGCCGTCGAAGCGCGCCGGTGGTAGGGCCATATCGGCCGCGTCAATTCCGAAAATTGAGGTGGCGACGAAGTCGAGAATGGCGGGAATTGTCAGCGTGCGTTCAGGTACTTTTTGCGCGACGAAGAGGTCGAGGAATTCCAGCCAGCGCGAGAAGATCTCCGGTGAGAGAATATCGGTATGGCCGCCGTTCTGCATATGGAAGCGTTTGTCTTCGGTGCCTATGAAGTCCGGAATCATATTGGCGAAATAGCCACCGGTTTGTTCGTCCTGCCAGGCGCCGGCAAGGAAGACCGGGACATTGATGCGGTGCACGAAGGTCGCGGGGGCCAGCGGGTCGGCGACCTCGGGGTTGTAGAATTCGTTGTCCTCGATGGACTTGAAGATATTGGGCGTCTGCGAGCGGAGCTGCATATTATCGATGCAGGTCTGGTCGCCATCGTCCATACGCCGCTGTGACCAGCCCTGGCCACCTGGCTTCGAGTCGGCGTCGCGGCCGGCGGCCCATTCGTAGGCGAAGCCGTTGTTCAGGATGCCGCCTGGTCGCAGCGTGCCGCGGCCGGTATCGGAGATCACCGAGAGCGGCGCGATCGCGGCCAGATGCGGTGGCTGGCGCTGCGCCACGAAGAGTTGGCTGATGCCCGGGTAAGAGATGCCGACCATGCCGACATTAGCCGACCAGGGTTGGGCGGCGATGGCCTCGATGATGTCGTAGCCGTCGGTCGTCTGCAGGTCCTCGAAGAATTCAAACGCACCACCCGAGCAGCCGGTGCCGCGGATATTCACGCCCACCGCAGCGTAGCCCAATACCTGTGCGATCAGGGTCGAGGGCTGGGGGCTCGACGGGTCGGCAGGGCTGTAGCCGGAATATTCGACCAAGGTGGGGTAGGGGCCGTCCTCGGGCGAGCCCGGCAGGAGCACGTTGATTGCCAACAAGGTCCCGTCGCGCATCTCTACATATTGGTAGCCGGCGGTGATCGTGATGCCGTCGTAGAAGCTCTGCTCGGGGTGGTCGTCGGGTCCCGTTACCGTGACGGGATCCGAAGCGACGCTTGCGATGGCTCCGGTGGCCGGGCTGGTGGCGCCGCTCGGGCTTTGTACCCGGTAGCCGCTGCCGCTGGCGACTTTGCGGAAGATGAAGGCGCCGTTCTCGTCGGCATCGCCGGTCTGCACGGTCTCGCCTGCGCTGCTGGTCAGCTCCAGCGCCTGTCCCGGATCGGCACCGACGACATAGACCTGGCCAACGCTGCCGTGGGCCTCGAAATTGGAAGCCTGGGTGCCGGGCTCGGTCGGCGCCGGTGCGGGTGTCGCTGTGGGCACGGGGACCGGTGTCGAGGAGGGACCCGGCTCGGGCGTCGCGCTGGAGCCGCCGCATGCCGCGGCGAGGGTAAAGGTGACTAGAACGGTTGCCCGCAGCAGCGGCGCATTGAAATCGAATCGCATCATTTCTCCCGAGTGATGAACATTGTCGCGACCGCGTCTGCGATCACGATGGTTTAGCGGAACCTATGGGCGCAGGGGCGCGTCGTCAATGATTCTACTTGGTGAAACGACTGAATCGCGGACTGAAGGGACCTGGCCGGGCCCGTGATGCCTTGAGGCTGGGCGGCATAACGATATGATGTCGGGGATGATGGTGCGCGATGGCAAGGGGACGCTGCTGGCATGCCCGGATTGCGATCTCCTCTACCGCGAAATATGGGTGCCGCGGCGAACCAACGCCTGCTGTGCACGCTGCGACGCTCTTCTCTACCGCAACGATCCAGGAGCGCTGAACCGCGCCTTGGCCTGGACCGTGACAGGTGGCCTGCTGCTGGTCCTGGCGAATGTCTTTCCCGTGATGGTCTTCTCGTATGGCGGCAAGAGCCAGAGCAATACGCTCGTCGAAGGCGTGATCGAGCTGGCCAGCGGCGGGGTGGAGTTTGTCGCTCTGGTGGTATTTCTGACCAGCGTGGTTTTCCCCATCTTGCGCACGGCGGGTTTGCTCTACGTTCTGCTGCCGCTCCAATCGGGCCGCCGCCTGCCGCTTGCGCCTGCGATTTTTCGCTCGGTGTCGGCGCTGGAGAAATGGGGCATGCTCGACGTCTACGCATTGGCGATCCTGGTGACGGTGGTGAAACTCGGCCAGTTGGCCGAGGCGCATATCGGAATTGGATGCTTTGCCCTGGTGGCGGCCGCCGCTGCGATGATCGCAACCGGTTCGGCATTGGACCGGCGCGATGTCTGGCGACGGCTGGAGGCCGCTCGATGAAAAGCCAGATGGGACGCACAGCCGGCTACCGCCGCTGTGAGGTCTGCGCGCTGGTCGCCGCAGTGCCGCCACGAGCGGCCGATGCTCGCCTGGAATGCCGTCGCTGCCACGCGACTCTGCACGAGCGCAAGCCCCGTGCGCTTGCCCGCACGGCAGCCTTCGTCCTGGCCGGCTTCGTTTTCTATATTCCGGCCAATCTGTATCCTGTGATGACAATCGAATTGCTCGGGCGCCCGGATCCGAATACGATTTTCTCCGGCGTCCGTGAGCTCTTCCAGAGCGGGATGTGGGAGATCGGCCTGCTGGTATTCGCGGCCAGTATTCTCGTGCCGCTGATGAAGTTGGTCGGTCTGACTTATCTGCTTGTTTGTGTGCGCTTCGGCTGGATGCCGGGCGGGCGATCGGCTGTGCGGGTGCGCCGGGAGCGAACCATCTTGTTTCGCATGATCGAATTTGTCGGCCGCTGGTCGATGCTCGATATGTTTCTTTTGTCGATGTTGGTCGCGCTGGTGCGCTTCGGCGCGGTGGCGACGATCGTGCCCGGCATCGGCGCTACGAGTTTTGCCATGGTCGTCGTGACCACAATGTTCGCGGCCGCGAGTTTCGACCCGCGCCTGCTTTGGGACGCCTCCGAGGATTTCGAATGAATGATGAAGAACGTTCGCCGATGGAAGAGGTCGATGTCGCCGAGGCATTGGTACGCAAGCGGCGCGGAGTCTCCGTTGTCTGGTTGGTGCCGATCGTCGCCGCGGTGATCGCCGGAGGCTTGTGGCTGCAGGCTCTGCGGGCCCGTGGTCCGGTGGTGACCGTCGTTTTCGATGATGGCAGCAGCCTTGACGCGGGCCAGACCAAGGTCCAATACGACGGCGTTGAGGTGGGGCGGGTCGAGGCCGTCGAGCTTTCTGCGGATCTGGCTACGGTGATCACCACGATTCAGCTCGATTCGTCCGCAGGCCGCATGGCGCGGGAAGGCGCTGAATATTGGGTGGTCCGACCGAGTATCGGCATCGGCGGAATCTCTGGCCTGGAGACCTTGGTTTCGGGCTCCTATATCGGTGTGGTTCCCGGCCGGGGCGAAAAAAAGAAGTCCTTTACGGGCGTTGGTCAACCGCCGATGGCGGCAACGCGGATCCCGGGCCTGCAATTGCAACTCACGTCCAAGAGCCTGGCCTCGTTGGAGGTCGGCTCGCCGGTCGCGTTTCGCCAGATTCAGGTCGGCGAGGTCACCGGATACAAGCTGCGCGAGGACCGCTCGGGCGTCGATCTGACCCTGGTGGTCTACGATCGCCACAAGCACCTGGTGCGTTTGGGATCGCGTTTCTACAATGCCAGCGGTATCGACGTCACGCTTGGCGGCTCCGGGCTCAAGCTGGAGACGCAATCGGTTGCTGCCATGTTGCTCGGCGGCGTTTCCTTCCTGACGCCCGTGGGTGATGCTGGCGGCGGCGTAGTGGCTGATGGGGCTCGCTTCGAATTGCATGTCGATCTCGCGTCGGTCCGTCGGGAAAAGCGGATCCGCGAGGGGCTGACTCTTGTATTGGAATCAGGCGCGCTGGGATCGATCAAAAAAGGCGACCCGGTTTCCTATCGCGAGGTGCAGGTGGGCGAGGTGCTCCATGCCGAGCTCGGGTCTGAATCGACCAAGGTATTCGTCCACGTCAATATATGGCCCAAATATACGGCTCTGGTGCGCGCCAATTCCGTGTTCTGGAACGCCAGCGGCCTGCAGGCACATTTCGGCCTCTTCAGTGGTCTCGACATCTCGGTGGAATCGTTGGAAGCCCTGCTTGCGGGAGGGATTGCCTTTGCCACGCCCGATGAACCGGGCCCGCAGGTGGGCAATGGCGCGGCTTTCCGGATTGTCGCCAAAGCCAAAGAAGATTGGCTGAGTTGGGCGCCGCGGATCGGGCGGGTTGTCGAAACCGTGGTCCATGCCCCGGCCGCCGCAATGCAAAAGGGCGTCGATATCCTGGTGCCCGGAAACGAGGGGGCCGACCTGCCTGAGGCAAGCGCGGATTCCGTGCCCGAAGGAGTAATCGCCCCTGCGAAGCACGCACCGCACCGCCACGGCGGACACCGCGGTCCTTAGTCGGCCGTCTCTAGAAAGGCATTTCTTCGTCGGACGGGGGCGGGGCGTCGCCGAAGGGCATATCGTCGGCGGCCTGCTGTTGGTCGCCGATGCGTATCAGGTCCCAGACATCCAGGCTGTTGAAGTACCGGATCTCGTTTTTGGGGCTGGTCCACTCGCGCCCGCGCAGGCTGAAGTCGACCTTCACCTCGTCGCCGACCTTGAAATCGTTGATCTTGTCGACCCGATTTCCTGTGAGTTGAAATTGCACGTATTGCGGATACTCCGAGTTTTCCTCAAGCACCAACACGAATTCGCGTTTTCGAAAACGCTCCGTGATTTGCTTGGTCTCCTCGATCTTGTAGATGCGGCCGCCAATCTCCATTCCCATGCGACCCACGTTAGCGCGGACGCCAGCGGAATTCATCCCGCCTGGCGTTGTCGCGGCTGGCCGCGACGACACTCAAGGAAGCTCGGTCGGCTCAGCGTTGCGCAGGAAGACGCGGAACCCCTGCGCTCCCGGCAGCAGGTCGCCTGCGAAGCCCGGATCCAGAATTGTATAATGGTCCTGAGCCCAATAGCTGGGCTCCCAGCGCGCGGCCTCGTGCCAGCCGGCCACGCCGCTCTCCAGAGCTTCGATGGCCGGGATATCCGGGCGATCCGGGTGGGATCGGTGCATCTTGATGACATGGGTCTCCGGCAGCACGAAGGCATCGATGTCGGCCGTGAACCATTCTTCGGCCGGTAGGGGGCGGGGCGCCAGGCCGGCGGCCCGCAGCGGCGTGACGATCCGGTAATATTGAGAGACCGGCAACGGCAGGCCGACGCGGGGACGCTTGCCCCCGGAGCGCTGCGGAGCTCCGCGCGCAGGAACTCGACCAGGCCCTACTGCTGTCGATAATGCAGCTCCGAGACCTGCCCGAGGCCGTGACCAGGCGTGCGATGTACACGACCTGGAAAGTGCTCGGGGCACTCTCGGGCACCAGGTCCAGCGCATCGGCGGCGGCGCCGAGAAGTCCGCTCAGGTTGCCGTAGACGAAGGTCGGGAATCTTTCGGGACGAAGGAAGGAGCTCGGTTCAAGCGGAAGGAAGGAGTGAAAATACGTCGGCCAGATCAGCACCTCGTCCGGAAAGGCGAAGGAGTAGGCGAGTCCCCAGCCGAGGTTCCAGAACCGCACGGCCCCACCGGTCAGAAGGATGGCAAGGGCGAGTATAATTGTCGGCGGGGGGGGCGTGCGCTCAAAATTGTGGCCTCTGATCAGGTTGTCGGGACCCGGCGGGACCTCTAGACGCCGGAACTTGCGCCGGTTTTGTCGCTCCAGCGTTGCAGCATGGAGAGTCGTTCGTCGCCTTTGCGGACGACCATCTCCTCCCAGGTGCGCTTGTAGCCCGTATGCTGAAGCTTCCAGGCGCCATCGAGTTTGACGTACTCGTCGCGGTACCAGGCGGTGCCCTGGATGGCGAAACCCTCTTTGTCGTCGATGTAGACGTCTTCCAGGCGCCAGATTCCGGTGGCGGTCGTTTCGCTGGTGATGTCGATCTCGGGGTGATGGACCGTATGGCTCGAAAGAATATGCGCCGCATCCATGGACTCGCGGAAGAAGTCCAGGATCGCCTTGCGTCCGGAAAATGCGAATTTGCCGCCGCTATAGGAACAGGTGGCGTCTTCGGCGAAGCAATCTTCCATCTCGCCCCAAAGCTTATTGTCGAGGCAGCGCATATATTTATATTTCAGGCGCTTGATTGCTTCGATTTCTTGTAGGTCGAACATGATCTTTGCTCTCCGAGCGGGCGGCTGGCTCAGCGCTTGCGTCCGCGTGGTCTTGTCGGGTCGATGATCGGGATATTCGGACCCCGCAGGAGGTCCGAGATCGCCGGGTCGGGCTGTTTTTTACTCAGCGGAAGCACTTTGGCCTTGCCGCCCTTCTCGACCTGGTCGATTCGGATGATGGCATGCATCGGGATCTGTGCCCTTTTCACGCCGCTGAACTCGGTTCGCACCTCTTGCTCGGAGGGGTCGAGAATAATGTCGGATTTTCCGCCCCAGACGAAATCGGAGATTTCGATGAAGCCGAAGAGTTCGGCCTGGTCGACGTGGCGGCAATAGACCTCAAGGGCCTTGTCCTCGTTGCGAAAGCGGACTCGATAAAGAAGTTTTTTTGTTGCCACGAGAGGGATACTCGCAGTCGGCCTCGCGGGACTCAACTGCAACGCCGGGCAAAAAAACGGCCGGCCGCAGGCAAAGCCCGCGACCGGCCGTTTTTGGCTTGCCTACCAGCGGCTGCCGCGGCCACCGCCGCCGCCGCCGCCACCACCACCGCCGCCACCGCCACGAGGGCGATCTTCGCGGGGGCGCGCTTCGCTGACGTTCAGCGTGCGGCCATCATGCTCTTGGCCACCGAGGCCCTCAACGGCCGCGGCCGCTTCGTCGTCGCTGCTCATCTCGACAAATCCGAAGCCCTTGCTGCGGCCCGAGTCGCGGTCGGTGATGACGTTCGCGCTCTCAACCGTGCCGTACTCGGCGAAAAGAGCACCGAGAGACGAATCGTCGACACTGTACGAGAGATTTCCAACGTAAATTTTCTTACCCACTATGAATCCTATTCTTCGTGCGGGTACAGGACCTGTCCTCGCGCGAACCTATTGTGGCATCGCCACGTTCTAGAGGCCGCAATGCCGGGATTATTCCCGGGTCCTGCGACCGCCACTGCTTATTTTGCGCGGTATGTAATGCGTCCGCGAGTGAGATCGTAGGGAGATAGCTCCACGGTCACTTTATCTCCGGGGAGAATCTTGATGTAATGTTTGCGCATTTTTCCTGAAATATGAGCGATCATTTTATGACCGTTCTCTAGAGAAACGCGGAACATTGCGTTGGGCAGAGCTTCCTGCACAGTACCATTAACTTCGATCGCATCGCCTTTAGGCATATCTCCATTTCTTGAAGCATGCAGAAGCGCCCGAGGCACGCCCTCAAATTAAAGAACAGGCGAACCGCGAAAGAGTCTATTTTCGGGCCTTTTTCTTGGCCGGCTTTGGCTGCGGGTATATCGTCTTGCCTTCCTTGATGGTTTCGACCACGGCAATCTGGTCGATAGTCTCCGGTGCGACCTCCAATGGGTTGCCGTCGAGCACAACCAGATCCGCCAATTTGCCGACCTCGATCGAGCCTTTTTCGTTTTCTTCGAAATTCTGTCGGGCCGCGTGAATCGTCACGGCCTGGATGGCCTCAAGCGGTGTGACGCGCTCCTGCCAGCCCAGCGTCTGGCCGCTGCGCGTCGTGCGGTTCACGCCGGTCCAGATGAGGCGCGTCATATGCGGTGGGACGACCGGGCTATCGTTGTGGAAGGTATAGCGCAGGCCCTTGCGGCCGGCGGTATGGGCCGGGCTGATCTTTTCCGCACGGGCGCGGCCGAGAACCGAGTCACGGTGCCAATCGCCCCAATAGAAAGTATGCGCGACGAAGAAGGAAGGAATGATGCCGAGTTCGACCATTTGGTCGAGTTGGTCTTCCCGCACGGTCTGCGCATGGATCATCACCGTGCGATGGTCGCTCACTTTGCGCTCGTCGGCGACCTTGCCGACGGCGGCAATCAGGATATCGGCTGCAGCATCGCCGTTGGCGTGGGCGAGCAGCGGCCAGCCTTTGGCGGCATATTCGGCGACATAGCTTTCGACTTCCGCAGCGGGAAGCATCGGGTAGCCCCGGTAGTCTTCCGGCAGGCCTGCGGGAGGTTGGTGGTAGGGGTGGGTGAGGAAAGCCGTCTTGCCTTGTGGCGACCCGTCGAGCACGAGCTTGATGCCGCCGATCTTGAAGCGATTGGAATATTGGCCCATCGTGCGGCCCGCCAGGGCCTGGTCCGCGTCGCGCCAGATGGGGAAGGCGATGACGTCGATTTTCAGCATGTCGCGCCGTGCGGCTTCTTCCAGCATGGCCACCGTGGCGGCGTCTGCAGCACCTTCTTGGGCCGTGGTGATGCCGTTCTTGGCGTATTCTTGCTGCGCGACAGCCAGCGTGAGAAGCGTCTGGTCAAGATTCGGCGCGGGTAACGCACCGAGCAGCATATGCATCGCCGTCTCTTCGAGGACGCCATCGGGCTCTTGTGAGCCGGCCCGCCGCCGGATCACTCCGCCCGGAGGGTTCGGTGTCGCGGCCGTGATGCCGGCCAGCGCAAGCGCCTTGCTATTGGCGGAGGCCAGGTGCAACGACGCGTGCAATACGACGACGGGTTTCTCGGTGGAAACCGCGTCGAGTTCGCTGCGCGTCGGATGGCGCTTCTCCGTCAATAACGAATCGTCATAGCCGAAGCCGAGTACCCAGCCGGTGATCGCCGTGATCGGCGAGGCTACCTGGATTCGCATCTCCCGTTGCAGGTCCGTGATATTGCGGATCGTCCCGACGGGCGCTGGCGCGATATTGCGCATGAAGCCGATGCGCGCCTGCATGGTGATATGGCCGTGCGCATCGATGAAGCCCGGCAGGATGGTACGTCCGCTCAGGTCATCGACCTGAGTCTGGGGGCCTTGCCATTGGAGAACCTCGGCCGTCGTGCCCACAGCCACGATCTTGCCGTCGCGGATGGCGATGGCCGCAGCGCTTGGCTGCGCGGCGTTGACGGTGACGACCGTCGCGCCGGTGAGGATCCGGTCGGCGGGTTCGGCTGCTGCTGCGGTCGTCAGGGCAAGGGCGAGCGGCAGGGCGAGCCAGCCAGAGATTCTGCTGTGCATGCCTCTTCTCGTAGCGGCAAATTCCCGCAGAAATCTACTCCGGCCGCTGACCGCGCTCTTTTTCGCCGCAATTGCGCACAAAAAAAGGGCGGCGGAGTTGCCCCCGCCGCCCTTTTCGCGATCCGCGATTGGCGATCAGCTTTTCTTCTTGATCTCGGCGTCGATGATCGATTTGTAGATCTCGAGCGAGCGGCCTTGCGGCTTCTTGCCGTTGATGAAGAAGGTCGGCGTGCCACGCACGCCGGCTTTCGAGGCCTGGCGCATCTCGGCGCTGATCAGGGCCTGGGTGGATTTGTCGGCCATATCGGCTTTGAATTGCACGACATCGATGCCGATGGCCTCAGCCCATTCCGGGTATTTATCGTCGGCCAGGGTGCGGTAATTCTCGAAGATCATATCATGCATCTCCCAGAATTTGCCCTGCTTGCCCGCGGCAATCGCGGCCTTGGCCGCCGGCATGGCCTGCTTGTGGAAGGAGAGAGGGAAGTTCTTGTAGACGATCCGGAGGTCGTTGGGATAGGCTTCCATGAGGTCGTTGAGCAATCCGGTCGAGCGCGAGCAGAACGGGCATTGGAAGTCCGAGAACTCCACAATCGTGACCTTCGCGTCCTTCGGGCCCTTCGCATAGGAGTCGCCGACGGGAACATCGTAGACCTTATTGGGGTCGTCTTTGGGCTTCGCCGCGCGTGCCGGTGCGGCTGCCTTGGCCAGAATGGCCTTCTGTCCCTTGCTCAACGCGGCAAGCGCGGTGAGTACCTCTTTTTGCTGTGTCGAGACGGCATCGACCTTCTCGGCGAGCTGGCCGACTTCTTCTTTCAGCTGACCCTGATCCTGCGGCGTGGCGCAGCTGGCGAGAAAAAGGACCGAGGCGGCCGCGATGGCCGTGGCGATATTAAACTTCCGATGCATGAATTCCTCCGAAATGGTGCCGTGAAACTGAGCGGGCAATTGTTTGGTGAGGACCAATTGTTCGTGGCCTTGGCCCCGTTGTCAAGGCGTCCTATCGGCAAAACTACATAAGGGGAATAGCCTCGGCACCGGGGCGGCATTCGGCCGGGTGCCGAGCGTGTGCGTTGCGGACACGCTCGTGACAGAATGTGCCGCGTGCAATCTGCGTTTTTTCGCTTCCTTGGGCTGGCCGGCGCTGTTTTTCTTTTCCTTTTCCCGGCCCCGGTCCGAGCGGCCGAATTTTCCGGGGCCCTACGCTGCCGCGGCTGCCACGAGGCGGAATTCCGTGCCTGGCAAGGTTCGGACCACGACCGCGCGATGATGCTGGCTGCCGAGGAGGGGGCGGTTCTCGGCGATTTCGGTGACGCCCGGGTCGAATCCGGCGGCGTCGCGGCGCGCTTCTTTCGTCGCGACGGCGGTTTCTTCGCGGTCCTCCACGAGCTTGATGGCACCACGCAGGAGGTCGAGATTGTGCATGCCTTCGGCACCGAGCCTTTGCAGCAATATCTTGTGCACGGATCCTCCGGGCGTTTGCAGGCTTTGACCTTCGCCTGGGATTCGCGGCCGCAGGATGCCGGCGGCCAGCGCTGGTTCTCGCTGCAAGTCGAGGGCGAGGCGGCCCCTGGCGACCCTTTGCATTGGGATGGCGTCGCTTTTCGCTGGAACCGCATGTGCGCCGATTGCCATTCGACCGCCTTGCGCAAGGAGTTTCGCTTGGCCGAGAAGGCCTACGAGACGGCCTACGCGGAGATCGATGTTGCCTGCGAGTCCTGTCACGGCCCGGGCTCGGCGCATATTGCCTGGGCGGAGACAGGTGCTGCGCCACCAGGCAATGGCTTCGCGATCCAGCTGCGCGGGCGCGGTAGTTGGCATCGCCAGGAGGGGGCGCGCATTGCCGAGCGCGCGGCCGGGCAAGGCGCGGAATCTACCGCCGAGCTTCAGGTTTGTGCACCTTGCCATGCCCGCCGCTCACAGATCGGCGACCCGCTGGCGGCGCACGGCCGCTTCCTCGACGCGTATCGCCCGCAACTTCTCGATGAGGGGCTGTATTTTCCCGATGGGCAGATCCAGGACGAGGTCTATGTCTACGGATCCTTCCTGCAAAGCCGAATGTTCGCCGCCGGCGTGACCTGTAGCGATTGCCACGATCCGCATAGCCTCGCTCTGCGCGAAGAGGGCAACGCGCTCTGCGGCGGCTGCCACGGCGCGGCTACCTTTGATACGGCCGAGCATCATTTTCACGAAACGGGGACGGCGGGCGCGCGCTGCGTGTCCTGCCATATGCCCGAGCGAACTTATATGAAGGTTGACCCGCGGCGCGACCACGGCTTCCGCGTGCCGCGCGCGGACCTCGCCTTGGAACTCGGCGTGCCTTTGCCTTGCCTCGATTGTCACGCGGACCGCGATGCGGCGTGGGCCAGGACGATCCTCGAAGCCCGCGGTGCACAAGTCGACCGGCCGCCGGCCTTCCCGCGGGCGCTGGCGGCAGGGCGACGCGGTGCGGCGGGTGCCCGCGCCGATCTGATTCGTATCCTACGCTCGTCTGGCGAGCCGGGAATCGCGCGTGCGAGCGCCGCCGCGCTGCTCGCTTCTTATCCTGGGACAGCGACGGATAAAGCTCTGGCCGAGGCCGCCCGCGATGGCGACGCCCTGGTCCGCATGGGAGCGGCCTCGGCGCTCGAGGTGCTGCCGCCGCGCGAACGTCTTCGCGTGGGCGTGGCTTTGCTCGGTGACGCGACACTCGCTGTACGGATTGAAGCCGGTCGCGCTCTCGGCGATGCACCACCGGAAGCTCTGGGCGAAAGCGGTGCCGCAGCGCTGGCGGCCGCGCTTGCCGAGTACCGCGCGGCCCAGCAACGCAATGCGGATTGGCCCGAGGCGCATCTCAACCTGGGGCTTCTTGCCGCGCGCCGCGGCGATCTCGAGGTGGCAGATGCTGCTTACCGCGAGGCGTTGCGCGTCGGCCCGGAGTTTCTGCCGAGCTATGTGAACCTGGCCGACCTATTGCGCCAAAACGGCGACGAGACTGGCGCCGAGGAGATTTTGCGTCGTGGCCTCGCGCGGGCCCCGGGCTCGGCCGACCTGCGCCATGCGCTGGGTCTGGCGCTGGTTCGTCAGGGCGACACGGTCGCGGCATTATCCGAACTGGCCCGCGCCGCCGAGTTGGCGCCGCAGGAGCCGCGCTATGCCTACGTTCTGACCGTCGCGAAGCATTCTTCGGGAGACCTGGAGGGCGCTCGCGAGCTGCTACAACGTGCGCTCGCACGGCATCCGCAGGACGCCGCGCTGCTTGAGCTCGGGGTATCGCTCAGTCTGCAGAGCGGCGCGCGCGCTGCCGTGCGTGGCTATGCGGAACGGCTCCTGCTCCTACGGCCCAACGACCCGCAGTTGCGCAAGCTGATGCGAGATCTCGACGCTGCTGCTGCAGGCGGCCGCAGCTCTGATGAAAAGGGCGCACGCGCTCGTTAGCTTTACCTGTCGTGATCGATTGCTTGTCTGCACGCCTCGCGGCGTTCCTCCTTTGTGTCTGTTGGGCTGTTCCTGCGGCGGCTGAGGCGAAGCCTGCCCTGCGCCTGGCGACGACCACAAGCACGGCGGATTCCGGTCTGCTGGAGGCCATTTTGCCGGAGTTCGAGGAGCGCCATGGCGTGCGGGTGGATGTGGTTGCGGTCGGCACGGGCCAGGCGCTCGCGCTCGGGCGTGCCGGCGATGCCGATATATTGCTGGTCCATGCGCGCCTGCGTGAGGAGGCCTTCGTTGCGGCGGGCCACGGAATCGAGCGTCGTGATATTATGTACAACGATTTCGTGATTGTGGGGCCGCTGGCTGATCCGGCCGACATTCGCACGGCCCCGAGCGCGGCAGACGCTCTGACCCGAATCGCGGCGACCGGGTCGGCTTTCGCCTCGCGCGGCGATGATTCCGGGACGCATTCCAAGGAGATGGGGTTGTGGAAGGCCATCGGCATGCCGCCGGATCCGGCGGCGGGTTGGTATCGTTCGCTCGGGCAGGGCATGGGCTCAACGCTACAATTCGCCAACGAGACCGACGCCTATGCGCTGACGGACCGTGGGACCTTTCTCGCGCAGCGGCACCGACTGGCGCACCTGGAGGTCCTGGTCGGCGGCGCCTCGCCGGCCGACAATTCCGACCCTGCGCTTTTCAACCCCTACGGGCTGGTTCTCGTTGCGCCGGGCAAGAGTTCCATCAAGGCTGATCTGGCGCAGGCTTTCGCGGATTGGCTGGTCTCCTTGCCGACCCAGGAGCGGATTTCGATTTTTGGTCGTGACCGGTACGGCATGGCGCTTTTCTATCCGAATTCGCGGGCCTGGAAGCAGGCCGCGGCTCTGGCGCGTCCATGAGGGCGGGGATCGCGCATGCGTGAGGGTTCCTGGGAGACGCTCGCTACGGCCTTTGCCGGGGCGCTCGATCTCGTCACCTCCGGTGATCCCCAGCTTTTCTCGATATTAGCATTGACCATGCGGGTCTCCCTGAGCGCGCTATTGATCGCGACGCTGGTGGGGATTCCCTTGGGGGCGTTTGTCGGCCTCCAAGCCGGGCCGCGTATGCGGCGTGCCATGCGTGCGTTGCTTTATACGGGAATGGGAATGCCGCCGGTGGTGGTCGGCCTGGGTGTCTATCTTTTTCTCTCGCGCTCGGGGCCGCTTGCTGGCCTGGAATGGCTCTTCACGCCAAGCGCCATGATTCTGGCGCAATCGCTGTTGGCCCTGCCTCTGGTGAGCGGCTTGACGATGGCGGCGGTGGAGGGCGTGGATGCCGAGCTTGAGCGACAGCTTGTCTCGCTCGGAGCCACCCGCAGGCAGGTCGCACAGACTGTTTTGCTCGAGGCTCGCGGCGGCGTTCTTGCGGCGATCGCCGCGGCCTTCGGTGGCGCCATTTCAGAGGTCGGCGCGGTGATGCTGGTGGGCGGCAATATCGCCGGCCATACCCGTGTGCTCACAACCGCCATCGTATTGGAGACCCGGCGCGGGGAGTTCGCTCTGGCGCTGGCGTTGGGGTTGGTTCTGCTCGCGATGGCTTTGTTGGTGAACCTCATTCTGATCGGCGCCGGCGAGCCGCGGAGGAAGCCTTCTGGTGACTGAAACGGTCTACAGGCTTGCGGCCTTGCGCCAATCTTATTCTGGGCGCTGCGTGCTCGATATCCCGGAATTGGAGATCGCTGCGGGTTCCTTCACCGCCGTGCTCGGGCCGAGTGGTTCGGGGAAGTCGACGCTTTTGCGCCTGCTCGACCTTCTCGAAGAGCCGCATGAGGGGTTTCTTTTCTTCAAGGGCCGGCGCCTGCCGCCGAGGGCGCCGACCTCGGCGCGCCGCGAGGTGACGACGGTTTTTCAACGACCACGCCTGCTGGCTCGCTCGGTTACGCGCAATGTTTCTTTCGGCCTCGAGCTGCGTGGCCGCGAGGACCGCAAGGGGGTCGCCGATCTGCTCGAACGTGTCGGGCTTGCGTCGCTCGCGGAAACCCCGGCCTACCTGCTCTCGGGTGGTGAGCAGCAGCGGGTCGCGCTCGCGCGGGCATTGGCCGTGCGGCCCAAGGTGCTGCTTCTGGATGAGGCGACGGCCAACCTCGACCCGGCCAATGTCGCGATGATCGAGGAGTTGATCACCGAAGAGCATCGGCGCCGCGGCATGACGATCGTCTTCGTTACGCATAATATTTTCCAGGCGCGTCGCCTCGCCGACCGCTGTGCGCTGCTGCTGGGCGGCAAGTTGATTGCCGAGGCTCCTACCGAAATTTTTTTCGAGTCGCCGCCCGACCCGCGTGTGCATGCTTTCGTTGCGGGCGAGATGGTTTGTTAGATTGCGGCCGAGGAATTTCATGCGAATGATTTCAATTATATTGCTTGTCTTGCCTCTTGCCCTTCTGCCGACGCCGACACGGGCAGAGGGTCTCCCCGAGTCAGCGCCGCCCGAAGTCGAGACCCTGGTGGTGACGGGTTCGCGTGCGCCACAGCCACTCGAGCTATTGCCCGGCAGCGTTGAGGTCATCAGCCGCAAGGAGATCGAGGCCTCGAAATACGATGGGGTGGTGGATGTGATCCGCAATCTTCCGGGCCTGCATGTGCAGCAGGCCGGGACGCGCGGCAGTCTCGCCTCGATTTATATGCGCGGGCTCGACCCCAACCATACGCTGATCTTGCTCGATGGTGTGGTGCTCAACGACCCGACCAATGCGCGCGGCGGCTCGTTTGACCTCTCGACACTCGATTTACTCAACCTTGAGCAGATCGAGGTCGTGCGCGGGCCGGTCTCGGCCGTGCATGGCTCGGATGCGCTGGCCGGCGCGATTCAGATTCGCACCCGTGGCGGCAAGGGCGAGGACGAGGCCATGGTCGATCTCTCCGGCGGCCGCTTCGGCTATTTTCGGGGGATGGCAAGTGCGCGCGGCGAGCGCGGACCGGTGGACCTTGCGATCGCCGGCTCCTGGGTTCGTGAGGGAGTGCCCGATGAGCTTGGCGGCTACGACGGCGGCAGCGTGTTGGCGCATGCCGGCGTGGCGCTTCCGGGCGAGGGCGAGCTGCGCGGCACGCTGCGCTACGGGGATTCGCATTCCGCGGCCTACCCGGTCTTCAGCGGCGGGGTGGAATACGCGCTTCTGCAAGGAGAGTTCGAGGTCCGCGATGTAGAAGAGCTCGATATTGGCTTGACTTGGGAGCAGCGCGTGCACGAGAAGATCGAGGCGGCGCTCTGGGCGACCACCACCCAGCGTTGGGAGCATCTCCGGTCGCCCGGCGTGCCGCCCGAAGCACCGGGCGAGCCGGGAACCACGACGAGGCTTGAGCGCTATTCCGCCTCGGGCCGCGTGACGGCAGACCCCGGCGCGGGGCTGACTCTCACCCTGGGTGGGGACGTGGAGTGGCAGGTCGGGTCGAGCCGTGGCGCGCTTGATTTCGGCGGCGTGGTCGTGCCGGGTCTGATCGATTTCGATCTGAATCGCCTGACCGGCGCGCCTTTTGCCGAGGCGCATCTGGAGTCCAGCTTCGGTTTGGTCGTGCAGGCGGGCCTGCGCGTTGATATCCCCGACGATTACGCAAGCGAGGTATCTTCCCGGCTGAGTGCCTCTTGGGCGATCGCCGAGACGGGGCTGTCGTGGAACGGCAGCTGGGGGGAGGGCTTCAAGCTGCCGAGCTTCTACGCTCTGGGCAACCCGATTGTCGGTAACCGCGATCTCGTTCCCGAGCGCAGCCGCGGCTGGGATCTCGGTGTCGGCTGGGAGTTTCTGGACGCGAGGGCGAACGCAAGCCTCACGTATTTTGATCTCGATGTAGAGAATCTGATCGACTTCAACTCGGATACCTTTCTTCTCGAGAATCTCGCGCAGGTTGAATCCAATGGGGTCGAGGCAGAGCTTCGCCTGGAGCCGATCGCCGGAGTCGCTATCACGGCGCATGCCACCTGGAACGATGTCCGCGACAGCGAAACGGGCACGCGCCTGCTGAATCGGCCGAAATGGCGCGGTGGCCTCGGGCTGCTCTGGCAGGTGAATCATGCCGTGGAGACGCGTCTGCAGGCGCTTTTCGTCGGCCCGTTGCCGGCCGAGTCGGTCCCGACCGGTGTCGTCACGCTGGGCGCTTACCAGCGGGTGGATCTCGCCATTTCCTGGCAGGCACTCCCGTGGCTGCAGGTATATATTACGATTGACAATCTCCTCGACCAGCGCTTTCAGGAAGAAGTCGGCATTCCGGCACCGGGAATCCGGCCGCGCGCCGGAGTGCAGGCCCGATTTTCCGGGCTTTGAGCCGACGCTATCGTAGAGGGCATAGGGCTTGCGCTATGGAGTGCGCGGAGAGGGGCCTGAAGAGCCGTGTTTTGTCGGAAGAAAAGCCTGCCCTCTCTTGCTTATTTCGGGATCTCCCATCCGCTGAGAGGGTTGTCAGAAAGGTTGGTAAAAACTCCGGTGCAGGGCTTTTCAGGACTATCTTTCTGCACGCCACTAGTGGTAGTTCAGTACTTCGATTTGAAATTTTGCTGCAGGCGACCGGTAGATCTCGAAGCAATTCGCGATCGCCCCGTCGGCGGCACGATCGAAACTGGACCCCCTGACAACCTGTATCGGAGGCATCTCGCATGAACCTATCCCGCAAATTCGCAAGCAACCGAACTCTCGCAGCCGGCCTCGGCTTCGCGCTTTCGCTCGGTTTCCTCGGCGCACCGGATGCGCTGGCCCAGGAACAGACCAAGGACCAGCAGAAATGCATCGGTTCGATGGCCGGTTATGTGGTCCGGATCAATCTGACTCAGGCCCGTGAGAATGCGGGCTGCGTCAAGGATTATGGCAAGGACAAGCTCGGTGCCCAGACGGTTGCGGAATGCCTTGAGGCAGACCGCAAGGAGCGCATGCTGAAGCTGGAAGCCAAGATCCAGGAAAAGCAGACCGACCCGGATAAGGGGAAATGTATCGGCGCTGCTGAGCCCGATTTCGCCTTCGTGAGCGCGGCCGCCATGGTCGCCGGTGTGCAGCCCGAGCAGGTCGCGGCGCTGGCGGACATTCTCGGCGCTACGCCCGAGACTCTCATTGTGGACGCGACCGACCGAGCGAACCGCGATGCGGCAACATGTCAGAATACGATCCTCAAAACCGCCGACAAGATCACCGCAACGGAACTCAAAGGCTTCAAGAGTTGTGTCGGCAAGGGCCTGCGAGCCAGGACGGATGCCTTCAGCTCCGCCGCCGATCTTGAGACCTGTATCGACGACGTGAAGCTCGCCGAAAGGGCCGATAAGGCAGAGGCCAAATTGGTCAAGATGATCGGCAAGAAATGTACCGAGAAGGGCATCGATTGGGACACCGTTGTTGGTGGCGCTTGTGCCGCCGAAGCCGATCCGACGGCCTACGCTGCCTGTATCCGCACTGCCGCGAATTGTACGGCTTGCCTGGAGATCAATGGCGGCTACGGCCTGGCCATCGATTGCGACCTGTATGACGATGGCGTGGCAAACAGTACCTGCGGCGGTGCACCTTCACCGCGCGGCGCCTTCGTCGACGGCCCGATTCTTTTCTGATCGTCATCAGATCAGCGTAGAACGTGCAAAAAGGGCGCGGAGCTTCGGCTCCGCGCCCTTTTTTTGTCTTCCGCTCCAACCATATCCGGCCGCTTCTGGTGGCGGGCGGGCTTTCTGTATGGGAGGGGTAATCGGGGAGCCGCCGCGGTCGCGGGGGCGTAGGAACGCAACACAAGAAGGAGATTTCGCGATGCCTCTCGATCCGAGCGCCGTTGGCAAGACGGGTGAAACACAGCGCCGTAGCTGGACGTCCAAAGATTCCCTACTCTACGCGGTCGGCGTAGGCGCCGGCTGCGAGGAGTTGGCCTTCACGACTGAGAATTCCAAGGGGATCGAGCAGCGCGTGCTGCCCACCCAAGCGGTGATTCTTGGCGGCGGCGGTTTGCCGATGTCGGAGATCGGCGACTTCAACCCGGCCATGTTGGTGCACGGCGAGGAAGGCATCGAGCTCTTCGACGAGATCCCGGCTGCGGGCGAGATCGAGAGCATGGGGCGCGTCAAGGCCATGTGGGATAAGGGCGAAGGCAAAGGCGCCATTGTGGAGCTGGAGTCGGAGTCGATCAATGTCGCCACCGGCAAGCCGTTGATGAAGGTCTTCATGTCCCTGTTCATTCGTGGCGCGGGCGGCTTCGGCGGCGAGCGTGGCGGCTCCCCGAAGGTCGAGTTTCCGACTGCCGAGCCCGACCATAGCGTGACCTACACGACCCGTGAGGACCAGGCGCTGACCTACCGCCTCTCGGGCGACCGCAACCCCCTGCATTCGGACCCCTCGTTTGCCGATATGGCCGGCTTCCCGAAGCCGATCCTGCACGGCCTGTGTACCTATGGCTTCACCGGCCGTGCGCTTTTGCATTCGCTTTGCGACGGCGACCCGGCCAAGTTCGGGTCGATGTACGGCCGCTTCTCCAAGCCCGTCATGCCGGGCGACGACCTGACAGTATCGATGTGGCAAGACGGCGACCGTATGCTCTTTCGCACGCAGAACCAGAACGGTGATATTGTCATCGATCAGGGCCGCTTCACGCTTCGCTAAGAGCGTCGCTTCGGCTACCGCTCGTAGAAAGGGCCCGGTCCGCAGTCGCGGATCGGGCCCTTTTTTACGCGGCGGTTCGTATCGCGACCGCGCGGGAGACTTCAGCCGATCGAGAAACGCTTGTTGGTGGCCGCGACGATCAGATCCGCGGTGCCCTCGATGCCAAAGGTCGCTGTATCGAGGCAGAGATCGAAATCGGAGGGGCTGATCGACTCGACCGAGAAGTCGCGCTTGAGGAACTCCGAGCGGTTCGACTCTTCTTTTTTGAGAATTGCCTCCGCATCGGCGACCGGCAGGCCGGTCTTCTTGGTGTACCAGGCGACGCGATTTTCCAGCGGTGCCGTGAGCAATACGCGTAGCGTCGTCGCCTTGGGCAGGATGAAGGCCGAGCCACGGCCGAGGATGACGGCGTTGCCGCGATGGCCGATATGGCTCACCACGTGGACGAGATCCTTCAGATAGTCGGTTTCGTTGAAGCTGTCCGAGCTGAAGCCGTCGAGGATATGACGCTCGATTGCCGTGCGGAAATGCTCGTCGAGGTTGGCGACGAGAGATTGGCGAATATTCTCCTCGCGCGCGATTTCTTCGACGATTTCTTTGCCGAAGAAGCCGAAGTCGAGGGCTTCGGCGACACGGCGACCGATCTCCGTGGCGCCCGAGGAGGGGAAGCGGTGGATCGAGACGGATGGGCCGTCCTGCTTGCCCTTGGCGGCCAGCTGTTCTTTTTCCCAGCGTTGGGCTTGCCGGTCGACGAGATCCTGGATGTGGCGAATCGTCATTTTTCCCTCGTTCTCTCTTGCGTACACGGCCGGGCGAATGTGCTCGGCCGAGCAGAAACGTAGCAGCGACAGCCGTATTCCGCACCCACTCCTTCGTGCTAACCGAGGGGGTAGGCATGCAGCACTTTCGATTTGATTTGCAACATCTTCCGCCCGAGGCCGACGTTCTGCGCCACGAAGTGCGCAGCTTTCTGGCCGACGCTTTGGCGGACCTGCCGCGGCACGAACGGGCGCGCACCTGGTTTGGCGTCGATACCGATTTTACCCGGCGGGTGGGCGAGCGGGGCTGGATCGGAATGACCTGGCCGAGCGAATACGGCGGCGCCGAGCGCAGCTTCCTCGAGCGCTTCGTCGTGCTTGAGGAAATGCTCGCCGCCGGGGCGCCGGTCGCCGCGCATTGGATGGCGGATCGCCAAAGCGGTCCGCTTCTTCTGCGCTTCGGTAGCGAGGAGCAGAAGCGCACGATCCTGCCTGGCATCTGCCGCGGCGAGACCTATTTCTGCATCGGCATGAGCGAACCCGATACCGGCTCGGACCTGGCTAGCGTACGCGCACGGGCGCAGAAGACCTCCGATGGCTGGCGGCTTGAGGGTACGAAGCTTTGGACCAGTGGTGCGGCAATGGCGCATTTCATGGTCGGCCTCTTTCGCTCCGGCGAAGAAGAGCGTCATGCGGGACTCTCGCAATTTCTCATCCCGATGGACACGCCGGGAATTCAGGTGCGACCTATCCGCGACCTCGCGGGTAGTGATCATTTTTGCGAGGTCGTATTCGACGCCGTGGACCTGCCTGCCGACGCATTGATCGGCGAAGAAGGCGGTGGCTGGAAGCAGGTCATGGCCGAATTGGCCTACGAGCGCAGTGGGCCGGAGCGTTATCTTTCCTGCCATCCGCTGCTCGAAGAGATGGTGCGTGAGCTCGGTCCGGTTGCGGGCGAGCGCGCCGAGGTTGAGGTGGGCCATCAGGTCGCCTGGCTGGCAACCATGCGCACGATGTCGACCTCGGTGGCCTCGCTTCTGCATGCGGGCGAGAGTCCCGACCTTGAGGCTGCGGTGGTCAAGGACCTGGGGGCTGTCTACGAGCAGGATCAGCCCGGCCGGGTCCAGGAGTTGCTCGGTATGGCGCCGAGCCGGAGCGTGTCGGCCTCGACCAGCCAGAAGATGCTGGCCCACCTGGTCATGAATGCTCCTTCGTTTTCCCTGCGTGGTGGCACGCGCGAGATTCTACGCGGAATCATCGCCCGTGGATTGGGGCTCCGATGAACGAAACACGACAGATGCTCTACGAGACTGCCGAGCGGTTTTTTGCAGCGCACGCGCCCGCCAATGCGGGCGCTTCTGCCGATGCGGCGGAGATGCCAGCGGCGCTCCAGGAAGAAGCGAGCCGGCTGGGGTTCTTTGCGCCGCATGCTCTCAGCGACGAAGGCGGCGGCTGGCAGGATGCCGGGGTGATTTTGCGCGCCGCCGGTCGCCACGCCATACCGCTTCCGCTTGCCGAGTCGATCGCCGCCTCGTGGCTGGCGTCGCGTGCAGGATTGCGCATACCGGAGGGCCTATTCTCGCTTGCCCCTGTGGCCGCTCCGGAGGGCGCGCTGGGAAATGGGGGTGGCGCATTGGAGTTGCTGGACGTGCCCTTCGGTCGCCATGCCGATTTCGTGCTGGTCACCGAAGCCGCTGGTGAGACACTGCGGCTGGCGATCCTGCCGACCGAGGGTTGTCGTATTTCGCCCAGTGAGACGATCGCCGGAGAAGCGCGGGATGGTTTGGCCTGGTCGGCCGCGCCGCAGGTGGAGCGCGCCGAGGTGGCGCTGCCCGCGGATGCCGTCTCTACGCTGATGGCCGCGGCACGCAGCGCACAGATGGCAGGCGCGCTCGAGACGATCCTGGCGCTCGCCGTCGCCTACGCTGGAGAGCGCGAGCAATTCGGCCGCAAAATCGGTCGTTTTCAGGCGGTGCAGCAGGAATTGGCGCGGCTCGCGGGGCAGGTAGCGGCTGCCGGCGTGGCCTCCGACGCAGCCTTCCGTGCGCTGGACGAGAAGCAGGCGAATTTTGGCCGCGCAGGCGACGGCCTCGACGACCCGGCTTTCGAGGTGGCGGTGGCCAAGATCATTACCGGCGAGGCCGCTGAGGTGGGGCCGCGGATTGCTCATCAGGTTTTGGGTGCGATCGGTTTCACTCACGAGCATCACCTGCACCTTTTCACGCGCCGCCTTTGGTCGTGGCGCGCCGAATACGGCACGGCCACCGAGTGGTCGGCTCGTCTCGGTCGCCTCGCTCTGACCCAGGCGGCTCCCGGCGCCGCCAGTGGAGTCGGCCTCTGGTCTCTTCTTACGAGATAAGGGGCACGGCTGCCGGTTCCTCATTTGAGGGTCGGCGGGCGGACCTTTAGAGGTTTGGGGATGTCGGAGGGGAGACTCGCAGGAAAGCGTGCGCTGATCACGGGCGCGGCGTCCGGGATCGGGCGGGCCACGGCGGAGCGCTTTGCTGCCGAGGGTGCTCGCGTAGCGATTCTTGACCACGACGCCGCGGCGGCGGCAGAGGTCGCCACCGCGGTCGGGGGCATCAGCCACGCAGTCGATCTGGCGGACGCCGAGGCTGCCGACGGCGCCGTACGTGCTGTCTGCGCCGAACTGGGCGGGCTCGATATTCTGGTCGGCAACGCCGGCATCGGGATGGTGAAACGATTGCACGAGTATTCGATCCAGGAGTGGGATCGTCTGGTGGCGGTGAACCTGAATGCGGCCTTTTATGTGTTGCGGCCGGCGCTGCCGCTGCTGCTCGAAGGCGAGGGCGGTGTCGTGATCCACAACGCATCGGGGAGTGCCGTGCGGCCGACGCGCGGCGAGGGGCCTTATGCGGCGGCGAAGGCCGGCCTGGTGGCGCTGACGAGCAATATCGCGCAGGAATACGGCCCGAAGATTCGCGCCAATTGTGTCTCGCCGGGGATCATCCGCACACCGATGTCCGAAAGTCTCTTCCGCATCCCCGGATTGCTCGAGCCCTTTGTCGAGGCGAACCCTCTTGGGCGCAGCGGCACAGCGGCGGAAGTCGCCGATGTTTTCGTCTTTCTTGCCAGCAACGAATCCTCCTATCTCAACGGGCAGAATATCGTACTCGACGGTGGCGGCAGTCTCGCGCAGCCGGGTATCGACAATATCCTGCGGTTTTCGGTTCCTCCTCTGGAACCAAAGAAATAAGGAATCTCATGTCTCTTACTTACGAAGAATCACTCGAGCAGGTCGTCGCGGCCGGATCCCCTTTTGAAATAGAGGAGGCCGAAATCGACGGGGCGTCCTACAAGGTTTTCAAGAATACACCCGCGAGCCTTCGCGTGCTCTTCGACTCCGCGCGGCTGCGTGGCGACAGCGAATTTCTTGTTTACGAAGACGAGCGTTGGAGCTTCGCCAAGACCATGCAGCATGTCGATGCGATGGGTGCGCTTCTGGTCGAAAAATACGGCGTGCAGAAGGGCGACCGCGTGGCGATTGCGATGCGCAACTACCCCGAGTGGATTGTCGCCTTTGCCGCCATCACCTCGGTCGGTGGCATCGTGGTTCTGCTCAATGCCTGGTGGACACCCGCTGAAATCGAATACGGACTCTCGGACTCCGGCAGCAAGGTGCTCATTTGCGACCAAGAGCGGATGCAGCGCGCGGGCGCGGCCATGCCCAAGCTGGGTGTTGCGGGCATTGTGGTGCGTTGCGCAAGCGCGGACGCAGGCTTTGACCGGCTCGAAGATGGAATTGAGCTCGGCAAGGCGATGCCTGCGGTCGAGATCCTGCCGGGTGACGACGCAACGATTCTCTACACCTCGGGCACGACCGGGTTCCCCAAGGGGGCGGTCTCCACACACCGCGCCGTGCTCAATGCCTTGATGGCCTTCGGCTGTGGTGCGACGGCGGCGAAGGTTCGCAAGGGATCACAAGGAGCCGCGCCGCAAGACGCGCTGCCGGCACCCGCCTGCTTCATTCTCATCGTTCCGCTTTTTCATGTGACGGGCTGTATCGCCGTGATGCTGGGTTGCTGGCTTGGCGGCTCGCGCCTCGTGATGACCTATAAATGGGATCCCGAGCGCGCCCTACAGCTGATAGAGCGCGAGAAGGTCACGCATTTCATCGGCGTGCCTACGCAGAGCTGGGACCTTCTCGAATGCGATAAATTCGCTGACTACGATACCTCGAGTCTGACCAATGTCGGCGGCGGTGGGGCACCGGCTCCGCCCGAGCTGGTCAAGCGTATCGATGGCTCGTTCAAGAAGGGGAGCCCGGGAATTGGCTACGGCATGACCGAGACCAACGCCTACGGGCCGCAAAATTCGGGTGCCGACTATCTTTCCAAACCGACCAGCGCCGGGCGTACGGTGCCGATCCTCGAGATGGCGGCCTTCGATGCCGACGGCAACCAGGTCGCGGTAGGCGAAGTGGGCGAGCTCGCCTTCCGTGGACCCAACCTCATCCGCGGTTATTGGAACAAGCCCGAGGCGACGGCGAAGACGATCGTGAATGGCTGGTTGATGAGCGGCGATATCGGTCGGATTGACGAAGAAGGCTTCGTCTATGTGCAGGATCGAGCGAAGGATATGGTCCTGCGCGCCGGCGAAAATATTTATTGTTCCGAGGTCGAGGCGGCCATCTATGAATTCCCCGGCGTACATGAGGCGGCTGTTTTCGGCCTGCCGCATGAGCGCCTCGGCGAGGAGGTTGCCGTGGCGATCTACCCGCGCAGTGGAGCGACGATCGATGTCGAGGAGTTCCGCGCCTTCTTGGCCGTGGGCCTCGCGAAGTTCAAAATCCCGACTCAGGTACATATTTTCGAGGAGCCGCTGCCGCGCAATGCATCCGGGAAAATCCTCAAGCGCGACCTGCGCGACCTATTGGTGGCGCAGTCGGCGTGAGGATGGCGGCTATGCGGCAGCAGCTCTTGGTGGCCGAGTGATACTGCGGGGCTTCGTGGCGCTTCTGCTCGTGGCGTTCGCCGCGGCATGCGCTTCCCCGACGCGCAGCGCTTGCGAGCCGGGTCAGCCCTTGGGCACGATTTGCGGTTTCAATAACCCGGAAGATATCGCCTTTGCCGCGCGCCATGGCGTGCTGGTGGTCAGCCAGATGGCGCTTGGTGGCGAGGCGGGCTCGATTGCGGCCTATGAACTCGGCGGCCCGGCCCCCAAGCGTATCTGGCCGATCGGGACCCCAGGTGAGTTCGCCAGGCTCGAGGGCGTGGGCGACCCGGCCTGTGCGCCGGTGGAAGCCGCCGTCTTTGCCCCGCATGGCATCGTGATGGGCCCCAAGGGGCGTGCCTATATCGTCAACCACGGCGGCCGCGAGTCGGTCGAGATTCTCTCGCTCGAAGGCCAGGGTCATGCGGTCCGGGCCGTATGGCGTGGCTGCATCGAGTTGCCGGCCGGGACGTCGGGTAATGATATTGCCGTCGCTGGCGATGGCGAGATCATCGTGGCGAACTATATGCCGTCAATGACTTCGCTCTCCGGAGGTCTGAAAACGGCCTTGGGTATGGTGACCGGCGATATCCTCGCTTGGCGCCCGGACACGGGCTGGCGTCACGTACCGAATACTGAGGCCAGTGCCCCCAACGGTGTGGCTATCAGTCCGGACGGTCAGAAAATCTTCTTTGCCGAGACCGGCGGCCGCCAGTTGGTGCGCCTGCGCCGTCACGACGGCGGCGCTCGTGCCGAGGTGGAAATTGATGGTGCGCTCGACAACCTCAGTTGGACCCGCGATGGCCAACTCCTGGTCGCCTCGCACGATTCGCTCACGGCCTTCCTTGGTTGTGCGACGGGTGGAGCCTGCCGCTCGCCCTGGTCTATTTGGTCGATCAATCCCGACACGCTTGCCGTGCAGCGGGTATTTCAGCATGACGGCTCGGTTGTCGGTGCTGTCGCTTCGGCCGAAGAGGTAGGCGGTAGGGTCTATCTCAGCGCGGTCTTTGGTGATCGCATCGGCGTCTGGCAGCGCTGAGGCCCGGCCGAAAAGCCGCGCCTCTAGGTTTTGCGCGGGCGGTTGGCGGCCAGGTCCAGCACGGCGATGAGACGGTCGCGCAACTCGCGGGGGTCGAGGATATCGTCGTAGCCGAAGCGCTCGGCCATGCTCCAGGGGCCGGAGGCCTGGCGGGCTTCGACTTCGGCCTGCGTGTCCTTGCTCAGACCAGCGGCGCGACCGCCGCTGGCCGCCGGCATAGCGCCCAGGGTCGCTGTCGGCAGAGCGAAGCAGGCCGTTTGTTGGTCGAAGGGGTTCTGCCCCATGATGGTCGTGCCGAAGCCGAAGGCCTTGCGCACGGTGACGTGGATTTTGGGTGAGCGCAGCGCACGCTGGGCGCGGAACATGCGGCCACCCCATTTCAGAATTCCTGCGCGCTCCGAGGCGGTCCCGGCCATCAGGCCGGGGTTGTCGGCAAGGAAGAGGAAGGGCAGGCCGAAGGCGCCCGCGCTGGAGATGAACTCCTCGCCCTTGATGGCGGCCTCAACATCGATGGCGCCGGCGCGCACCGCCGGGTTGTTGGCTACAATGGCGGTGGCGTGGCCGCCGAGAAAGGCCAGGCCGGTCAGGAGAGAGGCACCGTAGCCGGGTTGGATCTCCAGAAAAGAGCCTTCGTCGACCAGGATTTCGAGTACCCGGTGCATATCGTAGCCGCGTCGGTCGTTCACCGGGATGATGTCCAGAATCGCGTCGAGCGCACGCTTGCTGGTGCTGGCATCCTGCCGCCGCGGCGCGGGCAAGGTGGCGTTGGAGGGGAAGTAGGAGAGATAGCGGCGCGCCATTGCGATGGCGGCGGCGTCGTCTTCTACAACATTATGCGCGACGCCGGCGGCCTCGGCGGCGACCTGTGGGCCGCCGAGCTCTTCCTTGCTCACGATTTCGCCGGTTGCGGACGCGACCAGGGGTGGGCCGGCGGTGAACATCGCGGAGGTGGCGCTCATGATGGTGAAATCAGAGAGTGGTGCGGTGAGCGCACCATGGCCCGCGGCCGACCCCAGCACCAGGCAAACCATGGGAACTTCGCCCGCCATATCCGCTAGTGCCAGCAGGTCGTTGGGTACCCGGCCGCCGCCGTCTTCGGTCAGCCGGTGGCCGGCGCCGTCGAGAATGAAGACCAGCGGTACGCCCTCCTGGCGGGCCAACTCGGCCACTCGGTAGCGCTTGGCCATGGACGCTGCCCCGATCGAGCCGCCGGCAACCGAGAAGTCCTCAGCACCGGCCAGCACTTCACGGCCGTCGACACGGCCGAGGCCGCAGACCAGCGCGTCGGCCGGCAGGCTCTCGCCGCCGGCCAGGCCGCCGATCTCAACAAACGAGTCCTCGTCGAAGAGCAGCTTCAATCGCTGCCGCGCATCGAGCTTGCCGCGTGCCGTGATCAGCCGCTCCACGCGCTCGCTACCGCCCATCGCAAGGCTGGCCGCGCGCCGCCGTTCCAGTTCTGCCAGCAAATGATCCCAATCCTTCTTCATGCTCTCGGTATCAGAGCAGTTTCGGAGCCGTGTTTCAGGTCGCCGCGCGCGACTTTTCCGCATTTGCTTGCATTCCCGCAGAGTTTTCACGTCGCGCACCTCCAGAGCTGCGGCCAGCCCGGGAGTTCCCGGACTTGAAGGTTGGGGGCATAGTAGGGAGTCTGTTCGAAGCGGGCATGCGCTCGGTTTTTCCCGCACGGAGTTTCCCCATGATTCGATTCATTCCCCAAGGCCCGATTGTTCGGGTCGAAGCCTGGATGTGGGGCGGCGCGCAGCCGTAGGTCGCGTGTGGGGCCGGCAACGCAAGCCGCGGCGTCCGCCGCGCGACCGTGAGGAAGCGGAGAAGCGCGCGTTCGCGTCGGCCTGCCGGGCTCTGGCCCGTCGGCCGCGCGGTGACGCTGAGCTGGCGGAATGGTTGCTCGAGCGCGAGCACGAGCCCGAGGTCGTCGAGGCGACAATGGCCAAGGTCCGCGACCTGGGTTTCCTTGACGACCAAGAGGTCGCGGCGTCCGTCGCGCGTGATGCCGAGCGCCGTCGGCTCGGCAGTCGTCGCGCGGCTCAGACGCTCCAAAAGCGCAAAATCGACCCCGATGACTCCGCCGCCGCGATCGAATTATTGCGCGACGGAGACCTGAAGCGCGCGCGCGCATTGCTGGAGCGCCGCTACCCCGATGGCGTGCCCGACGACCCGCGTGAGAAGCAGCGCGCCCTGCGCCGTCTGGTGAGTCGCGGCTATCCCTACGGCGTGGCGCGCAAGGCGCTTTCCCTGGATTTCGATCTGGATTCCGACTTCGACTTCGAGTGACGCCGTCTTCTACGGGGTCACGATCGCGAAATCGCCGGGCGGTGCCGTGAGGCTGCCAAGGAAGGAGAGCAGGGCGAAACGGCTGCCTTCGACTTCGAATTCGTCCGAGAAGACCATTTCCCGCACGCCGGCGTTGCCGCTTACGAGCCCGAGCCAGAAGTCGCGCGTGAGCCGGATGGTCGCGTCGGCATTGTCTACCGGATCGCTTTGGCGATGATTCAGGACCGAATTTTTGATCTCGACCACATGCGTTTCGCCGAGGTCGGTGAAGACGAAATTGAAGACCATCTCATCGCCTGCGATTTTGTCGGCGTCGATGCGCACGGCCATCGCGTCAAAGAAGCCGGCAATCGGGATCGCCTGAAGCATCCCGGTCGCTCCGGCAATATCGATGGTGGCGGCCGCCTTGCCGATGCGCAATTCGAGCGCGCCGCTCAGGTAGACATCGCGCCACGGGGCGGATTCGGCCTGGTAGCCAAGCTGGTCGTAGGTCGCGGCCAGCAAGGTACGTGCGTTTTGACTCTGGGGGTCGGCGAAGACGAGGTGGTTCAGGACGCGCGCCGCCCAGCGGTAATCGCCCTTGTCGAAGGCGCGCTGGCCCTCGGTGAGAACGGCCGCCTCGCCGCCCATGGCGGCAACAAAACGGATGGCCTCCTCGGTGGGCGGCAGGGGGTTCAGGTTGGCAGGGTTGCCGTCGTAGAAGCCGAAATAGCGCTGGTAGACCGCCCGCGCATTATGCGAGGTCGTGCCGTAGTAGCCGCGATTGGCAAAGCTGCGGCCGAGCGACTCGGGCAATTCCAGCGCGTCTGCGATCTCGCGTGGGGTCATGCCTTCGTTGGCCAGGCGCAGCGTCTGATCGTGGATGAATTTATAGGTATCGCGCTGTCCTTCGAGGTAGGCGCGGATCGCCGTACGGCCCCGGACGGGCCAATGGTGGCTGTTCACGAGGACATCGGAGGTCGGGAAGAGGCGGATGGTCTCGTCGATATAGCCGCTCCATTTGAGCGCGTCGCGCGCCTTCGCTCCGCGCAGGGTCAGCACATTATGCATATTACGCGAGACGACTTCGGCCCCGAAGAGCGCGTTTTTCTGCGGCAGATAGAAGAGGAACTCCGCCGGTGCTTCCGACTCCGGCGTGTATTGGAAGGTGAAATCCACGCCGTCGATGGTCAGCTTTTGGCCCGTATGGTCGATCGACTCGGTGGGAATGGCGATGCTGAAGGTGCCGCGGGCAGGCTCCTTGCCCAGCCCGGAACCGATATGGCCGCGCGGGCTGCGCTCGAGCCCGAAGCCGTACATGAAGGTGGCCCGTCGTCCCATTGCCGTCCCGGCAAGAATGTTTTCACTGGTGGCTTCGGCAACGAAGCCCTTCGGCGCGATCAGCCGAATTTGCCCGTCTATTTCCGGGTCGCCCGAGAGGATGCCGCCGATGCCGCCGAAATGGTCGATATGGCTATGCGTGAAAAGAATGGCCCGAATCGGTTTCTCGCCGAGGTGCTTGCGGGCCAGCGCGATCGCGGCGGCGGCGGTTTCCTCGCTGCCAAGCGGGTCGATCAGAATCCAGCCGGTATCGCCTTCGATGATGCTCATATTGGCGAGATCGTAGCCGCGGACCTGGTAGATACCATCCTTGACTTTGAAGAGACCATGCTCGTTATTGAGCTTCTCCTGACGCCAGAGGCTCGGGTTCACCGAGGCCGGTGCGTCGCCTTGGACGAAGGCGTAGCTGCGCGCATCCCAGAGAATGCGGCCGGTGGCATCGCGGATGACCAGCTCGTCTTCCTGGGCGATGCGGCCGAAGGTGGCATCGATCGCGTCGGCGGGATCGTCCAGGTTGAGTGCGTTCGCGACTGCCGCATTGGCGGAGATGGTATATTTGCTTGGCGCCGTGAACCCCTGGCTTGTCATGCGGTCAGGGGTCGGGGTGGTCGGGGCCGTGGGCGATTCGGCGCACGCCGCGGCAAGGAGCGCGCTCAGCGCCAGGAGGGAGGTGGACCGGAAACGCAACATAATCGTAGTCCTCAAGGGTTGTTCTCGCTTGGCGTCTGCGGCCTTATACGGCCAGCACTCGCAATGAAATCAGCGGCCTGTCGGCGCACCGCAGGGTTCTCTCGAAGTTCGTGGCCAAGCTGCGGCCATTGGATCCGCAGCGCATGCGGTCCGCGCCGCAGGCTTCCGCCGACCGGAGCCAGCCCGAGAGCGTCGCTGAGTCGCGTGGCGAGCAGGGGGCTGAGCGTGGAGTCGGTCCCGCCGGTGGCCAGCAACAGCGGCGCGTGGCTGCTCTGGCCTATGCGCTCGCGGGCATAGGCCAGGGGTTCTCCGGCCGCGGCGGCCCAGGCAAAGGGCAGGAAGAACTGTTCGGCGAGCTGGAATAGGTAAGGGTCCAGGGTGCAGATACCGGGGGCCGCACAGCCCCGCTCGGCGACGCAATCCTTGCCTTCTTCGGGGCCGCCGACGCAGGCCACATAATTGGCGCCGAGGGCTGGCAGAGTGTGGACCATGACCCAGCGGGGAAGGTCGCCCGCGGCTGCCAGCAGCGCGGTGGCTCCGAGATCGGGTTCCACCGAACGGAGCAGTATTCCCACCATCGCGCCGACCGAATAGCCCAGGTAGCGGACGTCGGGCGGATGCCAATCCCATCCGCTGGGCAGTACGAAGCCGCAACGCAGCGAGGTGTCGATGGTGGCAAGCGCGTCGACCGCCGATTGCCGCAGATGGTCGCCGAGTCCGGCCGGATCGAGCGGGTCGAGGAAACGTTTGCCGGTGCCCCCGTGCATGCCGTGGTCGGGCAGGTCAATCGCGAGGACCGCCAGGTCGCGCTCGGTCAGCTCGTCGAGATGGCGGCGCAGCGAGCGTAGAGCGCTGCCGCCATGGCCGTGCAACACGAGTACCAGGGGTGTGGATTGATCGACGTTGCCGGGCAGAGCGAGAAGAAAGGGGACTTGTGTCCGGATCGTCGTATCGATCGCGTTGAGCGATGTCAGCGAGCCTCGATAGATCGTGGCGTCGCCGCCCTTGCTGCCGAGGAGGGCGAGGCGCTCGACCGGGTCGAGCGGAATTTCGGTGCAACTACGCTCGTGCAGCCTGCGCCGCAGCTCTGCCAGCATCGTTCGGTCGTCGCGGGTATGGAAGGCGAGCAGCGTCTTCTCTTCGTCAGCCGTCGATTTGGTGGTGAAGGAAAACTGCAATCGCATCAGGTCGGCTGCCGCAAGCGCGGCGGGCCAGGTGACCTGAAGACCCGGGACAGTGGCGAAGCCCGGCGCTGCATTGGCTTTGGCCTCGAGACGACGCAGAAGGTTGGTTGCGGCGACGACATCGATCCCGCCGGCGCCGTTCGGGATTGCCTGAATGAGCGGCAGCACGAAACCGCCGCGCGGTAGCTCGACACCCTCGGCCGAGGGGCGCGGTAGCGTCCGAGCGCGCGCCGCGTCACGTTCGGCTGTGGTCGCGCCTTCGACCTCCAGCGCATAATCACGGTCCATACGCAGCGGGACCAGCGGGCGAAGGCGCAGTGTCCGGCCGTCGCCGAGCAGGCGCAGCTGCGCCGGGATTCGGCCCGGTCCGAGTAGCGTCCCGCATTTTGCGTTCTGGGAGGCAGCCGCTGCGGTACCCAACGCGTGCAGGGCCTCCGCAATTTCGGTGGCGACGCGAAGAGCGCTCGCACGCTGATGGCTGCGCTCGCCCTGGTGCTGAATGCGCGTCGCCTCTTCCCATGCTGCGGACAGAGCGCCCCAGCAGGGCCCGAGAGCCGTGCGGGTACAGCGCGCGAGGGCCTCCGCCACAGTCTCGCAGCTTGCGAGATTCGCGGCGATATCAGGGGCGAAGCTGAGCGCGGTCGTCAGGTGTATAAACTCGCCTGAGGCCGCCGCGACCACTTCGGCCACCGCAAGCGTCGAGGTGCGCGGAGCCGGGTCGCTGGACGACGCCCCCGCAGGAGTCGCCAGGACCAGCAGGGCAGTGGCCAGAAGGAGAGAGCGCCGCAGGAACATTCGTTGCGGTTATCTGTCGCGCCGGGCTGGGAAAGGCAACCCGGCCATTGGCGGGCGCGGCGCCTCGAGGTCCGGCCGGACCTCTGGGCCAGGTCCGGTCCGGGTTGCCGGAAGGCGGCTACCCGCAAGGGACGAGCCGTCGTCAACCAACTGGCTCATGCGTTCGGCAGGTCCGGGGTCGCCTCTGTATCCTGAACCGCGCGGGCGGTCTCTTCGGCGGGTGCGAGGTCGCTATGGCAGGCGTGCTGGTCTTCCACGATCGGCAGTTCCGGGCTCCGCCGCGCCAGCAGCTCCTGGCCGTCTTTGCTTACGCCGGGGCTTGCCAGAGCCGGCTGTGCGGGCTGGAAGCCCTCCGCCTTGCCGCTGGCAAACTCCTGGATTTCTTTCGAGATGCGCATGCTGCACCAATCATGGCCGCACATGGCACAGAAATCGGTGTCGACGCCGAGGTCTTCATCGTGCAGCGCGCGCGCGGTCTCGCCGTCAAACGCCAGGTCGAATTGCATCGGCCAGTTCAGCGCGGCGCGGGCACGCGACATATCGTCGTCCCATTGTCGGGCGCCGTCGATGCCGCGGGCGATATCGCCCGCATGTGCTGCAATTTTGTAGGCGATGCAGCCGTCTTTCACATCCTGCTCGCGTGGCAGGCCGACATGCTCTTTGGGCGTGACGTAGCAGAGCATGGCCGCACCATGGCGCGCGGCCTCGGTGGCGCCGATGGCACTGGTGATGTGGTCGTAGCCGGGGAAGACATCGGTGACGAGCGGGCCCAGAACATAGAAGGGGGCGTCGTCGCAGAGCTTCTGTTGCAGCTCCATATTGAAGCCGATCTGGTCCATCGGCACATGCCCGGGGCCTTCGACCATGACTTGCACGCCCTTGTCGCGTGCGCGGTGCACCAACTCGCCCAAGGTCTGCAACTCGGCAAGCTGGGCCGCGTCGGAGGCGTCGGCCAGGCAGCCCGGGCGCAGGCCGTCACCGATCGAATAGGTGACATCGTATTGCACCATGATCGCGCTGATCTCGTCGAAGAGTTCGAACATCGGGTTCTGGCGGCCGCGGTGGATCATCCATTTTGCCAGCAACGCGCCGCCGCGCGAGACGATGCCGGTGGTGCGTTTGGTGACCAGCGGTAGATGCTCGCGCAAGAGGCCGGCATGAATGGTGAAATAATCGACGCCCTGCTGGGCCTGGAACTCGATCTCGGCCAGGATATGGTCGTATTCGAGTTCTTCGATCGGACGCTTTACGATCATGCCGTAGATCGGCACGGTGCCGATCGGGATCGTGCTATGGTCGAGGATGGTTTGGCGGCAGGCGGCCAGGTCGCCGCCGGTCGAGAGGTCCATGAGCGTATCGGCACCGAAGCGCTCGGCCCAGCGCAGCTTCTCGACCTCTTCCTCAATGCCGCTGGAGACCGGGGAGGCCCCGATATTGGCGTTGACCTTGGTCGTGATATAACGCCCGATGCCCATCGGGTCGAGGCGATTCGGGGCGTTCTCGCCCTTGGCACGCGTGCCGGAGTCGATCTCGCGGCTGCGCTCTACGCTGGTCTGGTTGACCCAGAGCCGTGCCTCGGGGCGTGCCCCGGGGTGGCCCTTCACTTCCCGGCCGAGGCTGGGGACTTCCCCTGCCGGGGCTGTGATTTCGCCACCGCCGCTTCCGGCCAGGTGCCGGATATTGGCCGGGATGACCAGGCGGCCTCGTGCGACTTCGTCGCGGATGAACTCGGGTTTCCTGTTTTCGCGTTCGGCCACGCGTTGCATGGACGGTGTGGTGATTCCTTTTCGCGCGCTCTCGAGCTGGGTCATGATGAAGCCTCCGGCAACGGACTGAACGTCGCCTGTTGCACGCAACCTACGCCCGGCGACGAGAGGGTGCAATGCCGCCCCGCGCTCTCGCAGCGGGCGTTGTCGGCAGACTCAATTCACCTTGCGAGCACTACCCCAATGCTCTTCGCGCAGGCGGAATTTCTGCAACTTGCCGGTGGCCGTACGGGGCAGGGCCTCGACGAACTCGACTATGGTGGGGCATTTGAAATGTGCCAGGCGCTCGCGGCAAAAGGCAATCACCTCGGCCTCGGTGAGCGAGTGCCCTTCGCGCAAGACGATCAAGGCCTTCGGGGTCTCGCCCCATTTTTCATGCGGCACCCCGATGACGGCACATTCGAGGACTTTGTCGTTCCGGAAGAGAGCGTCTTCGATCTCGGGCGAGCTGATATTCTCGCCACCTGAAATGATCACATCTTTTTTACGGTCGACGATATGAATACTGCGCGTCGCGTCCCAGACGCCGAGATCGCCGGTATGGAAGAAGCCATCGCGGATCGCCTCGGCCGTTTCCTCGGGCTGGCGCCAATAGCCGGCGAAAACGACGTTGGAGCGCGCGCAGACCTCGCCGACCGTCTCGTCGTCCTGCGGCACCTCGCGGCCCGCGTCGTCGAGCAGCACCATCTCGACGTTCAGCCCCTGCACACCGGCGCGCGCCCGGCGCGGCCAATCTCCGGCCTTGGTGCGGTAGTCGGGCTTGGAAATCGTGAGCAGAGGCGCCGTTTCGGTCAGCCCATAGATCTGCAGGAAGTTCCAGCCGAGTTCGGTCTCCAGTTGCTCGATGAACGAAGAGGGTGGGGGTGCGCCGGCGATGACGAAGCGTGGTTTCGTCGATATTTGATGGTTGTCGCGATCCGGGTAGTCGAGGATCGCCCGCAGGACCGCCGGAGCCATGCACGCGAAGGTGACCTTCTCGGCCTCGATCAGTTTCCAGATCTCGGCCCCGTCCACGGCGCGCAGGACCACATGCGTCCCGCCCATTCCGGTCATCGCGTAGACGCCGCCCCAGCCGTTGCAATGGAACATCGGCAGCGTCCAGAGTTCCACGTCGTCGTGATCGATGCGCATATGCGCGATCAGGTTCCAGGCGTTCACATAGAGGTTGCGGTGCGTCAGCATGACGCCCTTGGGTCGCGCGGTCGTGCCGGAGGTATAATTGATCGAGAGCAGATCGTTCTCGTCGAGCTCGGGGGGCTCGGGCAAGGTGCCGGGCTCGCCGCAGATGAGTTCATCCCAATCGAGCCAGCCCTCGGCCGCCGCCGCATGGTCGGGCTGACGGGCCGTGACCCAATGCTCGACGCTGGTCAGATTTGGCCGGATCTGGTCGACGGTATCGGTATATTCGCGGTCGACCAGCACGACCTTCACGCCAGCGTGGTTGAGAATATACTCGTGGTCTTCGGCGACCAGCCGATAATTGAGCGGCACCAGCACCGCGCCGATCTGGCTGGTGGCGTAGAAACTCTCAAGAAAGAAATGCGAATTCGGGCTGAGCATGCAGACCCGATCCCCTTTCTCGACACCAAGCCCCCGCAACGCGTGCGAAAGCTGGTTGGCCCGCTGGTGAAACTCAGCGTAGGTGAAGCGCTCCGCGCCATCGACGATCGCCGTCTTGTCCCCATAAAGACGCGACGCGCGCGCAAGAAACTCATTGACCAGAAGCGGAACCTGCATGCCGTCCCTTACCCCGGCCGGCGCAGAGAATCACCACGCGCGGAGAAGCACGCCAGAAGAAGTGTCAGGAACCCTCGGGGCGCCAGGCGGTCCGGACGACGTGCATCGCCCCGGGGCTCATCGCCTCTCGGGCACGGTGCGAAGTAAGCGAAGACGACGACGGTGCCAGCAGGGGCCCTCGGAGTCTCCCGCCGCGCCTCCAGGCCTCGCCGCACGGCCCCGTCAACCGGCCGCATACGGCCCCACGCCGCCGCGCAGTTGGCTGATGCGCCTCGGCTGGCGACGTCGCGGCCTGATCCCTCCCGACATGGTGCCTTCGGGCTGACTTTTCGGCGGGACCTCCAGGCTCTCGTGAAGCGTCGGA
>JAYGCM010000026.1:0-17633 GCA_046583355.1 Deltaproteobacteria bacterium
TTTCGCAAAAGCGCAACGCACCTCCCCGATGACTAAGGCACTGCGACGGTTTCGGTGTCGCGGCCCGAGCGCAGGAGTTTTCCGGCGATGGTGCCGGTGCATTTGCCGTTGCGGATGATCTCCTGGCCGTTCACGAAGACGTGACGGATGCCCTCGGACTCCGAGAAGAGACGCTCGCAGCCGCCGGGCAGATCGGCGCGGACTTTGATCGGACCCGCGGCAATGGTGGCGGGATCGAAGACGACGAGGTCGGCGTGCCAGCCGTTTTCGATACGGCCTCGTTCCTTGAGGCCGAAGAGCCGTGCCGGTTTGTCGGTCATCAGGTGGACGGCCTCTTCGAGCGGGAAGATGCCACGGTCGCGGACGATATCGCCGAGGAACGCGGTCGGGTAGGAGGCGCCGCACATGCGGTCGAGATGGGCACCGGCGTCGGAGCCACCGATCAGAGCGCGTTCGTCGCGCCAGACTTCGGTGCGCAATTTCCAGCTCGCCTCATCGTCGTCGGGCGGCAGCGGCCAGAGGCCGGTCTCGAGCTCGTCGGCGCATACGATGTCGAAGAGTGTATCGAGCTCGCTCTGGCCACGCTCTTTGGCGATCTCCTCGACCGTGCGGCCGAAGAGTCCTTCGTTTTCGGCGGCTTTGGTGTCGCCGATTACATACGCGCCCCAGCGCGCGAGTGCCGTGAGGACACCGGCCTTGGGGTCGCGCGCCATCACATCCATGGCGCGGCGCGTCTCGGCCTCGCGCAGCTTGGCGATGCGCTCGGCGACCGGCAGCTGCATGATTTTTCCCCAGCCAGGAATCAGGAAGAGCGCGCAATGGTCGAGGAAACTCATCTTGAGCCCACCGATGGTCGGCATGGTCAGCGCCATGATGCGTGCGCCGCGCTCTTTGGCGCGCGTGCCGGCCGAGAGCTGATGCTCATGGCGCGCCTGGTTGCTGGCGCCAACGCCCATCACATTCCAGTTGATCGGTCGATTCGCCGCCAGCGACATTTCGATCAGCAGGTCGACCTCCTTGTCGCTGAACTCGCCGAGGCAGCCATCGACGATGACCTCGAGTGCGGTGCCTTCATGGTCGCGGCAGACCGCCGCCAGGTCGATGATCTCCTGGGCCGAGGCGAAGCGTGAGGCGACGTAATTCCCGTCTCCGTCCTGGTGGGTATGGGCCTGGGTGGTCGAGAAGCCCAGGCCGCCGGCGGCGATTGCCTCGCCGAGAATCTTTTTCATCTCGTCTACCTGCTCGGCGGAGGCCTCGTTGCCGGTGGCCGAGGCGCCCATGACCAGGCGGCGGATCTGGCAATGGCCGACCAGGAATGCCGCGTTGCAGGCGATCGTGCCGTCGAGGCGGTCGAGGTATTCGCCGAAGGTCCGCCAGTTCCAGTCGATGCCTTCTTCGAGCGTCTTGAGCGGCATGCCCTCTACTTTGGCCATCATGCGGCGGGTATAGTCGGCGCCTTCGTCGCCCAGCGGCGCGAGGCCGAAGCCGCAATTGCCGCCGATGATGGTCGTCACCCCGTGCAGCGTCGAGGGTGTGGCGAAAGGGTCCCAGAAAAGTTGGGCATCGTAATGCGTATGCGGGTCGATGAAGCCGGGCGCGACCATGCAACCGCTCGCGTCGATCGTCTCTTTGGCTTCGTCCTGGATCTGGCCGATCTGGACGATGCGTCCGTCGGCGACACCGACATCCGCAGCGCGGGCCTTCGCGCCGCTGCCATCCACCACAAGGCCGTTTCGGATCAGAAGATCGAGCATGACAAGGAGTCGAGCAAATCGACGCCTCTCTCGCCAGCACTCAGCGCTTTGTGATTGCGTCGAAGACCAGGGTGATCGCGTAGTCCAGCGCTTCTTCGCGGCCGAGGTCGTCATTGCCCAGCCCCCAATCCCGTAGCGAGCCGAGAATCGATCGCATGACGAAATTCGAGAGTGCGCGGGCGGGAATATCGTCGCGGATCTCGCCACGCGCCTGGCCGAGTTCGATCATGGGTACGAAGAGCAATTCGGGTGTCTCGACCGGGAGCCGCTCGGCATGAACGCCCATCTCGATCAGGGCGCGCCCGGTCACCTCGCGGTCCCAGCTTTTGCCGCGCACGGCGCTGGTGAGGATGGTCTCGATGACCTCGCGGAAGGTAGCGGCCTGCAGCAGGTCGGGCAGCATCTCGCGGATCTTGCGCAGGCGGCGCGTGCCGTATTCCAGCAGCAGATCTTCTTTGCGCGGGAAATAGAGGTAGAAGGTACCTTTGGAGACACCGGCCCGGGTGACGATGGCATCGACGGTGGTCGCCTCGAAGCCGTGCTCCAGGAAGAGTTCGTTGGCGGCTTCGCGGATCTTGTCGCGGGTTCGTTCGCCGCGCGGGCCGGCCGGCGGCGGCGCGTTGCGGGCAGCGGTCCCGCGCGCCGTGCGCTGCCGCGGCGAGGCCCCGCCAGCAGTGCCTGCGTTCTTCTGCCCCGATTCCGCCATGCAGTCTCTTACCATAGGGCCGCGCGATGCCACGCACGGGCCGGTGGGTGCACTTCGCGACCATCGGGTGCTAGCGGAAGGTGCCATGAGCAATCCTACGGCGATTTGTGAGACGACATTGGGCACCTTCGAGGTGGAACTCTTTCTCGAAGAGATGCCGATTACGGCACAGAATTGGCTCGATCTGGCCAAGAGCGAGTTCTATGACGGGCTGCATTTCCACCGCGTGATCAACGGGTTCATGTGTCAATTCGGCTGTCCGCATAGCCGCGACCCGAAGAGTGCACGTGCTGGCACGGGAAGCCCGCCGAGCGGCTCGATCCGTGACGAACACCCCGACGAGCACCAGCTCTCGAACGAGCCCGGCACACTCTCGATGGCGAATTCCGGCCCCAATAGCGGCGGCTCGCAGTTCTTCCTGAACACCGCGAACAACGCCTACCTCGATTATTTCTCGTCCGGCCCCTCGAAGCATCCGGTTTTCGGCAAGGTCGTAAAGGGCATGGACATCATCGGCCAGATCGAGAAGACCCCGACCGATGGCGGCGACCGTCCGGTCACGCCGGTCGAAATGATCAAGATTACCGTCAACGACTGATTCTGGCGCGTGGGCGCGCGCGCGGATGCTGCGTGCGCGTCCCGTCCGGTGGGCCGGGAAGAGGTCCTGGGGAGCATAGGGAAATGCCCCGGGCGCCCGCTTTTGGCGCGAAAATCAGTTGCCCGAGCGAAGATAGTTGAATTCGAGTTCCCTAAATCCACAGTGTTTATATTGCCTTTTACCCGGCAGCCTCGGATCTACCGATTTTAACTAGACGTTAGTCAGGTTTCTGTTATCTCTGCACTGCGGGCCTGTTTCGGCCCGTCTTGAGGCAGAGAATGAACAACCAGCAAGATCATTGGGCCGTCATCCTGGGTGGGTCGAGCGGCTTCGGATTGGCAACGGCCCACAAACTTGCCGCCACCGGCATGAACCTTTTTATCGTGCATCGCGACCGTCGCGGCGCGATGCGCAGGATCCAGCCCGATTTTGACGCCCTGCGCGCCTTTGGGCCGCGCGTCGTTACCTGCAACGCCGATGCTCTCGATGCCGAGCGGCGCCAGGAGTTGGTCGCGCAACTCGGCACCGAGCTGGGTGATGCGGGCCGCGTGCGGCTGCTGCTGCATTCAGTTGCCTTCGGCAACCTCAAGCTCATCGCTCGCGAGGTGACGCAGCCTGACGACACATTGGCCAAGCTCGCTGAGTCTCTCGGTATCGACGCGGACTCGCTCGGTGCCGAGGTCGAGAAGCTGGTGGACCAGGGGCACGATAGCTTGATCGACCTCGCCGCCGCGCCCGAATACCCCGACCATGCGGTGCTCGAGGATGAAGATTTCACCCGCACGGTTCATGCCATGGGAACCAGCCTGGTGGGTTGGGCACGGGAAATCCTGGAGGCCCGTCTCTTCGCCGACGATGCGCGCGTGATCGGCCTCACGAGTGAGGGAAATGAGGTCGCGTGGAAGGGCTATGCTGCGGTCGCGGCGGCGAAAGTCGCCCTGGAATCCGTATCGCGCTCGATGGCTGTGGAGCTCGCCCCACGTGGCATCCGCTCGAATGTGGTGCAGCCCGGGGTGACCGATACCGCGGCTCTGCAGGCGATTCCGGGCGCACGTCATCTGCGCGCGCATGCACGCCGCCGCAACCCTTTCGGCCGCCTGACTACGCCTGAAGACGTTGCCAATGTGATCTATCTTCTGACCCGCGACGAGGCGGCCTGGATCAATGGTACGGTGCTGCGCGTCGACGGAGGCGAGCATGTCTCAGGTGGCATTGGCTGATGTTGCATCTGCATGGCCTCGGGCATTTTCATCCCGACAATCAAATCAGCAACGCCTTTCTCGAGAGCCTGGATATCGGCACCGATGAGGCCTGGATTCTCGATCGGGTGGGCATCCGCAACCGCTACACGGCGCTTGACCTCGACTATATTCGCTCGACCCGCAACGCGGACCCGCGCGCCGCAGCGGAAGCGGCCCAATACAGCCATGCCGAGACCGGCCGGGCGGCTGCGCTCATGGCGATCGAGCGCGCCGGGCTCACGCCTGGCGATATCGGGATGGTCGTCGCCGGCAGCTCGTTGCCCGATACGGCGGTACCGGCCGAGGCCTGCAATATCGCAGCGGCCTTGAACCTCGATGTGCCGGCCTTTGATATAAACTCGGCCTGCACCACGTTTTTCGCCGGCATCTGGACGTTAGAGCGCATGCGCCCCGAGGGTTTGCCAGAATTTATTCTGACGGTAGTGCCCGAGGCCTATACGCGCGCGATCGATTATCGGGATCGCTCCAGCGCTGTCCTGTGGGGAGACGGCACTGTGGCGGCCGTGGTAGCGCCGCGCCGTCCCGGCCGCGCCCGGATCCTGGGCCCCGAGTTGGGTTCACGCCCGTCTGGTGCGGCAAGGATCGTCGTGCCGCGCACGGGACATTTCCGCCAGGACGGCCGCGCCGTGCAGGCCTTCGCTGTGCGCAAGACGCGCGAACTCCTGGGCCGCCTGATCGAGTCCCGCGGCGATACGGCGCGGCCGCTGCATTTTGTGGGCCACCAGGCGAATCTGCGGATGCTTGAGTCGGTCTGCCGAATGGTCGGCGTCCCCGACGAATTGCACCATAGCAATGTTGTCGAGTTTGGTAATACAGGCGGCGCATCGGCCGGTTCCGTGGTCTCGCAAGCCTGGCAGGATTTCAAAGATGGCGACGATATCGCGATGGTCGGCGTTGGCGCCGGGCTTACTTGGGCGAGTTTCCTCCTGCGCTTTGGAGCCGACGCATGACGCATGAAGAGATCCTCGCCGCCGTGCCGCAGCAGGCACCCTTTCGTTTCATCGACGAGATTATCCAGGTCGACGCCGATGCGATCACGGCAACCTGCCGCTTCCGTGAAGACGCGGATTTCTATAAGGGGCATTTCCCCGGCAACCCGGTGACGCCGGGTGTGTTGCTGGTCGAAGCAATGGCGCAGGCCGGTCTGGTCGCACACGCAATTTATCTTCTCAGCGATGATCCGGGCGATATCATGCCGGTCTTCACCGAAGCCAATGTTGAATTTCTCGCCGGCGTGGCTCCGGGTGAGACGGTTCGCATTCACGCCCGCAAGCGGTTTTTTCGTATGGGCAAGCTGAGCTCGGAGGTCGAGATGTATCGTGTATCGGACGATAAGCTGGTCTGCTCCGGCACGCTCGCCGGAATGATGGTGGCGCGATGACACGGCGGGTTGTGATCACCGGGATGGGTGCTGTGGCACCGGGGTCTTTGGGTGTGGATGCCTTCCGCGAGCAGCTGCGTGCCGGGCGCTCCGGAATCCGCCACCTACCCGAGCTGGAAGAATCTGGTTTCGCCTGTCAGGTGGCCGGTGTCCCCGAGCATACCGAGGCAAAAGCGGCCGAGGTTTTCGCGCCAGACCAGATCTCGGCCATGAACTCGAACCATCGCTTTGCCAGCCTCGCTGCGATCGAAGCCTGGGAGGACGCGGGGCTCGAAGTTCCGTCAGCCGACGACGACGCAGTGGATTGGCGTAGCGGCGCGCTGGTCGGCACGGGCATCGGCGGCATGGATACTGTGGGGGAGCGGGTCGTACCGCTGACCAATGCAGGCAAGGTGCGCCGCATCGGGGCCACCGCCGTGGAGCAGGTGATGACGAGCGGAATCTCGGCACGTATCGGCGGCCTGCTCGCGCTCGGCAACCGTGTCTCGACCAATTCCAGCGCCTGCGCCACCGGCACCGAAGCAATCATCGAGGCGGCTTGGCATATTCGCGAAGGGCGCGCCGATCGCATGGTCTGCGGCGGCTCCGAGGGAGCGAGTCGCTACACTTGGGCCGGATTTGATTCGATGCGTGTGCTGGCGCGCGGCTGGAACGAGGATCCCACCGCCGCGTCCCGCCCGATGTCGGCGAGTGCGAGCGGTTTCGTGCCGGCCGCCGGTGCTGGCGTACTGATTTTGGAGAGTCTCGAGAGTGCCCGCGCGCGCGGTGCGCGGATTCGCGGCGAGTTCCTCGGTGGCGCTCTGGTCTGCGGCGGGCATCGTGGTGGTGGCAGTATGACAGCGCCCAACCCGGAGGGTGTACGGCGTTGCATCAGCGATGCGCTCGTCGATGCACAGCGGGAAGCTGTCGAGGTCGATGCGGTCAACGGCCACCTGACGGCGACGGCTGCGGATCCGCGCGAGATGCGGGCCTGGAGCGAAGCGCTCGGGCGCAAAGGGTCGGAAATGGTTCCGATCACCTCGACGAAATCCATGATCGGACATGCCTTGGGTGCCGCAGGGGGGCTCGAGGCAGTGGCGTCGATCTTGATGCTGGAAGGGGGCTTCGTGCACGCCTCGATCAATTGTACGGATGTCCATCCAGAAATTGCGCCCTTCGCGGACGCGATTCCACACGAAATGCGCGAGATGCCCGACCTACGGGTACTCGCCAAGGCGAGCTTCGGCTTTGGCGATGTGAATGCATGCATCGTCCTGGGCCGGGCCGAAGGAGAATGAAGAATGACGGATCAAGATGTGATGGCGAAGGTTGTCGAGATTCTGCGGCCTCTGGCCAAAGACGCCGATGCGCTTACGAAGGTGAATGCGGCGACGGATATCCTGTCGGACCTGAGGGTCAACTCGGCTCGCCTGGTCGACGCGATCCTTGCCTTTGAAGACGAATTCGATATCGAAATCGCCGACGAAGATATCGATTCTGTGGCGACGGTAGGGGATGCGGTGACGCTGATCTCGACCAAATTAGCTGCTTGATACGGACAGGGCCAGCAGCGTGAACGTTCCCGCCCCGCGTGAGCGAAGCTCTGCCGGGGCCTCGTCTGCGCGACCCAAGACCGAACTCTCTTTGCCTCTGCGTGACCGCATTGCTCTGCTGGTGCAGCGTGAGCTTGGTCGCGTGACGGCTCTCGTCTGGGTGCCGCTTGCGGTCGCCGTGATGCGTATTGGCTATGGCTGGCGGATCCGCGACTTGCAGGCGGCCCGCGCGGCTTTCCGCGCCGCCCGGAGGGAGGGCGGGCCCCTCTTGGTTTGTGCGAATCACCTGACGATGGTGGATTCCCTGGTCGTGGCCTGGGCGCTGGCGGGGCCGCTCACGCATCTCGTCCGTTTCTCGGGCCTTCCTTGGAATCTGCCGGAGCGAGCGAATTTTGCCGCCTCGCCTCTGGCACGTGTGCTGGCGTTCTTCTCCAAATGTTTGCCGATTTCGCGTGGCACGGACCGGCGCGAGAGCGCACGCGTAGTCGCGCGCGCCGCCTGGCTTGTGGCGCGCGGCGAGGCGGTGCTGGTGTTTCCCGAAGGTGGTCGCTCGCGAACCGGCCGGGTCGACCCGGAGAACGCGGCCCACGGTGTCGGGCGCCTGGTTGGTCAGGTGGAGGGTTGCCGTGTTTTCTGCGTCTATCTGCGCGGCGAATCGCAGGTGGAGATGAGCTCGCTGCCGGCACGAGGGGAGACCTTCCGGGTGCGTACCGAGCTCATCGAGCCACGTTCGGCCGCCCGCGGCGTGCGCCGATCGCTGGATCTCGCCTCGCAGATCGTCTACCGCTTGGCGGAGTTGGAGCGCATGACTCTCGAGGAGATGAGATGATCGGTAACGATATCGTCGATCTCGACGATCCGGAGACGGCGGCGGAGGTCCTCCATCCCCGCTTCGACCAGCGTGTTTTCACGCATGGCGAGCGGGAATGGATCGAGTCCGCTGCGGATTCCAAGCGAGCGCGCTGGACACTCTGGGCGGCCAAGGAGGCGGCCTGGAAGGCGTTGGCGCAGCGATTCCCGGAGCGCGGATTCTCGCCGCGAGGCCTCGAGGTGGAGCCGGGACCAGGCGGTCGCGCGACGGTCACGGCGGCCGAGGCTCGTCTCTTCGTTCGCTTCGATTCCAGCCCCGCAGCATGTTTCTTTCGGGGCAGCGCAGGACGCGCATCGTCGGGTGGCGTGCCGCCCGCATCGACTGCGAATTCGATTCATGCCATCGCAAGCTTTGAGGAGATGTTGGCGGTGTCGCATATTCGACAATTGGCAGTGGGCGCCGAGCATGCTGCGGACCTCCCGAGCCGGGCCGTGCGCGTGCTTGCCTGTACGCAGCGGGCGCTTGAGATCGGCGTGGCGGTGGGCCGACTCACGGTAGCGCGCGGCCGCGGCGGCGCGCCGCAATTTCGCCTGGACGATGCGGTCCTTCCGGGCGCCTTGAGTTTCTCGCACCATGGTCGCTTGGTCGCGGCCGTGTGGACCCAGACTCCTTGCGCGGAGGCCGCATGAGAGAGATCCGGCGCTTGGCGATCGTGAATCGCGGCGAAGCCGCGATTCGTTGCTTGCGCTCGGCCAAGGCATTGCGCCAACGCGAGGCATCGGACCTGCGCACGATTGCTCTCTATACGTCGGCCGAGCGTGACGCGCCCTTTGTTCGTCAAGCAGATATAGCCGTCGAGCTCGCTTCGCGCGCGACACCCGTCGCCTCTTGGCTCGATCATGAGGTGCTACTCGAGGCCCTGCGCGCAAGCGGCGCCGACGCCGTCTGGCCGGGGTGGGGTTTTGTTGCCGAGGACGCCGCCTTCGTCGAGCGTCTCGAGGAAGCCGGCATTCTCTTTCTCGGCCCGTCGGCGGCGACGATGCGCCGCCTGGGTGACAAGATCGCGGCCAAACAACTCGCCGAATCGGTCGATGTTCCAGTCACGCAATGGAATGGACAGGTTCTACGCGATGCGGACGAGGCCCTCCTGGAGGCGCGCCAGATCGGTTTTCCGGTGGTGATCAAGGCATCGGCCGGCGGCGGTGGGCGCGGAATCCGCATGGTGCACCGCGAAGAAGACCTGGTTGCGGCGTTCCGTTCGGCCGGCTCCGAGGCAAGTTCAGCCTTCGGCGATGGGCGGCTATTTGTCGAGGCCTGCGTCACCGGCGGCCGTCATATCGAAGTCCAGATTATCGGCGATACGCACGGCAATGTGCTGGCGCTGGGGTGTCGGGATTGTTCGGTGCAGCGTCGGCACCAGAAGGTTCTGGAAGAGGCACCGCCGCCCGGACTTGCCGCCGAGACGATCGCGCGACTCGAAGAGGCGGCCGTGCGGCTCGGGCAAGCGGTTGCCTATGTCGGTGTTGGCACGGTGGAATTTCTGGTTGCCGACGGCGAGGCATTTTTCCTTGAGGTGAACCCGCGTTTGCAGGTGGAGCATGGCCTCACCGAGTTGCTCACCGGGCTTGATCTGGTCGAGTTGCAGATTCGCGTCGCGCGCGGCGAGAGTCTCGCCGGCGTGCAGGTCGCCGCGCGCGGTGCGGCGATTGAGGCCCGCATCTGTGCCGAGGACCCGGCCGCCGGTTTCCTGCCGGCACCGGGGCGCGTCGCACTCTTCGACCCGCCCACCGGCCCGGGTCTGCGGGTCGATAGTGGCGTGGTTGTCGGGAGCGAGGTCTCGCCGGATTTCGATTCGCTGATTGCCAAGGTGATCGCCTACGGCCCGGAGCGCGAAGCCGCGCTCGCTCGCCTGCGTCCGGCGCTGATGGATTTTGATTTGGTGATTGATGGCGGGGCGACCAACAAGGGCTTTCTTTTGCAGGTCCTCGACGACCCGGAATTTGCGGCTGGCGGCGTCGATACGGGCTGGCTCGAGCGCCGGCTGGCCCGCGGCCTTGAGGTTGACCCCGAGTGTCGTCGCGACGCGCTGGTTGCCGCCGCGATCCTATCTTACCAGCGGAGCCGCTCACTCGCGCGACTGAATTTTTTTGGCGATACATCTTCGCTCGACCCGAATCGGGTGCCGCGCTCGGAGGGGCAGAGCGTCCAACTCAGCTCTGGTGGCCTCGATTACGAATTGCAGGTCTTCGGTACGCGCGCGTGGCAATACCGTGTCCGGCTCGGCGCGGGCGAGGTCGCTGCGGGGCTGCGCGGCGTGGGCGATCATGGCGCCTTGCTCGAGACCGAAGGCCGGCGCCGGCGGATTGTATATTGCGTCGACGAGGCCGGCTTGCGCCTTGAGGTCGATGGCATTCCCTTCACTTTTTCCTGGCATGGCGCCGGTCGTGTGCGCGCGGCGACGCCGGCGTTGGTGGTTTCGGTCGATGTGGCTGTCGGTGACCGCGTCGAGGCCGACGATGCTCTGGGAATCGTCGAGGCGATGAAGATGGAGATCGCCTTTCGCGCGCCGATCGCGGGTATTGTCCGCGAGGTGGCGGTTCGGCCCGGCCAATCCATTCGGGCCGGCGATCTTCTGGTTGTGCTTGAGCAGGCGGTCGCCGGCGCGCAAGCCCCGCCACAGCCTTGTGTCGAGTTCCCGACAACGTCGCTGGGAAAGGGTGTTTCACGCGACGAAGTCGCCAGCATGCTGCTCGGCTTCGATATGGAGCCGGCCCGCGGCGAGGAGTTGGTTCGTTGGATCGAGCCTGGTGGCAGCGAATCCCTGCCGGCCGGCGAGGGCGAATTGGCGAGCCTGCGTGAGGAACTCAGGCTTTACGCCGATACCGAGGAACTTTTCTTGCGCACGCCCGCACCGGGCGAGGAGGCCGCGCTCTCGAACGAGGCCCTGTTGCGTCGCTACGTTCGGCGCATGCGCTCCGGAGGCGAGGGGCTCGACGGGCGCTTTCTCGCCCGGATCGAAAGTGCGCTGGCCCTGTATGGCGTCGACAAATATAGCCCCGGTATCGCGCTGGAGCGTGCGCTCTTCCGTCTCTTCGCCGCCCAGCGCTCTGCCGCCCTGCGCCACCGGCTGGCGCAGGCCTTGGTGCGCCGCCTGGAGGCGCTGGCGGGAGCCGGCCTCGGCCTGCGCCGACGCGATGATCTGGCCGATATCCTGACGCGCATTGCCGCCATGCGTGGTCAGGTTCCGGAAGCTCTGGCCGATGCCGCCATCGAGGCACATTACGCCATCTTTGATGAACCACGCCTGCGCCGCCGTCTGGCCCGGCCGCAGGAAGACGAGGGCGATAGCGATGCCGTTCGCACGGCGCTCTCGCGGCTGGCGGCCTTTGCCTGCGAGCGCCTGCCGGCGCCGCGTGGGCTCGCGTCGGTCTTTGCCCGTGATCGCAAGAACTCGGGGGATGAGCGCATTTTCGTCGTTGCGGAAGTCCGCGGCCGCCGCCACCGCACAGGAAGGCTGACCCGATTGCACCTCGCCGCTTTTCAGAGTGCTTTCAACGACGCGACAAAGCTTCTGCGTGCCGTACTCGCCGAGCGCGACCCGCAGAGCCGGCTGCAATGGAACCGCATTTTGCTGATTGTCGAGCCCGATATTTTCCTTGTCCCGGGCGTTGTGGACGAATTGGTGCGTCGGCTTGCTCCGGCGACGCGGCGGCTCGGGCTGGAGAAAGTTCTGGTGCAATTCTCACGCCTCGATCCGGAGCGGCCCGAGGCGAAGGGCGTACCAACCGAGTTGGTGGTCTCTGACCTGACCGGCAACCGCCTTGAGATCGAATTGCGCGCACCGAGCGAGGCGGCACTCGAGCCGCAGACCGCCTACGAGCGGCGGGTCGCCGAAGCGCGGCGCCGCAACCTTTTGCCGCCGCATGAGATCGTGCGCCTCTTCGGCGATTCGTTCGAGGAATATGATCTGGACGCGGCCGCCGAAGCACCACTGCTGCGCAGCGTCGTGGGCCGCGCGCCGGGCGAACATGACGCCGCTGTCGTGGTGGGCGTCCTGTCGTCGTGCACCGAAGAGATCCCGGAAGGTATGCGCCGCGTCGTGATCGTATCGGACCCGACCCGCGGCATGGGCGCGCTGGGCCCGGCTGAATGTGATCGGATCGTGGCGGCGATCAACCTGGCCGAGCGCGAGGCTTTGCCCGTGGAATGGCTGCCGATCTCCGCCGGGGCGCGTATCGCGATGGAGAGTGGAACCGAGAACCTCGACGCCACAGCCCGGGTCGTGCGCCGGATCGTGACTTTCACGCAGGCCGGCGGCACGATCCATATCGTCGTGAACGGCGTGAATGTGGGTGCGCAGAGCTATTGGGATGCGCTGGCGACCATGCTCTCGCATTGCAAGGGAATTCTAATCATGACGCCAAGCGGCTCTATGGTGCTCACGGGCCGTGCGGCGCTCGAAGCCGCCGGTTCGGTCGCGGCCGAGGACGAGATTGCCATCGGTGGCTATGAGCGCATGGCCGGGCCCAATGGGGAGGCGCAGTATTTCGCTCGCGATCTCGCCGAAGCGAGCCGAATCCTCAAGGCCTATTATCGGGTTTCGTATATCGTGCCGGGCGAGACGCGCCCGCGCCCGCGCCGCAGTGAAGACCCGCCCGAACGCAATATTTGCACGACTTCCTATGCGGCCGAGAACGGCGAGGCCTTCAGGACCATCGGCGAGATCTTCGCCGAAGCGACCAACCCGGGCCGCAAGAAGCCCTTCGCGATGCGCAACCTGATGCGGGCATTGATCGATGTCGACGGCGAACCCTTGGAGCGTTGGCGCGATTGGGAAGGTGCGGAGACGACGATTGTCTGGGACGCGCACCTGGGCGGCCGTCCGATCTCGTTGATCGGAATTGAAAGTCGCAACCAGATTCGCCAAGGCTATCGGTCGTTGGACGGGCCGGCGGAGTGGACTGGCGGCACGCTCTTTCCGCTCTCCTCGCGCAAGCTCTCGCGCTCGCTGAACACGGCCAGCGGCAACCGTCCGGTTGTCGTGCTGGCGAACCTCTCGGGTTTTGACGGATCGCCGGAGTCGATGCGCCGCCTGCAACTCGAATTCGGCGCGGAGATTGCCCGCGCGGTGGTGAATTTCGCAGGGCCGATCCTTTTCCTCGTGGTCTCGCGTTATCATGGCGGCGCCTATGTCGTTTTCTCACAGGAGCTGAACGACTCGCTGCGCGCCTCGGCCCTGCACGGCTCGCATGCCTCGGTGATCGGCGGTGCCGCGGCGGCCCAGGTGGTCTTTACTCGTGAGGTCGAGAAGCGGGCCCGCCAGGCCGCTGAGGTGGCGGCGGCTCGGGAGGCGCATGAGACCGCGCCGAGCGCGCAGGCTCGCGCGGCGCTGGACCGTGCTTTGGACGAGGCCCGCCTCGCAGCCCGCCTGGAAGTCGCCGCAGAATTTGATGCCATCCACTCGGTCGAACGCGCCCGCAAAGTTCATTCGCTCACCGATATCGTCGATCCCACCACGATGCGCCGCTATCTGATCGATCTTCTCGCACAGGATTGAGGGGTGCCGCGAAGGCAGATAGGCGTGTGAAATGATCGCTGCGCCCCGAGCCGATTTCGTTGTGACGTTCTTGCTTTGCCTGGGAATGCTGGGTGGCTGCGAGCCGGCCACCCAAGCTCCCAGCGAAACCGCCCATGCCAGGCCGCTTCTGACACCGGATGGGCCCGACCTCTGGGCGCATCCCGAGATCAAGGCCGAGCTTCTGCTGGATCGTGAGGTGGCGCGCCATTCCTCGGACGGCGGCGGCGTGGCGTCGGTTCAGGTTGTGGGCCAGCAAGCGTCGGAGCCGATTTTGGCAGGCAGCCGCGCGAGCTTCACGATCGATTACGTTGCCGGGCCCGAAGGCATTGCCCGCGGTGGCGCGGTTTTTTTGCAGGTCTCTCCCTTCTGGGGTTGGGAGGCGCCGCAGGTCCGGGGCGGGCAGGCCGGTGGCTTCACCACCGTCTCGACCGAAGCCGAGGGCGTGACACTCGAGCCGCGCCCGCTTGGCCAGGGCCTGATGCAGATCGAGATCGGCGGGCGCGCTCTGCTGGCTGGCGAGAAGATCCGAATCGACTACGGCGTGGGCCCCGCGCAGGCGCGGGTGGATCGCTTTGCGGAGAGTGGCTCGCGCTTCTGGATTGCGGTGGACGGCGACGGCGACGGCGTCCGCAAGCTCATCCGCCATTCCCCTTCGGTCGATATCGTCGCGCGCCAGGCGGCCCGCCTGCATCTGGCCTTGCCCGGCTCGGCGGCGCCCGAAACCGTGGTGCGGCTGACCATTGCCTTGCTCGATACTGCCGGAAACTCCGGCATGCCCTTTAGCGGTCGGGTCGAGTTGGAGGTTGCGGACGATGTATCCGGCATGACACTTCCCGCCGAGGTGGTCTTCGTGCCGGCCGATCTTGGTCGGCGTACCATCGAGGTCGCGGTAGGCGAGGCGGGGATCTACCGCGTCTCGGGTGTCGCCCGGCGCAAGGGCAGCGACCAGCCCGGCCCGGCCGCGCAAAGCAATCCGCTGGTGGTGGATACGGCCCAGGAGGGCGTGTTGCTCTGGGGAGATTTGCAGGTCCATACCCAGCTCTCTGACGGCTCCGGGACCACCCTCGAGAGTTTGGAATATGCGCGTGACGCAGCCGGCCTCGATGTGGTCGCGCTCACCGACCACGACCATTGGGGACTCGAAGCGCTGGATGATTTCCCCACGCTTTGGCAGGCGCAGCTGGCCGAGGTGGAGAAATTCCATGTGCCTGGTCGCTTCGTCACCATCCCCGCCTTTGAGTGGACCAATTGGGTGGAGGGCCACCGTCATGTGCTTTTCTTTGATGGTGCCACGCCGCGCCTCTTGAGCTCTTTGGACCCGCGCTTCGATACACCGGACAAGCTTTGGGCTGCGCTCAAGGGAGAGAACGCGATGACCATCGCGCATCATAGCGCGGGCGGACCTGTGCCGATCGATTGGTCGATCCGGCCCGACGAGGTTCTCGAGCCGGTGACGGAGATCGTCTCGGTGCATGGCTCGAGCGAATCGGCCGATTCATCGCATCCGATCTACAAGGCGAAACCTGGTAATTATGTTCGCGACGCCCTGGATCTTGGCTACCGTCTCGGTTTTCTCGGCAGCAGCGACGGGCATGACGGGCATCCGGGGCTGTCGCAGATCGCCAATGGTGGCAAGAGCGGCCTGGCAGGGATCTGGACGCAGGGCGAGGAGCCGCGCAGCCGAGCGGCGGTGGCCGCGGCGCTGCGTAGTCGGAATGTATATGCGACTAGCGGGCCGCGGATCTATCTGGAGGTCACGCTCGATGGCCTGCCGATGGGGAGCGTTTTGGACGGTGCCGCGGCGGGCGAGGACGGCGGCACACAGATCTTGCGTTGGATGGTGGCTGCCGAGGCACCGGTCGAGCGGATCGAAATTTTCCGCCGCGATGCGGCGGCGGTCTCGCTGGCCGGCGACGGGAGCCGGGACCTGGCTGGTGAAATCGAGCTACCGAGCCTCGCTCCGGGCGATTGGCTCTATCTGCGCGTTTTGCAGCGCGATGGTGGTACGGCTTGGGCGAGCCCCTTCTTCGTCCTGCCCTGAGGGCCGAGCCTCCAGGGAGCGCGTGTCTCTGCGGACAAGCTCAGGGCGTGGCCGGCAGCACTTCGGCGGCGCGCGCGGTTTCTTTCGCGGCGTTTTGCGTGTCTACGTAGCCGCGACAATCGAGCAGGCTGCAGGAAATGCGTGCGGTGAGCACGATCGCGGTTGCCAGAGCCAGGAAGCCGCCGACAAAGACGACCGCCACGAGCAATCCCTTGCGCGGGCGGCCCTCGGTGGTTTGCGAATCAAGGGCGTGCCAGGCCCCTACGGCGGCGATGATCATCAGGACCAGGGAGCCGATCAGCGTGAGCGCAGAATTGTCCATTGGCGAAGTTTTAGAGGCTCCGCTGAGAAGTGCAACGACAATCGAGCGCCGCAGCCGGGTCGCTCAGGAGGCCGCGACGAGTTTTGCCGGGATGTCGAGGCGCAGGGCGGGACGGGGTTCGCGGGCGCGTGCGATGGCCCAGGCGGTCGAGGGGAAGGCGAGTTCATTCCAGGGGATATCTTTCCAGAGGAATAATTTGACCGCCGTACTCTCGGCGGGCGGGCCGATCTCGTCGCTATGCAGCCGCGCGCGGTAGATGATCTCGACGACTGCTTTATGCGGCGCGCTGAAGACGCCGAGCAACTCGATGACGCTTACCCGCGCCTGGGTCTCTTCCAATGTCTCGCGGATCGCTCCTTGTTCGGCCGTCTCGTCGCGCTCCAGATGGCCGGCCGGGTGCGTCCAGAGCCCCTTGCCAGGGGCGATGGCTCGCCGGCAAAGGAGGATGCGGTCCTCAAAGGTCGCCAAGGTACCAACCACCACCTTGGGGTTGTGGTAGTCGATGAAACCGCAGTCGCCGCAGACGCGCCGCTTGCGATCATCTCCGGTGGGGACCTGTCAAATAAAATTACTCGGCAGGGTGGGCTCGGGGGTATCGGCAAGGGACATGAGAGAAGTGTGCGCTTGCCACCCCAGAATGGGCAACTTCTTTTCTTCTTGTCCGGGCAGATTTTTTCCGCGTGACCTCTATCGTGTTTGCGCCAGCGGACTCAGTAGCCCGAGAGTGTCGCCCAGCGCGCGCGGTGCCAGGCCGCGTCGCCGAAGAGAAGCTCGGTGCTGCGGGCGCGCTTGAGGAAGAAGCCGATATCATGCTCATCGGTCATGCCGATGCCGCCATGCATCTGTACCGCCTCGTTGGCGACCAGCATGAAGGTGTCGGAGAGAGTCGCCTTGGCGAGTGAGGCGAGACGCGGCACGGCCGTGTCGCCAGCGTCGATCGCGCGTGCGGCGCCCATCACGGCGGAGCGCGAGAGCTCGACCTGCACGAACATTTCCGCGGCGCGATGTTTGAGGGCCTGGAAGCTGCCGATTTTCACGCCGAATTGCTCGCGCTCGCGGAGGTATTCGAGCGTCATCTCAAAGGCGCGGCGCGTGCTGCCGAGCATCTCGGCGGCCAGCCCGACAAGTGCGCGGTCGAGGATCGCATCGAGCAGGTCCGCACCCTCGCCGACCTGGCCCAGCACTGCATCGCTGCCGACCTCGACGCCATCGAGCATGACGATGGAGGCGCCACGCGAATCGATCAGGCGCTGGGGCTTCTTTGCAAGGCCGCCGCTGCCCGCATCGACGAGAAAGAGGGTGATCCCGGCGCGGTCGCCATCGTCACCGCTGGTGCGTGCGCTGACGATGAGATGGTCGGCAGCAGGGCCGTCGAGCACGAGGTCTTTGGCCCCGCGCAGCCGCCAGCCCGCGCCGGCGGACTCGGCCTTTGTGGCGACCTGATGCAGCTGGTGGCGCGCGCCATGTTCGTGGTGGGCCAGAGCGAGAAAGGTCTCGCCGGCCGCGACGCCGGGGAGCACGGCCTGCTGCTGCGCCTCGGTGCCGCCCAGAAGCAGGGCATTGGCGCCGAGGAGAATTGTGCCCAGGAAAGGCTCGGGTGCGAGCGAGGTGCCGAGTTCTTCGAGAACCACGACCATCTCGGCATAGC
>JAYGCM010000064.1:0-5032 GCA_046583355.1 Deltaproteobacteria bacterium
GCGCCGCCGCGCGGCATGCGTCGGGCAACCGCAAAGGTCCAATGGCGCATGCTGACGAAATTGACCCGCATCACCTCAAGCGGGGGGAAGGTTCCCGGCAGGCCGGCGCAATAAAAAGAGCAATCGATATCGCTGCCGATCTCTTCCAGGGCGGCGTCGATCTGTGCCGTATCGCGCAGGTCGACGGTCCGGAAGGACGCCATCTCGACCGGGGATTCCTTGATATCGACGCCGTGCACCTCGGCCCCGAGTCGGACAAGTTCGGTCGCGGCTGCTTCCCCCATGCCGGAGAAGCAACCCGCGATGACCACCTTTTTGCCTTTGTAACTTCCTGGGTCGTTGGTCATCGTCGCTGCCTCGTGAAGGGCTGGATGGCGTTCTTCAATGTTTCATAGCCCTGAAGGAATCCGGGCCGTTCGCCGCTATAGATTTCGTCGAATGTCGCCAGAGCCTGGTCGAGCCAGGCGCGTAGGGCGGCGTCCTCGGGGTTGGCGTCGATGTAGGCGTCGCGGATCAGGACGAAGTGAATGCGCGGGTCGTAGGGCTTCTTCTTGCCGCCCATCGACTCATCGCCGTCCAGGAGACGGAGCAGCATCGCATCGGCCGAGCCGAGAGTTTGCTCGTGAATCGGCGGGCCGGTCATCCGGTACATGATGGATGTCATGTCGCGCCCATTGCCCGTCGTATAGCCCATATCGGACCAGAGCGCGTTCATGGTCTTGTCGCCGCTGCCGACATGCTCGAGTACCTTCTGGCCGAAATGGCGCAGGGGGTCCGAGACGTCCGCCAGGAGATCGGTCAGGCGGTCGCCGTCGAGGTCGGTGGCGAGCACGATGGTATCTTGCTGGTCGATCAGGTCCCAAAGCAGCAGGCCGTAGTTGGTGTCGGAGATATGCTGCTCGATCTGGCCGCCCCATTCGGCCATGCCGGCCTTGAAGTCGTCGGGGAGCAGGGCGACGATGCGGTCGACACTATCTTTATGCTCGACGTATCCGTCCACTGCGTACTTACGGCCGACGGTGAATTTGGTGCCCTGGAGCAGCCAGGAGAGGATGCCGGAGCTGATGCCGTCTTCCATGGCCTGGGTAGGCTTGAAGGCGACGCGGCCGAGTTTCCCGCTCTCGTGGACCATCTGGAGGAACCGACGGATGGCGTAGGCGAGTTGGATGCCCGGCGTGTTCATCTCGGAGTGGATGATGCCGGTCTTGCCGCTGACCTCGAAGACGGCGCGATCCTGCGAATAGGGCAGGCACGGCATACAGCGCACAACCGTGATGCAGCCATAGGGGCGCACATTACAATAGACGCCGGCGCGCATGCGCAGGGGGGCATTGCCCGATTTCCCCTTGACGACGACGCGGCCACCTTGGCCGTCGTTGACGTAGGCGTCTCCGGCAGTGGACCATTTGATCGAGGCGCACGGCATATTGCCGAACCAGGCAAGTGGTTCCAGGTCGAGATCGTGACGGAGTTGGGCCCACATCGGCACGCCGTAGAAAGGCAGGCCGAGCACATCGGCTGCCATTACGGTGCCCAGCAACGCGTAGGCATCGGTAAGCGAGTGGGCGACCGGCGCAACGCCAGTGCTGAAGTCGCCGCCCTGCCAGATGACCGCATCGGGGTAGCCTTCGGGGCGGATCTCGCTGGGCTCGTAGAGCCCGGCGAGGAGGGCCATGAGGTCATCTCCCGCGGCTTCGGTACGTGCGATTTTGATCAGGTCGAGCATTCTTTTCAATTCTTTCCCCGGAGTGTCCTGGCCGCTGGGCAGAGATGCGGGCCTCGGATTGCCGGCTCCCTTGTTGCGGGAGTCCGGACAACTCTAACAATCGCGGCTGTGCTTTCACGGCCGGGTGCGCGGCCATCGTAGCCGATCTGTCGGCTCGGGCGCGGCGGTGGGGGGAGAGAGGCGGAATATCGGTGGTTGGCGGTGGCACGCCGAGGTTGCCCCCGACGCGGCGGCACCCTTCAGCCCGGCAGTTTGGCGCCGAGCAGTCGTTCGCGCACGATCAGACGCAAAGCCGTCGAAATCGTCCAATAATGCTCGGTAGCGAAATCGCGGAGCGCATCCGCTTCTTCGGGCTCAAGGCGTACATTGACGCGGCTGGACCGGTCGCTGAAGGACCGGGGCCGTCCGGGGCGGCGCCGTCCGGTAATGGTGGCTGTTGCGCGCTTCTTGGAGGTTGCCATGGGATCTCCTATTTAGTCTTGCTGTCGCGAGAGTCGCGACTGCCGCGACATTCCCTACACAGACCGTGAAAGTCAAACGCTTGCACATATTTTTTCTTTGCGGGGTCGCGGCGCACCGGATTGGACGACTAGAGGCCGGGCCTCTAGTCCCAGCTTTCGTTGAAGCTCAGAAGCGCTGGTTGTGGGTCGAAGACCAATTCGGCGACCGCGCAATTGTCCAGCAAACGGGTCCATTCGGAGTAATTTCCCTCAAGGATCTGCCCGAGTGCCATGCTCAGGGCGCCGCCGTGTGAGACGCAAACGATTCTCTCGCCCGGGTGATTTGCGGCAAGTTTGCGCAACGTGGCGACCAGGCGATCGGTGACCTCGCGCGGCGATTCACCCCCGTGCGGGGCGAAGTCCGGGTCGTCTTTCATCTTGCGCCACAGGTCTTCTTTGTCCCAGAGTTCACGGTAGGTGCGCCCCTCCCAGCTTCCGAGATCGAATTCGCGCAGCCCGATATCGACCACAACCTCCATATTATGGGCTTCGGCGATGGCCAAGGCCGTATGGTGGGCGCGCTGCAGGTTGCTCGCGTAGATGGCGGCCGGGCGGAAGCGGTTGCGGATGCCGCCGGCGACGCGCGCGGCCTGTTCGCGGCCGTGCGCGGAGAGCGGCGTGTCGGTTGAGCCGTGCCAGACGCCGCCCGTATTGGCGTCGGTCTGGCCGTGGCGCACCAGGGTCAGGACGGTTGGCTTCATGACACGGCTTCGATCGTGACCGGGATGCTGTTGAGGATCGCGTTGCCGGAGAGCGCGTCGATGCCGTCTTCGTCGGTCAGAATATTGGAGTTTACGCCGGGCTGAAGTTGGTTCGCGGTACGCATGCGGGTACCGGCGGCGACGTGGCCATAGCCGTGTGGCAGGCTGACGACGCCTTCCATCATTTCATCGGAGAGTTCGACCGGGACGATGACCTCGCCGACTCGGGAGCGGATCCTTGCCTGCGCACCCGCTGGCACACCATGGCGACGGGCGTCTTCGGGATGCACGAGGAGGGTGCAGCGCTCGGGACCTTTGGCGAGGACTTTGAGGTTGTGCATCCACGAATTATTGGAGCGCAAATGGCGCCGGCCGATCAGCACCAGGGCGGGGCGCTCGCGCGTCAGGGTCGCACGTAAGCGGGCAATATCGGCGACGATCAACTCATGTGCCAGCGGGATGCGTCCGTCGCCGGTGGCGAGGCGCTCCGGTAGATGCGAGGTCAGGGGGCCGAGGTCGAGTCCGTGCTTTGCTGCGGCGATGCGATTGAGGGAGAGGCCCTCGCCGCGGAAGCCGTCGCCCCAATCCCCGTTGCGAATCATCGCATCGAGCAGGTACTCGGGACCCTTGCGCGGCGCGAGCAGGGCATCGGCCTCTTCGGTCGGCAGGTCGGGGTGGGCCGATCCCGGGCCGGCGATGCGGGCCAGGATGCCGGCGCGCAATAATTTCTCGACGGTGGCTCCATCGCTGCCATTGACGCGGCCCGCGATTTCGCAGGCGATTTCGAAAATGCCCTTTACGCCAGGCGGCGGCGTGAGGACGGCGGGTGCCCATTTGGCGAAATTGCGTACCGAGAGGCCGTGGAAGAGCATCGGGTAGTTGACGCGCTCCAGCGGGGCGGTCGTTGGCAGAATGATGTCGGCGTGGCGTGTCGTCTCGTTGATATAGGGGTCGATCGAGACCATGAACTCAAGCGACCCGAGTGCGCGGTCGAGACGCGCGGCGTTGGGGGTCGAGCAGACCGGGTTGCCCGCGACGGTCAGCAGGGCGCGCACGCGTTGCTCGCCGCGGTGGTCGATCTCTTCGGCCAGCGCGGCCACCGGCAGCTCGCCGCCGAATTCGGGCAATCCGCGCACGCGTGAGCGCCAGCGCGCGTAGGGCATCTTCTTTTTGCGCCGGCTCGGGCCGGCCGGGGCATGGGCGGGGCGCGGGAAAAGCACGCCGCCCGGACGGTCGAGGTTGCCGGTGAGCAGATTGAGCGCATCGACGAGCCAGCTCGCCAACGTACCGAACTCCTGGGTGCAGATGCCGATGCGCCCGTAGCAGGCCGCTTTTTCCGCACCGGCAAACCGCCGCGCCAGACCGCAGGTGGTCTCGGCCGCGATCCCGGTATGGGCTTCGACCGCTTGCGGCGAGAAGGGTGCGGCGAGCTCGCGCAATTCCTCGATGCCGTCGGTGAATTCGGCCAGGCGCCCTGGTGCGGTCAGTTCCTCGGCGAAGAGCACGTGCACCATGGCGAGCAGGAGGAGCGGGTCGCTGCCCGGTCGGATGGGAATATGCTGATCGGCGACGGCCGCCGTCTCGCTGCGCCGCGGGTCGACCACGACCAACTGGCCGCCGCGTTCACGCAGGCGGCGCAGGCGACCGCGCATATCGGGCGCGGTCATGATGCTGCCGTTGGACACCAAGGGGTTGCCGCCGAGGACGAGGAAGAAATCGGTATGGTCGATATCAGGGATCGCGAAACTTCCCGCCGAACCGAAGAGGAGTTGGTTGGCGAACATCTTCGGCAATTGGTCTACGCTGGTGGCCGAGAAGCGCCACTTCGTGCCGAGAGCGCGTAGCAGTGTCGGCATCGAGAGATTCGATGCGAAATCGTGTGCGTTCGGGTTGCCGAGGTAGGTCGCGATCGCGTCCGCACCATGTTTTTCGCGGATCGCGCCGAAGCGCTCGCCGATTGTCGTGAAGGCTTCCTCCCAGGTGATCTCGACAAAAGAGCCATCGACCTTCATGACCGGATGCATCAGGCGGTCGGGGTCCTCGCTGAGGGCGGCAAGGCCGGTTGCCTTGGGACAGATATAGCCCCGGCTCAGGGGATCGTCCTT
>JAYGCM010000009.1:0-108100 GCA_046583355.1 Deltaproteobacteria bacterium
CCCCACCGCCGCGGCGGTATTGCGCAATCCAGCGCGCCCCTTCCTGGCGCAATGCCTCGTCGTCAATTGGCGATTGTTCGGCCCGGTCCTTGCGCAGGTCGAAGATCCGATCCGGCACGAGCGCATCCTTCCGCACGAGGAAGCGATGCGTATCGGTTCGCGCGACCGTGCTCTCGAATCCCTTGCGCCTATTCTCTGCAAATACCGCTCGGGGTGCGACGGGGACATTCCCCTCCAGTCGGGACACCAGTGAGATGCCATCGAAATCAGTGCCGACCGAGACTCCGGCGAGCTCCAGCACGGTTGGCAATACATCGACCAGCGACACCACCTGGTCAACGCGCAGGCCGGCGGGGATGCGACCGGGTGCGCGCAGCATCAACGGCACATGCATCACCGATTCCCAGGGAATTTGCGAATGACCGATATGACCGTGCAGACCGAACTCTTCGCCGTGATCCGAGGTAATGACAACGATCGTATTGTCGCTGAGACCGAGCTCATCGAGTTGCGTGAGAAACCTGCCGACAATCGTATCGGTGTAGAGCACCTCGCCCGCATAGGCGTTGTTCTGCTCGACCGCCTTGCGACGGATGCCCTTGGCGGAGATCGCGCTCAGATGCTGGGCGAAGAGATCGAATTCGGGCGGCGGCCGGTAGGGGCCATGCACCTGGTAGGTGTGTACGAAAAGGAAGAACCGATCCTCGCGATGCGCCTCGGCGTAGCCGATTGCTGCGGCAAAAGTCTCCTCGATCGATCCCTGTGCGATCTTCAGACCGACGCCGCGCTCCTCGCGGTAAGCATCGAAACCACGCGCGAAGCCGACCGCGGCCGAGAGCATGGCATTCTCGGTCACCGCTCCAGTCGCGTAGCCTTCGGCGGCAAAAATCTGCGCCGCGAGCGGAATCTCGCGGGCCAGACGTCGGCCGGGATGGTCGGTGTTGTGGCGCATAGGGTAGAGCCCGGTCAGAAGACTCAGATGCGAGGCCGTGGTCGAGGGGTAGGTCGTCATCGCCGAGGTAAAGAGCGCGCCTTGGGCAGCAAAGGCGTTCAGGTCCGGCGTGAGCGCGCGACCATTGCGGCTGGCACCCAGATGGTCGCCGCGGAAAGTATCGAGCGAGATGAAGATCACGTTGGGCGGCTCCGATCGGGCACCCCGCGTGACCAGCATCGGCGATCCGAAGAGCGGCGCGCTGAACGGCGCCTGCCCCGATTCGACCGGTTTCGCTTCGAAAATAAAGGTGATTGTGCGATTCGCGAATTCGGTGAGGTCGACCGTGCGCTCACGCCAATACTCACCCGCAGCCGGCTCGATCACCTCGTCCAACAACACCTCGCGCACGCCCGCGCTCTCGGCGGAAACCCGCATGCGCCCGCCGACCGCTCCGACCTTCGCGGCCTCCTCCTGAATCGCAAGCCAGGTGATCAGCTTCGCGCCTTCGGGAACCAGGATCGGTGTGGTTGCCCAAGTCTGGCGACCGGTGGCGAAAACGCGGCCACGGAGAGTTGTATGCGCGATACCCTTATTTTTCACCCCGGTCGGCAGAATCGCGCTGATCCGGTGCTGCGTGGACGACAACAAGAAGGGATCGAGCGTCAGGTAGCCGACAAAATTGTCGGCAGTGACGGTCGTCTCAATCAGAACCGGCACACCCGCCAGACGCCGCGGACGCCGCTGGTCGATCCGCAGCATCCCCTGCGCGTCACGCAGCAGAGGCCCACGGAAGAGTGGCTCGAGACGACGACAACCCAGCGACGGGCGACGCACCTGCCCGACCTCGCAGCGCTTGGCCTGGTAGCCCTGGGGAACAACCAGATTCTCCCATAGGCGCACGGAAACGACACGCGCCGGCGGCGGCGGCTGCGTATCGGTTCCACCCGTGCCCTTTGCGCCCGGCAGCCGCTCGCAACCACCCACCATCACGAGCGCAAGAAGCGCGAGGCTAGCCGCGACCGAGCGCGGCCGGACCCGGCCAGCGGTCAGATGAGAGCGAATGCGCGAAGGCAACATCCTTCGATTCATACGAAAAAAGACCCGCCGGAGCGAACTCCGGCAGGCCTCTTTCTGCGTGATCTTCGCAAACGCGAGAGATCAGCTCTTGGCCGGCACCTTGATATTATAGAGACGCGCCGCATTATTACAGAAAAGATTCGGGATCAGATCATCGCGAATATCCTCGCGTTCGATCAGATCCTTCACCGAATTCGGGAAAGCGCAATCCCAATGCAGGTAGTCCGAGGCGTAGCAGATGATGTCGTTGCCCACGGAGTCCGAGACATAGGGCACCATCGCCTCTTCGGGCTCGGTCGTGAGGAAACAGCGGTGCTTGAAGTACTCCGACGGGGCCTTGTCGATGGCCGGGGCCTGCTCCGGCATATGCTCCCAATGCTCGTCGAGACGCTCGAGCCAGAAGGGCAGCCAGCCGACCGCGGCCTCCATGAAGCCGACGCGCAGCTTCGGGTGACGGGCGAGAATCCCGCCGACGGTGAAATGCGAGACCGCCTGCATGGCGCCGACCGGATGGGTGATCGCATGCTTTTCGAGCCGTGTGTTGTAGCGATCGACCAGAATTGGCGTCTGACGCGGCGCCTGGCCGCCGCCGTGGGTACAGACCGCGATGTCGAGCTTCTCGGCCATGGCCCAGATCGGATCGTATTCCGGGTCAATCAGCTCACGGTTCTGGATATGAGTCGCCGTCACGAGACCGACGAAAATATCCGGATGCTTCTCGACGCAGCGCTGCAACTCTTCGGCAGCCGCCTGGCCGTTCATCATCGGGAGCTTGATCATCATCTTGATGCGTGAAGAATCATGGCTCGCGTACTCGGCGCGGGCATCATTCAGCGTCTGGCAGATGGCGACGGCGAATTTCTCGTCATCAAGAGCAAACTCTTCACCCGCACCGGGCGGGTAGAGCACGGCCACATCGATGCCTTCTTCGTCCATATCCTCGATACGAGCAGCCGGCTCGCGCACGCCCGGACGCGTCGGCACGTCGAACTCGAACGGATCTTCGGGCCATGAGATATCGCGCTTGGTGAACTCGTTGGTCTGCATCCCGCCGCCAGGAAGCCCCGTGAAGGTAGCCTTCATTTCGGCGATATATTCGAGCATCTGACTCTTGAATTGAGCCGGGATGCGCTTGCGCCACCCGTGCGGTTCGCCGCCGTGTCCATCTGAGTCAACGATAAATTGTCCGTTAAAAGCCATTCTCTACTCCTGCTAGCCGCCCTTCGGGCGGATGGCGCGCGTGGTGTCCCCCGCCCGCCGGTTTGTTTCAGTTTATTGTCGTGCCGGACGGCCGCACCAGCTGTCCGGGAAGCGCCTTGGTCAATTCCCCGTCGATGACGATCGCCTCGCCATTGACGATGGTCGCGAAAATCCCCTCGGGACGTGCCTGGAAACGGCCTGCTCCACCGGGCAGATCATGCACCATGCGCTTGGTGCCAGCGCCAATCATTTTCTCATCAAAAATCATCAGATCGGCGGCAAGTCCGGGCTGGACCATGCCGCGGTCGGTGATGCCCGCCATCGCTGCCGGCACCTGAGTCAGCTGTCGAATTCCTTCCTCCAGCGTCCATTCCTTTTTCTCTCGTACCCAATGACTCAAGAAATAGGTCGACCAATCTGCACCATCGTCACGGTCGAGATGCGCACCGCCATCGGAGACGCCCATCAGAATGGCCGGGTGCTTCATGCTCTCTTTGACCGCTGCTTCCCAGCGGTCCGAGCGGTCTTCCCAGCGGAATTTCATCTGCAGGTCTTCGGAGAGCGCCAAGTCGAGCATCGCATCGGCAGGCTCTTTGCCCATCTCGGCGGCAATCTCGCTGATCGTGCGACGGAGGTATTTCTCATTCTCCGGCCGGGTCACCTCATCGACGATCGTCACCTCAAATTTGGGCGGCGGCATCGTCGAGCCCTTATCCTCGTCGCGGTTCGGGTTCTCGACGGCGTGGCGCATCTCGGTTCGCACCGCGGGGTCGTTCAAGCGGGCGATCTTCGCGTCGTGGCCCAGCGCCATGAGGGCATTCCAACTCGGCACCGCCCCGTAGAGAGTCGAGCCGCGCTCGAAGTCGATCGGTCGATCGAAGGGGTTGTTGCGCATGAGCGAGAAAATCGCGGCGCCTTGCTCCGAGGCGCGCTCGAGGAAGACCAAGGCCTCCTCCCAGCCGGCACCAGGAACATCGACCTTGTCGCGGCCACCCAAACCTTGGATGACGATCGGCAGGCGCGAGAGCAGCGCGAGTTCTATCAGCAAATCTTCGTCAGCATGGTTGAGGCCACCGACGACACTGCGTGGCAGATACGAGATGCTGCCACCGCCACTCTCGCCGGTGGCGGCCACCAGGGCCTTGAGTTCGTCCAGCGAAGAGAATCGGCTCGGTATCGGCCGGTCCTCACCATCAACCTGAGTCGGTGCGTGGGAGGACGAGAAACCGGCCGCGCCGGCTGCCATCGCCTCGCGCACCAGCCGCTGCATCTCCGCCACCTCGTCCGGCGTTGCCTCACGCTCGGACCCATCGGCCCCCATCACGTAGCGGCGAAGGCTGGAGTGGCCGATATAGCAGGCCAGGTTGACGCCGAGCTTGCCCCTGCGCGCCTCAAGGAATTCGGGGAAGGTCTCGAAATCCCACTTTACACCAGCGAGTGCCTCGGGCGCCATCCCCTCGACCTTGGCAAACATACGCGCGAGATAGGGCCGCGCTTCGGGTTTGGCCGGTGCGAGCGAGAAGCCACAATTGCCCGCGATGATCGTCGTGACCCCGTGGTAACAGCTCGAGGTCGCCCACGGGTCAAAGGTCAGCTGCGGGTCGTAATGCGTATGGGCATCAATGATGCCCGGGGCGACGATGCGGCCGGTGGCATCCATCGTCTGTTTCGTATCCGCAGCATCGACGACATGCCCGACGGCCATAATCCGGCCATCTTTTATTGCTACATCACCGCGACGCCGGGCCAAGCCCGTACCGTCCACGACGATGCCTCCACTGATGACGAGATCATAACGCATACTCAGAATCTCCTAGCGCGGCCCACGGGACTCGAAGGCATCGAGCAAAACCCGCAGGGATTGGTCGATATCGGCGAGCTGCCCGGGCGAAACGGGGGCCAGCAATTGATGAGTGCCGCCGAGCAGGTCGGTGAAAACTTTTTCCTGCATCGCGACCCCAGCCTCGGTCAGGCCGACCAGCGAGCCGCGGCCGTCGTCCGGGTCGGCAAAGCGCTCGACCAGGCCGCGCTCTTCGAGGCGTTTGAGCATTTTGCTCATGCCACCCGAGGACCGGTGCAGCACGCTGTAGAGCTGGCTCGGCGAGGAGCGATAAGGCACGCCAATGCGCCGCAGGGCAGCCAAAACGGTGTAGTCGGCCGGTGTCAGGCCGAAGGGCTGCAGCATGCGGGTCTGAAAGGCGTCGATGAGAATGCCCAGGCGCGCGAGGCGCACCAGCGGCGGCAGAGGCGAAACATCAGCTTCCGGGTGCTCACGCGCCCAGGCCTCAGCCAACTCATCGGTCCAGTCGCCAGCCTTCCCAAAGCCGCTCAAACCGGCACTCAAGCCGTTTTTCTCCTCCGCCAAATGCATCCGCCTGCCCCAACTATACCTTTCGCGAAAGCTATCGCAACAGCTTGAATCCCCGGGAAGGTTCCCCCCTCGCACCTCCCCCAACCCCGCCCCCGATCTAGAAACATCGTTCTGTTTCGGCTGGAGAAGGTTTCTGGTTCCTTCCCCAGCTGCTTGGAAACAATGTTCTGATTTTACTGGGGGAAGGTTCCTACACGCTTCCTGAGTGGGCATGGAGTGGGCATAAGATACTGAAATAACTGGTTATTTCAGGAAGCGGCCCAGTCGAGCCAGGGCAGGAGGGCGGCGGTGTCGGCGGCTGAGACGGTGGCGCCACCCCAGACACGCAGGCCGGCGGGGGCGTCGCGGTAGGCGCCGATGTCGAGGGCCACACCCTCCTCTTCGAGGCGTTTCACGATCTTTTTGCCCACCGCGCTGAGGGCGTCCTGGTCACGGCCGGCGGCGAAGGCCTCGCTGAATTTGAGGCAGATCGAGGTCGAGGAGCGCAGCTCCTTGTCGGCTGCGAGGAACTCGAACGCAGGCGAAGACTCGATCCAGGCTTCGATCGCAGCGAGGTTGGCCTGCGAGCGCTCGATCATGCCGGCCAGGCCTCCCACCTGCTCGGCCCAGCGCAAAGAGTCGAGCACGTCCTCCACACAAAGCATCGAGGGTGTGTTGATCGTGGCGCCCTTGAAGATTCCCTCGATCAGCTTGCCGCCCTTGGTCATGCGGAAGATCTTCGGCATCGGCCAGGTGGGCGTATGCGACTCCAGCCGGGCTACCGCGCGCGGCGAGAGCACGAGCATGCCGTGCGCGGCCTCGCCGCCCAGCACCTTCTGCCACGACCAGGTGACGGCATCGAGCTTGTCGAAGTCGACATCCATCGCGAAAACGGCGGAAGTCGCATCGCAGATCGTAAGCCCTTCGCGGTCGGCCGGGATCCAATCTGCATTGGGCACGCGCACGCCCGAGGTCGTGCCGTTCCAGGCAAAGACGACATCGTGGGAAAAATCTACGCTGCCCAGATCCGGCAACTGGCCGTACGGCGCCTCAAGAATGCGATTCTCGAGCTTCAGCTGCTTGGCGATATCGGTCGCCCAACCCTTCGAGAAAGATTCCCAGACCAGGCAATCCACCGGCCGTGGGCCGAGCAGCGACCAGAGGGCCATCTCGACCGCGCCAGTATCGGACGCCGGGACGATGCCGATGCGATACGAGTCAGGAATACCGAGCACCTCGCGCGTGCGCTCGATCACCTCGGCGAGCTTTGCCTTGCCTGCCGCCGATCGATGCGAACGGCCTACCAGGACATCGTTGAGCGCATCCGTGCTCCAGCCCGGTCGCTTCGCGCAGGGGCCCGACGAAAACAACGCGCGTTCTGGCTTCTTCTCCGGCTTCTGCATTTCCCGGATCTAACAGACTCCCGCCGAACTCTCCGCGCCGGGTCTCGCGAGAGGGCCGGCCGAACAGGCAGGCGGCATTCAAGCGCCGCCTGCCGCCGAACCTCTACGGCGCCTCGTCGACAGCCAGGCCGCCGATCAGCACGAACATCTCGTCATCGGTCGTGATACCGCCCGAGATGGCGCATGCATCACAAAAACCGTCGCCCGCCCCCGGCGAGGAATCGCAGGTGGCGTGGTCGTTGCGCCCACCGCAAGGCTCGCCGATCTGCCCTTCGGCACAATGCGTCGGTTCGCAATTGCTGCGCGCCGGCTTGCGCGAGAGTCGCGTCACCGTCTGGGGATCCGGCGAACCATCGGCGGCAACGCCATTGTTGTAGACCGCACAATATTCGAGCGTACGCTGCGCCGGGTCGTCCGAGTCGAAGACCCATGGCTCATCAAAGGTCATGTAGAACGGATCGTCGTAGAAGTGACTCTCGTAGAAACGGTTGCCGTCCGGGTCGTTCACCCAGAAGAGCTCACCGCGTTTATGCGTATGCGAGGTGAGCATCAGAAGGCCGTCGCCCTGATTGAAGGTATGTTCACGACACACGGTCTGCTTCGTGAAAGGCGCCGTGCCTGCACCCGCACCGATGTGCGAGAAGTTATGCCATTGCCACATACTGACCTTGCGTTCGTCGGCGAAGAAATAGTTCCGCCACGCGCGGTGCATGGTGTCCTCGCCCGTCAGGTTGAATGCATGCGAGTTCCAATAAACCAGGCCTCGGACCGGCACCTTGACGAAGAATCCATCGACCGACGTATCCGGGATGAAAAACGTCTCGTTGAAATTAAGTGCGCCGTTGGGGCGGCCCTCGGCCGGGCCAAAACCGAAGCAGGCAGTGGCGTTGCGGATCGCACTGCGACAAAGCCCCTCACCGCAGCCGGACGTATCGAGCGGATCACAGCCCTCGCCGTCGCTCGCGCCCCCAGCGCAAACCCATTCGCCATAGGAAGCATCATTGATGAGTTCGAGCGGCGTTGTCGGCTTCATCACGATCAGGTGGTGGGTATTGGCGTCTTCGCGACGCACTTCTTTGTTCGCGAAGAAATACTCTCCGGTTTCGTCAAGGTATTCAGCCGGGATCTGTCCGCGGAAATCGTAGTACGACGCGTAGCAGATTTCGACCTCAGTACCGGCCGCGATGAAATGCTGCGGCATCACGAGCTGAACACCTTCGTCTGCTGCCGGCGCAGCTAGCGCCACGGCCCGAACCGGGTCGGCGGGCGGCAGACAAACGCCAAGCTTCGCCGAGACAAGGGCAGAATTTCCGGTGGCGTTATCCCCCACGCTACCGATGGCCGGCGCACCTTTCTCGATCCACAAACGCACCACATCAAGCTGCCCTTCAGTGAGCATCGCGTCACCCAGGGGCATCGCGCTACCGGCGATCGTCAGACCCGCCATTTTCTCCGGAGCGGTCTTCGCCGCCAGCTTCAAATATAGATAACTCTTGAGTGGGTCGCCCGGCATCACCAGGTCGAAGAGGCTGCCGCTTGAGGGCCTGTCCACAAGGTTCGCATGGCTCGCCCCCGCGCTCAGGTCGAGTCCGCCGGCGGCGGCCGAGCCGTGGCAGGCATCGTTGCTGCAACTCATGCCGTCCCAAAGCACATCCTGGATCGCGTCATAGGTATTTTCGAAATCCACCTCGCAGGCGGGATCCTCGGGCGCCGGTATCGGCGCGGGCGTCGGTTCCGGGGCGGGCTCGGCCGTGGGCGCGGGCGGCTGCGCGGCGGGATCGGCCGGGCCGCTACTGCCACTGCACGCACCGAGGCATGCTGCGGCCACCAGAGAAAGAAGAACGGCGAATAGGCGAAGCGATTTCATCATCCGAGATACCCTCGGCTCCGTTATGGGTGGAGCCATCCGGAAAGTCTACCAACCCGCACGGCCGCGCGCTTGAACTTCGCAAAACCCGCCACGCGTTGATAGAACACGTGTTCAGCCAAAGGAAAGAGGGGACACCATGGGATTGTATTGCGTCACAGGGGGAGCGTCGGGAATCGGCGCCGGCATCGTAGAGCGACTGCGTCAGGATGGCCACGATGTCTTCATCGTCGACCTCCAGAAAGCTGACATTCTTGCCGATCTCAGCTCGCAAGAGGGCCGCGAGGCGGCCGCCGATGGCATTCGCGCAAAAGCGCCCGACGGGCTCGACGGCTTTGTTCCCTGCGCCGGCATCGGCCCCGGCGTCGATCCGATCTCGTTGATCACCCGCATCAATTATTTCGGCGCCGTGAACCTCACCTGCGCCATCAAGGACGTGGTCGCAAAACGCCGCGGCGCGATCGTCATGATCTCGTCGAACTCCTCGCGCATGGCCCCTTGCCCGCCGGAGTACTTCGATGCCTTGCTTGGCGGCGACGAAGAAGCCGCCTGCAAATTCATCGACAGCAAGGATGGCCAGACCGCTTACGCCGGCGGCAAATTCGCCGTCTCGGTGTGGATGCGCCGCAACACCCAGCCGTGGCTCGCTGACGGCGTGCGCCTCAACGCGGTAGCTCCAGGCTTCGTCACCACCGCGCTCACCGCCAAGGGCAAGGACGACCCGACCTACGGCCCGCTGATGGTCGAGTTCGCGAAATCGATCCCAGTCGGCCGCGAAGGCGTACCGGCGGATATCGCCGAAGCCGTCACGTTCCTGCTCAGCGACAAGGCGACCTTCATCGCCGGATCGGTACTCTACGTCGACGGCGGCCACGACGCACTGCTGCGACCCGATTCCTACTGAACAGGCTCGGACCGCCTGCAGCGGCTCTGTAAAGGAATAAAATTGAAAATGAGAAAAAACGATTCGATCGTCTCTCACAGAACCACCAAGCGCCGCTGCGCACGCGCCGCCAGAAACATATCCGCTGCCGCCATAGCGCTTATGCTCGGAGCCGTCGCGGTTCCGGCCGCAGGCGCCGCCGCCCGGCCCAACGTTCTGATTTTTGTCGCCGACGACCTCGGCTGGGCTGATGTGGGCTACCACGGCGGCCCGATCGATACGCCCTCGCTCGATCGTCTTGCAGCAGAAGGCATCCAACTCGACCGCTTCTACGCGACACCGATCTGTTCGCCGACACGCGCAGCTTTGATGACCGGCCGCGACCCGATGCGCCTCGGCGTGGCCTACGCCGTGATTCTCGCCTGGCATACCGCCGGCATCCACCCCGACGAGCGCTTCATGCCCGAAAGCTTTCTGGACGCGGGCTACCAGACGGCGATGGTCGGCAAATGGCACCTCGGCCACGCCCAGCAGACCTACCACCCCAACGAGCGCGGCTTCGAGCATTTCTACGGCCACCTGCATACGGAGGTCGGCTACTTCCCGCCCTTTACCCTGCAGGGCGGCAAGGACTTCCAGCGCAATGGCGAGTCGATCAACGATCAGGGCTACGAGACTTTCCTGCTCGCCGACGAGGCCTCGCGCTATATCCGCGACCGCGACACCGACAAACCTTTCTTTCTTTATGTCCCCTTCATCGCGCCGCATACGCCGCTCGATGCACCCGACGATCTCAAGAAGAAATATGAAGACATGGAGGACGATCGCCTCCCCACGCGAAGCCAGCAATCCGACCAATCGCGCCTGATGTCACGGATGCTCCTGCAAGACAGCGCACGGCCGATGTATGCGGCCGTGGTCGACGCGATGGACCAGGCCATAGGCCGCGTCCTCGATACACTCGACGACGAGAAGATCGCCGACAATACCATCGTGCTCTTCCTCAGCGACAACGGCGGCGCGGCCTATGCCTCGGGTGGCGCCGACAACGTGCCGCTGCGCGGCGGCAAGGGCGATACCTTCGAGGGCGGCATCCGCGTCGTCTCGCTGCTGCGCTGGCCGGCCAAGCTCCCCGCCGGCAGCAGCTTCGAGTCCATCATGTCCGTAATGGACGTCTTCCCGACCCTGGCCGCAGCGGCCGGTGTGCCGATGAAGACCGAAAAGAAGCTTGATGGTCGCAACCTCTGGCCCGCCATCGAGGCCGGCAAGCCCGTGAGCCGCGACGATTACCTTTTCTTCGCCTCCGAGACGCCAATCCGCGGCCACTTCAACCTCACTGCCTTCAACGACGATTGGAAGCTGGTCCAGGAGATCCAGCAAGGCCTGCTTTCGGCCGACGTCACCAACCACCTCTTTCGTATCCAGATCGACCCGAACGAGGAGAATAATCTGGCCTCGCTCTACCCCGATCGAGTCGAGGAGATGGCGCATGCGATCCACCGCTGGCGGCTGCTTCACCCCGCCTCCGGCCAACGCGCCGAGCTGGTGCCGCCGCCGGGCTGGCGTGCCCCCAAGAATTGGGCCACCTACCCGCGGCCCCTCGAGGAGTTGCAGGACATAGCCGCCCCGGGCATGTCGCCGCCCTACGCGCTTCGCTCACTCGACTGGCTCTACGGCGAGAACGGCCGCCTGATCTACGATTGCGAGCCCTGGCCCTGGTTCGAAGGCGGCCTCTGCCGCTAAGCACCGCTCCGGGCCTCTACGCCCAAGCAGAGAAAATCTGGCGGAAAGCACGGCGAGCAGAGCGCTGGTCGCGCGCCGAGAGAGTGCCCAATCTGCTTTCGGAGAGCTCCCGGTCCATCGACGCGACCTTGGCCATGCGAAGACGGTTTGGGTGGAGGAGGCCGGCCGCCTCCCAGTCGGCCAGATCTACATCGCCGGGGAGCGCGTTGCCTTCAACCTGACTGGTAATCATCGCGACCGTCAGGAGACCCGCGCGAGGCCCCCGCGCCGTCTCGGCCAGCACCAACGCCGGGCGCTTTTTCGACGCCTGTATGTCGGCAAACGGAAAGCGGACGAGAACAATCTCGGCGGCTTTCAAAGGCGATCGTAATCGGCGTCACGCGGGTCGTTCCATTCCTCGAAGGTCGACTCGCTGAGGCGCGCCAGTGCCCGCGTCTCGAGAGCATCGGCGAAATAGCTCTCCAGCGCGCGGACCGCCAGCCCGGGAGACCTCGAATCCGACAGTTCGCGCGACAGCCCTTGGTTTTTTCGCTGCGGCAGGCCAAGCTGAATGGCATGAGCGAGAGCAGCATCCGATTGACGATCTCGGCCGACGGCCACATCAATGAGCCCGGCGACCTGTGGAGCCGCAACCTGCCGGCTGCGATGGTCGATGCGGGACCGCGCGTCGAGGTCCGCGACGGCAAGATCGCCATGGTGGTCGAGGGGCGCGTCCTGCGGCGGCTCGCCATCGCGCCACCGGAGATGAAAGAAGGTGATCTCGCCGACCTGGGCGCCTGGGGCGAGAACGACGCCGCCTCACGGCTCGCCGCGCTGGCGACCGACGGCGTGACGGGAGAGGTCCTCTACCCCACCGTCACCTTCTTCACGGCGTACTCCATCAAGAACGCCGAGCTGCAACGCGCCGTCTGCGAAATCTACAACGACTGGCTCAGCGAGACCTTTGCCGACCCGCATTTCGCGCCGGTTGCCGTCCTACCCTCGGCAGACCCGAAGGCGTGTGTGAAGGAGCTTTCGCGGCTCGCGCCCAAGGGCGTCTGCGCGGCAATGCTGCCGGCCCATTCCGACGACCTGCCCTTCAACCGCGACGATTGGGAATGCCTGTGGGAAGCCGCTGCCGGCCTCGGCATCAGCCTCTCCTTTCACGTCGGCACGGGGCGCCACCAGGCACCGATTCGCGGCGCGGGCGGTGCGGTCGCCAATTATGTGATTACCTGCGCTGGGGCAATCGAGACAGCTTCGGTGTTATGCGCCTCGGGAATCCTGGAGCGACACCCGAAGCTGCGCGTCATGCTGGTCGAATGCGGCTCCGGCTGGCTCGCCTGGGCTCTCAACGCAATGGACGAGGCCTACCGCGAACATCAGGCCTACGTGAAGCCCAAACTCGAAGAGCTGCCGAGCTTCTACTTCCGCCGCCAGGGCGGCGTCACCTTCCAGCACGACCCCGTCGGCATCGGCAACCGCCACTACACTGGCGACGATTGCCTGATGTGGGGCTCGGACTACCCGCACCCCGAAGGCACCTTCCCGCATTCCCAGGAAATCCTGAAGGCCGACTTCGCCGGCGTAGCGCAGGACTCGATCGACGCCATGACCTGGCGCAACGCCGCCCGCCTCTACGGGCTGGCCACACCCGAGGGCTTCTCCTGAACATCTTGACGGCGGCGCAGTCCCGGGCCGCCGGGCAGCGACTCTAAGCAAGCAACTTCGGAGGTGGCCGAGGGACGTTGCTTACCTCGCGTCGATTTCCTTACCTCACATCGCGAACCCAGACCTGAAGGCCCAACCGGAGGCTACTCACCACCCAGCGAATTCCGCACCTCGCCTCGCATACCCGGTGGCACCCGCAGCTCCGGCAGCAAAAAGGGGGGAGCAGCCAAGCTGCTCCCCCCTTTTGGGTCAGAGAATGAATATGGCGGTCTAGAAGCGGTAGGAGAGTTCGCCGCCGAAGGTGCGGCCGATGGCGTAGTATTGGCCGAGGAAGCCGAAGCTCGACACCACTGGCGTGGCCCAGGTGAAGTACCTTACGTCGCCCACATTCCTGGACCACAAGGCCACCTCGGCCTGGTCGTCCATGAAGGAGTAGGAGAGGCGCAGGTTCACGATATCCGTGGCCTTCTGCTCGCCGCCGGCGACCTCGGGGCCGATGTAGTTGATCACGCCGGTATGCGCCCATTCGATGCGCGGCGTGATCCAACCCGAAAGCCATTGCGAACCGGGCACGTCCACCGGCGCCGAGTATTGCGCCGAGAGGAAACTCTGCATTTGCGGGACGTTAAGGAAGCGCTCGCCCGAGCGGTCCAGCTTGGCGCCGTCCAGATCGCTGACGCCATTGGGGAACGAGCCATAGCGCCCTTCAAGAAGTCCGAGCGAACCCGTCACCTGGAAGCCCTCGAAGGGGCGTGTGATGAATTCGATCTCGATGCCCTTGGTGGTTGCCTTGGCCGCGTTCTGCACCACGGTCACAAGGATCGGGGAGCCGTCGGGGTTCAATCCCTGCACCTGAACGCTGGCGACCTGGATGTCGTCATATTTGCCCAGGAAAGCCGCGATATTGATCGTCAACAATTGCTCGAAGGCGATCGTCTTGATGCCGACCTCGAAGTTGTCGAGGGTCTCGGGATTGAAGGTGGGAAGATCGGTCTGCTGCGCACCGATCAAGGCGTTGAAACCACCACCCTTGAAGCCATTCGAGTAGGTGAAATAGCCCATCATATGGTCGATGATAGTACCGTCAATATACTCTTCAGGAATGGTCGCCGCCAAAGAGGCCATCGGCGTCCAGGACGAGAAGAGCGCCGCCTCGCCACCAAGGATCTGCGGGTTGTTGCCCGCCTCGGGACCCGGGTCGTTCGGCCGGGCGGGCTCGGGCGGAATCGCCCAAGGCACGGCGGCGAACCGATATTCCTCAAACTGAAGATTCTTCTTGTCTTCGGTATAGCGCAGCCCCGCGGTCAGCTGCAGCCAGTCCTGGATATCGTAACTCGCCTGGGAGTAGATCGCCCAGGTGAAGTTATCGATATGTGTATCGCGGCGCGTTGTCCGGCCCAGACAAATCGTGCCGGGGATGGAGCAATAAGGAGGGTCGATGCGGTCATCGAAAGGGTACTCCGGGTTGGAAGCCCCCAGCGGGGCAGCCACCAGAGTCGACAAGGCGTCGTCCGCCTTCTCCCAGAAGGCGAAGTAGCCCACGATATACTGGAAGCGCTCAGTGACGCTGCCGGTCAACTGGAACTCGGTCGAGATCTGTTGCGCCCAGCCCGGCTCGCCATCGACGGCCCAGCTATCGCCGCCGGCACGAATGAGGTTGATGACCGGAATCCGGGTGCCGTCGACATCCGAGCGGGTACGCGGAATCTGGCGGCGCCAGGAAGTCAAGTTCTTGAATGAGGAATCTTCGAACCAGCCGAAGTCAGGCAGGTCCCAGGTGGTCGTCATCCAAGTGCCGAAACTCTCCATATCCTGGAGTCCGGCCACATCCGAATAAGTCACATCCGGGCTCTCGGCCTCCTCACAAGCCTCGCGCAATTGCGAGCTCGAGAGGCCGGCATCGGGGTTCTCTGTCACGCAATGCGCGATGCTGCCCCTGGTATGTTCACGCGACCAGGTGCCGCTCAGGTCAATGGTGACATCGTCAGTCGGCAGGAAGCGCAGCGAGCCGAGGAAGGTAATCGAGTTGGCGTCGGACATATCTTCGTTGCGCAGCTCGTTGTGGACATAGCCCCTGCGGTTGTTCGAGCCGATGGTCAAGCGAGTAAAGAGCCTGTCCTCGAACCAGCCGATATCGATAGGGATATTCAGCGTCCCGCGCGTGACCACCGAGCCGTAGTTGCCAGCGCGCACGAAGACCGAACCTTCCAGCATATCCGTGGGCTTGACGGTGGTCATATTGATCGCACCACCCACGGTATTCTTGCCGAAGAGCGTGCCCTGCGGGCCACGGAGAATTTCGATCTGTTGCACATCAAGCACGTCGAGGAAGTTGCCCTGCGCTCGCGGCAGGAAAACGCCGTCGACATAAACGCCCACGCCGGGATCAAAGGCGAGGTCGGCACGGTTCTGACCGACGCCGCGAATCTGGATCATCGTCTCCTGCCCGGAGAGCCCACCCTGCATACGCAGGTTCGGCACCAATTCCTGGACCTGATCGAGACGCGTGATACCCGCATCGCGCAGCGTTTGCGCGCCCAATGCGGTCACAGAGACCGGCGTATCCTCGAGCAGCTCCGAGCGCTTGCGTGCCTGCACGACGATCTCTTCAATCTGCTGCTGACGGCGGCGTCTGACGCCTGGATCGGCTTTGCCTGCCTCGACCGCCTCGGTCTGGACCTCCTGCGAGTCGATCGGCTCGGCGTCGGTTCCACCGATATCGCCGGACCCTTCGATGGCGTCGATCAGGTACTCACTCGGCGCGACCGGCGGGGCCGTATCCTCATCGGCCGCCAACGCAGACCCTGCAATCACAACACACGTGAGCAGCGTCGCAACCAAGGCAAATGCTCTCCAATAGATTCGGTGGATCTTCATCCTAAACTCCCCCTCGTTTCGGTCGGCCACGAATTGTCGATCCGTGCCGGACACGAGCCTCCACCAGCGGAAGCCGCGCCATAATGAACAGCTGTCTAGCCAAGTCAATCCGTACAGGTCAATTTGGCAAGACGCATGTCCAGCCAAGCCGGCCCGCCTGACCCGCACGGCTCCGAATTCAGGGATCAAAACAGGAGACGAAGAGGGCAAATTTCAGTGCACATCCCCCCAAGGGGACGAATGAGGAACAAAGACGACGAGATTCGGTACACGTCCCCGAAAACGCCCGTCCCCGAAAACGCCGAAAACGTTACGCTTGGCCGAGGATCAGGCCGCTGGTTGGGACACCGGTGCCGGCGGTGACGAGGACGTGCTCGACGTTTTCGACCTGGTTTACGGAGGTGCCGCGGATTTGGCGGACGCCTTCGGCGATGCCGTTGGTGCCGTGGATATAGGCCTCGCCGAGTTGGCCTCCGTGGGTGTTGATCGGCAGGCGGCCGCCGCGGGCATGGTGGCCTTCGCGCACGAAGTCCTTGGCCTCGCCGAATTTGCAGAAGCCGAATTCCTCGAGCTGCGAGAGCACGAAGGGTGTGAAATGATCGTAGAGGATCGCTGTTTGGAAATCGTCAGGGGTGAGGCCGCTGGTTTCGTAGAGTTCTTTGGCGACGATCCCCATCTCGGGGAGGCGGGTCATATTGTCGCGGTAATAGCTGGTCATCTGGTGCTGGCCCGCGCCGGAGCCTTGGGCGGCGGCGCGGATCATGGCCGGCTTTTGCTTGAGGTCGCGGGCGCGCTCGGGGCTGGTGATGACCAGCGCCTGGCCGCCGTCGGATTCCTGGCAGCAATCAAGCAGGCGCAGCGGCTCGACGATCCAACGCGAATTCTGGTGGTCTTCGAGCGTGATCGGCTTCTCGTAGAAAAATGCTTTGGGGTTGGTGGCCGCAAAGTCGCGACCGGCAACCGATACATGGCCGAGGTCTTCGGTCGTCGCGCCCGTCTCGTGCAGATAGCGCTGGCCGAACATCGCCACCCAGGAGGCCGGCGTCAGCAGGCCGAAGGGGGTGTAGCTCGAATAATGCGCCATCTCGGTAGTCGCTTCGGCACCCTTATGCTGCACACCGGTGCCGAAGCGATGGCCCGAGCGCTCGTTGAAAGCACGCCAGCAGACGACCACATCAGCAACCCCGGTTGCAACCGCCATGGCGGCCTGATGCACGACGGCACAAGCACCACCGCCGCCGTAATGTACGCGCGAGAAGAAGCGCAGATCACCACCACCCACGGTGCGCATCACGTCGATCTCGGGGTTGTGCTCGGCCGTGAAGAGCGAGACGCCATCTACGTCCGAGGCCTTGAGCCCGGCATCTTCCAGCGCCGTCGTGACACATTCCGCAGCGAGACGATGCGTGCTGCGGCCCGAAGCCTTGGAGAATTCCGTCGCGCCGATGCCGACGATCGCGGCCTTATCCTTGAGCTGGTTTCCCATCGCCCTAATTCCCCTTCGGCAAAGCCACGCGAACAACGCCGGTGACGTGGTTGCCCAGACTATTCTTCCCGACGATATCGATGTCGACTACAGCTTGTCCGTCGGCCTCGGATTTTTCCTTGACTACGCCGGAGAGCACCATCGTATCGCCAGCATAATTCGGCACGCCGAGCCGGATATTGACCCGGCGCAAAAACGCGTCGGGCCCGGCCCAATCCGTAACGAAGCGGTCGACCAGGCCGTTGGTCGTGAGGATATTCATGATGATGCTCTTGGTGCCGCGCTTTTGTGCGGCCTCGAGGTCGTGGTGGACATCCTGGTAGTCGCGCGAGGCGATGGCGGTGGCGATGATGCGCGTCGCGGAGACGTCGATGGTCAACTCCGGCAACGTATGGCCGACCTCTACCTCATCAAAAGAGAGAGTCCGCGTGAAATCACTCATGCGTGTTCTCCGCCGGCGAGAAGCTCGCCGAGACGCGCCTGATGCAGGCTGGCGCCACCGAGGATCATCTCGTTTTGTTTGGCCGCGAGGAACCAGCGGTGAATCGGGTACTCGACATCGGCGCCAATGCCACCGTGCAGATGCTGGCAGGCATGCGAGACGCGGTGACCACCGCGACACGCCCACCACTTGGCGACCTGGATCTCGCGCGCCGCTTCGCGGTCGGTCGCCACGCGCCAGACGGCCTGCTGCAAGGTGGCCCGCATGGCCTCGGTGTCAATCCAGGCGTCGGCCGCGCGTAGCTGCGGGCCCTGGAAGGTGCCGATCGCCACACCGAATTGCTTGCGCTCGGATTGGTAGGCCGCGGTCTGCTCCAGCGCAGAGTCGGCAATGCCGAGTTGCACGGCACAGGCCGCCACCATCGTGCGATCCGAAATCCAGCGCAAAATCGCCGGGCCCTGCTCCGACCCACCCAACCTGTCGCCCGCCGTGACCGGAACATTCTCCAGCGTCAGCAAGGAATGGGGCTCACCGCTGGTCATCTGCTGATCTTGCAGCGTCACGCCCGAAGTTCCGGGGTCGAGCAAGAAAACCGCGACACCGCCGTCGTCCGTGGTTGCCGGGACCAAGATCCGCGCGGCGATACTGGCTGCGGGCACACACGTCTTCACACCACTCAGAACAAAACCATCGCCCTCGGCACGCGCGCGGGTGCTGGGACGCGTGGCATCACGGCGGCCCTCCTCAACCAGCGCGGCGGTAAGGAACCGCTCGCCTTTGACGACGCCCGGCAAATTCGCCTGCTTTTGTTCGTCATTGCCGAATTCGGCGATCGGCAGGGCGCCCATGACCAAAGTCGGGATCAGCGGCAGCGGCGCGATTCGTCTTCCTGCCTCTTCGAGGATGAGCGCCAGCTCGATCAAGCCCATGCCCGCGCCACCGTAAGCCTCGGGCAAGGCCACGCCCAGCAGACTTGCCTGCGCCAGCGCCTGCCACGTGCCCTCATCGTACCAGCCATCGGCCTGCAGGAGTTTGAGGATGCCGTCAGTGGGCACGCGGTCTTCGAGAATCTGTTTTGCGAGGTCGCGGACGGCGACCTGATCTTCGCTATAATGAAAGTCCATCGGTCTGCCCTTCAGCCTTTGGCCGGACGCCATTGATGCAGCGTCAGCTCCTCGTCGATCTTCTTGAAGGTGAGCTCCAGCGGCATGCCGATCTCGATGTCCTTCTTCTCGACGTCAATCAGGTTGGTCACCATGCGCACGCCTTCTTCGAGCTCAACCAGCCCGATCGGATTCGGGTAGTCAAAAGGCGGCACCGGCGGATAATGCATCACCACGAAGCTGTAGAGCGTGCCCCGGCCGCAGGCTTCGACATACTCCCATTCCAGCCCCTGGCATTTCGGGCACATCGGGTCCGGCGGCGCCTGCAGGTGGCCGCAGCCGGCACATTTCTGAATCAGCAGCTTCTCTTCTTTGAGGCCGTTCCAGAAAAAAGCGTTGTCCAGGGTGATGCCCGGATGCGGCCGCTCGCGCTTGGCTGCTTCTTTCTTCGGCGCGCCGGGCTTCTTCGCCCGTGGCTTGAATTTGAGCAGACGCCAGCGCATCGTCGCGACGATGTCGCCGCTATCTTCGGTCCATTTATAGAGCTGGGTAATGAAATGCCCCATGCCGAGGCCGGTCTTTTTCTCGGGCGAGACATCCTCGATCGTGACCTCGCAGCTGAGATGGTCGCCCAGCTTCACGTAGCGCATATATTCCTGGTCAGCGCCGACCGCTACGACTGATGTAAAACCGCCCTCGTCGAGAATCTGCCAGATCTGCTGCTGCACGCTCTTCTCGCCGCCGCTCGGTGCGGGTGCGCCGCGCAGACCGGCCATCGTCCAGGCCTGGATCATCCCCGGAGGCGCGACAATTCCGCCATGCGCGCTCAGAGCTGCCCGCTCCGGGTCGGTGTAGATGGGGTTGTCGTCCTCCATCGCATCACACCAATGGCGAATCATCGGCTGATTCACGGCGTCGTGTGCGCGCAACGGCGCACCTGTCGTGCGCCCCTCGAAAGCCTTGAGCTTCGCGAGCCGCTCCTGCTGTTCCGGTGTCGCTTCGTCCGACATGCTCTCCCCCTATTTCCGCGGCAAGCCGAGGCCCATCGTCGCTACGATAGTCCTCTGAATCTCGTTTACGCCGCCACCGAAAGTATTGATCTGGCAAGCGCGGTATTCACGCTCGATGGCGCCGAGCAGCAGCGCACCCGGCGAGTCGGCTTTGAGCAAGCCGGGCGTGCCGAGAATATCGAGCAACAGACTATAGACCTCGATCAGAGTCTCGGTACCATAGACCTTCACGCCCGAGGCATTGGCCGGCGGCAGCCTGCCCTGCTCGACCATCCACGCCATGCGCCAATTCATTACCTTGGCCGCCTCGACTCGCGCGTAGGCTTCGCCGATGGCGTTCTGCACCCAGGGCTGATCGGCGACCTTGCGGCCATCGTCGGCCTCGGTCGTGCGCGCCCAATGGATCACATCTTCGACAATGCGGGCGGCCACACACCCCCATGCACCCAGCCCGATGCGCTCATGGTTGAGCTGCGTGGTGATGATCTTCCAGCCGGCATTCTCTTCGCCAATGCGCATGGTAACGGGAACGCGGACGTCCTCGTAATAACTCATATGCGTGCGGCCGGCGCCGACGGTATGGATCGGCGTCGCACTAAAGCCCGGCTGCTTGGTATCGGCGATCAGCATCGTGATGCCCTTATGCTTCTTCACGTCCGGGTCGGTGCGCGTAGCCAGCCAGATGAAATCGGCGTCGCCAGCACCCGAGGTAAACATCTTGGTGCCGTTGACCACATACTCATCGCCGTTGCGGACGGCGCGCGTCTGCAACGAGGCGAGATCGGTGCCGGCCATCGGCTCGGAGTAGCCAATGGCAAAATGAACCTCGCCGGCAAGAATCATCGGCAGGAATTTCTTCTTCTGCTCTTCGGTGCCGTGCAGCATCAGCGCGGGGCCGACCGTATTGAGCGTGACGAAGGGCAGCGGCGCACTGGTGCGACGGGCCTCATCGACGAAGATGAGCTGCTCCAAAGCCGTGAAGCCGTGGCCGCCGTATTCCTTCGGCCAGCCGACACCGAGCCAGCCATCCTTGCCGATTTGGCGGATGGACTCCTTGTATTCCGCGCCCTGGTAGACACCCACGAGGGTCTTCTTGCGCTCGGGAGTCATCAGAGCTTCGAAATAGCTGCGAATTTCGCTGCGTAATTTTTTCTGTTCCGGCGTGAAGTCTACGTACATTCGATCGAGCCTTTCACTGACACGTGTTCAGTGAGTTAGTAGCGAATGGCCCGGCCGCGTCAAAGTTGACGGTCTGGCCGGACCTCCCGGTAGTTCAGCGGGCGGGCTTGTCGCCGATGATGCCTGCCGCGCGCAGCTCGGCCAGCGTCTCCTCAGAGAAGCCCAGCTCGCCGCCGAGAATTTCGTCATTATGCTGGCCCAACGTGGGCGCGTTCGAGCGGTATTGCTGCTCGGGGCCGAAAGAGAAGCGGAAGGGGAAGAGCGGGTAGCGTTTCTCGCCCGAGTAGGGGTGGACGAGGTCCTCGAACCAGCCGCGCGCTTCGAGGTGCTCGTGGCCATAGCTCTCGCTGGCCGGAATGATGTTCTTTACTACGGGAATGCCGGCGCCTTGGAGAATCTCCACGGCGGCATCGGCAGACCGCGCCGACGTCCAGGCGCGCAAGGCAGCGTCGATCTCGTCGTGGTGGGCGCGGCGCCCCTCGGCCGTCGCGAGCTTCTCGGCCGCCGCCCACGCGGGCGCGCCCAGCACGTCTACAACACGCGCCCAATCGGCATCGTCACGCACCGAAAGCGAAATCCAGCGTTCGTCATTGCCGGGGTACGAGCCCTGCGGCGCGTAGACCGGGTGGCGGTTGCCGTGGCGCCCCTGCACCTCGCCGGTCATCGAGTGGGCGATGATCTGCTCAGCTGTGAGGCAGATGGCGGTTTCGAGCTGCGGCATCTCAATCAGCTGGCCGCGGCCGGTTTTCTCACGGTGCAGAAGAGCCGCCTGCAACGCGGTTGCTGCATGCATCGAGACAACGCAATCGAGAAAGCCGCCGGGGTTCAGCGGATCGCCGCCTTCGTGGCCCGTCACCCAGCACATACCGGCGACCTGCTCGAGCACCAATGCGTAGGCGACCCAATCTTTCCAAGGGCCTTCCAAGCCGAAGCCCGGCATGCGAATCATCAACAATTCGGGCCGGAGCTTGACCAACTCTTCCCAGCCCAGACCGAAGTTGGTCATGACGCGGGGCGAGAAATTCTCAATCAGAACGTCGGCCTCGCGAACCAGGTCGCGGAAAATCTCGCGCCCTTCTTCGCGCCCGAGGTCGAGCGTGATCTCGCGTTTGCCGAGGTTGGTGGCCTGAAAAGTACCGCCCATCTCATACCATTTTTCGCCCAATTGGGTGAAAGTCTGGATGAAGCGGTAGCCGTCGGGGCGTTGGATGGATTCGACCTTGACGACATCGGCACCCAGCGTCGCCAGGTACATCGCGAGGTAGGGACCAGCCCAGAAGGTGCCGAGGTCGAGGACCCGCAGGCCCTTGAAGGGAAGATAAGGCTCGCCGCTCGTATGCGTCGGCGCCGGTCGTTCGCGCAGCTCCCAGGGGGCCGCGCGCAGAGCCTCGGTATCGGCGCCCAGCGCGGGTGCCACGGTACGCAGTCGCGGGCCGGTCTCGCTCATGCGGAAGGGAAAGCCCGGGCGCTCGAAGTCCCCGCTTGGGTCCTGCACGAAGAAGGGCCGCTGCAAATGCTGCTCGTAGGTGCGAATCGAGGCGCCGTTGCCGAGCGGACCCGCAGGAATCCGGAAGGCTTGGCCCAGCGTTACCGCCTCCTCCATCGTATGCTCATCGAGCCAGCCGCGGATCGCGGCGAAAAACTTGGCCTGGTAATCCGGATCAGTCTGGATATTCTTTTGCTTGTCGGCGAATTCCGGCGCCTCCAGCAGCGTGCAGATATCCACCCAACTCTGGGCGGTCAGCGCGTTCAGGCCGATCCAGCCATCGCGCACCTGCAGAGCGCCCGGTACCGGCGTGAAGCGCTTCTGCGGCGGCGGCATGCCGACGGCCGCGAGGTTCTGCACAAAGAGCATCGGGTAGGGAAGCGTGCCGAGAAAGGCCTCCATGCCACACACATCGACTTCGACGGCCTTGCCGGTATCGCGCGCTGCACGCACGGCGGTAAGAGCCGTGGCCGCGGCGTAGCCCGCCATATGGTACTCGGCGAGCCGCCCGCCACATTGCACGGGGTCTTCGGCCGGACGTCCGTGCGCCGAGACCCAGCCGCCAGCGGCCATCGCGACAAATTCGGTCGCGGGGCGCCCCGCCCACGGCCCGGTCTGGCCGAAGCCGGAGACCCGGCAAAGAGCGATCTGCGGGTTTGCTTCCTTCAGTACGTCAAAACCGCAGCCCAATGCTTCGAGCACGCCCTGCTCGCCCGAGGCGACGACGAGGTCCGCGCCGCGAACCAAGGCGAGAAACGCGGCCCTATCCGTCGCATCGCGGAGGTCAAGCGCGACGCTGCGCTTGCCCATATTGAGGTAGCGAAAGAGACCGCCGGCCTCCTTATCGCCCTCACGGCCCTTGGGGAAAGGCCCCCATATGCGCAAGGCATCGCCCTGCTCGGGGGCCTCAACCTTGACGACATCGGCACCGAGATCGGCCAGCAGCCGGGTCGCATACGCGTTGGAGACATCCTCGCCAAGCTCGAGGACGCGAAGTTCAGAAAGAGCATCCATGCAGGAAAAACCACCAGAATCCACGGGTTTCGCAGCACCTCCTGGCGCAGAAACCCATTCAATAGTTGCTTTCTAGCCGCCGACCCACGGCTGTGCAATCACTAATCGAATTTCCGAATCTTCGCTCGGATCCCATCCCGGAGGGTTCCTGCTCGCTTCCCGGAGTCTTCTCGCTTCCCGAGACTTTCACTCAATCGCGGAACGGAATCGCCCGGCGCAGCTTGCGGAAAACAAAGGCCGCATAGAGCGGCGCACCGACCGAGGCGGCGGCCAGGAAGGCCGGCAGGAAGCCCAGCCAGGTCACTGGGCCGATGAGGTAGAGAATATCCTCGATCTCGAAGCCCCCGGCAGCGGGTTGATCGGGCACGCCCGCGCCGGTTACGCGACTGATGCGATCATGCAGCACGAAGATGCTGACGAAGGCAGCACCGCTAGCAATGCCCTGCAAGATCGGCAGCGTTTCCCCGGTCATACGCGCCACACCGACGCCCATCGCGGTGAACACCATCGATTTCACGATGAGGTCAGACGCACGGTCGAATTTATGGCCGAATTCCGAGGTCTTGCCGCTGAGGCGGGCCAGCTCTCCGTCCATATGGTCGGCGAACATCGAGAGCATATAAAGGGACGCGCCGAGCGCCATCGCCCAGCGGCTACCGCCGGCATAGCTGGCTGCGCCAAGCAGACCGATCGCGAGCGAGAGCGCCGTCAGGTGATTGGGGTGCACGCGAGTCTGCGCCAGCGGGGCAATGCACGCACGCGCAAGGCGACTATCAAAGGTACTCCCGGCCATTTTTTTCTGCTTTACTCGGGCACGGGCAGGTTCTCGCGCAAATAGCGCACGAGGTTGCCGCCCATGATCTGACCGACCTCGGGGCGGGTGAAGCCCTCGGCCAGCAATGCCTGCGTGAGCGCCGGTAGCTCGGACGCATCCACCATGACCGTGGTGCCACCGTCCCAATCCGAACCCAACGCGACATGGTCGATGCCGGCCACCGAGACCGCGCCGCGGATTGCCCGGGCGATTCCCGCCGGCGTGATATCGCAGACCGCCGCATCCCAGAAGCCGATGCCGATCAGGCCGCCGCGCTCGCCGATCTTCCGCATCAAGCGGTCGGAAATATTTCGCGGCGACGGGCAAATACTATGAATGCCGGTATGCGAGACCACCAGCGGTACCTCGACCATGGCCAGCACCTCCTCGACCACGGCCGGCGAGGAATGCGCCACATCGAGCATGATCTTTTGCCGGACCAGTTCGAGGACAACTTCGCGGCCGAAGGGCGTAAGGCCGGATTTGCTCTGGCCGTGCAGCGAACCGCCGAGGCTATTGTCGAAAAAATGCTGCAAGCTCATCATTCGGAAGCCGGCGCCGCGCAGCTCCGCGATGCTCGCCAATTCGCCGTCCAAAGCATGCGAGCCTTCGGTCGCCAGCAATCCGCCAAGAACCGACTCGCCGCGGGCGCGCCGCGCCAGCACCTCTTCGAGATCACCCCGGTCTTCGAGCACCACAAGCCGGTCGGGTGCCCGCGCGGCGGCGTCGTGCAGCCGCGCGGCCTGGTGCAACGCGCGCGCCTTGAGGCTCGTCCAGGTCGCCAGAGGCCAGCCCTGGATCAGGGCCAGCGCTGTGATGTTATCCGTCTCGGCGGTATTGGATTCGTAATTCTGCCCACTCGGCGTCTTGGTGACAGTCGCGAAAACCTGCACGGCCGCATTGCCTTCTGCGAGTCGCACAAGGTCGACATGGCCGCGGTTGGCGCGCTCGAGAAGGTCGCGATCCCAGAGCAATGTGTCGGCGTGCAGATCGCCGACCAACAGAGTCTGGTGGAACGCCCGCGTTGCGTCATCCACCGGCCACGGCGCATGTGGCTCGACTTGGTTGGTCGCACGCTCGAGCCGGCCCGGCACGACCAGGCGACCCACCACGGCGACAAATACCAAAAGAACAGCGGCAGCAATCAGGATTCGGCGCATCATAAGCAAGGCGCGAGATTGGCTGGATATGAAGTCGGAATCAACCACCGCCGGCACGCACGGCAGTGTCACGACAACCCATACCGCAAGCTGACTGTGGCACTTGCCTGCCATCTACAGACTGCACTGCCGAATATTCAGGACTCAGATGGTTTTGATTTTACTCGGTTTTTTGCCGATCTCTCCACGCTCGTGCGTTGGCACAGGACTTGGAAGAGAACCTCTCCAACAACGCGCTGCACAACGCGGCCCGAAAAGGAGAACCGAAATGGAAGCCAAGAGAAACAACGAAACCGCCACCAACCGTCCCGACAACGCCGAGCGTGACAATACCCGCCGCCTGGCCCGTCGCCTGCGCCGCCGTAGCCGCAGCCAGAGCTTCGCCCGTGCCCGGATTGCCGCATGATTGCCGGCTGTAAGACGGGCCGGGGGCGCTGCTGAACTTTCGGCGTCGCGCAAAGCGGCTCCACCAAATCACGACGAAGGCTCAGCAGCCCTCCCGGCCCGGCAAAACTATTTCCCCCGGATCCTCCCGCACGGATTCAGTAAGCGATGAGGCTGGCACCCAACCGGAATGAACACTCCCCCGTTCACGAAGGAAAAGGTGCCGGTCTTTTCGTTTTGGCGCGCGGTGCCCCGCCTCTCGGCTCAGGAGCCGCCGATCCGCACGACATAGCTCAGCCGGTGCACACCCGGACCGATCCGATATTCGGGGGCCGTCTCCGGGCCGCAGGCACCGGTCCCGACACCGCGGCAGGCCGCATCGAGATGCAGGAAGATCTCCTCGCGTCGCTCGACATCCGTCGTATGGCGCGCACGGTCGAGATCGTCCTCATCAAAATGGCTCGCCGCCACCTCGGCTCCACCCAGACCGTCGATGCCGATCCCCCAACCGCGGCGGTCTTCGAGCCGACAAAAATCCACGCCGCTTCGGTTCCCGCTCGATTGGGGGTGCACATATTCGACGCCGAGTTCGTCGACAGGCGCCGTGAAGAGTCCGCGCCAGGTCCCCGCCTGCCGGTCGCGGTAGTTCTCATGCGGCCCCTGCCCGTACCAGCTAAAATTCTCGAGCCCAGGCGCAATGGTGAAGCGCACTCCGACGCGCGGCACATCCGCAAAGGCTTCCGGGAGGTCGAATTCGTGCTGGAAGTAGAAGCCGGACGCCGCAAAAAGAACCCGCAGGCGATGCGTGAAGGCCGCCCGTTCCTCACGCGCCCACCAGGACTCCGTCATCTCCCATTCAAGCTGGTCGCCGGGCTTCTTCGTCAGCTCGGAGTAGTGCAACTCGCGTTTCAGGTCATCGAGTCCCAGCGCCCGCCAGCGCGCCGCATGGGCCTGATCATTATCGATGCACGCCCGCCAGAGGTCCGGAATCGGGCCGCCAAGGACAATCGCACGGCCGCGGTCTTCTATCCGGCAAAGCTCGCCTTCGGCCTCATCCACCACCGCCAGCACCGACCCCGCACGGATCTGCGTGCCGCGCGACGAGCGAATGGTAATCACACCACCGTCCAGCACAGGTTTTCGCTTGCTCACCGACGCGCGCGTCAGTTCCATCTCGGCCCATGCAACTTCATGACCGCGCTCGGCCCATGCCTCGTCACGCCGGGTGCAGAAGCGCACAAAGAGCTGCGTAGCCTGGCCTTTTTTCTTCGCGCTGGCGGGAAGTGCGATCGCAAATTTCTTGCACTTACCCGGTGCGATATCGAGACGCGGCAATTTCCCGGCGGCAAGAACCTCGCCTGCGGCCACAAGCTCCCAACGCGCCTCCAACCAATCGAGGCCGCGAAACAAATCACGATTCTCCACCACGAGGCGCTTTGCTTCCCAGCGACAAGCCACCGGTTCGGCAAGCTTTTTCAACTCCAGCAGGCCGGGACGCGGCTTCCTATCGGGACCCACCAGGCCATTCAAGCAAAAAGTATTATCATGGGGTTCATCGCCAAAATCACCACCGTAGGCCCAATAATCGCGGCCGTCTTCGGTTTGCCGGCGCAGACCCTGATCCATCCAATCCCAGACAAATCCGCCCTGCAGCCCGGGCCAGCGACGGAAAGCCTGCCAATACTCGTCAAGGCCACCATTGGAATTCCCCATGGCATGCGAATATTCGCATAGAATCAGCGGACGCTTCGCCGTCTTTGCCTTGGCGCGCGCCTTGGCCCACGCGACCAGGTCGGAGACCGGCGTGTACATCGGCACGATGATATCGCTCGCAGCATCCGGCAAGGAGAGAATCTCGGCCGCCGACAATCCGGGATGGTCGCCACTGACCACCGCTGCGCTGAGCGCGCCCTCATAGATCACCGGCCGGGTGGGATCGAAATGCCGCAGATACGCCGCGCCGGCTGCGTGAATCGGCCCGGCACCGGACTCATTGCCCAGCGACCAGGCGATCACGCAAGCACGGTTGCGGTCCCGCGCCGCTACGCGAACCATGCGCGCAAAATAGGCGCCGTCAAAGCGGGTATCGTGGCTGAGGCTCAGGAGCCGGCCATGCGATTCGCAATTTGCTTCGTCCACGACATAAAGCCCCAATTCGTCGCAGAGCGCGAGCAAGAAGGGGTCGTTCGGATAATGTGCGGTCCGGACAGCATTGATATTATGCTGCTTCATCAAGACGAGGTCGCGCCGTAAATCGCCGCGACTCACGGTCTTGCCATGGCGATCGTCGTGATCGTGACGGTTCACGCCCGCGATCATCACCGCCTGGCCATTGACTCGCAGTTCGCCGGCCTGAATCTCGACGCGGCGAAAACCGATGCGTTCGACGACGCTCTCAACCACCTCGCCCTCGGGGTCGAGCAAGGAAACCACCAGCTGGTAGAGCGCCGGCGTCTCGGCCGACCACGGACGCACGCGCGGCAGCTCGCAGGCCAGGCGGGCACGAGCTCCGCGAAAGCCGTAGGCGGCCGTGATCCAATCCTGCGGCGCGCCCGGCACCTCGGCATCGAGACAAGCGCGGCGGACTTCGCGCCCACGCGGGTCAAAAAGTTGCGTGGCAACCCGCCAACCTGGCTCGGCCGCCTGCGGGAACCCGATGGGCACGTCCATCTGAAGGCTTCCCTGCCCGCTCTCGGCCATGAAATCGGCGCGCACTTCGATATCTTCGATCCAGCCATCTTGGGCGGTCGTGCGAAGAAAAATATCGCGATGGATCCCACCAAAATTCCAATGATCCTGGTCTTCGAGAAAGGTGGCGTCCGAGAAACGAACGATGGTGAGAACCAGCAGGTTCTCGCCGCGCTCGATAAATTCCGTCACATCAAATTCGGCGGCGAGCTTCGAATCCTTGGACAGACCGACGCCGTGGCCGTTCCAATGTACGTGGAGCACGCTCTCGGCCGCACCCACATGCAAGATGACGCGCCGGCCGTGCATCTCGCGCGGCAGCGTCAGGCGCAGCCGATGCACTCCCGTCGGATTCGCGTTCGGTACCTGGCCGGGCTCGCCCGCAAAGGGCATCTGCACGTTGGTATAATGCGGCTTATCCCAGCCCTGTAGCGTCCAGGCGCCAGGCAGCTGGATCTCTTCCCAATCACGATCGATCCGTCCCGGAACCAAAGCCGCGGGCGGGACATCGCCCGGGCGTTCGTAGAGTCCGAAGCGCCAACTCCCGTTGAGGGAAAAGAAGAAAGGCGAGTCACTAGCGGTGCCGGTAAGCGCACTCTCGGCATCGGGATGCGAGGCCAAAGCGCCGCGCATCGGCAGCCGCCCGAGTTCCTGCAAACCGGGCCTCTCCCAGGCCCGGAGGCCGAGCAAGTCGGGAATGCCTTTTACGGATCGTGCGCGCACCAATCCCGTGTAGCCGGAATCGGCGCCGACCAAAACGCCCGCAGCCAAATTTCCTGGTTAATCTCGAGAATCGACGCTCTCTGCGCAAAGCCCGGCTTTTCGGCCGGACCTCTAAATTCCGAAGCGGCGCAGCTGGTAGAGGTTCTCGGTGAGAGCCACGACTTCGCCGCTCTCGTCTTTGAGTTCGCACTTCCAGGAGTAGTCGGCCTTGCCCTTTTCGTCCGCCTCGGCCTGAATCTCGGCGACGCGCTCATCTGTCATGCGCACCTCTACCGTGATGTCGGTCTTGGCCGGGCGGCGGAAGCGAATCTTCATATCCTTGACGATCGGATAATATTTCTTCGCATCGAAGACCGTCATGAAGAGCGCCCCGCCCGGTAGCTCGGCCAAGGTGAAGAGCGCGCCGGCATACATCATGCCGACGTGATTGATATTGGGCTCAAAGGGCATTCGCATTTTGACGTAGCCCTTCTCGCATTCGACCAGCTCGACGCCGGTGCGCTCGGAGAAGGGAATCCCCGTCTCGACCGCTTTTTTGATGAACGCCTGTGTTTCTTCCGTAAGTGCCATGTGAATTGCCTCGGACTAGGCGTCCGGCGTGTACCAGATGGGCGAGGTATAGGCGCGGTCCTGAACCTGCCGCGGCGCTTCGGCGGGAACCTTCGCGCCGAGGCGTTTCTCGTCGTAGACCGTCCAACGCGGCTTCGGAATCTCGAGCACGCGTACATAATAGAAGGCACTTTCGGCCGGATCGAAATCGGGGTCGCGCCAAAAGGCGGTCAGCACGGCGTCGCCCACCGTATTGGTCCAGGTCACCTGCTCAAAATCGATGGTCGATTCAATGGTCGCCACCTTGCCGTCGGCTCCCAAGCGGTCGTCGGAGGCGGCAACGTTGTAGACCTTCTCCATCAATTCGCCCTCGGCGCTACGCCAGCCCTTGATGATCTGAACACGATCCAGGTTGGCCCCGTGCGGGTCGCGCGCCGCGGTGACGACAAAGACAGGTGCCTCGCCCGCTTTCTGCGGCAGGTCGCCGCCCATCGGCACGCCCTTGGCGTAGCCGATGCGCGCCGTATCAGGGCGCACGGCATCTTCGGGCTGGTAATCCCAGCCACCGAAGAAGCGCACCACCATGCGCGGGCCCGTGGTGGCATAGACCTCTTTGCGCATCATCGCGTCGAAGAGCGCGGCGCGGGTATTCTCCCGTGCCCATACCGCCGCATAGCCGCTGGCCACCTGCTGCCACGCAGTGATATCGAATTTGGGATCAACGGCCGAAGGGAGGAAGGGGCCATCGACGCGCTCCGCGAGACCGCCCGGCTCAAACATCACCGCCTTGCCCCAGAAATTCGCTTCGGCGCCGGTCGCGAGGGACGTATGTGCGTCGGTGCTGCCGATCATGCCGAATTTGAACGGGTTGATGCCGGTCTCGGCTTCCAGCTCGAGGCCGAGCTTCAAAGCCGAGCGGGCATACTCATGGGCCAGCATGCCGGGTTTTTTGGGTGTCGTCCCAGTGACGCTGAGGTTCCCCTGATCCCAGGTCTCGAAGTCGGCAAACTCATCATCGGGCGCGAGCAGCGGGTGTACCTCGGCGTCGCCTTTGATCTGCGTTACCTCGACCAGTGGCTCGCGTGCCGCACGCTCGGCCGCATAGGCGGCGTCGATTTTCTCGCCCGCCGAATTCTCGACGGCGAACATACGACCATTGCTGACATTGCCATTATGCGGGATCGCCAGGATCTGCCCGCCGGTAAGGCTCTCGTATTTCCCCATGAACGCCCAGAGGTCCTCCGGTCGCTCGCCATCAAAAGCCGAGAGCGGAATGAGCTGGGATGCCTTCGCGGCATCATCCTTGTAGATGACAACGCGGTGCAGGTTGTCGCCGCCCGGCATCGAGGTCCACTCGTAGCCGATCAGCGCCGTGAACGTGCCGGGGTCATTGGCCGCGTCGGCCATACGCGTGATCTCGCTCCAGATGCTGCGCTTGGACCCCTGGTTGTCGATGATCGGTGTGTTCTTGGCCAGCGAGCCAATCAGGTCGCCCATCGTCGCACGGACGACATCCGGGTCGTCGGCGCTGAGGCCCGCGGCAATTTTCTGCGCCGCCGGATCTTTCATCAATTCGGCATCGCCGGCGCGGATCTTGGGCAGAATTCCCATATATTCGGCGTGATCCGAGACCACGAGGAAATCGAGGGGCACCTGAAGCTTCGCGCGCGCCCCGCTATTGCTCGTGACCGCGCCACCCTTGGCGAAGGCATAGGCGTCGGCCGGCGTGAGGCGCGTATTGCCCATCGCGTTGGCGTCCATGCTGAACGAACTATGCACATGCGTATCGCCCCAGAAGACCTGGTTGGGGAACTCGTCGCTGGCGTAAGGCGAAAAGTTGACCTCCACGGCAAGGGCGGGCGAAACAGAAAAAATCCAGACGGCAGCCAGAAGTATGCGCAACATGACCAGACCTTCGCCACCCAAGACGCCCGGTGCAAGCACTTCGAGATTCACTGGGCCTCGGGGCGTTGGCCCAAGGCAAGACGCGTGTTCAGTCAAATTGAGATCGCGGCGGTGCGGCGTTAGGGAAGTGGCATGAGCCATACACGCGCACCCCTGGCCGACCTTCGGGTCGTCGAATGCTCCATGCTCGGGCCGGCCGCCATCACCTCGCATCTGGTCGATCTCGGCGCCGACGTCATCAAGGTCGAGCCTCCTGCGGGCGATTATATCCGCGAGATGACCTGGCCGATCGTCGAGGGCACCTCGTTGATGCACCTGCACGTGAACCGCGGCAAGAAGAGCATCACCATCGACCTGAAGAACGAAGAAGGCGCGCGCATCTTCAAAGAGTTGGTCGCGACAGCCGATGTCGTGATCGAGGCCATGCGCCCTGGCGCGCTGGCTCGCCGGGGATTGGGTTTCGACGACCTGCTCAAGATCAACCCAAAAATCGTCTTCTGCAATATCTCCGGCTACGGCATGACCGGTCCCTACAAGGATATGCCCAGCCACGGTGTCGCCTACGATGTATGGAGCGGCCTGATCGAGCCGGCCTATGACGAAGAGGGCTTCTGCTACATGCCCTCACACCCCTCCATGGGGATTCACGCCGGGCCGCTCTTCGGCGCCTTCGGCATTTTGGCCGGCGTGATCCGCGCACGCGAAACCGGCAAAGGGTCGTTTCTCGAGATCGCGCAAAGCGATGCCGCGGCCTACATGGATTGGTATCGCAGCGAGTCCTATATGGCCTACGAGCGCCCCGAAGATATCGTCACGGGCAACAAGGCCGATGGCTATGAGCGCCGCGCCGTCGGCACCGCCGGGATGAAAGAGGGCGTGCGCTACCAGCTCTACGAGACCAGCGACGACCGCCACGTTCTCTTCATGGCGTCCGAGCAGGCCTTCTGGAAAAACTTCTGCGAAGGCACCGGCCGCATGGACCTCTTCGAGAAATGGCCCGGCTCGAAATATGCCGACCATGCGCGCGGCAACCGCGCCTTGCAGGCAGTCTTACGTGAGATTTTCAAAACAAAAACCTCGCAGGAATGGATCGCCTTCGGCAACGAGGCGAATACGCCGATCGCGCCGGTGAATACGCCGCAGACGATGAAGCAGGACCCGCAATTCCAGCATCGCTTCCCGCTCTATACGGTCGAGCAACTCGATGCCGAGCAATTGCCGACGCCGCTGAAATTCATCGACGAGACGCTGCCCACACCCACCCGCGCCCCTACCATCGGCCAGCATAGTGCCGAGGTTCTGAAGAACGTACTTGGATGGGACGACGCCCAGGTCGCCAAGGCGCGCGACGCCGGCGCGCTCGGCGACCCCGACAAATAAAACTCGTAGGGCCCCGGCCCTAGCGCTTGAGCGTCAGGCGCATAGGAGGCGGGGCTCAGACCTCGAGGGCGCCGCTCTTTTCGAGGTCGGCGCGCGCGGTCTCGTCCAGGCCCAGCCATTGCGCAAGCACTGCCGCGTTGTCGGCACCGATCGGCCGACCGGTATCGGTCGTATGGCCCGGCGTGGCGTCCAACCCGAAGCCGAGGCGGCTTGCCGCCACCTCGCCGCGGCTTGCATGCGCGATTGTTTCGAAGAAATCCCGCGCCCGCAATTGCGGGTCATACTCGCAAAGGTCGCGTACATTCTGCACCGCACCGGCAGGCACGCCGGCCGCCTGCAGAGATTCCATCACCTCTGTTTTCGTTTGCGTGGAGGTCCACCCAGTCAACAGGGCATCGAGTTCCCCGGCGTGCTCGAGGCGCGCGGCAAACGAGGCAAAGCGCGCGTCGGCCTGCCATTCGGCGTGGCCCGTAGCCCGGCAAAGAGCCCGCCAATGGTCCTCATGCAGAGCGGTAATCGCGCACCAACTATCCTCGCCGGAGCAAGCGTAGAGGCCCCAAGGCGCACCGCGCGCACGGCCATTGCCCTGCGGCGCAGGCGCGCCGCCGTCGAGCGCCTGCAACATCACATCACCGATCGTCGCCACGCAGGTCTCCATCTGCGCGATGTCAATCAACTGGCCCTCGCCCGTTCGCGTGCGGTGGTCGAGCGCCGCCATGACCGCCGTAAGCCCATGCAACGCACCCACCGGGTCTGAGTAGGCGTATTGGGTGATCGTACACCCCTTGCCGGGAAACCCCGAGAGTGCCGCAAGCCCGGAGACGGCCTCCATATTCGGCCCCCAGGTCACATAGCCCGCCGCCGGCCCCTCGCGGCCGAAGCCCGAGGTGGCGAGATAGATCAGACCGGGATTCGCGGCGGCCAGTACCTCGTAGCCAAGACCGAGACGTTCGACGACGCCAGGAACGAAGTTTTCGATGACGACATCCGCCTCAGCGGCGAGCCTTTTGGCGATCGCCAGAGCATCGGCATTTTTGAGGTCCAATCCGACGAAACGCTTGCCCGCATTCCAGTCCGTGAACCAGGGCGAGAGCACCTCGCTTACGCCCGCCTCCGGTGCCTGCGGCGAGATATACAGGCGCGTGACGTCGGCTGCCGTACGTGATTCGATCTTGACGACATCCGCACCATGGTAGGCCATCATGCGCCCGACCCAGGGCCCGGCCATGCCGGCGGTAAATTCAAGGACCCGCAGCCCCGAGAGAGGCTCACCCGGACGGGCGGACCGGGGTGAATGAGAATCAGCCGAATCCTCGCCGTGCGGGCGCGAAGCCTGCTGGCCAGGCGATAGCGCCCCACTGCCCGGGCTCTTCGAGTCCTGTGCCACCGCTGTGGTCCAGCCTTCCGCGCGATGCTCGCCCAACGCCGGTGCTCGGCGCGCGGCTTCCCTCGGTGCGGCTGGGAAACGGATCGGCAGGCCGGGGTAGCGCAACTCTCCGCCTGGCAGACGCGCAAAGAATCCGCGCGCCGCGAGATGCGCATCCGCCACAACTGCGGCGGCATCGTTGAGCGGCGTGATCGCAAGATGCCTCCTCTGGCCCTCAGCGTAGAGTTCCACCACCGAGTAGCGCGCGAAGAGTTCGGCCAGCCACGCATCGATCACCGGGCGAAACTCGTGACGGTTGGCCGAAGGGCCGGTAAACGCGGGGTCGAGGATCGCCTCGTTACCCGTCACCTCGGCGACCCACTGCGCAAGCGCCTGCCAATGCGCGGGACGGTTGAGGGTCAAATAAATCCGGCCGTCGCAGGCGTCCCAGACCCCGGAGGGGATCGACGCCGCCAGACTCGCGCCCTCGCGCCGTGAGATCATTTGATCTTCCCGGTAGCGCCCGGCCCCAACGATATGCGAGACCGCCGCCATCGACTCCTGCAGCGAGACATCCACAACCTGGCCCACGCCCGTGCGGCGCGCGAGACGCCAGGCGACCATCGCACCGGCCGCAGCCGAGAGCCCAGCCATCACGCAGGCCGGGTAGCCGGCGAGTGAGACCGGCGGTTCATCGGGCCAACCGGTGGTATGCGCCGCACCCGAGAGCGCCGTAGCCACCAGATCCGACGAGAGCCAACCGCGGCGTGGGCCGTCCTGGCCGAATCCACTGATCCGCGCCATGACCAGCCGCGGGTTGTCGGCGTGCAATTCTTCGGCACCGAGCCCGAGCGATTCGAGAACGCCCGGACCACGCGTCTCCACCAGAATATCAGCGCCCGCCACCAGGTCCCGAAAGGCCGCGGCGCCGGTCGCCTGCGGCAGATCCAATACCAGGCTCTGTTTCGAGGTATTAGCGTAAAGAAACCAATAGCTCTGCGCCGGCGCGCTCGGGCGAAAGGGAGGAATCGCTCGACTGCCTTCCCCCCCGGGGGCTTCGACCTTGATTACCTCCGCGCCGAGTCCGCCGAGTAATTTACCAGCATACTCGCCCGTCTCATCGGCCAACTCGACAACACGGATTCCGGCAAGGGGCAGACTCATGCCCTCTTCCCGCCCACATTCCGGCGCATGATTCTACCCCGCTCGCCAGCCGCAAAAGGCCAATGCCCGGCCAGGAGCCGAGAGCGCAGAAACTCCCGCATAGGCTCCTGCCTAATGCTGCACCGGGCAGCCCGAAGGCCGCGTGAACTCGACCTGCATCTCTTTGATGCCGTCGATGAAATTCGAGTGCAGGAGGCGCGGTTTTTTCACTACGTGCATATCGGGGACGCGGTCGAGGAGCTCGTCGAAGATACAGGCAAGCTGCATCTTGGCGAGGTTCGCGCCGAGACAGAAATGCTCGCCGATACCGAAGGTCAAATGCGGGTTCGGGCTACGCGTGATGTCGAAGGTATCGGGGTCCTGGAAGACGTCCTCGTCGCGGTTGGCCGAGGGGTAGAACATCACGAGTTTGTCGCCCTTCTTGATTTTCTGACCGCGGATCTCCGTGTCGATCAATGCCGTGCGGCGGAATTGCATCACCGGCGGTGCCATCCGCAGGCATTCATCGATCGCCAAGGGCAGCAACTCGCGGTTGTCGCGCAGCTGCTGGTAGGCCTCGGGATGGTCGCTCAGAAGCCGCATAATATGCGAGGTCCCGTTGCGGGTAGTCTCGTTGCCGGCCACCGAGAGCAGCACCATGAAAGAATTGAAATGGTGCTCGGTGATCTTCTCGCCGTCGACCTCGCCGTTGATCATCTTGCTGATCAGCGTATCGTCCGGGTTTGCCTTCTTCTCCTCGGCCAGAGTGCTTGCGTAGGTATAGAGCTCTATGGCCGCTGCCTGACCGTCGTTGGGCGCACCGAATTCTTCATCGTCGGTGGCAATCAACCGATTCGACCAATCAAAAATCTTCTTGCGGTCTTCGAGCGGAATTCCCATCAGCTCACAGATGAGGATCAAGGGCAGCTCGGACGCGAGCTCTTCGACGAACTCGCAGGAGTCTTTCTCGGCGAGTTCGTCCACAATGCGCTTGGCGTGCGCGCGAATCTTCGGCTCGATCTCCCGGACCATGCGCGGCGTGAAGACGCGCTGTAGAAGCCTGCGATACTTGACGTGCTCAGGCGGGTCCATGCCGATCAGGCTCTCGCGCTGACCGGCGAGGTCATCCCCCTCCATATCGAATATAAAAGGCAGCCCCTCCCAGGAGGAGAAGACCTTCGGGTTGCGCGAGATCGCAAACACATCTTCGTGCTTGGTGATCACCCAGAAGCTTTTGGTAATGCGGAACTCCGCAGCCGAGGCCGGCACTTCCTGCCAATGCACGGGGTCCTCGCGGCGCAGCATGCGGAAGTATTCGTGCGGGAAACCCTCGTCGTAGGCCGCGGGTAGGTAGAGTTCGATATCGCCTAGCTTCATGCGCTCTTCCAACTAGAGGAGGCGCAGCAACGCAACGGTTGCGGTCGCTGCGCCGGCGACGGCGAGCAGCATGAGGACGAATTTCTGGAAGCGCTCGGGGTCGAGACGCCCAAGCAATTTCTGGCCGAGCCAGTAGCCGCCCAAAAGAAAGGGAATCCCGATGGCGATCTGGCGCAGCTCGGCCACGCCAAGCACGCCGGCCCACACGAAACCCGTGAGGGCGAAAACTCCATTGAGCACAAAGAGATTCGACAACGCGGCGCGAAAGACTGTCGGGGGCAGCCCGGAGGCCTGGAGATAGAGCACGATCGGCGGCCCGTTGATCGCCGTACTGGTGGTGAGAATGCCGGACACAAACCCGGTCAGTCCGGCGGCCACATCCGAATGCTTCCAGCGCAGGCCGAACCAGATCGCGCCCGCCATGGTCGCGGCGGTTACGCCCACCAGCACACGCAACACTTCCGCAGATGTGTAGAGCAGCACATAGACGCCGAGCGGCAGGCCGATCACACTGCCGGCCAGGAGCAAAAAGACCAGGCGCCACGGTGCATGCTCACGCACCGAATGCGATACCCGCAACGCATTCATAAAGGAGAGTACCGCAGAGATCGGCACAGCCTGTGCGGGCTCCATGAAAATCACCAGCGTCGGCACCACAAGTAGCGAAAAACCGAAGCCCGCCACCGTCTGGACCATCGCTCCAACCAGAGTGATAGCCGCGATGGCGATCTCAGTTTCCACCCCCGGAATATCGCAGGCCGATTGGCAAAAGTGCAAATCGGCTCGCGATGCAGGCCTGCTTTTCGGCCGAGCCTCTAGCCGAATAAGAGGCCCGAACGACCGTCCGATCCAGCTGGGGACGTTTCAGCCTGCCCCCCCCTCGCCGATCAACTCAAGGCGCGCTAAACTTCAAGGCAATGCTTCCTTTCGTATCGTATCGGAAAGCCGCTTTCCGGAACCGAGGGACAACGACTCTGATGATGAAATCAAAAATGATGGTACTCGCGTTGCTGATCCCCGCGGTCGGCATGGTGGCTGGTTGTGGCGGGTCGAGCGACCCCTACACCGGCCTTGTCCCGCAGCCGACCGCCGAGCCCGGCCCCGAGCCGACGCCCGAACCGACGGCCGCACCCGAGCCGACCGCCGAGCCGGTTGACCCGGACTGCCCCGACCCCGCGTTCCCCAGCACCTATGCGGCAATTCAGGAAATCGTCTTTCAGCGTAACGGCTGTGCCGGTACGACCTGCCACGGCGACGCCATGGCAGGCGGCCTCGACCTTCGCGAAGGCGTCTCCTACGGCAACCTCTTAGAGGCCGACGCCACCTCATCGGACCTCTTCCGGGTCCATCCCGGCGACCGGATGCGCAGCGAACTCTGGCGCCGCCTCGACGCAACCAACGACGATTCCATCGTAATCGCCGGCGCACCGATGCCGATTGGCCTGCCGCCGCTCGACGCCGACACCATGGAGCTGGTGCGTTTGTGGATTCTCGCCGGCGCGCCGGAAGGCGGCACCGTCCTGGACACCGAGGATCTCATCGACGGCTGCCTGCCTGCCCCGGAGCCCATCGCGATCGCGCCGCTGGCGCCGCTGGCTTCCGGCGCCGGCGTCCAATTCCAGATGCCTTCCTGGATCCTGCCCGCCGCCAGTGAAAACGAAATCTGTTTCGCTGTCTGGCTCGATTTCACCGACCAGGTCCCCGAGGACTTCCTCTCCGACGACGGCAATTTCTTCTTCTACGACCAATACGAAATCCGCCAGGACTCCAACAGCCACCATCTCCTGATGCAGGTTCCCACCGCCTCCTGGAGCGGCACGATTCTCGAACCCGATGTTCTGGAAGGCTGGACCTGTTCGGCCGGTAGCGCGAACGCGGGCGCGAGCTGCGACGCAAAAGATACCGAGGCCTGTGACGGCGGCTTCTGCCGTTCGAAGATCGAAGAAACCAGTGGCTGCAACGGCTACGGCCCGGGCGGCGCGGCTACCCCGACGGTCTTCTCCGGCACCCAGCAGGCGAATTTCATCCGCACGAACTACCCGGGCGTTTACAGCCGCGTGCCGATCAAGGGCATTTTCTACTTCAACTCACACGCCTTCAACCTGACGGCGAAAGACGCCCTGATGCATGCACGCGCGAACTTCCGCTTCGCCACTCAGCGTGACTACCCGATGCGCAATCATAGCGACGGCATCTTCGGCATCCCGCGGCTGATTGCCGAGGGCGCCCCGCCCTATACCACCAGGGAAATGTGCGATGACTGGGTATTACCGAAGGGAGCACGTCTCACCGCCTTGAGCTCGCATACCCACAAACACGGCAAACATTGGTGGTATGACCTCCCCGACGGCGAGCGAATCTACGACTCCTATACCTACAACGACCCGCTGCAGAAGTACTTCGACCCGCCCATGGCCTTCGACCAGGACGATCCCGAAGACCGCCGGATCAGCTGGTGCTCGCTCTACAATAATGGCGTCGACGCAGACGGCAACGACGACCCCAGCCAGGTGACCCGCGCCTCGAAGATTCAATACGGCATCCGTGGCTTCGGCCTGGGCGGCAGCTTCGGACGCTGCGAGCCCAGCCGTTGCATCAACGAAGGCCGCACCCATATCCAATGCAACGACGGCATCAGTAACTTCAAAGGCGATGACGCCGAATGCGATTCCTCGCCGGGCGCTGGCGACGGGTTCTGTGATGCCTGCCGCATCACCGGTGGCGTGACAACCGAGAACGAAATGTTCGGCCCGAACATCGCTTATTTCGTTCCCTGATTCAGGCATTCCGCTTGACAGAGAAGGCCCGTAGCGCTGTTTCGCGCTGCGGGCTTTTTCTTTTTCAGCAGACCAATTGCCCCGCAAGGAGACCCTCATGGCCAAGATGGAAGATGGATTCGGCAAGCCGGATGAAGTGCGTATCTTCGTCGAGGCGAATGCCGAGCGCGGCAATGCCGCAAGCGTCCTCGCCACGCTCGATCGCTACGCCGAAGAGCATTTTTTCCTCATGAACGTCGGCCCCGAAAAGGGCCCGCTACTTACCACCGAAGTCGACAAAATCGGTCCGGCGGCGCGCATCATCGAGCTCGGCAGCTATTGCGGCTACTCGGCCGTGCTGATCGCCCAGCGGCTCGACGCAAGCGGGCATCTGGTTTGTGTCGAGCTCGACCCGGAAGCCGTGCGTGGCACCCGCGCCACGGTCGAATTCGCCGGGCTGGCCGACCGTGTCGAGGTGATCGAGGGCGCCTCGGGCGATATCATCCCGACACTCGACGGTAGCTTTGACCTGGTCTTCCTCGACCATTGGAAAGACCTCTACGAGGAAGATCTCAAAGCGTTCGAGGCCCGCGGGCTGCTGCACAAAGGCTCAGTTATCTTCGCCGACAACGTCGGCCCGAGCTTCAACCCCGAGAGCTACCTCAATTATGTGCGGACGAGCGGTAAATACGACTCGACGCACCACCTCTCGACCATCGAATACACCGATATGCCGGACGCGGCCGAAGTCTCTATCTACCGCGGCTGATTCTCCTGGCGGCGCTGAAAGAACGCGCACTGGAGGCCCGACTCAAGAGCCGGCAAGGATGCGCTTCCCGCAGTAGCGGGCGTGCGCATGGCAGAACGCGCGTGGAGGCCCGACTCGAAAGCCGGGCCTCCGCCACGCGATGTTTCTCAGGAGCGCCCGCGGCCACCGGAGCCCGAACCGCCCGTGCGGCCGCGCCCTGCGCTATGCCTACTGCCGCCACCGGCGCCTCGGCCATCGGGCGTATGATGCGCACGCGCATTGCCTTGGCTGCCCGAACCATAGCGGCGACGCTCGCCGCCACCTTCGCTGCTCGCGCCGTAGCGACGGCGTTCGCCGCCACCTTCGCTGCTCGCACCGTAGCGACGGCGTTCGCCGCCACTCTCGTTGCCGGAGCCATAACGACGACGCTCGCCCTCATTGCCGGCACCATCGCGACGACGCCCGCCCTCATTGCTGGCACCATCGCGACGGCGCTCGCCGCCACCTTCGCTGCTCGCGCCATAGCGACGACCTGAGCCGCCGGCGCCGGCGCCGCTGCGCTGGCCGCCGGAGCGCTCATCACGCCTTGCCTGGCCCGAATTGCCCCGACCTTGGCTCTGGCTCTGCCGCACGCCCTCGCGCGAGGCGGCCTTCTTCTTCGACTTCATGGCCGATCGGCTGACGACGATCGGTTCGTCGTCGAACCCCTCGAAGAACATGCGCTCGATCTCGGCACCCAGGTAGCGCTCGGTATCGCGGACCCATTCGGCATCTTCGCGAGTGACGAAGGTACGCGCCTTGCCGCTCTCATCGGAGCGACCGGTGCGGCCGATACGATGGGTGTAATTCTCCGGCGTGCTCGGCGGATCGAAGTTGATCACATAAGAGACGCCGGCCACATCGAGACCACGAGCGGCAATATCGGTCGCGACCAGAATATCGTATTTGCCGCGACGGAAGCCTTCCATCGCGCGGTCGCGCTGGGCCTGCGACATATTGCCCTGCAGGGCAACGGCGCTATGGCCCTCTTTGGCGAGCTTCGTCGCCATATGACGCGCGCGGTGCTTGGTGCGCGTGAATATGATCGCCGTGCGGCAATCTTCCTCGGCAAGCATGCGGTCGAGAAGGTCGCGCTTTTGCTCGGCCGGCACGGGACAAAGAGCATGCTCGATGCGATCGGCCGGGGCGGAATGCGCCAACTCGACAACCTGCGGGTTGTAGAGGATACGGTCTGCCAGCAGACGAATCTCCTTGGGCATGGTGGCCGAGAAGAGAAGATTCTGGCGCTTCTCCGGCGTGGCACCCAGGATGCGCTTCACGTCCGGGAGAAAGCCCATATCAAACATATGGTCGGCCTCGTCGATGACGACCTGCTCGATACGCGAGAGGTCCAGCACGCCCTGCTTGAGCAGGTCGAGCACGCGGCCGGGGCAACCGACGACGATTTCAGGGCTGCGACGCAGCGCTTCGGCCTGCATGCGGATCGACTTGCCGCCGTAGACGGTAACCGTGCGGATACGGGTGAATTTCGCCAGCAGGCGGATCTCGGTGTCGATCTGGTTGGCAAGCTCGCGGGTCGGGGCGAGGATCAGAGCCAGCGGGCCCTTGCCCTGGTGCTGGACCCGGCGTTGCAGGATCGGCAGCGCAAAAGCCGCCGTCTTGCCGGTGCCGGTTTGGGCCAGGCCAAGGACATCGCGGCCTTCGAGACCAGCCGGAATGGTGTCGGATTGAATCGCGCGAGGGGTGACAAAGCCAGCCTCTGTAAGGCCTTTTTGCAAGGATACGTGTAAGTCGAAGGACTCGAAGCCGGGCACGGCCTCGGGGTTCAGGGGTTCGTTAGTGGACAATGTAAATCTCCGCCGCAGGATGCACGCGTGCGTACAGAACGGCTGTTGGTTCTGACCCACACAACAGCCGGGGGCAAGACATAATGAAAAAGCGATGAGACCTCGATCTTCAGACGAGAGGTCCTGTTGTTCACCGCATCGGCCCGCCGCGAAAACGCGTACGGGGTGTTCCGTATGACCCGACCATACCACCACCACCCCCCAAACGCCAGCCACAAAAAGCCCCCCCAGAAAAGGGGACAGACTCAGGTGCACGTCCCCTGAAGGGAACAAGGGGACGGATTCAGGTACACGTCCCCTGAAGGGGACAGATTGAGGATGGCGGGCAAGAGCGTTCTGATTGTCGATGATGATGCGGAGATCCGGGCAAGTCTGGCGCGGGCGTTGCGGGCCGATGGGATCGAGCCGCGGGAGGCTGCGAGCGGCGAAGAGGCGCTGGCGATGTTTGCGGCAGATCCGGCCGACCTGGTGATTCTCGATATCCGGATGCCGCCCGGAATGGATGGCCTCGAGGTCTGCCGGCGGCTGCGAGCGACCTCTGAGGTGCCTCTGATCTTCCTCTCGGAGGTCGACGGCAACGACGATCAGGTGATGGGTATCGAGCTCGGGGCGTGGGATTACGTCTCGAAGGAAGATTTCTCACCCATTTTGCTGCGCGCCAAGATTCGCAATTTTCTCCAGCTCCGCAAAGCACCCCAGGGCCAGCCCGCGGCAGGGCGTGGCGACCTGGAATTCGATGAAATGGCGCGCACCTTCCGGTGGCGTGGCAATCTCCTGCAACTGACCGCCACCCAGACCGGCCTGCTCGAGGCCCTGGCACGCTGGCCGAATAAGGTCTGGAGCCGCAGCGCCCTGAACGACGCCGTGCATCCGGATGTCACCATCCAGCCCAAAACCATCGACTCACATATTGCCGGCATCCGCAAGATCCTGCGCGCCCTCGACGTGCCGCGCGGCACCGTCATTCTGACCCGGCCGGGAATCGGCTACCAGCTCGGACATTGTAAATGACGTGGCGCCGCTCGAGCCCGCCCAGGCTCGCTACGCTGGTCGGGCTCTCGGCTCTGGCCGCTTTGGTTGCCGCGGCCCTGCTCTTCGCCAGCCTGATGAACCTGCCGCAGGTGCTCGACCGCCAGACGCATATCACCCTGCAGCATCAGGCCTCGTGGATCGCCGCGCGATACGTCCAGGCCTTTGAGACCGAATTCCGTGGCCCTGCCGGCATGGATATCGCGGGCGAGAACGAACACCGCCGGACGTTTGCCCGCTACGCCTCCAATTGGGACCTTGTCGGACCCGCCATTCCTCTCAAGCTCAGCTTGGCTCTCGCTACTCTGCGCGACTCTCGCATGCGCTCAGAGCCCGTCGATCAGGAGCTGCTCCCCGCGGAGGCGCAGGTGCTGGAGAAGATCGACTTCCGGCGGATGCCGCCGGCCCAGAAAGACGAGGCGCTGCGCATTGCCGGTGATGCCATCGAGGCCCAACTCGAAGTGCTAGCCGAGCAAACCCTGGCCGGACTGAGCATCATTGACCATCATGGCGATGTGGTCGCGAGCTCGGTGCCCGCCTGGCGTGGCCGTAATGCGGCCGTCGGCATCCGTGAGGTCCGCGCGACACTCGGCGATGGGCACCGCCATGCGGCGCGCCGCCGGCGCCACCTTCCCGAGGCTTCGGCCGGCCCGCTGGCGCGTTTTTCCGACTACCAGATTTCGCTAGCGGTACCGATATGGAAAGACGGATTTCTACTCGGCGCCGTGCATATTCTGCGCACGCCGCGCTCGGTGCAAGACCTGCTCAAGGACCTTGGCCCCAGCGTATGGTTCGGCATTGCCTTGCCTTTTCTATTGCTGACGATGACGCTTCTGGCGGCCATCCGCTTCTTCGCCGTCCTTCCCATCCGCTCTTTGGTGGCCCAGGTCGACCCCGCCCTCACCTCGGCCGCCGCGCGCGAAAGACCGATCCCCCAGCCCCGCTCGCGCGAGGTAGGCGAGCTCTCCCAAGCGGTGGCGCAAATGGCGCGCTCCATGCGCAAGCAGGCCGAAGAGGCCTCCGCACAGGCCGACGACCTCGTGCACAGCATCAAGAATAGTCTTTTGCCGGTACGCCAGGCCACCAGCGAACTCCTGAGCGAAGGGGAGGCAATGAGCACTAGCGAGCGACGCACGGCCACCGACCGGATCTCCAGCGGCCTGGACCGTGTCATGGAGCATTCGCTCAAGGTGCTGGAGTTCGCGAATTCCGGACTGCCCAACGAAGAGGCGCGTGGCCCCACCGACCTGAAAGATGTTCTGGCCGAGTTGGAAGAGGCCGGCCGCACAGTGGAAATCTGTGGCCTCGGAGGCCTCCCGGACCTGCCGATGGTCGCCATCGAGCGCACCAGCCTGGGAAAAATCCTGGACAGGCTCTTCGAGAACGCCCAGCAGGCCGGCGCCCACTCGGTCGATATCACCATCCGGCAGCGCGCTGACGCGCTGGTCCTGCGCTGTGCCGATGACGGCCCCGGCGTGCCCGAGCAGCACCGTGCAACGATCTTTCAACGCGGATTCACGACCCGCTCTGCCAGCGCCGGCACGGGCCTCGGCCTCGCCACGGCGCGGCGCCTGGCCGAGCGCGCCGGTGGCGCACTCTACCTCGACCCAAGCCAGCATGGTGCCGCCTTCGAGTTGGTCATTCCCTTGCCGCCCGACCTCTGAGCGAACGTGCGGCAGAACGCCACGCAACTACCGAGACGGCAGCCCGAGCCGTAATCACCAGCCGCTCCTCGCTCGGCAGCCCCGCGCCATCGCTCGGCCAAGACGTCACAAGATAGAGGACGGGCTCGCGCGGGCCGGTGACGATACCCAGATCATGGCGATCGCGTACCTCGCGCCGGGCAACATGATAATACTGCGCGCCTCCGTCGATATCCTGGATGCGGATGGTATCGCCCGGCATCAGATCGCCAAGAAACGAAAAGTAAGTATCGCTATCGCCGACAAGAAATCGGACGGAGCCGCGCCGCCCATCCACCCGCAGCTCGGTGGGGCCGTAGGCGAGCGAATGGCCGGCCGCCGCGCCCAGCACGATCTGGTCGACGCCGAGACGCGGCACCCGCAAGCGAGCCCGCACCTCGAGGTCCGCCTCGGGCCAAGGAGCTACGCCCCGGCCCGAGACAATGGCGCGTTCCCAGGCAAAGCGCAGCAGAACCTGGCTGGCGAAGGCACGCCCATGCAAGAGGGCGGCCGAGCCGAGCAGGCTCAACCCCAATACGCCCACCACCAAGGCCGTGAAATAGAGACGCTCGCCGCGTGAGCGCAGCATCAGACCCTCTCCTTCCGCACCGCAAAATACGTCTTGTCAGCCATCATCGCCCCCTCCTGCGTGGGCCCAGACAAACCTACGACGCGCAGGTGCAGCCTTGGCGGAGGAAAAGTGGAGTTCTGGTGGATTCGCGCCGGCGGCCCAAGTCGGCCATCCTCAAGAGGTGCCCGCCAAAGCTCATCTCCAACAAGCGCGGACCTGCATCGCGCAGCGCCGCTGGTTTGACGCCCACGAAGAATTGGAGGCCATCTGGCGCGAGGCGAAGGATCCGGAGCGACGCATCCTACAGGGTGTGATCCACCTGGTCGTTTCCTTTGAGCATCTGCGCCGCGGCAACCCCCGCGGCGCACAAGCCCAATGGCTCAAGGCGCAGACCAAGCTTCAGGCTGGACGCGCGAGATATGAAGGGATCGAGATCGGGAATTGGTACCACGCCATTGCGTCTTTCTACGCCTTGATTGACCTCGCAGCAGCGGCCGAGCGCGGCACGTTACCGGAAGATCTGCCGGCCATGGAGGAATGGCCGATTCCCGAAGACCTGCGGGGTTCGGCGGCGGCCTCGGGCTGCTGACGACCTGCCTAAGTCTCCGGCTGTGGGCCACAAGTGACCAGGCTGATCCGTCGTTCCGTGGTCTTCTCCCTACGCCCGAAGACCACGAAGCGAATCGGAATCAAGCCCGAAAACCAGCGCGCCTCGCGCAGCTCGAAGCCCGCCCTGCCAATGAGCTGATCGAGCTCGTCGCCGCGAAAACGTGTCTGGACCGGAAAGCCGATCCCCGCGAGCAAGCGCGAAACAACATTCGCCCGCAGGCCTTGGCCATGTGCGAAGGTCGGCGCGACGAGGAGACCTCCGGGGCGTAGCACTCTCCAGGCTTCGGCTAGCGCCTCCAACGGCTGCGGTAAAAGATGGAGCAAATTCGCCATCACCACCACGTCAAATGCCGCATCGGGAAAGGACAGCGCGAGCGCATCGGCCGCGCGGACCTGGATATGCCCGGCCGTACCGACTCGGGCGCGCAGAATCTCGAGCATCTCCTCGCTCGCATCGGTTGCGATATAATGCCCGGCACCCGGCGCGGCGATCTCGGTCACCATGCCGGTGCCCGCGGCGATCTCCAGCACGTCGCCGGCACCGCGGGTCCGTGCCGCGACCGCCTGCGCCATCTCGGCAAAGCCGCTGCTCAAGCGCCGGGTGGCACGGTCGTAGCGGCTTGCGTGCTTCTTCCAGAAAGCCGGGTTTCCATCGGACATAGGCCGATTTTATCGGGACACGGATTGGTTGCAAGCTCGCACCGTGCTGCCGGGCTCCCGAGACCGCTACGGTTTGCCGTTTGCCGGTGATACCCCCAGAACGAGCACCAAGGAGGTAACCGTGGCATCTCTCACGCTAGCAACGCTCTATTTTATCGGAATTCATGTCTTCATCTCGGGCACGAAGCTGCGCGACGCGATGGTGGCGCGCATCGGCGAAGGGCCCTTCATGGGTGTCTTCTCGTTGGCCTCGATCGCCGGTATGGTGTGGATCGTCAGCGCCTACCGCGCCGCGCCCTTGATCCCGCTCTGGAGTGGCTCCGAGTGGAGCCGGATTCTCGCGCTTGTCGTGATGCTTCCGGCCGTCTTCCTGGTCATGATCGGGCTCACCACGCCGAGCCCGACTACTGCGGGCATGGACCGCAGCCTGGGGGCCGGCGCACATGGAATCCTGCGCGTGACTCGGCACCCCTTCCTCAGTGGCATCGTGCTCTGGGGGCTGACCCATATGATCGCCAACGGCGACGCAGCCTCTTTGCTGCTCTTCGGCGGCTTCACCGCCCTGGCCGCGCTTGGCCCGCGCCTGATCGACACCAAGCGCAGCCGTCGCCTCGGCGAAGACTACGAGGACTTCATGGCCGTCACCTCCACGCTCCCTTTCGCGGCGATCGTATCTGGCCGAAACCGTTTTGAGCCCGGCGAGCTCGGCGCTGCCCGCGTCCTGCTGGCGCTTGCGGTCTACGCTGCACTTCTCGGCTCGCATAGGGCACTCTTCGGGGTCTCGCCTCTGGGCTGAGCCAGGATTCCGCGTCCGCAGTACAGCTCAGGCAACGCTACGTGCTTCTACCTCAAGGCCGAGCACCGTCGCGGCACGCTCAAAGAGGGGGAAGTCGAAGCTGCGGGCCGGGTCCTCAAGGGCTGCCAGCAGACGAACGCTGGAGCGGAGACGACGCGCCAATTCCGCCCGCGTAAGTCCGGCATCCCGACGCGCCCGCTGCAGAGCTACCCGGAGTGCGTAGGTTGGCGGCAAGACGACCCAATGAACCCGGGATCCGCGGGAAGGCCGGCGGTGCCTTGGCAGCGCCGGTGCGTCCTGATCTCGCAGGGAGACTTCGAGCCACCCGAGAAGAGCGTCCTTCGCCATATCTTCTGCGCTCGGACCGTCTTTCCAACTGCAGGTCTGGCAACCGGGGCAGTCCGGGAACACGATGGACTCGGAGCCGTCCTCGGGTGTGATGATTGCCGCGTATTTCATTTCCCTACCTGAGCCTCACCCCGGATTGGCGCTCGATACTACGCAGCGTTCCTTGGGGAAGGTCCCGCTTGCCAGAGTATGGCACTATAACCTCACCAAGTCGGACCGAATGCTGGAACTGGCGATGTGAACCCGAGCCCGATTTCACCTCGTACCAGCCACCCCGCAAGAGCCGGCGCACCGCCTGTCTCGCCTTCACGCCTGCCCGCGTACGAGCAATCAGGTCCGAGCGATAGACCATCGGCGTTCAGAATGGTCTGCAAGACAATGCAGGGAGACCATCGCCCCAAGGCATTCGCCCGGGCAGCAGTGCTGGGTTATGGAAGAGAAGACGCCTGTTCAGTGAGCAGGGTCGTACCTCCAACTTTTGACGACGCGGGAATTCGGATTGATGGAAGAGACCATACCGGCATTGGTGCAGGCAGCAGGGCAGCGCTTTGGCGACGCCTCGGCCATTGAAGACGGCGAGCGCCGGTTCAGCTTTCGCGAGTTGGCTGCCGCAGGCCTGGCGGCCGGGCGCGCGTTTCGCGCAGCCGGCCTGCAGCGCGGCGAGCGGGCCGCGATCTGGGCACCGAATTATTCAGAATGGATTGTCGCGGCCATCGGCATACAATCGGCCGGCGGCGTGCTGGTGCCGCTCAATACGCGGCTCAAGGCAGGCGAGGCGGCCTACGTTCTGGGCACCAGCGGGGCCAAGATCCTCTGTACGGTCAGCGATTTTCTCGGCGTCGATTACGCAGCCGAGATTCAGAAGCAGGATCTGCCGGAGTTGGAGCAAATCATCACCTTCCGCGGCTCCTCGGCGGGCGCACAGACCTGGGAGGATTTCCTCAGCGGCGGCGAGGCGGTCCCGACGGCCACCATCGAGGCCGAGATCGCAGCGCTCACGGGCGACGATCTCTCCGACATCCTCTTTACCTCGGGTACCACCGGCAAACCCAAAGGCGTGATGACGGCGCATGGCCAGAACCTCAAAGCTTTTGAGTGCTGGTCGGGTTTCGTCGGCCTGCGCGAGGGCGACCGCTATCTCATCGTCAACCCATTTTTTCATGCCTTTGGCTACAAGGCGGGTTGGGTATCGGCCATTATGCGCGGTGCGACGATTCTGCCGCAGGTCACCTTTGATGTCCCGGAGATCCTCGCGCGGATCGGGCCCGATCGCATCACCATGCTGCCCGGCCCGCCCACCATCTACCAGACGATTCTGGCCCACCCCGACCTCGAGAAATACGATATATCGTCCTTGCGCCTGGCCGCTACGGGGGCCGCCGCCATCCCCGTCGAGCTGATCCGCCAGATGCACGACAAGCTCGGATTTACGACTGTCCTCACAGGTTATGGCCTGACCGAGACCTGCGGCGTCGTCACCATGTGCCGCGAAGGCGACGATGCCGAGACGATCGCCACGACCTCCGGGCGACCGGTCCCCGATGTCGAGGTGCGATTGGTGGATACCGAGGGCAACGATGTCGCCACCGGCGAGCCGGGTGAGGTCATCGTGCGCGGCTACAACGTCATGCGCGGGTATTTCAACAATCCCGAAGAGACCGCCGCCACAATCGACGCCGACGGTTTCCTGCATACCGGCGATATTGCCGTGGCCGACGCGGACTTCAACCTCCGCATCACCGATCGCATCAAAGATATGTTCATCATGGGTGGCTTCAATTGCTACCCGGCCGAAATCGAGAACGCGCTCTACGATAGTGGCCTGGTGGCCCAGGTGGCCGTGATCGGCGTGCCCGACAAACGCATGGGCGAGGTCGGCATGGCCTTCGTCGTGCCGGCGCCGGGCAGCGATATCAGCCCTGCTTCCGTGGTTGCCTGGAGTCGGGAAAATATGGCGAACTACAAAGTGCCTCGCTACGTCGAGCTGGTCGATTCCCTGCCGACCAACGCATCGGGCAAGGTAACCAAATTCGTCTTGCGCGAGCGGGCCGAGAAAATTCTGGACACCCAGGAGTAGCCGCATGTCGCGCTTGAAAACCGAGAATTTGCTGGCCGCCGGGAGCCTCTGGGGGCTGATTGAGAAACGCGCCGCCGCCACGCCCGATGCCCTTTTTGCGGTCGATGAAAACGACCGCGAGCTGACCTTCCAAGGCTACCGCGATGCTTGTGAGCGGGCTGCGGCCGGGCTGATGGCGCATGGCGTCGCCACCGGCACGCATGTCTCGTGGATGCTGCCGACCTGGTTTGAGTCGATGGTGCTGGTGGGCGCGCTGGCGCGTCTCGGCGCGGTGCAGAACCCGATCCTGCCGATCTACCGGCATAAAGAGGTCGGCTTCATCGCGCAGCAATTCGATACCAAGCTGCTGATTTTGCCGCCGGCCAATGAAAAATTCGACTACCCGCAGATGGGCCAGGATCTCCAGGCCGAGCGTAAAGGCATGGCCGTGCTGGTCTGCGACCATGCGCTACCCGAAGGCGACCCCGCCGCCCTGCCGGCCAAGCCGGCGGAAACCAACGACGCCGACGCACCTATGCGCTGGGTCTTCTACAGCTCTGGCACCACGGCCGACCCCAAGGGCGCCCTGCATACGGATCTTACGCTTTACGCGTCAGCGCGCGGCATGGCCGCCTGCCTGCACCTCGACCCGAGCGACCGCGTGGCCTTGGTCTTTCCCTTCACGCACGTCGGCGGGATCGGCTGGCTGGGCAGCGTCCTCGCGTCAGGCGCGGCCTTCATCGTCGTGCCGGCATTCAACGCCAAGACAACGCCTGAGGTGCTCGCGCGCCACGGTGTGACCCAGGCCACCGCCGGTACGGCCTTCCACCAGGCCTACCTGGCGGCGCAGAGGGCACGCCGCGCGGCCGGCGACGACTCGCCGCTCTTCGCGCAGGTGCGCAGCTTTCCCGGTGGCGGCGCGCCCAAGCCACCGCAACTTCATACCGAGTTGCGCGAAGAGATGGGCGGTGTCGGTATCGTCTCGGGCTACGGCATGACCGAATGCCCGATCATGACGATGGCGGCGATCACCGACCCAGCCGAGGCGCTGGCCAATACCGAAGGCAAGGCATCGCCGCCGGAGGTCGAATTTCGCATCGTCACCTTGGCCGGCCCCGACGCCGGACTCGGCGAAGAAGGCGAGATCCGGGTAAAGGCGCCGCAGCTCTGCCGCGGCTATCTGGAGGAGTCGCTCAACGAAAAAGCCTGGGACGAAAAGGGCTTCTTCCATACCGGCGACCTCGGCCACCTGGATGCAGACGGCTTTCTCACCATCACCAGGCGCTTGAAGGATGTGATCATCCGCAAGGGTGAGAATATCAGCGCCAAGGAAGTCGAAGACCTGCTCTACGAGCACGAATTGGTCGAAGATGTCGCGGTGATCGGCGTCCCCGATGCCGACACCGGCGAGCGTGCGTGTGCCATCGTGCAGACGCCTGCGGGCAAAGAAGCCCTCGGCTTCGCCGCCATGGTTGCCTGGCTGAAGGGACGTGGGCTGATGAACCAGAAGATCCCCGAGCAGCTCGAGGTGCTCGCGCTGGTGCCGCGCAACGCGACCGGCAAGATCGACAAAAAGGGCCTGCGCGAGACCTACAAGGATTCGCCGCGACCGCCACGATGACCGGCTTGGAGAAGGCAGTCGCACGCGACGAGATCCGCCAGCTCGTCTACCGCTACGCGCACGCAACCGACATGCGCGACCTCGATATGCTGGTCGCCTGCTTCATCCCGAACGTGCAGGTCGGCCGCGACTCCTTTGGTCGCGACGCGCTGCGGGCCAATTTCGCCCAGCAATTGCGCGGTGTGGGCATCACGATTCTCTTTGTCGGCAACCACCGCATCGACTTCCAGGACGCGACGCATGCCACCGGCAGCGTCTATTGCAAAGGCGAGATCCAGGACGACAAGCGCTGGATCCACCAGGCGATCCGCTACGACGATACCTACCAGCAGGTAGACGGCCAGTGGCTGCTGGTGCGGCGCAAGCACCTGCTCTGGTATGGCGCCGAGCCCGGGCAGAACCCCCTTGATCTTGCCCCGGCCGATTGGCCCGCCCACCATAGCGGCAAGGGCACCTTGCCGGAATGTGAGGAGAGCTGGCAGACTTTCTGGGCCGCGGACGCCTGCCACGAGCCGAAGCAAAGCTGAGCCAGTCGTCTACAAGTCAGTCGTCTACAGCAGCGGCGCCATGCCGGCGCAGACGGAGATCCTGAATTCATGAAAAACTATTTGTCTATTCTACTGCTCGCGGCAATGGTGATGGGTTGCGCGGCAAGGCGCGCCCCTTCGACTGAAAACACCGGCGAGCCCTGGGCCTCCCTGCGCGCCATGGGCGACTCCCTGCATCAGGCGGCTGCCGTGGGCGAGAAGGCCCGCGCCGCCGGCAGCGACCGCGAAAACGCCGCGGGCGGGCGCTACCTCGCCGAGATCACTCTGCAACAGCTACGCCGGGCGGTGTTCTCGGACCCCGACCACCCGGTGTTCCGGCCAAGCTGGCCCGAGTCGGCCCATACCGGGCTGGTCAACCCTGACAACCTCTACGAGACCACCTCGATTCGACCGGGTGTCGACTATCTTGTGCGGGGAACGCGCGGCTCGACTGCCGACCTCGTATTCCAGGTCTATGAGAGTAGCCCGGGGCTCAAGGGGAGCCTGCGCGGGGTCTCCACGCTGACCCTGGACGACCTCCATATTGCCGATGATGGCAGCTTCGAGATCCGCGTCGGGCCGACCCGGCACGAGAAGAACTGGCTACTCACCGACGCCACCTCCGGCATGCTGCTGATCCGCTGGTCGCATTCCGATTGGGCCACAGAGCGCGCCGGTCGGGTAGAGATCCTGCCCGTACTCGGTGCCGGGGGCGGCTCCGCAGATCTCGCTGTGGCAGACATCGCGGGCGGGCTGCGCGATGCCGGCAACGCGGTTCCCGATGTCGGTCAATTTTGGCTGGATTTCGCCAGCAAGATCCGTTTCTTTACGGGCAAGAACGAAGTCATGAAACCGCGCATCACGGGCAGCGGTGGTCTGGAAGGCCAGGTCTCGGCGATGGGTCAATTCTCGCTTGCCGAAGACGAGGCCCTGATCCTCACCGTCCCCGCGACTGACGCGCCCTACCAGGGCGTGCAACTCGGGAATTATTGGTTCGACGCTCTCGAATGGGCCAATCGGCAGACCAGCCTCTCCGGCGGACAGGCGCGTCTGGGCAGCGACGGGCGCTACCATTATGTGATCGCGGCAACGGACCCGCTTGTCGCCAATTGGCTCGACACGACCGGGCTGCCCGAAGGCCTATTTTTCCTTCGCTTCCAGGGACTCCGGACTCCCATCGCTGACGACCAGATGCCAACAACCAAACTCATCAAGCTCACCGAAGTCGTGGCTCATCTGCCCGCCGGTACGCCGAGATTTGACGCCGCGGCACGCCGCGAGCAGCTTGCCACGCGCCAGATCCAATTACAGCGCCGCTACGGCCGCTGAGCCCAAGGAAGAACCGAGATGGAAGAGACGCAGAGATTTCGTGACCAGAATGTGACCTTGGCGGGAATTCCCGGCGAGAACGTCGAGATTCCCAGCGCCAACCCGGTGAATTTTCATCAAGCCATGGCCGAGCCGGATGCCGCGCCCGGGATCGTCGTCGACGGAAAATTCTTCCTGCCCGCGGGGACCGGGCCCTTCCCGCTGATCCTGATCGTGCCAGGCAGCCTCGGCGTCGGCCCCAACCACCTCGCGCATGCGGAGACCTTGCTCGGCGAGGGCTTCGCCGTCTTCGTCCTTGACCCATTCGGCCAGCGCGCGATCGAGTCGACGATAGCCAACCAGACCCAATATTCGTTTGCTGCCAGCGCCTTTGATGTGCTCGCGGCGCTGCGCGTGCTGGGCGAGCATGCCGCAATCGACGCCACTCGCATTGCCGCGCAGGGCCACAGCCGCGGCGGCTCGGCCATCTTGATGGCATCCATGCGACGCTTTGCCGACGCGATCCTTGGCGAAGGCAAGGGGCTCGTGGCTGCCTACGCTGCCTACCCCTGGTGCGGCCAGCAATTCCGCGACGCGCGCGTCGGCACCACACGCATCCGTGCCATCGTCGGTGACCGGGATGATTGGGTCTCGATCCAGCAGATGCAGGCCCAGATCCATGCGATCACGCTATCCGGCGGTGCCGCATCCGACAGGATCGTCACCGGTGCCGCGCATAGCTTCGATCGTCTCGGCGCAATCGAGAAGCTCGCCGACGCCATGGTCGCGCCGACCGCGCCCACGATCTTTCTCAACGACGACGGCGCAATGACCAACCCCTTCACCGGTGTCGCCGACGCAAACACTACCGATTACGACCTCTTCGTCGCCGGTGCGAAGGCCGGCTTCGGCCGCAGCGGCGCCCATTACGGGGGCCAGGGCGACCAACCCGCCCTCTTCAAAGCCGATATGCTCGCCTTCCACCGCCCGACACTCACCGCCCACCGCAGCTAGATCGTTCCAACATAGGCAAGGGGCGGGGCCGACTGAGTCGATCACCAAGCCGCCGCTGGCTCATAAATGCCTCTTGCGGTTAGACTCTTCTTCGAGATGAAACTCTATACCTTTGATGGCGCGCCGAACCCCCGACGGGTGCAAATCTTTCTTGCAGAGAAGGGAATCGAGATTCCCACCGAGCAAGTCAATATCATGAAAGGCGAGAGCCGGAAGCCCGAGTTCCGCGAGCGCGTAAACCTGATGGGCGGGCTTCCTGTACTGGAACTCGACGACGGCTCTCATATCGCTGAGTCGATCGCCATCTGCCGCTACCTTGAGGCCTGCCATCCCGAACCGGCGCTCTTCGGCGGCAATGCGCGGGAGCAAGCACATGTCGAGATGTGGACCCGCCGAATCGAGTTCAACTTCATGGTGCCGGTCGGCCTGGTTTGGATTCACGGCTCGCCGCTGACCAAGGCCGTAGTCAAAAGCCAAATCCCCGAGGTAGCGGAGCAGAACCGCGACACCGTGCGAAACTATTTCCAGTTCCTCGACCGCCATCTTGAGCAGCATGAGTTCCTCGCAGGCAGCAGCTTCTCGGTGGCCGATATCACCGCCTTCTGCACGCTCGAGTTCGCCGCCAACCTCAACGATCTACCCCATACGAGCGAGCAGAAGCACCTATCACGCTGGGCCACCGCCCTGGCCGCCCGCCCCAGCATCGCCTCGTAACCAGCAAAGACCGCAGCCTGGAGGCAAGGCTCGCCAGGCGATTAGCCGGTGGCGGAACAACCGAGCCGACGCGCACTCTTGGGGTGAGCAAATAGCGCCGGCGGCTTTTCGGCCGGGCCTCCAGAGGCGGCAGGTTCCCGCTTGCGCTCTTCTTCGTTAGGCTGAGAGCATGGCTGGAATTGCGGTTCCCATTTCATTGGCGAGTGCTGGTGATGTCGATTCGGCTCTTGCGCTGGGCGTGCGGGCCGCCGGGGGTGGTGCGGACCTGATTGAATGGCGGGTCGATAGGCTGGCGTCCGAAGATGCGGGGCCGGCTGCGGTCGAGCGTCTGGTGCGTGAAGGCGCGTTGCCGGCCATCGTCACTTGTCGTGCCGCCGACGAAGGGGGTGCCTTTACCGGCACCGAGGGCGAGCGGGTCGGCCTGCTCGACCACCTATTGGTCGCGGGCGCGATCCCGGCCTATGTCGATGTGGAATACGGCCGCTGGATTGCCAGCAGCGATCTGGCCGATGCCACCTCTGGCTTGCGCGTCAAGGGAACGAAAATCATTCTCTCGGCACATGATTTCAGCGGCCGGCCTGAGAAGCTCGACGATATCTTTCTTCGCATCGACGAAGCGCCGGGAAGTGACGTCACCAAAGTCGCATGGCGGGCTGAGTCCGTACTCGACTCGCTGGAATGTGCCGCCAGGCTCCAGCAGCGGCGACGCGAGACGATCGTCCTCTGCATGGGTGAGCCGGGGCTGCTGACGCGCGTCTTCGCCGGCCTTTGGGGTGGGCTGCTTACCTTTGCGGCACTGGAGGCCGGCCAGGGCTCGGCGCCCGGACAGCCGACACTCAAAGAATTGCGCGAAACCTACCGCATCGCTGAGATCGACGGCGACACGGAATTGCATCCGATTTTCGGCGACGCAAGCGAGGCGCGGGCGGCCAATGCCGCGTTGCGCCGCGAGGGGCGCAACGCCGTCGCCCTACCCTTGGGCAAGCTGCCGATGCATCAGCAGTCGGCCATCCGGGAAGCGCTCGCGAACTCCCCCTTCGTGCGCCTGACCGCGACGGGCTAGAGGCCCGACCGAAAAGTAGGTCTGCATCCGGGCGCCGCTTGCGGCCGCTGGACAGCGTCGCGCTCTCTGTGCAAAACCCTACCTTTCGGCCGGGCCTTCGGACCGCACGCGGCAGCGTCGCGTCAGAGCAGGCGCGCGTATTCGTCCAGCACCGGCAGCACCTCGTCGCGCCCGCCACACGGCAGGCGCAGGACGACTTCGGTGCAGCCGAGCTCGCGGTAATAATCGAGCTTGCCGGGACTCGGATAGACGCCCATGGGTACGAGATGCAGACTCTTCGGGTCGCGGCCGCGTTCTTCCATCCGCGCGTGGAGTTCGGGCATGGCCTCCTGCAGGCCGGCACCACCGATGGGAATCCAGCCGTCAGCGTATTCGGCGATATGGGCGAAGAGAATCGGGCCCGGCGCGCCGCCGATCAACACGCGGGGGCGCGGCTGCTGGATGGGCTTCGGCCATTGCCAGCTCTCGGTAAAAGAATAAAATTCACCCGCGAAGGCCGCGCGTTCGTTGGCCCAGAGCATCTGCATCGCCAACATGGCCTCGCGTACGCGCTTGCGGCGGCGGCGCACGTCGATGCCGTGGTTCTCCATCTCCTCGTGGTTCCAGCCGTAACCGATGCCGAAAACGAAGCGGCCCCCGGCAAGATGGTCGAGGGTGGCGAGTTGCTTGGCAAAGGTGATCGGGTCGTGTTGGGCCGGCAGGCCGATACCCGTGCCGAGAAGAATTTTCTCCGTGACTGAGGCCGCGGCGGCCAGTGCGATATAGGGGTCCAAGCTGCGCAGATATTCATCGCCAAGCACCTTATCGCCGGTCGGCGCAGGGGTGCGGCGGCTGGTCGGGATATGGGTATGCTCGGGAATGTAGAGCGAATAAAATCCGCGTGCTTCGGCTTCGCGCGCGACCTCCACGACGTTCATGCAGGTATCGGTTGCGTGCAAGGTGACGCCGATTTTCATTTTGGCTCCTTGCGTGCCCAGCCCGATTCAAAGGGCGCGAACATCACCGTCTCGAGCGCCATCGCGCTATGCAGCCATACGCCGCCGACGCGCTCGTAGGAATCGGTCTCCACGCCTGCCATCCAGCGCTGCGAGCCGTCGGCCAGGGTGCAGGGTGCGAAAATATCCCAGACCCCGGTGGCCCGATCTCCTTGGACCTCGATGCGCGGCTTCAGGAAAAAATGCCAGGCCCAGAGTACGCTTGGATTGGCCAGACGCGCGCAGATGGCCTCGCGGCCACGGCAGATACCAAGTGTCGGGCCGCCATCCCAGACGCCGTCCTCGGTGAAAAGCAGCGAGATCTGCTGCGCAATACGCCCCACTTCCGCAGGCTCGCGCAGGCCACCGCCGCGGCGGTGGCGGGAGTCGACCAAGGCGCCGTACTCGGCCTTCAGACGCTGGATCGCGAGCACACTCTCGCTCGCATCGAGACGTGCCTCCAGCCGTGCGATTCGTTCTTCGAGTTCCATCATAATCGATTCCGGCAGACAGCCATTGCCCGCCTGCCGAGGCAAGGCCGCCGCCTTCCACCTCGCCCATAACTCGCGACGAGCCTCAAGGGGCGAGAAGAAAAGCGCATGTGCCACGACCCCCGCCCCCACTTCCCTTCCCGCACAAGGTTGCTAAAGAGAATTCGAATTACCCATTTTTCAGGAGACATTATCGTGCATACAAACCTTTGCGATCAGCTGGGAATCGACCTTCCCATTTTTGCGTTTACACATTGTCGCGACGTGGTTGTCGCCGTCAGCAAGGCGGGCGGCATCGGTGTGCTCGGCGCCGTCGGCTTCACTCCCGAACAGCTCAAAGTCGAATGCGATTGGATCGACGAGCATATCGGCGACCGCCCCTACGGCATCGATATTGTCATTCCGGGAAAATACGAGGGCATGGACGAACTCGACCCGGAAAAACTCGAGGAGCATCTGCGCTCGATGATTCCCGAGCAGCACCGCGCCTTCGCGAAGAAAGTCTATGCCGACCAGGGCATCCCCGAGATGCCCCCGGAAGAAAAGCACCATGAACTCCTCGGCTGGACGGCCGCGACGGCCTCACCGCAGGTCGACGAGGCTCTGCGCCACCCCAAGGTGAAACTCATCGCCAATGCGCTCGGCACGCCACCGGCCAATGTCATCGAGCAGGTCCATGCGGCCGGACGCCTGATCGCCGCACTCTGCGGCAGCCCGGGCCAAGCCCTCAAGCACAAAGACGCCGGACTCGATATCATCATTGCCCAGGGCACCGAGGGCGGCGGACATACCGGCGAGGTCGGTAGCCTGGTGCTCTGGCCGCAGGTGATAGACGCCGTGGCGCCGACACCCATGCTCGCCGCCGGCGGCATCGGCACGGGCCGGCAGATTGCGGCCGCGATGGCGCTTGGCGCTGCCGGTGTCTGGACGGGCTCGCTTTGGCTCGCAGTCGAAGAGGCCGAGGCCTCCGACGCGCAGAAGCAGAGCTATTTCGATGCCACCAGCCGCGATACCGTGCGCTCGCGCTCGTTTACCGGCAAGCCGTGCCGCATGTTGAAAAATGAGTGGACCGAAGCCTGGGAGAACCCCGAGAACCCGGACCCTCTCGGCATGCCGCTGCAAGGCATGGTCACGATGGACGCCGTGCAGCGCTCGCATCGCTACGCCGACGTCGCACAGAAGGTCGCCTTCAACCCCGTCGGCCAGGTCGTTGGCATCATCAACGAGAGCGAATCCGTGCGCCAGCTGATGCAGCGCCTCTCCGAGGAGTACCTGTCGGCCATCGACCGGCTGGAGTCCTTGCAACCGCAGTAGCCTTCCCGCAGCATCGGCATATGAACGATCCGCTCTCTCGCCTGCTCGGCGCCCTCAACTCGACGGCGTCGGGCGGCCAGATCCCCGCCGCCGCCGACGCACTTGCCGGCCGCGAAGAGTCGGTGCCGGTGCCGGCGCAGCATTTCGTACTCGGCACCCCGCTGGCGCCGCCCTTCCGCGAAGGCCTCGAAGAGATCGTCGTCGGCATGGGCTGCTTCTGGGGCGCCGAGAAATGCTTCTGGACACAGCCGGGCGTCTTCACCACGGCCGTCGGCTACGCCGCAGGCCATACCAAGAACCCCAGTTACGAAGAGGTCTGCAGCGGGCGCACCGGCCACAACGAGGTGGTGCTCGTGGTGTATGACCCCGCCATCGTCGCAACCGAGGAACTCCTGCAGATCTTCTGGGAAGCACACGACCCCACCCAGGGAATGCGCCAGGGCAACGATATGGGCACGCAATACCGCTCGGGCATCTACACCACGACGGCGGCGCAGGAAGAAGCCGCCATGGCCTCGAGCAAGCGCTACGAGGCGGCGCTGCAAGAATCCGGACGCGGCGCGATCACCACGGAAATCGTCGCCGCCGGCCCCTTCTACTACGCCGAAGAATACCACCAGCAATACCTGGCCAAGAACCCGCAAGGCTATTGCGGCCTCGGCGGCACGGGAGTGCGCTGCCCCTCCACAGGCGGCGATGGCTCACAAACAGGCTAGAGGCCCGGCCCGTGGCATCCCATCCGGGGACTGTCTCCAGGTGGCTGCCGCGCACGAATCGATGCGCGCCGGCGCCCTCCTCGGTTTCATGAAGGTGGATGAAGGCCTTCACCATGGTCGTGGCATTGCCGTCGACATGGAATTGTTCGGTGTCGAACAGGGGTAGATCGTTGACGAAACTGCGGGTCAGCTTCACAAAGCCGAGCAACGGCGGGCAACCCAGGTAGGCGCCGACAAGCTCCAGCAGCGCCGGGGAAAACGCGCCGGCCGGCGCCTACGCGGTCGATGCGCGCGGTCGCTTGTCAAAACGGCCAAGAATCTGACTCGCGTGGCAGGAATCAAAGCATCTTGCTTTGGCCGAGCGTGGCCGCCCGGCAACGAATTCGAGGCGAGAATCCTGAAAACCGTCGAGTTCCAGCAGTATTTCGAGCACTTCGAGCACGCTCGCGCTGGCGCCCGCGCAGACGGGCCCAGGACGCAGGCGGTTGGCCGCAGAAGAATTCCTCCTCGCGCAGCGGCTCCAGACTCTCCGGGTAGCCCGTGGTGGTGCTGATCCAGACCACGCGAGCAATGCCTTGGCGCCACGATTCAGCAAAAACTTCTTGTGTAATCGCTATATTACGGCGAATCCGGCCCAGCGGATCACGGGCCAGAACCGGCGCACTCGCCACCTCACCGGCGGCGTGCACAACGACATCGACACCCTCCATGCAATCGGCCAGCGCCCCGGCACAGGTCAGATCGACATGGCGCACCTCGACATTGGCACCGCCCACGGTGACGTGCGACGCCGCGAGCCGGCGCGCACCTCAACTCCCGGCACAGCGACCAGGGGTCGGAGAAGGTGCGAGCCAATCAGTCCGGAGGCACCCAGGAGCAGATAGCGGCCCGGCGTAACGGGCACTCGATCCATACCGATGCGATGGTCGACCGCGAATGGCTTTTCAATAGGCCCGCCGCGCCGATTGCGAAATTTCCCTATTTATTCACTCGCAAGCGCATGTTACCCCTTGAGGGGTTGAAGTCATTCAAGGAGAACCATGCACAGACCCCGCGGTAGGCGTTTTCTTCCCGTTCGCCCCGAGGAATCCAATCGCATCAACCGCCAGATCCGTGTGCCTGAGGTTCGCCTCGTTGGTGCCGATGGCGAACAACTCGGGGTAGTCGATACCCCAGAGGCGTTTCGCTTGGCGCAAGAGGCCGGACTCGACCTGGTTGAGGTAGCCGCTACCGCGCGCCCGCCAGTTTGTCGCATGATGGATTACGGCAAATTCCGCTACGCCAAACAGAAAAAAGAAGCCGAAGCCAAGAAGAAGCAGCATACCACTCAGGTAAAAGAACTGCGGGTTCGGCCCGGCACGGACGCACATGATCTGCTGCGCCAAACGCGCAAGGCACAAGAATTTCTCGAAGACGGCCAGCGCGTCAAATTCACGCTGCGCTTCCGTGGCCGCGAAATGGCCCACCAGATCCTCGGCAAACAGAAACTCCTCAGTGTAGCCGCAGCCCTCACCGAGGTCGGCTTCGTCGAACTCGCGCCGCGCACCGAAGGCCGCATCATGCATCTCGTGATGGCGCCCGGACAGCGCAAGCAAAAGGGCGAGAAGGTTGCGAAGAAACCCGCCGCGCCGAGCAAGACCGCCGCGCCGAGCAAGACCGCCACGCCGAGCAAGACCACCACGGCACCGGCCAGCTGAGACTCCAGAGGCCCGGCCGAAAAGCGACGCGAATGCCGCCTGACTTTTCAGCCACGCCTCCAGGTCCAGCGGAACTCGAGTTCTCCGGCGATGGACCTTTGCGCTGGCTTCGGCCAGACTCGCCGGCGTGATGGCTGAACCGCCTGCGATCCGCACCGACGCGCTAAGCAAGAACTTCGGCAGCCGGCGCGTCCTGCACCGGCTTGAGCTCGAAGTCGCCAGCGGCGAATGCCTCGGCCTGCTGGGTGGCAATGGCGCGGGCAAGAGTACATTGCTGCGCCTGCTGGCCGGCAGCTCGCGCCCGGCAGCCGGCAGCGTTGCCCTTTTCGGCGTCGACGCACATGGCGACGACGCCCGAACCATCCGGCGCCGTCTCGGCTTTGTCGGCCATGAGGGCATGGTCTACCGCGACCTGAGCCCGCGCGAGAACCTCGAGGTCTTCGCCCGCCTCTACGGCTGCGATGAAATTGATGCTGACGCTCTGCTTGCGCGCGTCGGACTCGGCCGCGTCGGCAAGCGCGCCACCCGCACACTCTCGCGTGGCATGTTGCAGCGCCTGGCCCTGGCGCGCGCCACCTTGCACGAACCCGACCTTCTTTTGCTCGACGAGCCCTTCACCGGCCTCGACGAAAGCGGCACCGAGATGCTGCGCGAATTGCTGCGCGCCCATCACGCGCGCGGCGGCACCATATTGCTGATCAGCCACGCACTGAGCGAAATCGCCGCGCTCTGCACGCGTGTCGTCGTATTGGCGCGCGGCCGTTTATGCGCCGAGATTCAGCCCGTCCCGGAAATGGCCGAATTGCGTACCCGCTACCGCAAAGCACTCGCGGAGGCGCAGACCTGATGTGGCAAATTGCCCGCAAGGACCTGCTGATCGAATGGCGCACGGGGGAAATTCTCGCCTCGATGCTTCTTCTCTCGGTGCTGATCGTGCTCGTTTTTGCCTTCACGCTCGAACCTTCCCGACTGCACGGACCGGCCATCCTCGGCGGCCTGCTCTGGGCGACGCTGCTTTTCTCGGGCACAGTGGCGCTCAACCGCTCGTTTCTCCTCGAGCGCGAGGGTGGTGCCTGGACGGCATTGGCGCTGGCGCCGCTCGACCGCGGCTCGATCTTTCTCGGCAAGATGCTCGCCAATCTGGTGCTCCTGCTGCTGGGTGCTGCGGTGCTCCTGCCGCTGATGATGCTGCTGCTCGGCACCAAAGATCTCGCACCCAATGCCTTGCTGCCCGCCTCCCTGGTTCTGGGCATGATCGGCTTTGCCGCCATCGGCACGCTCTTCGCGGCCATGGCAAGCCGCACGCGAGCGCGCGAAGTGCTCATGCCGCTGCTCACTTTCCCCCTGCTGGCGCCGCTGCTCATCGCCGCCGCCCGTACCACCACGGCCGGGCTCATTGGCGAGCCGCTTTCGGCCGTTCGGTCCTGGCTTCTGCTGCTCGTGGCCTTTGATCTTGTATTCACGGTAGCTGGCTGGTTGTTTTTCGATCATGTCCTTGAAGACTGAACCTGGCCGCGCGCACCCCTGGCGCGATACCGCCCTGCCGGCGCTGACCGGCATCTTCATGCTGGCGGCCATCATCCTCATCTTCTTCGTCGTGCCCAACGAGAAGGTCCAAGGCGTCGCGCAGCGAATCTTCTACTTCCACGTCCACCTGGCCTGGATGGCCTTCGGTGGTTTCGTATTTGTCGCGATTGCCAGCGTGCAATTTCTTCGCACCGGCAGCCAGCGGGCCAGCCAATTGGCCTTGGCCAATGCCGAGGTCGGCCTGCTCTTCACCACTTTGGTTCTGGTCACCGGCTCGATCTGGGCACGACCGATCTGGGGTGTGTGGTGGACCTGGGACCCGCGCCTCACGATGAGCATCGTTCTATGGGCGATCTACGCCGCCTACCTGATGCTCCGACGCGTGGGCCACGGCGACGAGACCATCCAGCGCTACGCCGCCGTGCTCGGCATCGTCGGCACGCTCGATATCCCGCTCCTGATCCTGGCCATCCGGCTCTGGCGTGGCATCCACCCGGCCGTGATGCTCTCGGACGACCCCGAGGCCGGCCTGCGCGACGTCACCATGATCTGGGCGCTCGCGATCTCGGGCGTTGCTCTGGCCCTTCTCTTTACCTGGCTCGTCTCCTTGCGCGCTCGCTACGCCGCGATCGACGACAAGCTCGAAGCCCTGCACCTGGAGGATTCCTACACATGACCGGAATCGATTATCTCGGCGCGGCCTATACGGCCATCTGGGTCGGATTCTTCTTCTATCTCGTCTCGCTGGGCCGCAAGGCCAGCCGGCTCGAAGAAGAACTCGAAGACCTGAAGAAATAGCAGCGCCGCCGCCGCAGCGGCGAAATAGAGCTTTGCGCAAGCCGTCACTTGGCATACGACTGGAGACATGGATCTTCGCGATGCGATGAACACGCTACGAGCTGTACGGCGCCTGAAGAAAGATCCGATCGACGACGCCGTGCTTGCGTCGCGACAGCGCCTTGGGGTCGAATGCTCAGCTGATCTCGAGGCCCGCGAGGCCACCGGCCTGGCGCCAATCTTCCAGGATCTGGAAGAATTTCACCGAGCCGCCGCCGTAGAAACCGTTCTGGCCGCTACGTTCTCCGGGGCGACCCTCATTGTTATAATAACCCGGTGTGCATTGTTCGAGGAACTCCTGGCCGTCACGGGCCAGTGAAATGATCGTCTCGACCCACTCCGACTCGGCCTCCTCAGAGACCTCAAGACGGGTCACATCCTTTTCCTGCGCGTGACGCACGATCCAGGCGATATGGCTTGCCTGCTCGCTGAGGGCATGCGGGAAATTCACCGTGAAAGCCGACTGCGTGTTGCTGACAATGAAGCAATTCGGAAAGCCCCGGCTATGCATGCCGTGCAAGGTACGAACGCCATCGGCCCATTTCTCCGAGAGGTTCACGCCCTCGCTGCCGAGGAGTTCGTAGCCGGAGCGGCGTACATACGAGGTTCCCACTTCGAAGCCGGTGGCGTAGATCAAACAATCGACTTCGTATTCCTTGCCGTCCACGACGACACCGGTCGCGGTAATCCGCTCGACGCCCTGGCCCTGCGTGTCGACCAGTTCGACGCCGGGCCGGTTGAAGGTGCCCAGGTAATCATCGGCGAAGCAGGGGCGCTTGCAGAATTGGCGGTACCAGGGCTTGAGCGCCTCGGCGGCGGCCGGATCGTTCACGGCGGCCTCGACGCGAGCGCGGATCTCGTTCATCTTCTCGAAATCGGCTAGCTCCATCGTTCGCTTGAGGTTGGCGGGAGAGAAATCGACATTCTCGTCGCTCTGCACCATGACGAGAAGCTTGCGGATGATATCGGTCCAGCCGTCGCTCACCAGATCCTCTTCCTGGTAGCCGCCAGAGACAAGGATATTGAAATTATCCATTCGTTTCTGGTGCCAGCCCGGCTCCAGACTCGCGGCCCATTCGGCATCCGTGGGCCGGTTGTTGCGGGCGTCAACCGAGGAAGGCGTGCGCTGGAAGACATAGAGTTTCTCGGCGGCCGCGCCGAGATGCGGCACGCATTGGATGGCCGTCGCCCCGGTGCCGATGACCCCAACGCGCTTGCCGGCCAGCTTCGTCAGACCGCCGGTCGAGTCGCCACCCGTATAATCATAATCCCAACGACTGGTGTGGAAGGTATGGCCCTTGAAGTCCGCGACACCGGGAATGCCCGGCAGCTTGGGGCGGTGCAAGGGGCCGTTGGCCATGGCGACGAAGCGTGCGCGGATCTTGTCCTGGCGGTTGGTCGAGATAATCCAACGCCGCGACTCCTCCTCCCAACGCATCTCCGTGACCTCGGTCTGGAAACAAGCATCGCGGTAGAGATCGAATTTCCGGGCAATCGTCTTGCAATGGTCGAGGATCTCGGGCGCGCCCACATATTTCTCGCTCGGCAACGCCCCGGTTTCCTCCAGAAGCGGCAGATAGACATAGGCCTCAACGTCGCAGCGCGCGCCGGGGTAGCGGTTCCAATACCAAGTCCCGCCGAAATCGCCGCCCTTCTCAATGATGCGTACGTCTTCGATACCGGCTTCGCGCAGGCGCGCACCGATCAGCAAGCCGCCGAGGCCGCCGCCGATAACGACCACTTCGACCTCATCTTCAAGAGGCTCACGGCTGAACTCCGGCGTAACGTAGGGGTCGTCAACGAAGCTCGCGAAATCTCCCGTGATCTCGATATATTGCTCGTTGCCCTCAGGCCGAACGCGGCGATCGCGCTCGATGCGGTATTTTTTCCGCAGAGCGTCGACGTCAATTTTCGCCTTGGCGTCGATCGTTTCGTTTGCTGCTATATCAGTCTCTGCGCCTGCCATGATGATCTCTCCCTTGGTGCGTTCCCCTTGAGCATCGCAGAAGCCGCCGTGATTTTTCACCCCCCGATCGCATGATCGGTCAATCGCGGTGCTTGAGCGACCACCTGACCCTGCGCGCTGCTCGTCAGCCCGCGCAGCAACCGAAGGGCCCGGCCCGGCTTGCGGTGGAATCCGTGGTGCAGCAAGCTCCACGCATGGCCAAGTTGATCTATTCCCGAGAAGAGCTCCTCGCCGAGCATGCCTACGCGCGCCCGCATGAGGCCGCTGGCCGCAAATTGCATGGTGGTTTCTCGGCCGACGGAGCCTATATCTCGCCGCGGACCTTGCACCGCGAAGGTGCCATCCAGGCATGGCGTGAGGCATTGCTGGCGCGCGGCGGCAGCCTGCTCTCCTGCGACCTCTCGCTCTTGCCGTCCCCGATCTACCCGAACGCGGCCCAGCAATCGGTGCTCCTGGCGGCCGGCCTCGGCCAGAATCTGTGGAACTCACTCAGCATTACCGGGGCAATCGAGGGCAATGGCCGGCTGCTGATCGATCTTGTCTCGCCGCGCTTCGACAAGGTGATCCAGGAAGATATCACCGAGACCGCCATCGGCCACCTGCATAAGGGGCTTCTGGTCGCGCACGGCATGGACGAGGGCGGCGCCCCCGGAAGCGGCCTCGGCGCGCACGATGAGATGTGGTTTGCCCTGCGCGACCTCGCGCTCGGCCACGATACCTGGCCCATGCCCGAGGTTCCCGACAGCATCTCGCGTCCCGAAGCCGGACGGCTCTTCCCGATGCTGCCCGAACCGATCGAGGGCATGCTCTCGCTGCTGATGAATGTCCTGCTCATCGAGGTCCGGGCGGAGAAGGTCTTCACTGCGTCGCAGGATCTCCTGAGCCGTCCCGAACTTTTCTCGCAGCCCGCAGAAAACGTCGCGCTTGCTCATACGCTGATCGAACGAATCCGCATCGATGAGGCGGTCCACGTCGACTACCTCCAGCTGGTGCTCTCCGAGTTGCGTCATCTGACTTTCCTCACCGGCGAGGGCAAAGAGGTTGCCGGGGCCGCCATCATCGACCCGGCCTGGCAAACCGTTGTACAATGGCATGGGGTCGAGAACCCGCGCCTCGCACGCGAGCAGCAGGTTCCGCTGATGCGCGAGCATATCCTCACGCATGCCGAGGGCGAGGCCTTGCTCGCACGTTTCGAAGCGCAAAACGAGCCACTCGCCGCCGCCTGAGCGGATTTCCGCCGCACCCTATTGGCGCTTGCAGCGAGCGTCTGGCAGGCTCCGCAGGTGATCGAACTCGCCGGCGTCAGCAAGGTCTACGACGATACCGCGGTTGTCGATTCCCTCGACCTCACGGTGGGCGACGGTGAACTTCTCGTCTTGCTCGGCACCTCGGGCTGCGGCAAGACGACGACGCTCAAAATGATCAACCGCCTGATCGAGTGCAGTGCCGGCACGATCCGCATCGACGGCGAAGAAAATACCGCGCTGCCCGCCTACGAGTTGCGCCGCCGGATCGGCTACGTCTTCCAACGCGTCGGGCTCTTCCCGCACCTCACTTTGGCCGAAAATATCGCCGTCACGCCCAGGCTTCTGGGCTGGGACGAGGCACGAATCACACGCCGGGTCGATGACCTTTTTGCGCTTGTCGAACTCGATGCGGACACGATGCGCGACCGCCTACCGCATGAACTCTCGGGCGGCCAGCAGCAACGCATCGGTGTCGCTCGCGCCCTGGCGGCCGAGCCCCGCTCGATGCTGCTCGACGAACCCTTCGGTGCACTGGACCCGCTGACCCGCGACCGCCTGCAGACTTCGTTTCGCTCGATCCACCGCCGGCTTGGCCTTAGCGCTATTTTCGTCACCCACGATATGACCGAAGCCCTTCTTCTCGGCGACCGCATCGCCGTGATGAACCTCGGCCGTATCGTGCAGATCGGCACACCCGCCGAATTGCTGCGTACGCCGGCCAACGACTTCATCCGCGAATTGATGGAAACTCCGCGGCGTCAGGCCGATGCCGTCGAAGCCCTGCTCGCCCAATGAGATAGATGACGTGGAACATCTCCTTGCACTTCTGCCGGATTATCTGACCGGCCACCTGCAGCTCACGCTGATCGCCTTGGCAGCGGCTATCTCGATCTCGGTGCCGCTGGGCATCGTGGCGAGCCGAATTCCCCGCCTCGAGGGCCTGGTGCTCGGCGTCGCCGGCGTCATCCAGACCATCCCGAGCTTGGCACTCCTGGCTACCATGGTGCCGCTGCTCGCCATGCTGAATCTGCCCAGCATCGGTTTTCTGCCCGCCATTATCGGGCTCACGCTCTACGGCCTGTTGCCGATCCTGCGCAATACCGTAACCGGCCTGCACGAGGTCCCTGCCGAATTGACCGAGGCCGCACGCGGCGTCGGCATGACGCCCGGCCAGCAGCTGCGGCGCGTGGAGTTGCCGCTGGCCATGCCCGTCATCATCGGGGGAATCCGCACCGCCACCGTCTGGACCGTCGGCATCGCCACCCTCTCCACCCCGGTGGGTGCGACCAGCCTGGGCAATTATATTTTTGGTGGCTTGCAGACACGCAATTTCGCCTCGGTCCTGCTCGGCTCGGTGGCCGCCGCCGGCCTCGCCTTGCTCCTCGACGGGCTCGTTGCCACCCTGGAACGTGGCATGCGTGACCGCCGCCGCGGGCTTCTGGCGGGCGCCTTCACCATCATCGCGGCGCTCTACCTCTTTGCCGGCACCACCTTGATCTTGCCTCTTTTCAGAGACGGGCCACGCCCCATCGTGGTCGCGGCCAAGCCTTTTACCGAGCAATATATTCTTGGCGATATCCTCGCGGATCAAATCACCGACGAGACCGGCCTGCCCACCGAGCGCCTCTCCTCGATCGGCTCCATGGTTGCCTACGAGGCATTGCTCGATGGCAGCGTCGACACCTACGTCGACTACTCGGGCACACTCTGGCTGGCCCTGCTGCAGCGCAAGGATTCCCCGGCCAATAGGCAGGAAGCGCTTGATGCGATTGAGGTCTGGCTGGGTGAGAATACCAATATCGCCTATATCGGCCCGCTCGGTTTCCAGAACAATTATGCTCTTGCTATGCGGCGGAGCGAGGCCGAACGGCTCGGTGTAACGACCATCAGCGAACTCCTCCCCTACGCCTCCGAGCTCAAGCTTGGTGGCGACCTCGAGTTTTTCTCACGCGCCGAGTGGCCGGCACTACAAAAAACCTACGGCATCGGTTTCGCCCAGACCCGCCCGATGGACCCCTCGTTGATGTACCAGGCCGTCGCCTATGGCGGCGTGGACGTGATCACCGCCTACACCACCGACGGCCGCATCGGCGCCCTGGATCTGGTGGTTCTCCAAGACGATCGCCGCGCGATTCCACCCTACGATGCGATCTTGCTGGCAAGCGGTCGCCTTGCTCGCGCGCAGCCCGAGGTCATGGCAGCCCTTGCTTCGCTGGTCGGCTCGATCACCGAGACCGAGATGCGCGCGATGAATCACGAGGTTGACGCAAACGGCCTCCAACCCGCGGCCGTCGCGGCCGAATTCCTGCAGCGCCTGCGCGCGAGAGAGAAATAGCGGCAACGGATGACACGCGCCGACAAGGCCCGCCGCGTGCAGGCGATTCTCGACGAACTCTACCCGACCACGCCGATACCACTGGACCACGCCGACCCTTTTACCTTGCTGGTTGCCGTACTCCTCAGCGCACAAACCACTGACGCTCGGGTGAACCTGGTCACGCCGGCTCTTTTCGCCGAAGCGTCCGACGCCGCGACCATGGCGACACTCGGGCGCGAGCGGATCCTCCACCATATCCGCTCCTGCGGCCTCTCTCCGTCCAAAGCAAAAAATATAGCGGCGCTGGCACAGCTTCTACTCGACGAACACGGCGGCGTGGTACCGACCGATATCGAAGCCTTGGAACGTCTTCCCGGAGTCGGCCACAAAACCGCCAGCGTCGTGATGGCGCAGGCCTTCGGCGTCCCGGCATTTCCCGTCGATACCCATATCCACCGCCTGGCGGCGCGCTGGGGCCTGTCGAGCGGGCGCAATGTTGTTCAGACCGAGCGAGATCTCGTGAAGCTCTACCCGGCCGAGTCCTGGAACCTGCTGCATCTGCAAATCATCTACTTCGGCCGCGAGCATTGCCCGGCCCGCGGACACGACCTCGCGCGCTGCCCGATCTGCGGCTGGGCGGCTACGAAGAAGCAGATCCGCGCCGAGCAGACCAAAGGGAGAAGCCGACCGCAACCATAAGGTTGAGGACAAGGCCGATCATCCCGACATGGATGCCCAGAACGGTCTTCCATCCCAGCAGAGTGCCGGCCGCAGCCACCGTCGTGCCAAGCACGAGGCCGGCAAGCGTAGGCGCCGCGCGCAGGCCGCGCCAATGCAGGGCGACGAGAAACGCCGGCACGCATTGAATCAGCAACTCCATCTTGAGCTCAATCAACCGCCAGAGTGTGAGCTCGCCCTGAATCGCGAAGGGCACCATGACAAAGAGGATAGCGGCAGCAATCCATTTCCCCAGCCGCGTGGTCGCGGCGTCGCCACGCGGGCGGCCGAGAATATCGCCCGCCGCCAAAGAGCCCAGCGAGAGCAAACAGGAATCCGCCGTGGACATGATGGCCGCCAGCGCGCCCAGGAAGACCAGGATTGCCGCGAACATGCGCAGGCCACCGCCGGCCGCCCACTCGGCCAACAACCAGGGCATCACCTCGTCGCTCGCCACACCCAGGCTCGGGTCAATGCGCGCGATGGCCGCAATGCCGATCAAGGTGACCACCAAGGTCGTGGTAAGCGGCATGAAAGTCATCAAGGCAAAAGAACGCTGCAAAACCCGCGGGCTGCGCGCAGCGAAGATCCTCTGGATCGCCTGCGGGTAGAGCACGCTGCCAAAACCGAGCAAGGCGATGGTGCTGAACCAATTTGCGCAGGTCTGCGCGTCCGGGACGGCGATGGCCTCGGGCCGTACCTCCATTACCCGAGCGGTGATATTTCCCAGGCCGCCCGCATCGCTCATCAACCAGGTGAGCAATCCGGCGAGGCCGAAAAGCATCAGTAGGCCCTGGCCGGAATCTGTCCAGGCGACTGCGCGCATGCCGCCCAGGCTCTCGTAGAAGAGGATCATCAGCGCCAAACCGATCACGCCGGCGGCATGCGGTACGAGGCCATCGGTGACACGCCCGGTGATGGTGCCCATCGCCTGCAATTGCGCGAGAAGAAAATTCGCCAACGCGACAACCATCAAAATTCCGATGGCAATGGAGAGAGCGCGGCCGGCGCCTTCGCCGCCGAAGCGATGGCGCACCCAATCCCCCGGCGTGACGAAACCTTCGGCATCGGCGTGCTGGCGCAGCTTGGGGGCGATCATATGGAAGGCCACGATGACCGCCATCATGAAGCCGGTCGACATCACGAAGGAGAAACCCGCCTCGTAGGCGCGGCCAGGATAGCCCAGCAGCGAGTTGCCGCTATACGCGGTCGCGTAGAGCGTCAAAAACAGAACAAAGACCCCGAGGTCGCGGCCGGCAAGGAAATGATCGCTCGGCGACTCGTCACGCCGCGAGCGGCGCGCCACCTCGGCCACGGTCGCGAGAATCAAAAGGTAGAGAGCGAGCGCGATGACCCCGAGTTCGCCGAAGCTCATGCGCTCTTCCCGGAAGCTTCCCGACCGGCCTCACCCATGTCCTGCGGCGCGTCCTGCAGTAGCCACGCAGCCGAGTTCAGGAGAGCCACCAGCACGTAGCAACCAATCGCGACGGCGACCCAATCGGGCAGGCCGAAGACGATCTCCACCGGCGCCGATGACGAACGGTACCAGGGCACGGAGAGGACGTAGAGGGCGGCGATGCAGACGAAGAGAATCCGGCGCAGGCGGGCACGTCCCTTCATGCCAACCCGCGTCAGTCTGCCGCCGGCGTCAAGCCAGGGGTTGATGGGGGCGCAGCCGGCGATGGCGTAGCCGAGGCGGGCTTGCGGCTCTCGGCAATCGCGAGCCTCACCGCGGAGACATATTCTGCAGTAAGGCTGATCAGCGCATCGGCGTCCTGGGTCCGGGCACAACCGCTGCGGTCGAGGCGGGCAAGGCCGTTTTTCATCCGTGCGGCCACTCGCGTAAGGCAGCCGTGGTCGAGCGGCGCGGTCTGGCGCGCGGCCTGCGCGTGGCAGCGGCCCATCAATTTGGAGCCCTGCGTGACAACAGCGAGTTTGCGTTGAATGCAGCCGCCTTCCGGAATCCGGTGTGCCGCCGCCGGCATGGCGACGCAAAGGAAAGCCGCTGCCAGCAAGGCCGCACGCCTCATGCAGCCACTCCGAGGAAGCGACGAATCGCCGCGGCGGTCTCGGCCGGCCGTCCCTGATGCGCACGGTGGTCGGCCCCCTCGATGCCTTCACTCGCAGCCGAACCGAGTGCACTCGCCACCGCAGAGACGGCATCGGGCCAGAGGGGATCTTCGGTGCCGGCAAGGCAAAGCGTACGCGTCGCGATCGAGGACAGCCCCGGCGTCAGGGGCTCTTCTCCCAGCCGTTGGAGAAGGCGCGCAACTTCGGTCATGCCAATCGGCTGACCTTCGACCTTCTCGCGGCTCATCGGTCCCCAGATGGCGTGCGCGAGGCCTTCGATCCCGTTCATGCGGCCTGACTTCACAACTTGATCGGCCCATTCCTGTTGCGCCGGCGTGGATGCGGTGGTCGTCCCGATCAGAACCAATTCATCGACCCTCTCCGGCGCGATCTTTGCGACCAGCAGGGCAACGATGCCGCCCAACGAGTGACCGATCAGCGTCGCCTTGGCGATCCCGAGCCCGTCGAGCGCCTTGATGACATCGCGGGCCAGATCCTCCCAGGCATACGGCGGCTCCGGCGCACTCGACCAGCCATGCGCGCGCTGCTCGAGCACGACCAGGCGACCGATGCCGGAGAGTTCCGGCAAGAGCTTCTCCCAAGTGTCGATCGTCTCGGCGAAACCATGCAAGAAAACAATCGTCCGGTCTCCTTCGCCCGAGATACGGTAGCGCAGCTGGTGGCCGCCCACGTCGATTTTTGTCGTTTCCTCCGCCATCGTCACTGCCTCTCAAATCCGATCTTCGAACAATACGATCCCCATTGCTTGCCGGACCAGCCTGCAGGGTTCAAGCGCCGGGCCATCCGCCCGATTCGTCTTCATCGGCCGCCGCCGCACCTGGCGTTAATCCGAAGAGCATTACGGCCAAAGCCACCAGCCCGTAACCACCGGCCAATTGCCAGGGCAACGGGTCGTCGATATTCCATGGCAGAAAAGTAGCCGCCCCGGGCAAGGGCGAATGAATCACGCCGAAGAGCGAGGCTATGGCCGCGAGCAGCAGCACAAAGGCCGCGGCCCAGACCTTGCCATCAATCAGATGGGCCACAATGCTGCCAAAGAGCATGGCCGAGAACACGAAACCTGCCGCCAATACCTCAAGCGCCTGATAGCGAGCACCCGCATCGCCGCTGAGCGTATGGCCGTCCACGCCGGCGCTGCCGAGCATCATATTGACCAGAATCAGGACGGTACTCGCCATCACCGGCAAGAAGCAGGCGGCCACCGCCGGTCCATACCGCCTGGGTACGGCATGGAAGGATTGCGCGCCGATCTCCAGACCGATGAAGACGAGAATCGGCACCACGACGGTATCGGGCAGCGCCGCGACCAGCCACGAAAGGTAGCCAAAGATTCCGCCCAGGCCGACGAAAAGGGCGGTGGCAAGCGTGTAGGCGGCACGGCCACCCATGCGCTTGTAGGCGGGGTGGCCGATGTACGGCGTCGTCTGAATCACGCCGCCGACCAAGCCGGCAACCAGCGTGCTCAGGCCCTCGGTCAGCAGAATCGAGCGGGTATCGTAGGTATCTCCGGAGGCCGCTGCCGACTCGGTATTGTCGATGCCGCCGATGATCGTCGCAAAGGCCAGCGGCAGCGCAAGCGGCAGGTAATCCATCGCCAGCGACATACCCGCCAAAAACCCGGTGGTCGGAATCGGCCAGGTCACGCTCAGATGCAGCGCCTCGCCAGAGGGCGCGCCGGCGGGCAGCCAGCCCAGACTGCGCACGCCGTAGGAGAGTGCCGTGGCCAAAACCACGACCGTGAGTACGGGCGATAAATTGCCCGGCAGCCGAATGGCGCGCAAAAGCACGAAGAGAAGAAGGAAGAGCGCGAAGAGACCGACCAGCGGGGACTCGTAAATATCGAGCATCGGCATGAAGGCGATCAGGCAGACCCCAATCGCGCCGATCGTTCCCAGCATGGCGGCCTGCGGGATGGCATGGCGCATCCGCGCGGCCGGCCAGGTAATCGCGATCTTGAAGAGCCCCATGCAGATCATCACGGCCATGCCGACTTGCCAGGAAAGCAGCGCATCGCCGGTACGCACGTAGACCGGGCCGAGGACGCCGAAGGTAAGACCGAAGAGCGAGACGGTGTCGATGCCCAGCGGCATGGCCGTCACGTCGTCCCGCCCCTCGCGCCGGGCCAGGCGGAACGCCAGCCAGGTGTAGATGAGGTTGCCAACCAGGACGCCTGCGGCCGTTCCGGGCAGCATACGGCCGAGAACGATCTCGGCGGGGTAGCCGAAGACGTGAATCAGCAACGAGCTGAAGACGATGAGCTGCGCGACGTTGTCGAAGGTCAGGCCGAGAAAGGCGCTGAAGTCGCCCGCCCCGGCCCAACGATATTTTTTCCCCAGCTCCGTCATCGGATCCCACACACGATACCCATCATGATACGCGTCTGGAAATGGTTCGGCTCTGCGCGTTTGCGGCCTATATTCTGGTCGCTCTTTCTACCACCATCATCATTGCCGTGGCCGGCAATCTGCACGGGCAAGGGGGTGCCTTGCGCGCGTTTACGCGCGAGAACGGAGTTGTCGAATGGGGCAGCGTCGTCGCGCTCTTTGCCGTGGCGGGCGTGGCCGGCTGGGCCTTGCTCCGCGACCGACCGAGAGGTGGTGCAAACAGCTCGGCCAGGCCATTGGGCCGCTGGCAGCGGGGTGTGCTCTGGCTGCTGCTCGGCGCCGGCCTGGTGGCCGCCGCCGAGGAAATCAGCTGGGGGCAGCAGGTCTTCGGCTTCGGCTCGGGCGATTTCTTCCGCGCGCACAACCTGCAGCGTGAGACCAACCTGCACAATCTCATGCCGGCATCGATCTCGTCTTCGATCATCAATACGACGATCTACGCCCTCTTTCTCTGGCTGCCCTGCTGGATCCGGCTGGCACCCGGCGGCCGCTTGGACGTGTTCGCGCAGCGCCACGAGCTGCGCCCCTTCCTGCCCGGCATCCGCACCATGTTGATCTTCGCGTTTGCCTCGACGCTCCAGGCTTATTTCCTATGGGTGACTTGGACCGATACATTGGCGTTGGCCGTTACGCTCTTCCTGCTCGGTCTCGTCCTGCGCCGCACCCCGGACACGGCAAGCGAAGACCGCCTTCATTTCGCCTGCCTGGTCGCCTGCACCCTGCTCTTCGGGCTACACCATGAGGTCTTCCGCTTCGCCAATATGCAATACGAAATCCGCGAACTCCTGGTGGTCCTCGGCTGCCTGCATTGGTTGAGTGGCTGGGCTCTACCAGCCAAAGAGAGCTCCCACGCGGGGTCCGCTGAGCCCCCTAGAGACACGGCCGAAAAGTAGGCCTGCATCCGGGCGCCGCTTGCGGCCGTGCCTCTAGACGCCCGGCGCCGGCAGCCAGACGCGGAAGGTCGCACCCTTGCCGGGTGCGCTCTCGACGTCGATGCGCCCGCCCAGGAGATCCACCATACGCCGCACGACGTGAAGACCCAGGCCCGTGCCGCGCAAAATCCGGCCGGCCGTACGGTCGAGCTGGCGGAAGGGCTCGAAGATGATCTTCTGGGCCGCGACGCCAATGCCGACACCAGTATCTTCTACCGCGATTTCAATGCCGTTTTTCTGTGCTGTCGCCTTCACGAAGACACCGCCTACGTCGGTGAACTTCACGGCATTCGATACTAGATTCTTGACGATCAGCCGGATTTTGTCCCCATCCGAATGAAGCACCGGAAGGTCTGTCGCGATATTCCAGGAATAGGCAAGCCCGGCCTCCTGGCGCGCCTCGCGTGTATCGAGTTCGACGTCACGCAGAACATCCGCGATACAGACCGCACTGCGGTGCACGTCGGTGATCTCGGGGTCGATGCCAGCCACCAGCGAGTCTTCCAACATCGCCGCCAATTGGCGGCCGCTGCGGTCGATCCGCCGAATGAGTTCACGCGGCTCAGTGCGGCCGATATCACGCTCGTCCGCAAGCAGAACGGAGGTGTAACCAAGGATCACGTGCAAAGGCGTCCGCAACTCATGCGAGAGCGCCGTGACGAACTCCTCCTTGCGCCGATTCGCCCGTGCCAGCTCCTGCACCAGGCGAGTATTCTCCAACGCGAGCGAGACCAGCTGTCCGGTACCGCGCGCCAACCGGCGCTGCCGGTCGTTGAAATAAGTGCCTTTCGTACGAATACAGGCGCTATGAAAGCCGATGGTTTCGTCGCCGCTGCGCAGCGCCATGAAGAGCGTACGCTCAACGCCAAGTGTGTTGCGGACGCCATCGTTCAAGGCGGCCTCGCTTTTGGCGATCTCCACCTCGGCGATTTCATCGTGGTCGAAACCACATAAGAGGTCACTGACCATCGCCCGCGAGGGGCGAATCGATTGCAGAAGCTGCCATTGCTCCTCGTTGTCGCCATGGCCGGCAACCAGCAGAAAGGCGTTCTCGTCAGCCGACCAGAGATAGGTATGGCTGGCGTCGCATTCGAGGATTTCGGTGGTTGCCGCACAGAGCCGATGCAGCATCACCGAGGTATCGGCCGACCAACCCAGCTGGCTGCGGATTCGCGCCAGGCCGGCGTTCACCCAGACTTCGTCGCTCAGCAGTCCGTGTGCCTTGCGGGTTTCCGAAATATCGCGAAAGGCCAGCACGCCACCGCAGGGGACGCCACCGACCAGCTGCGGCTTCCAACAATATTCGATGATGCGCCCATCGGCGAATTCGATCGCCTGCGGCTCGGGTGGGGTCGGCGAGGCCATCAGCTGGAAGAGCCGGGTTTTTGCGTCTTCCGGATCGTTGAGCTGCTCTACCATATTCGAGCAGACCGCAATGGCCGACTCGAACTCGAGCGCCTCGACCGGAACACCCCACATCTCACAAAACCGGCGATTGAATTGCGCGATCCCGCCCAATTCGTCGATCACGATGATCGCCTCGCTGGTCGCCTCCAGGACCGCCTCGAGCACTCCGGCAGAAGCCGGCGGCACCGGAGCAGTAGCGGTGGTGATACGAGCGGGTTCGGGAGCAGTTGCCATTTGCGGACCTCGGGCGATTGGGGGAGCGATTGAATCTCTCCACAAATATCAAAGCGATTCCTATAAGGGAATCCCCTGATACAAATCCGGGAATTCCCCAGGGGCCATGCGCCATCCGGCTAGCCAAGCTCGCGGCGGGTGGCTAACCAACGGGAGCACCGGGTGGACCGGGGAGGAGAATGATCGATGAGCGAGAAGCGTTTTGACGGAAAAGTCTGCATTGTTACCGGAGCCGGCTCCGGGCTCGGCCGCGCCACCGCAGCGGTTCTGGCTGGCGAGGGTGGTCTTGTTGCCTGTGTCGATATTTCGGCCGACGCCGCCGGCGTAACCGCAGACGAGATCCGTGCGGACGGCCATGCGGCCCGTTCCTATACAATCGATGTCTCGGATTTCGCGTCCGTCGAGTCCGGGATCGCGGCGATCGCCGCAGACCTGGGTCGCCCCGAGGTGCTGGTCAATTGCGCCGGTATCGGTCGCTTCCAGAACTCGCATGAAGTCGGCATGGACGATTGGCAGCGCATCATCGGGGTGAACCTCACCGGCACTTTCCTGATGTGCCGACACACCCTGCCGCATATGCTCGAAGGCGGCGGCGCGATCGTGAATATCGCCTCGAACGCCGGCCTGATGGGCCAGCCCTACTCGGCCGCTTATTGCGCATCCAAAGGTGGCGTCGTGAACCTCACCCGCGCCCTCGCCGACGACTATCTCGAGCGCGATATCCGCGTTGCTTGTGTCGCGCCGGGCGGCATCGAGACGGCCATCCAGAAATCGTTCCAGAATACGATGCCCGAGGGTGCGAACTTCAAGAAGCTCCTCCGCATCACCTCACCGCTGGGCAATTCCCAGCCCGTCGAGATCGCGCGCTTCATCGCCTTTATCGCCTCCGAGCACGGACGCTTCATCACCGGTACCGTCCATTCGATTGACGGCGGCCTCACCCGCTGACGCGGGGGGTTCCTCATGTCGGATTCCACCGCCTACGTGCCGCCGAAAGTCTGGCAATGGGACGCCGCGAGCGGCGGACGTTTCGCCGACATCAATCGCCCGATTGCGGGAGCGACCCAGGACAAGGACCTGCCCGTCGGGAAGCATCCGCTACAGCTCTACTCACTCGCCACGCCCAACGGCGTGAAGGTCACGATCCTGCTCGAGGAGTTGCTCGCCCTGGGCAAAAGCGATGCCGAATACGACGCTTGGCTGGTCAATATCTCCACGGGCGATCAATTCGGCAGCGGCTTTGTTGCGGCGAACCCCAACTCCAAAATTCCGGCGTTGGTCGACCACAGCACGACGGAGCCGACGCGCATTTTTGAGTCGGGCGCGATCCTCATCTACCTGGCCGAGAAATTCGATGCCTTCTACCCGCACGAGCCAGCGGCGCGCGCCGAATGCCTCTCGTGGCTCTTCTGGCAGATGGGAAGCACACCCTATCTGGGCGGCGGCTTCGGCCATTTCTATGCCTACGCGCCAGAGAAACTCGAGTACCCGATCAACCGCTTCGCCATGGAAGTAAAACGCCAACTCGATGTGCTGAACCGAAACCTCAAAGAACGCGAATTTCTGATCGGCGAAGAATATACCATCGCCGATATGGCGACCGCGCCCTGGTATGGCGCCCTGGCCCTTGGCAAGCTCTACGAATCGGCCGAGTTCCTCGACGTTGCGTCGTATACCCACGTCGTGCGCTGGGCGAAGGCCGTACTCGAGCGCCCGGCGGCGCGCCGCGGCCGCAAGGTCAACCGCGCCTGGGGCCCCGAGGAGACGCAATCTCCCGAGCGCCATAGCGCCGCCGACCTGGACTAAGACAATCCGATATTCGGATGAGGAGACGATGAAATGCCACGAGTATTGATCACCGGTGCCAACTCCGGAATCGGGCGGGCTACGGCCGTATTCCTGGCCGCGCGCGGCTTTGAGGTCTTCGCCGCCATGCGCGATCTCGCCAAGGGCGACAAGGTACAGGCCCTCGCCGCCGAACAAGGCGCAACCATCCACCCCGTGCGGATCGATGTCACCGACGACCAGACAATCCGCGATGCCGTGCGCCAGATCGAAACCGATCGAGGCGGCATCGATATCCTGATCAACAACGCCGGCGTCGGGATGAATGCGGTGGTCGAGGATGTCGATATCGAAGCCGCGCAAGCCGTCTTCGATGCCAATTTCTGGGGCACCATCCGCTGCACCCAGGCCGTGCTTCCGGCCATGCGCGCGCAAGGCTCCGGGCATATCATCAACATCAGCTCGGTTGCGGGGCGCATCGCCTCGCTCGGTCAAGGTATTTATTCCGCATCGAAATGGGCGGTGGAATGCCTGAGCGAAAACCTCGCGCAGGAAACATTGAGCTTCGGCATCCGTGTCTCCATCATCGAACCCGGCGTGACGCGCACGGCCATCCTGCCCAAGAATATCGGCCACCCGACACCTACCGCCTACGCGCAGGTCTACGGACGCATGATGCAATTCTATGCCACCGGCATCATGGCGAATATCGGCCCCGAGGTCGTCGCCGAGAAAATTCATAGCGTGATCGAGAATTCCCAGGCTCCCCTGCGCAACCCTTGTGCCTGGGGTGGCGCGGAACTCTGCGAAGGCCGCGCTCGGGTAAGCGATCAGGAATGGATCGAGCTCGCGGCCCACTCCAAGGACGACGATTATTACGCGGATTTCGAACGCCTCTTCCAGCTCAGCATCGCGCCGGAAGTCGACAACGCAAAGTAGCACTGCGTCCAAACGACCGATGATGTCCGACACGAAAAACAGCGCAGAGGCGCATGCCCAGCTCGACGTCCTGCTACGTCGGATGGGCCTGCTCGGTGCGGCGCAGAGCGCGCAATGGACAGCGCTCTCGGGCGGCATCTCGTCGGAGGTCTGGTGCGCCGAGCTCCTGCAACGCAAGGTCTGCCTGAAGCGAGCCAACGCGAAGCTGGCGGTCCCAGCCGATTGGCAGGCGCCGGTCGAACGCAGCGCGTCTGAGGTCCGCTGGCTCGAACTGGCCGGGAAAATCCACCCCGGCTGCGTGCCCCAGGTACTCGCACAATTGCCCGACGAACATCTTCTCGTGATGGAATACCTCGAGCCCGGCAATTTCCCGGTCTGGAAGGCCGAGTTGGCCGCCGGCCATATCGACGCCGCCTTCGCCGCCATGGTGGGCGATATTCTCGGCAAGCTGCATGCGGCTACCGCAGGCGACCCGAGCGTGAGCAAGAATTTTGCTACTGACGATTTTTTTCACGCCTTGCGGATCGAGCCCTATTTCGAGACGGCAGCGCGTGCCCACCCCGATGTCGCAGGCGAGATCACCGCACTCGCCACGCGGACCGCAAATACCCACCTCGCCTTGGTCCATGGCGATATCAGCCCGAAAAATATTCTGGTTGGACCGAAGGGCCCGGTCTTCCTCGATGCCGAGACGGCCTGGTACGGCGACCCGGCCTTCGATGTCGCTTTTTGCCTGAACCACCTGCTGCTCAAATGCCGCTTGGTACCGGGCCAGCGCGAAGCCCTGCTGCGCAGCTTCGATTCCTTCGCCCGTAGCTATGCCAAGCGGGTCGATTGGGAGTCTCGTGCGCAGCTCGAAGAACGGGCGGCCACGCTCCTGCCGGCCCTGCTGCTGGCCCGCATCGATGGAAAATCCCCGGTCGAGTACATCACGCGGCCCGAAGAGAAAGCCCTGGTCCGCGACTTCGCACGCCGCTTGCTCACAGCCCCGCGCGCAACATTGGCCGAAGTGCGCGACGCCTGGCTGGACATCTCATAGAGATCCGGCCGCGCTTCAGGTCGGGATATCTGCCTTCTCGCGCAGGACGATGCGGTCGAGGCGGAGATGAGACGGCGTGGTCAGGGCGTAGACAATGCCATCGACCACGTCTGCCACCGACATCATCGCGGGCATTCCGGTCCAGCGCACGATCGAGTCGATCGATGCGGCCCTTGACTGATCGAATCCCCGCGTGACGACGCCGCCGCCCTCGGTGCCTTCCGTGTTGCCGATCTGCATATCGGTGAAGCGCACGCCGCTGGCACCATACTCGCCGCGCAGCGCGCTCAGAAAATGCGCCAGAGCCGCCTTGCCGGCTGAGTAGATCGCCAGATGCGGGATCGCGAGCGCGGCCGCGGTCGATGTGAGGTGGATGATATGGCCCTGGTCGCGCTTCAGCATCCCGCCCAGAGCCGCCTGGGTGATGCGAATCGAGCCATGCAGGTTGGTCTCCAACATGGTCGTCCATTCGTCTTCCGGCTGCTCGGCAAACGGCGAGAACCACAGAACAGCGGCCGTGCTGATGAGCGCATCGAGTGGCGCACCCGCCTCCTGGATTGCGGCAAAGAGCGCTTTCACGCTCGCGGGCGAGGTCACATCACAGGCATGCGGCACGATCGTCCCGGAGGCGTCTGCCGCACGGACCTCGATCCGTTCGCGCCGCCGGGCCGCCGCATGCACGACCGCGCCCTCGGCCGCGAGTCGGCTCGCCAGGCCAGCGCCGATGCCGGCCGACGCACCGACCACGAGCATCGTCTTGCCCTCGAAGATCCCCATCGCCGTCTTGGCCGCGCGCTTCTAGAGTTTACCCATGGCCGCGAGGAAGGGGATGATGACGAGCGAAACGATCGACATCAGCTTGATGAGAATATTCAGCGAAGGACCCGAGGTATCCTTGAAGGGATCGCCAATCGTGTCGCCGATGACAGCTGCCCCGTGGGCATCCGTGCCTTTGGACTCGCCTGGAATCTTGCCTTGCTCGATGGCCTTTTTGGCGTTGTCCCAGGCACCGCCTGCGGTCGCCATGAAGAGAGCCATCAGAACGCCGGTAGTGGTCGCGCCGGCGAGCATGCCGCCAAGCGCCGAGGCGCCCAGCGTCCAGCCCATGATAACCGGGCTGGAGACGGCGATCAGGCCCGGCAGAATCATCTCACGCAGCGCAGCCTTGGTGGAGATTTCGATACAACGAGCCGAATCCGGCTTGACGCCTTCTTTGCCCTCAAGAAGGCCGGGGATTTCGCGGAACTGACGACGGATTTCTTCGACCATCTGGCCGGCGGCCTTGCCGACCGAGGTCATCGTCATCGCGGCCACCACGAAGGGCAGCGAGCCACCCACCAGCAGGCCGATCACGACGATCGGGTCGGTGAGTTCCAGCGAGAAGGGAATGTATTCGGTGCCGTTCGTGGCAGCGGCTTCGCGCAGGAAGCGCTCGACCTCGGACGAGTACGCCGCGAAGAGCGCCAATGCCGTGAGTGCGGCCGAACCGATCGCGAAGCCCTTGCCGATGGCGGCTGTGGTATTGCCGATCGAGTCAAGGCTATCGGTGATCTTGCGGGTCTCTTCACCCAACCCAGCCATCTCGGAGATACCGCCGGCATTGTCGGCGACCGGACCGTAGGCGTCGACCGTCATGGTGGCGCCCACTGTTGCGAGCATGCCGACGGCAGCCAGCGCGATGCCGTAGAGGCCGGCGAAATGATTCGAGATGAAAATGCCGATCGTGATGAGGATCAGCGGCAGGAAGACGCTCTCCATGCCGACGGCCAGGCCGGTGATGACATTGGTTGCCGCGCCGGTTTTGGAGGCCTCCGTGATGCGAAACACCGAGCGGGGCTGAATGCCGAAGACCTTGTCGACGGAAGTATAATATTCGGTTGCCAATCCGATCGCGACGCCGACCAGCGAGCCGCAGATCACGGCGTAGACCGGAGCAATCGGCAGGCCGAGGAAATTGACGACGATCAGCGAAGCCACCCAGAAGAGCACGGCCGCAATCAGCGTCGTGTTGCGCAGCGCGCCGGCGGGCTCGGTATTCTTGAGAAGGTTCATCGAGAAGATGCCAACCAAACTCGCGATCAGGCCGATCACGCCGAGGAGAATCGGCAGAGCCATCAGGCCGAGACGGTCGGCCTCGGTGATCTCGTAGCCCGCGGGGAATATGCCGCCGGACGCGGCGGCCGTGAGGGTCGCGCCGAGTACGATGGACGCGATGATCGAGCCGACAAAGGACTCGAAGATATCGGCACCCATGCCGGCGACGTCGCCGACATTATCGCCCACATTATCCGCGATGACGCCCGGGTTGCGGGGGTCATCTTCCGGAATTCCGGCTTCGAGTTTGCCCACGAGGTCGGCGCCCACATCGGCCGCCTTGGTGAAGATGCCGCCACCGACGCGCGCGAAAAGCGCGATCGAGGAGGCGCCCATGCCGAAGCCCGAGATATATTGCACGCTGGCAATCTCGCTGCCCCAGACCAGGTAGATCACACCAACGCCGAACAGGCCCAGGCCGGCAACCGAGAGGCCCATGACGGCGCCACCATTATAGGCGGTCAGCAGCGCGGCACCCGCGCCTTCGTTGGTCGCGGCCATGGCCGTACGAACATTGGCCGAGGTGGCCGCGCGCATGCCGGCATAACCAGCGACGATGCTCAGGCCCGCACCCAGGAGGAAGGCGACGGAAGTCTGCCAGTTGATGCCCGCCAAAAGAAGGGCACCAACCACCACGATAAAGACCGCGAGAACGCGATATTCGGCGCGCAAGAAGGCCATCGCGCCATCCTGAATCTGCTGGCCGATATCGGCCACCACGGGATTGGCGACCGGTACGGCATCCACCTTCTTATAAAGGCGAAATGCGGTCACGAGACCGACCAAGGCTACGCCAAGCGCAACCAGACCAAGGGTGAGGGAAAATTCGCTGTTCATCTGGGTGATCTACCGGTTCCCGGACCGCTATCGGTCCGTCTACGGATAAGGAAAAAAACGTTCTAGAGACCGTGAACCATTAGCGAACCCAATGCAGCCGAACAAGACGCCTGCCACGCCAACCACCCAGCCAGGGGACGCAAAAAGGGGACGGGTACCTGAATCCGTCCCCTTCCGGGACGGGAAAAGGGGACGGGTACCGGAACTCATCCCCTTCCGGGGTGAGTTGCGGGAGGGCATGGCGGACTGGTGGTTGGGGCTCAAACGCGCCGGATCGGCAGGTTTGCACGGGCAGGGCTACGGAAAACGGGCCGAATTCCCGGCACACGGGTTGCTTCTATCCGAGGGTGATGCCCCCGCCCGAGATACCCGCGACCGCCACTTTGTCGGCCCAAAAGCCACCCAGCGTTGGCGAAATGCTGACGGGATCGATGGACTTTGCCGCCGCAGCCGATGTCGAGACGGCCAATACGCTGACGCATGCCGTTGGGCTGATCTTCGCGATTGCCGGCAGCGCCTTCCTGCTCTCCAACGGCATGGTTCGCGCCGACCACACCAAATACCTGGCCTGCTCGATCTATTGCGTCTCCCTGGTGAGTCTCTATGCCTCCTCCTGCCTCTATCACGCCACCCGAGACCCCAACCGCAAAGCAGCCATGCGCGTCTTCGACCAGGTCTGCATCTACCTCCTCATCGGCGGCACGACGACGCCGCTCTTCGCGCTGCTGCTCCCCGCGCCGCTCTCCCTTTATATGGTCGGCAGCATCTGGGGACTGGCCCTCTGCGGCATCGTCCTGCGGCTTGCCTACCCCGCGCGCTTCGATGGCTTCTCGATTCTTCTCTACCTCGGCATGAGTTGGCTCGGCGCGACTACCCTCGACTCCTTCCTTCCCGGGACCCCCGCGATGGTACAGAACCTGATCGTCGCCGGCGGCATCGTCTACACAGTCGGCGTTCTCTTCTACCTCAGCGAGAAAGTTTTCCGCTGGGGCCACGTGATCTGGCACCTCTTCGTGCTCACCGGCAGCGCCATGCATTTCGCCGCCATCACGCTCGCCGTATCATAGAGATCCACCCACGCAGGCTCAGGCCGGACGCTCGGAAGCTCAGATATCGGTCAGGCCCGTGCCACCCGGAGTCGTGGGCAGCGCGGCCGCGTCGCCTTCTTCGAGATGATTCGCGCCATCACGCGTGGCCCAGATCGCGGCCAGACGCTCGGTCTGCTCGACCTTGCTGACATCATCGAAATGGTACCACTCGCCCTGGGCGCGCTCGTGGTCGAGATCGAGAAGAAGATACCCGCGCGACACCGTCTCGCCATATTTCAGCGCGGGGTTCATCGTCTTGATGACCTCCTCCAACCCCGGAACGGAGAAGGTCGATGTCACGCTGGAGCAAACCATCTCGACACCAAGCGAGCCGCGGCCGGTCTGCGGGTCGTAATGCGAAGGTTCGTTGGGATCGCGCGTCAAGTCGGCGGCCCATGAGCTATGCACGTCGCCGGTGAGCACGATCAGGTTGCCGCGGCCGGCATCCTCCACCGCGTCAAAAAGGCGCTCGCGCGCGGCATGGTAGCCATCCCATTGATCGGCATTGGCGACGGCACCGCCGCCCTCGGCCTCCGGCAGACCCTGAAGCTTCCACTGGTGCATGACGATCTGCTGGCCGAGCACGAACCAGCGGGCAGAGGAGCTCTGCATCTCACCGGCAACCCATTCCTCTTGGTCAAAGCCGAGCAACGTACGCTCGGGGTCCCGCATCACGGCGCTATCCGAGGCCGATCCTGCCGCCTTGTCGCGACCCCAGATACGCGTATCGAGCATCGTCAGGTCGAGGAGGTCACCGAAGCGGAACGAGCGGAAGATCCGCCCATCTTCTTGATCTCGAATGGGCAGCCATTCGGAGTACGCCTGCGCCGCCGCGGCCTTGCGGGCCTGCCAAGCACCTTCGTCCTCTTGGTGGTTGCTCGCGCCACCCTTCCAGGAATTATTCGCCGACTCATGGTCGTCCCAGACGAGGATCCAAGGATGCTGCCGATGCGCCGCCTGCAGGTCGGGGTCGGTATGATATTGCGCGTAGCGCTGCCGGTAGTCGTCAAGCGTAATAATTTCATGGGCCGGAAGATGCGCCCGCGCACCCCCCGCGGCGTACTCATAAATATAGTCGCCGAGATGCACGACGACATCGAGGTCCTCACGTGCCGCCAGGCTCCGATAGGCATGGAAATATCCGATGCTGTAGAAGGAGCACGAAACCACGCCGATGCGCATGCGCTCCTGGCTCCCTGTCGGTGCGGTTTTGGTGCGGCCGACGGGCGACATGCGGCCGAGCGCGTGGAAGCGATAATAATAAGTCGCGCCGGCATCCAGGCCCTGCACATCGACCTTCACCGTATAGTCGAGCGAAGAATCCGTGCCTTCCCAGCCCGCTGCCACGCGGTCGAGAAAATCCTCATCACGGGCCATTTCCCAAAAAACCGACACCGCTTCATCACCTTGCGTCGAGACGCGCGTCCAGAGAATCACGGCATCACTCAAGGGGTCACCGCTCGCCACGGCATGCGAGAAAAGCGTAGCCGGACCGGGTTGGCCCTCGAACTCGTAGCTCGGAAGGCTCGCCGCAGACGAGCCTCCACAGGCCGAAATCGCTCCGGCTACCGGGATGAGGCCAAGAGATGCGGCAAGCCGCAATACTTCACGTCGGGAAAATGTCGCCATCCGCCGCAGGCTACTCTCGCCAGGCCACCGAGAACAAGCGATCTTCGGAACCGGGCTCGCGAATGATAGAGAAAGGCGGAGAATGTCCGGAGATTCACGAAACGAAGAGAAACCCGTCGAGGTTCGTTGGCAGGAGCTGAGCGCCGAGGCGCTCGACGGCCTGATCGAGGAATTCGTGACGCGCGATGGCACCGACTACGGCGCCCAGGAACGCGACCTCGCGTCACGCAAGCAGGACGTCCGTCGCCAGCTCGAACGCCGCAAGGTTCGGATCTTCTTCGACCAGACCTCCGGCAGCATAAATTTGCGATCCATATAGAGGGGGATCGCTCCCCCTCTATATTCGATCGGATCGACGGGAGGCTTGGGTCAGCTCAACTCTTTGCGGGTATATCCCAGCAGGCTGCGCGCAATGATGAGATGCTGGACCTGGCCGGTACCTTCGTAGATATCGGTGATGCGGCAATCGCGGAACCATTTTTCGACCAGATGGTCGCGCGAGATGCCCATGGGGCCGAGGAGCTCGATGCAACCCTGGGTGACCAGGCGGACGGTTTCGCCGCCTTTGGCCTTGGCGATCGAAGCCTCGACGTTATTCGGCTTGCCCTCGTCGGCCAGCCAAGCCGCTCGCATCACTGTGAGGATCGAGGCTTCCTGCATCGCCTCCATCTCGAAGAAGCGGGCGGCCATCGCGCTCTCGTTTACCGCGCTGCCACCGTAGCTCAGATCGATGCCGGCCTTGATCAGCTCCTCGCGCGTGAAGTCCAGCGCGGCCTGAGAAATCCCCAAGCCAAGCGCGGCAACCGCCGGGCGAGTCATATTGAAGGTCTTCATCGCCTTCTTGAAACCGCCGGAGCCCTTCTTCGCGATGCCCTCATCGCCGCCGAGAAGATTCTCGCGCGGGATGCGACAATCTTCAAAATGGAAGGCGGCCGTATCGTCGGCGCGAATTCCCAATTTCTTCTCTTTCTTGACGACATTGAAGCCCGGCGTGCCCTTCTCGATGAGAAAGGATTTGATGCCGGCGCGCCCCGCAGACGGATCGACCGTCGCCCAGACAACCACGCCATCGCCGCGAATTCCGGTGGTGACGAAGATCTTCTCGCCGTTGATCACCCATTCGTCGCCATCGAGGACGGCCTTGGTACGCAATGCCGAGGGGTCCGAGCCACAGCCGGGCTCGGTGATCGCCATGGCCAGCGTGAGGTGGCCCCATTTCTCGTTCTGTTCCTTGGAACCCGCCGCCAATAGCGCCGAATTGCCGAGTGCGCCGGGGGCACGCTTCACGCGAACCGCGTAATCGCCCCAGGTCTGATAAAGCGTGAGCCACATCTGCAGGACCGCGTTGCCGCCGTCTTCCGCAATAACACGCTCACCGATCAGACGCCGCCGCTTGCCCGGCATTTCGGCCCCTTCGGGCAGAACATCAGGCGGCAACTCGTCTTCTTCGCGGTCGTCGTAATAGCGCGCGTATTTGCGTGCGATCATCCCCTCGGCGCGGAGCATCGAGAGAATCGTTTCGTCCCTGTCGGAAAGCTGAAAATCAATCATGCTGGACTCCTGAATCAGACCGTTGCGGCGCCTTCGAAAACACCGATTGTCCGCGCATGGCGGTACCAGAGTTCGAGCGGATGCTCGCGGATGAAGCCATGGCCGCCGAAGACTTGCAGACCATCATCGGCAACCTTCATCGTATGCTCGTTGACATAGCGACGCGTCAGATGAGCCTGGCGCGTGGCGTCACGTCCATATTCGAGTTCCGAGGCAGCCTTCCAGACCATCCAGCGCATCGAGTCGACCTCGACCGCCATATCGGAGAGCATGAAGGCAATGGCCTGCTTGCGCCCGATCGGCTCGCCGAAGGCCTCGCGCTCAGTTGCGTAGGGACAGGCGTAGTCCAGAACCGATTTCGCCAAACCCACCTGAACCGCCGCCGTACCGACGCGCGACGCGTCGAGAATGGTGCGGATATCCGCGCCCTGATCACCACCGAGGCGATCTTTCGGGTCGACCTTCACACCATTGAGCTTGAGCGTCGCCATCGGCAGCGCACGCAGCCCCAGGTGGGACACCGACTCGCTGATCTCCAGCCCGGCCGCGTCGCGCTCGATAAGGAATCCTTCGAGTTCGCCCACGCCACCACCGTTGCGCTCACCGCGCCGGGCGATGACAAGAAAATGGCTCGCCGAATCGGCAAGCGGCACAAACGCCTTCTCCCCGTCAAGCACCCAGACGCCGTCGCGCTCGCTTGCGGTCGTCGTGAGGGTGAGCGGATCGAAGAACGGGCCCGGCTCGATCAGAGCCATCGAGGCGGCGTGGAATTTCTCCTCACAAAAAAGCGGCAGGTAGCGGCTCTTCTGGTCTTCGGTGCCGTGGTCGACAATCGCAAAGGCGAACGCGGAAGGCGCCATCGCGGCCATTGCCAACGCAGCGTCGCCGTAGGCCAGCTCTTCGAGCGCAATCACACCGAGCAGCGGCGAGCGCGTCATGCCAGCGCCACCATTGGCTTCGGGGATCTGGGCCATGATGAGGCCAAGGGCCCAGGCCGCATCGAGGAAACCACCGGGTAGGATGGACTCCTCATCGGCATCGCGCGCGGCTTCGCGCATGACATCTGCCGCGAACTCGCGAGCGGTCGTGCGGACGAGCTCTTGCTCTTCGGTTGGCTGAAACGAAATCACCTAATCATCTCCTGCTGAGGGGTTGGCTTTGCCGGAAGGCCAAGGTTAATGCACTGGGAGTGCAACTTTCAAGGCACGGAAAAACAGAGGAAACATCGATGAAATTCGGAGTCATGTTCAGTAACGTCGGCCCGATTGGCGCACCGGACTTCCTGCCCGACTTCGCCCGGATGAACGAAGACGCGGGTGTCGAATCCCTTTGGACGGTCGAACACGTGGTAGTGCCGCAGAGCTATCAATCGAAATATCCGTATAGCCGCGACGGCCGCATGCCGGGGCCGGAAGAGGCCCCGATTCCCGACCCCATCCTGCCGCTGGTCTACGCCGCGGCCTTCACCTCGAAGATCAAGCTCGGCACCGGCATCCTCATTCTGCCGCAGCGCCATCCCTTCTATGTCGCCAAGGAAATCGCCACGCTTGACGTCCTCTCGCGCGGCCGCGCCATCCTGGGCATCGGCATCGGCTGGCTACGCGAAGAATTCGACGCCATCGGCGTCCCCTTCGACTCCCGCGCCGCAAGGACGCGCGAGTCGGTAAGTGCTCTGCGCTCCTTGTGGAAGGCCGATCCGGAAGCCTTCGACGGGAAATTCTTCCAATGGGGGCCCATGCACTCGAACCCCAGCCCCGTGCAGGCGCATCTGCCGATCGTCATGGGCGGCCATACCGATATCTCCGCCAAGCGCGCCGCACGCTACTGCGACGGCTTCTTCCCGGCGATCGCCGACGCCGGCAAACTCGCGCACCTCCTTGCCGTCATGAAGGCCGAATGCGAGAAGCTCGGCCGCAACCCCGACGAGATCGAAATCTCCGTCGGCGCTGGCATCATCGACCTCGACGGCGTGAAGCGCTTCGAGGATATGGGCGTATCGCGCATCGGGATCGCGCCGGCCGGCTTCGACAAGGATTCACTGGAGAAGGGCTTGGCCGCCTTTGACGATGCCGTGATGTCAAAGCTCTAGAGGCACGGCCAGTACGCCAAGGCGCCACAAGGTAAAGCGAAGCATCTCCTTGTCGCTGCCGAAGGTATGCGTGACCTCGCGGCCTGCCGCGAGGTCACGGGCCATGGCCGTAAAGGCCGCTTCCCCGGCAAATACCGTCAGGTCGTTCAGCAGAAGGCGAAAATTCTCCCGGCTGGACGGCCGCATACGCTCCGCCAGATAGCTGTAGTCAAAGCTGCGCGGGCGCAACTCGCGCAGCACGCCTTCACCGGCGAACACCAACTGCAGCAACAATCCCTCGGTGACCTCTTCTTCGATTTGCGTCGTCTTTTGCTTCGCCAGGACCGGCATCGGTAGCCCCATCGCGAGCCCCGCCCGGCTGAGACGCAGCTTGCGTTTGTTTTTCGTGATTTTTTTCTGCGCGACGCATTGCACCTGGCTGAGCGAAACCAGCGACAAACTCTCCCACGCAAGGTCACGCGACTCCCCGAGCAAACCGACCCCGACGCTCAGACCATCACGACGCAGCTCGGCCCGCCTGAGTTGCACGACCTGCAGCGGACCGGGCAGCTGGCCTTCCTCGCGCGCAGTCGCCGCAAAGCCTGCCGCCGTGAGCGAAGCCGCGAGCCGCTCCGCATGGTCTTTGGACAGATCGCTCGCGATCCAACCGAAGCGGGTATGAAGCGCATTGACATGGTCATGGACCATGCCGCCCAGCACCTCCTGCATCGACCCGGCAATCCGCACGGCCGCAAGCGGCATCGTCTCCTCGACCAGAAATACCGAGAATGGCATTGCTCCAGCCTACGTGAAATTCCGCCCCAAGGCTGCATGCTCCGCGGAGTTTGCGGTTCGGCGAGCGAGGTGGCAGGCCCAAGTCATGCAGACAACGACGCGACCTTTTTCGATCGAGATCAGCGACTCCGTGTTGGAGGACCTCCAGCAGCGGCTCGCGCGCACGCGTTTTCCCGGCGAGATCCCCGACTCGGGATGGGGCTACGGGGCCAACCTGGCCTACCTGAAAGAATTCGTTACCTATTGGCGCGATTCCTACGATTGGCGCGAGCATGAGGCCCGCCTCAACCGGCTGAATCAGGTGCAGGTAAAGGCCGGCGGCCTGTGGATTCACGCCGTACACGAACGCGGCAAGGGCCCCAAGCCGATGCCGCTTTGTCTCACGCATGGCTGGCCGGGCTCGTTTGCCGAGTTCGAGCAGATCCTCGGCCCGCTGACCGACCCGGCTGCGCACGGCGGTGACGCGGCCGATTCTTTTGATGTCATCCTGCCCTCGATGCCGGGCTACGGCTTCTCCGAGGGCGCGCGTGAGCCCGGCATGGATTGCGAGAAAATCGCTGCGATCTGGGTCGAGGTGATGGCCGGCCTCGGCTACCAGCGCTTCGCCGCCCAAGGCGGCGATTGGGGCGCGATCGTCACCTCACTCCTGGGCGCCAACCATGCCGAGCAAGTACTCGGCATCCACCTCAATATGGCGATCGCCTTCCCCGCCGATGCCGCAAAAGCCCTCGAGGGACTCTCGGAAGAGGATATGGCCGGGCTGGGCGATCTCGATCATTTCCAAAAGATCGAGACCGGCTACCAGCAGATCCAGGGCACCAAGCCGCAGACGCTGGCCTACGGCCTGAACGATTCCCCCGCGGGCCTGGCCGGCTGGATTATCGAGAAATTCCACACTTGGAGCGATTGCGACGGCGATCTCGAGAGCGTCTATACCAAAGATCAGATGCTCACCAATATCATGCTCTACTGGCTACCCGAGGCGATCGGCTCGTCCGTGCGCCTTTATTGCGAGTCCATGCGAGCCGGAAAATTCCCTCCGATGGGCTACCATGTGGATGTGCCAACAGGCGTCGCCATGTTCCCCCGCGAGATCATCCGCACACCGCGGCCCTGGATCGAGAGCACCTACAACCTCACGCACTACCGTCGCTTCGACAAGGGCGGTCATTTCGCTGCGATGGAGCAACCCGTGGCGCTGGTCGAGAGCATCCGCGAGCATTTCCGACCGCTGCGCTGAAGCACTCCGGGAAAGACAGCGAGGCGCATGCCCGACCGGGCATGCGCCTCGCACGATATTCACGTCACTCTCGCTACGAACCCTGGTGAGAAATGCAGGCTAACCCCTGATTCGAATCGGGTGGTAGGCCGTATTGTTATGATACCAATCCTCTTCAAGCGCCAAATCGGAGTTGATCACTACGCCAAGATAATAGGTGCCCCCGAAAACCAATCCGTCCGGAATTCTCAGGGTCGTGGTGACCGTTCGGGGCGAGTCAAAAAGGAAGTTGATCGCCCGTGAGCCTATCTCGATATCATTGTCCGAAATATTCATATTCGCCGAGATATAGAAAGAGACGCGGACATTTCGATGGTCCACCCCTCCCGGGTTTTCGAAGGTGAAGGGCACATCGACCAACTGCCCTCTCGCGACGTCGAAACGCCGCCCCACCGGGTAGGAGCGCCACTTCAGAACGAACCCCTGGTTCGTGTCTCGGATCAGCCCGAAGTCGTGAGCACTGTATTCGCCGGAGGCACCTGTTCGAACGAAGGAGGTGACCGCAAGATCATCCTGATTCCCGCGACCATAGAGGCGGACCAGCCCCAGGCCTGCGTCTTCGCCCACAGAAGGAAGATATTCGCCGTTGGTGGTCGCGTTCAGATGAGTCGGATCCGAGCCCATGATGTTATACACACGCGATTCGTGGCTCAGCCCTGCCACGTGTCCGAGTTCGTGCAGCGCCGTTGTGTAGAAGGGCCGAAAACGGCCACGCCAGGCGGTGATATTGCGCCGTTGAAACTGATTTCCAAAATCCCACCGACTTCGATTGGAGAAGAGCACATCGCCCTCCACGATCCCCCTGCGCACCGCGAAGAACCACCAGTAGCAACGCGTCGTTCGGTAGGCCACCGCCGGCGCACCAATATCGTCAGCGGTGAAGGCGATCTGATTTCTCCCGTTCCTCGTGGAGAAGTTCCCGTGGTCGAAATCCATGATCCGGAAGTCGAACTCGCTCGCATTTCGGTTGAAAAACGTGTTGACGCTGTAGCGAAGCGCTGCAGCAAGACGCGGGTCGCTCCCGAAACTCACCGCCGCCGGGTGGATGCTGATCCTCTCGCCCGACCATCTCTGCGGCGATCCTCCGCAAGTTCTCCACCGCGCGGCGTCGCAGAGTGTTGGCAATGCCATAAGAATCAGAAGGCTCAGGTTGATAACCAAAATTCGTGATCTGCGATTCGTCGTGATCATTTCACGCTCCCTGTGCTGGCGGACCAGCGGTCCGGGTCATATTCATCTGTCGGCTTGCGGGTTGTACGCTTTGGCCCAGCGGCGAGTTTGTGCTCCACGAAGGAGAAGGGCTGATACGGATCCTGCGAAATGAAGCCCGCCCTGGGCTTCGTGACCCGCTGGGCCGTGAGGCGGATCTGCGCCAGCAGATCCTCTATCGAGAGGGCCGTGCCAGGTGCGGTCACAGGCTCCTCAACGAGAAACTCCACGATCTCCCGCGGCGCGTTGTTCTCGTATTCCGCCCAGGCTGCTGTCTCAGACAAGCCCGACTCGGCGATCATCTCTGTGAAATCATCGCGCATCCTCAGCCCCGCAAACGACGGTGCGGGGTAGCTCCGGTAGGAAAGTGAGGGTTCCAAGCCGCCATCGAAGATGAGCTGGGGATCACGCCGGTTGTCGTTAAGGCCGACGAGGGCGACCCCGGAGCTGCTGTACGCCCCCCCTGCGAACTCGCGGATCTGGCCCCCGTGACCACCGACCAGCGGCGTCTCGCTCGTGCCGTTTCCGCGGACGAAGAGAATCTGCCGTTCCCCCATAACGAAGGTCGGATCGAGCGAGGTGGCGTAGTACGAACCTTTGCCATCCGGACCTCCGTAGAAGCGAAGCGTTACAAACTCCTCACTCTTGGTGCGGCCGCGCAGCGACTCCAGCACGCGAAGAGTAACGAAAGTATGCGGGGCTCCCTCCAATATCGGGGCCCAGGTTCCACCTGTGCCAATCGAGATACTGTTGGCAGGCCCGGCGGGGTCCGAATATTGGATCTTCGTGACCTCGCCATGAAAGACGAAGTCCGAACGCTTGAGCATACTACGGAGCCCTCCCTCCCCTCCCCCGGCCGCATAGGCGGGCCGGATGGGAAGAGCGAACGCGAGAAGCGCGGCAAAGACGAGTGTTCTGTGAGTCATAATCAGATTCCCTTCGATTGATGAGGTCCGATCCCATCCGTGGACCCTCCTCTTGCTACACCCTCAGGGCGTGACGAATGCCGGCGAACATGTGACAGTTGGTGTCACGATCCCGCTCAACCCGTGTTTCGCCCCGCGACACAATGAAAACCATCCAGAAATCCACAAAGTTTTCCTTGACGCATCAGGGAAAGGAAAATCTGGTGATCGGTCGCGAACGCGAGCAAAGCCTGCTGGATAGTTGGCTTGATGATGCCATCTTCGGGGTGGGGGGCTTGGTTCTGATCTCCGGCGCTGGCGGTATCGGCAAGACCTGCCTGGTCCGCGAGCTTGAGCGGAAGGCGGCTGCACGCGGCGTCCAGGTCGGCCATGGCCTCCTCGAGCCCGGACCCCGCGCGGGACTGCCCGGCCCGTGGCCTCGCATTCTGCGACGCCTATCCGGTGAGGATTGTCTCGAACTCTACAAGGATTTGGCGGCCGGCGAACCCGAGGCTCCCGGCCCCCCCTCGCGCCCGGGCAGCTTCCTCTCAGGCTCGGGCCTGCGAGCAGGTCGATTGGCGACCCGTCTCATCGATGCGCTCTCCTCGGCCGCGACCGACGCACCCCTGCTCCTTGTCTTCGATGACGCCCATTGGCTCGATCCGGCCTCGGCCGAAACACTGATGCTGGTGGCCGATGCCGCTGAACAATTACCGATTTTACTTGTCGCGGTTGCCCGGAGCGAATCTCACGAGGCGGACCCCACCACCGAGGTCGCGCTGCGCGCCCTCAAAGCCACCGCATTCGATCGCAGGCTTGCACTCGCGCCGCTTGGCCGTGAGAGCATCGCTGAAATTCTCGGCGCGCCTCTGGTACGCCTTCTGGGCGGGGCGGCTACGGCGGCTGCCTTGACGCTCGGCAACCCTCTGCTTGCGGCAGAGCTACGTCGCGCGAGCCGCCCGGAGACGGAGCTGCTGCGCGGCGACGCGCTGGACGTGAGCCTGTCGGGACTGGTTACCGCGAGGCTCTCCGGACTGGACGCCCGGACCCGTGAGTTCGCCGACGCCGTGGCGCTTTGCATCGATCCCGTCGATTCAGGCTTGCTGGCCGAAGTCCTCGAAGCCGACATCGCCGACATCGAAAGACAAATCTCCACACCACAATTGGCCGGCCTGATCACTCCCGCCGGCGAGGAACTCGGGGTGCAGGTCGCACACGATCTCCTGCGCCATGCGCTCGTAGAGGCGATTCCTCCGGCCTCGCGCCGACTCCTGCATACCCGTCTCGCGAAAGCCTTCCTCGCACGCCGCGAGCGGCATATCGCGATCCCCGCCAGCACGATCGCCCACCATGCCTGCGAAGCCGTTCCAGAGTTTCCCGGGGAAAAAGCGGCCCGATGGGCGGCCGAGGCGGCCAATGCGGCCAACGTCGCAGAGGCCTATTCTTCGGCACGGAAATGGGTCCGCCACGGGCTGCACGCCCTGGCGGTCGATGGCAGCGCAAGCGCACCAATGGTGCGGGCCTGGTTGTTGGCCGAGGGATTCGGGGCAGACACGGTCGTCGATCCCGACACGGCGTTGGCCCGCCTCCGGGAATGTGCTGCCCTCGCGACCGAGGTCGATGTCGGCGAAAATGTGGGCCTGGTCTTCCTGCTGGTAGACATCGAGAAAGGGCGCTCGAACCAGCCGGGTCTGGTGACGGAACTTCTGATGGTCGTCGAGGCCGCCCTGCATCGCCTACCCGATGCCACGCGCCCCAGCCCAACGAATGCGCCGGACCTGGAGAACGAAGTCTCGCTGCGCATCGGCCTGCTCTGCCGTAAGGCCTCCCTCCTCGACCGGCTCCCCGATTCGTCGGTCCGAGAGCAATGCGAGCAGCTTGCGAACAAGGCATTGGTACTCAGCGCCGCCAAGGGGATCGATCGAGACAGCCGCGCGACAGCCATCGGAACCGAACTCCTTCTCAATTCCGGAGCGTTCGGGCGCCCACCAGCCGAGCGTTTGGAACTCGCTGAAGAGCTGGAGTCAATCTCTGGAACTCGCGCCGACTTCAGGCTGCTGACCAGTAGCTCCCAGGTAATCGACTATCTCGGTACCGGACGCCCCGAGGAGGCCGACCGCGCGATCGACCGATTTTCCAGGCAGGTCGCGTCGACCTCCAACCATCCGCTCTCGTGGTACACCTTCAGTCTACGAGCGATGCGCGCGGCCATGCGAGCCGATGTTGCGGGCGCGCGCCGTTTCCTCGACGCGTCCCTGGAAGCCTCCGGGCCCGCCCAGTACCCGGAGGCTTCGACCTCGGCGGTGGTCCTCCTCTGGCACCTCTGCGAGATCTCCGGAATCGCAATGCATCTTGTTCCGCTACTCCCCGGCCACGACCCCTTGCCGGCGGAGCTGACCGGTATTGGCGTGGAGGCTGGCAGCTCCACCGCCGACTCGCACCCTCTGCTGCGCCCGTGGAGCCCCATCCTCAACGACTTTGCTGCCGGGGCGGGAGACCGGAACTCCGCGAACCCGGAAGGGGCCAGCCGCGTTCCGATCGGCGCCAATATCGACCTGAACCAGCACTGGCGCGCCGGCTACGCAAAGTTGATGTCGCGCACGCTGAACCGACCTGACGCTGCGCGTTGGATCATCGACGAAATGGCCGGCGGAAACTTCGGTGAGATCCCCCGCGACTTCCAATGGCTCTCCTCGATCTGCCTGATCGCCGAGGCCTGTTTCGACCTCAACCACCTACCGGGTGCCACCCGGATTCTCGCCATGTTGAAGCCTTTTCTCGGGCGCTTCCCTCTCTCGGGCCGGGGCGCGGTCTGCGGCGGATTGGTCGCCGGCAACGCTGCCCCGCTCGCCTTTCTCACGGGCGATCTGGCAAGAGCCGAGCATCTCAGCAGCCAGGCGATCCAGGCAAACGACGCTGCCGGCGCGATCTTCTTCGCAGCGACCTGCCGACTGGAGAGAGCTGAATTTCTCTACCGCACGGGTGCCCCGCATCGACGCGCCGACGCCCGGGATTTCGCGAACGCCGGAATCACGCTGGTCGATCAATACGACCTCGGAGGCCTGGCCCGATGGGTCGAGCGTCTCCGCGCCCACGACGGATCCCTGGCGGCCGATCACCGTGGCGGAGATCCCACGGCGGTGCGACGAGCACCGGCTGGCGAGAGCGGAATCTTCTGCAGGCAAGGCGACACCTGGCTGCTCGGCTGGCAAGGCGAGGAGACACGGCTCCGCCATCAACGTGGCCTGGCCTTCATCCGTACTCTGCTGGAGCGTCCCCATGAGACTATTCACAGCCGTGAGTTGATGGCCGAGGGTGCGACTGAGACGAGTCTCGAAGCCGGCGAACAAGGCCTCCGCTCCGGCGAGTTGGGGCTGGCCGACGACTCCGGCCTTGAGGCCATCGACGCGCAAGCACTCAGAAACTACCGGGCCCGCATCACCGAACTGCACCGCGAGCTGGCCGAAGCCGAAGCCCACCACGACATCGGACGCACACAGGCCCTGCACCACGAGCTCGATGCCATCAGCGAGGCAATCCACTCCTCCACGGGGCTTGGTGGCCGACGACGCAGGACCTCGTCCGATAGCGAACGTGCCCGTTCGGCCGTCCGCAAGCGCGTAAAGGCAGCCCTCGATCGCATCCGACGCGACCTCCCGTCCCTTCACGCCCACCTCGTCACCCACCTGCAGACGGGAACGCTTTGCAGCTACGCGCCTGAAACCATGCCAGCGTGGAAGACGGTTTCCCGCGAGATCTGAGCCCTGCTTCTCGGCCCGGACCTCTAGATGCGTAGTCCGGTTGTTTCGGGCAGCCCGAGCATCAAATTAAGATTCTGTACGGCGGCGCCCGAGGCGCCCTTGCCGAGATTGTCAAGCAGTCCGATCAGCACGACATGGCCGTCGGGGTGCGGTGCGATATGCAACTCGACGGAGTTGGTCCCGTTGCATCGCTGCGGATCGAGGCTGGTCTCCTCGGTCGTGAACGGATCGTGCAGTGGCGCTACGCGCACGAACACCTCATGTGCGTAGCGATCTTCGAGGAGTTCGTGGATACGCGCGGCGCTGGCCCCCTTCGCCAATATGCCGGCATGCAGGGGCATCTCGACCCGCATGCCGCAGGCAAAGGGGCCTACGGCAGGCAGGAATTGCGGCGCATGCAAAAGCCCGGTGAAACGGATCATCTCGGGCACATGCTTATGTTGACGGTCGAAGGAATAGGGCGCCTCAAAGGGAAGCCCGACCAATCCGCTGGCCGGATCCTGCCACTTCTCGATCAGGCTCTTGCCGCCGCCGGTATAGCCCGAGAGCGCGTGCAGAGTGATCGGCGCTGCGGCCGGGAGCAGGCCTTCTTCGACCAGCGGGGCAATAGCCAGGATCACGCTGGTCGGGTAACAACCCGGGTTGGCGACAAAGCGGCTCGCGACGATTTTCGTGCGCTGCGTCGCCGTCATCTCAGGCAGGCCGTAGACGAAAGCGGGATCGACCCGATGCGCCGTGCTCGCGTCGATGATTTTCGTTGCCGAATCCGCCACCGCAGCCACAGCCTCGCGCGCGGCCTCGTCGGGCAGGCAAAGAATCGCGGCGTCGGCCTCCAGCAACAAGGCGCGGCGCACTGCGGGGTTCTTGCGGTCCGCCTCAGACGGCGCCAGCACCTCGATATCGGACCGCGCCGCCAGCGTCTCGTGGATGCGCAACCCTGTAGTGCCGACGTGCCCGTCTATGAATACCCGGAAGGCCATCTATGCATCATCGCGTTCGCAACCAGCCCGCGCCAGTCCGGGCGCGCCAGTCCGGGGACGTTTGTTACATTTTCCCGAATTATCCGAGCGCGGCTTCAGCTCTCCGGCAGCGGTGGCAGGCCCCTTTCGGGCTGAATGCCCACCGAATTCAACGCCATCGATACCAAGTGGTATTGGCCGACCAGGAAGATCAGGTCGAAAATCTGCTGGGTCGAGAAGTGTTCGGTGAGGCCCTTCCAGGTCTCATCGACGATGAAATAATCTTCATGCAGCTCGTCGGTCGCCTGGAGGACGAGCCGCTCGACCTCGCTCCAGCCAGCAGCCGAAGGCCCGCTGGTCACGCGTGCGATCTCTTCCTTGCTCAGACCCGAGAGCTCGCCGATCAGCGCATGCTGGCCCCATTCGTAGCCGGCGCGACAGAGCCAGCCGACTCGCAGCACGGCAAGCTCACGCTCGCGCGCAGGCAGGGTCGAACTCACCAGAATCCGGTTGCCGAAGCGTAGCCAGTCTTCGAGCAACTTCGGGTGGTGCGCCAGAGTCCGGAAGATATGCAACTCGGAGCCCTTGCCAAGCGCCTTGCGCACCCCCGCGGGAACATCCTCCACTGCGAGCATCTCAATTCTTGGTTTATCCAGGCGCATGACCCTCTCTCCTCTTTGCCGGGTGTGCGGGTTCGACTCGAACCCTCCTTCCACCACCGGCTCCGCCGATATCCACTCATCCGCTCCTCGTGTAAAGAGCCATGCAGGACAATCTCATGAACGACGACGAGGCAAAGCCAGCGGACAAGCGCAGCTCACGGGCGCGGACAGCGTTGCGCCTCGCCGTCAGCGGCCTGATTCTCGGCCTGCTCGCCAGCCAGATCGGGCTGGCGAAAATTGGCGACGTGCTCGCGAGCGCCGAGCCCGCCTGGTTCCTCCTCGCCTTTCTCAGCTATAATACGGGTCAGGTCGTGAGCGCATTGCGCTGGCGCCAACTAGCGCAGGCCATCGGTTTCCGGACACCCGCGCTGCCGATGGTCCGCTTCTATTTCATCGGCATGTTCTTCGGCATCGCGGTGCCGAGTATCCTCGGTACCGATGGCACGCGCGCCCTCTATCTCGGCCAGCAGGAGCCCGGACGTGCCCGCGCGCTCTCGAGCGTGATCGGCGACCGCGTGGTCGGACTGGTCACCTTGATGGCGATCGCCGCGCTCGGGCTCGCTTTGGGGCCGCGTGGCGATCTACCGCCGCTGCTCGCGCTGGGCCTCGGCGCGCTGGCCTCGGCCTCGCTGCTGGCCTGGCTCCTCACCCCCACGTTGGCGTCCCGCCTGCCGGCCGGGAGCCGGCTCCGCACGCTGGTCCAGGGGGATTTGCTGCCGCTCTTCCGTCACCCGGCTCTTCTGAGCCGCGCTTTTTTGCTCTCTACGACGGTCCATCTGATGCATATCGCCGGGCAGAAGGCGCTGACCGAAGCCCTTGGCCTGGACGTGAGCTGGGGCTTCATCGCGATCTACCACCCGTTGATTGTGCTCGCGACGGCGATCCCGATCACTCTCGGCGGCTTCGGCCTGCGCGAGGCTGCCTACGCCTTGCTCCTGCCCTTTGCCGGAATCGCAGCCGATGATGCGGTCGTTCTCTCGCTTCTTTGGTGGATGGTCGGCGCATTGGGCGGCCTCCTCGGCGGCGTGCTCTATGCCGCAGCACCGGCTGCCCTACGCTCTCCGCAAGCCCCGCGCTGAGGTAGCCGAGAGGCCAACCAAACCCGTCCGCGACCACACAGCAAGCGGCTGGGGCGTTCCGCTCGCCTTCGCTTGTCCCCGGGCACCGAAAGGTCATAGGAAGAGCAGATGCGATTTACGATGCCCGGGTTGCTTGTCTCCTTGTTCTTTCTCGCTGCATGCGGTGGTAGCTCGGCGCCTGCGCCCATGCTGCCCACCCCGACACCGGCACCGCCAGAGCAGGAGAAGATCCATATCGACCTCGTAGACGCCGACCGCTGTGAGATCCTCGACCCGAGGCATTGCCTGCTGCCCTTCCCCAGCGATGCACTCACCCGCGCCGACGCGACCAGTGATACCGGTCGCCGCGTCAACTTCAATATCGACTCCATGCTCGCCAACGCCGAGGGCGTGCTGCTCGACCCCACCGAATGGAACCGCAACGACGGCTTCAGCCCCGGCCCCATCCTCATCACGCATATAGCCGGCGTCGATACGGGCAGTTCCGCACTTCCGCCGGTCACCGACCTTGCGCGCAGCATGGACACCGACGCGAGCATCGTCCTCCTCGATGCCGATACCGGCGCGCGCGTGCCCTTCTGGGCCGAACTCGATTCGTCCTTTCCCGCCGGCGAGGCGCCGCCCCTTCTCATCCGGCCGGCCACCGCCCTGCTCGAAGGCCACCGCCATATTGTCGCCCTACGCGGCATGAAGATGGCCGACGGTAGCGCGATTGCGGCCGGCGAGGTTTTCGCCGCTTACCGCGACGCCATACTCACAGATTCCGACGCGCTTGAGGCACGCCGTCCTGCAATGGAAGCGATCTTCGCCGACCTCGAAACCGCCGGCATCGGCCGAGATGACCTCTTTCTCGCCTGGGATTTCACCATCGCGAGCCAGCGCTCCCTCTCCGAGCGTCTGCTGCATATTCGCGATGATGCCTTTGCCGCACTCGGCGACGATGCTCCCTCCTTCCGCGTCGATTCGATTGCCGATGGCGGCACCGCGCATATCGTCACCGGAACCTTCGACGTTCCGCTCTACCTGATAGGCGAGGGCGCGCCGGGCAGTGTCTTCAACGACACCGGCGGCGACTCTCTGCCCATGCGCAACGGAATCCGCAGCGCTAATTTTGTCTGCACGGTACCCAAGGGCGCCACCCCGGCCGACCCGGCCCGGCAATGGGTCTTCGGCCACGGACTGCTCGGTGCTGCCGGCCAGACAGTCGGCCTGGGGGTGCCCGGCGGCGCGCTGAATATTGGGTTCTGCGGCGGCGATTGGATCGGTATGTCGAGCGAAGATATTGGTCAAATCACGACCGCATTGGCCGATCTCACCGAATTCCGAGCTGTGGCGGATAGGCTCCAACAGGGCCAGCTCGAGTTTCTTTTTCTCGGCCGCGCGATGATCCACCCCGAAGGCTTCGGTAGCCACCCCGCCTTCCAGAACGAGACCGGCGCTTCGGTTCTGAGCGAGACCGACCTCTCCTTCCTGGGGGCCAGCCAGGGAGGCATCCTTGGCGGTGCTACGACCGCCATGGCAACCGATTGGACACGCGCCGTGATGGCAGTCGGTGCCGCGAATTATAGCCTGCTGATTCCGCGCAGTGTCGACTTCGACGCCTTCCAGCCGTTCTTCACAGCTGCCTACCCAGAAGCGCTCGACCGCAAATTGGGTTTTGCCCTCATTCAGATGCTCTGGGATAGAGGCGAGGCCAACGCCTATCTGCAGCATCTGGGATCAGACCCCTACCCGAATACGCCCGCCCATGATGTGCTCTATCTCGCCGCCTTTGCCGACCATCAGGTCACCAACGTCGCTACAGAATATGCGGCGCGCTCGATCGGCGCGAAGATCCGCCAGCCCGGCCTACGCCCTGGTCGCAGTACAGCAGTACTCGACTTCTGGGGCATGGACCCGGTGCCCTCCTACCCCTGGGAAGGCAACGCGCTGGTGATGTGGGATTACGGAACGCCGGCGCCGCCGGTTGCAAACCTCCCGGCGCGCGAAGGCAGCGACCCGCATGGCAGAGCCGGCGACGTCCCCGCCGTCCTCATCATGGTGGCCGAATACCTCAAGGAGGGCGGTGCGCTAATCGACGTCTGCGGCGGCGCCGCCTGCGTCACGGAATAGCTCTGAGAAAAAAACAGGGCGCACTTCTCGCACCGGCGGCCCGCCGATCACGCGGAGGCGTTCCGCCTTCTGGCCGCGCAACGCGCGGGCCAGAGGCAGGAGCGTCTCGTCCGAGAGGCCCGCAAGAGCCGCCAACGCGCGGATCCGCAGAACCAATACCTCGGCAGGTGCCTGGGCGGGGCCGATCTTCAACTCGGCACGCAAAGCGCGGTCGATCCGGTCGATGGCCGGACGGATCTCCTCGCCCAGATCCACAATCGCGAGGCTGCCGCGGGCGGTGGCGAGGTGCTGGCGCTGCACCGCCTTGGCCGCCGCAAATTGCGCGCGCACGAAGACCAGATGCTGCTCTACGTCCAATCCGGCGGCGCCGGCCGCCGCCCGCGCACGCTGCTCGATGATGGCTTCGCGCGGCGCATCGTCAATCGCCAACCCGCGCGCGGCTTTCACCTCGGCCACAAAGGGCATCACCTGCAACCGCCGCGCGACCAGATCGGTCAAGCGCGCATCGTGCACCGAGAGGGTGGTGGCCGCCATGGGGAAATGCCGCGCACGCAGCGCAGCCATCCGGCCGCTGGCCTCCATCCCGGCCAACCATTCATCGAGCCTATCGGCGAGCTCAGGCTGATCCTTCGCCACCCAATAGGCCTTGCGGTCGCGCCGCAGCACGCGCGCCAGGTGCGGCCGTGGCGTGAAACTCGCAAGCTCAAGCGAGTCGGTCACGACCACATCCACCTCGCCACTGGCGAGGCGCGCGGGCAGAGAACGGTTATCGTCCACCAGCACAAACTCGGCGTGCGGCAAGGCGGCACGGGCTACCTTCTCCAGATGCCCGCCGCGATTCACCGCAACACGCACACCCTGCAAATCGAGTTTTGCCTCGTCGGCCAACTCGCGCACAACGGCAAGTGCCGCGGCTTCGGCTACCGCACGCGTCATCGGTGCCTGGATCAGGCGGTCGCCGCGCACGGTTACGCCGCTCATCACGAGATCGAAATCCCCTTGCGCGAGCCGGCCCGAAAGTTCCGGCCAGGCAAAAGGAACGACCTCCAGGCGGCGCCCATCGGCTGCGGCCCATGCGCCTGCCATCTCGACATCGAAACCCTGGAGCTGTCCCTGCGCGCCGCGCCAGGTAAAGGGCGGGTAATCGCCGCTCATGCCAACCCGCAGGGGCCGTGTACAGCCAGTGATCAGCAGCACCACGGCAGTCGTAAGCAGCAGAGCCGCGCGCCGGCGCCGAACGCATAAATCAGCGCGGGCAGGCGAGGCATTGCACTTTTCTGCCAGCCTTCTACGTTCATTCCATGATCGCATGCCTTGACCTCGAAGGAGTTCTCATTCCGGAAGTCTGGATCAACGTCGCTGAGCGCACGGGGATCGAAGCTCTGAAGCGTACCACACGCGAGGAGCCTGATTACGATAAATTGATGCAATACCGGCTGGATATCCTTGACCAGCACGGAATCAAGCTGCCGCAGATCCAGGAAGTCATCGACGGCATGGGGCCCCTGCCCGGCGCCAAGGACTTCCTCCTCTGGCTCAAAAGCCATGCGCAGGTGATCATCCTCTCCGATACCTTCTACCAATTCGCGCACCCTCTGATGCGCCAACTCGAGTTCCCTTGCCTCTTCTGCCACCGCCTGGAGGTCGAAGACGATGGGCATATCAGCGGCTATAAGCTGCGTATCGACGACGGCAAGCGGCGCGCGGTCAACGCGCTCAAGGAGCTGAACTTCCACGTCGTGGCCGCGGGCGACTCCTACAACGACACCAGTATGCTCGGCGCAGCCGATGGCGGCATCCTCTTCCAGCCGCCACAGAACGTCATCGACGAATTCCCGCAATATCCCGTCGCGACAGATTATGACCAGCTACGCCGCGAGTTCATCGCCGCCTCGAACGGCGAGATTCCCGCCGATTGATGCGGCTTCTTCTCATAGGCTAAGGTTCGCACATGATTCAGATCGACAGGACGCTCTACAACGAGATCAAGACGCACGCCCTCGAATGTTTTCCCGAGGAATGCTGCGGCTTCATCCTCTACGATATCGAAGAAGACAAAGAAGTCGTTCGCCGGATCACCAACGTCGCGACCATCCGGCACGAGGCCGACCCCAAGAGCTTCCCGCGCGACGGCACCGATGGCTACATCATGGAGGAAAAGCAGCTCCTCAAGATGAACCAGAACCTCGACTCAGGCGCCTTTGAGTTGCGCTCGATCTACCATTCTCACCCCAACGGCAAGGCTTATTTCTCCAAAGAAGACGAGTCGCGGGCCATGATCTGGGACGAGCCGATCTACCCCGAAGCGCTCTATATCGTGCTCGGCGTCGACGGCACCTCGGTCAACGGCATGTCCGCCCACCAATGGAATGAAGAGCGTCGCGAGTTCGAAGACGTGCGCATCCACCGCGCTTAGGCGCGCGGGCTCTCGCCGGCCCTGACATCCGGCAGCAGCAGCAGGAAAAAGCATCGCCAGTGGGCCGCCGATACAGGCCAGCCCCGTGTAACAAATGAGATCCGCCCGCATGATCGCGGCGCTTGCGGCGCGACCGGGAACTCGCGTTTTACGGCGCCGAAGACCTGGCCCCCTCCAGTTTCTACCAGAAGGAAGACGGCAGCGAAGCCAGAACGGGAGCACGGCGGGTCGTCGAGTTCGCGCTGCGCTTCCTGGAACTCACCGACCCAGCCCAAAACTGAAGCGGAGACGCCGCCGAAGCGACGCCGGGCCTCTAGAAGTTCGGCCGAAAAGTAGGCCTGCGCCCGGACGCATCAGGTCCTATAGGCGAGCTATCACGGCGTCGGCGAAGCCTTCGGTCGTGAGCGAGCCGCCGATATCACGGGTCGTCTCGCCCGCCGCCAGGGCGCCGTCGTAGGCCGCCTTGATGCGCCCAGCCACCGCCCGACAGGCCTCATCGCCGCGCGATTCGGCGAGGTGGTTCAGCAGCATCACGGCCGACATCAGGAGCGCGAGCGGGTTGGCCACACCCTGCCCGGCGAGGTCCGGCGCCGAACCATGCACGGCCTCGAAAACCGCGATCTCCTCGCCGAGATTCGCGCCCGGCACAACGCCCAGACCACCCACCAAGCCGGCACAGAGGTCACTCACGACGTCGCCGTAGAAGTTCTCCATCAACAGGACATCGAAACGTGAGGGATCCTGCACCAGTTTCATGCATCCGGCATCGATGATCCATTCCTCGTACTCGATCTGCGGGAATTCCTGCGCATGCGCCTCGCGCGCACAGCGCAGAAAGAGGCCGTCGGTGAGCTTCATGATATTCGCCTTGTGGAAGACCGTCACCTTTTTGCGGCCGCGCCTTTGCGCATATTCGAAGGCAGCCCGCGCGATTCGCCGACTGGCGCGCTCGGTGGCAACCTTGAGCGAAGTCACGACGCCCTCGGTGATTTCGTTCTCGACCCCGCTGTAGAGGCCCTCGGTATTCTCCCGCACCACGACGAGGTCGACATCGTCGTAACGCGTCTCGACGCCGCGAAGATTCCGCACCGGGCGGATCGCCGCGTAGAGATCGAGGGTTTTGCGCAGCTTCACGTTCACCGAGGTGAAACCCTCTCCCACCGGCGTCGTGCAAGGCCCCTTTAGGGCAATGCCGGTACGGCGGATCGCCGCCACGGTGACGTCAGGCAGGACTTCGAGGCCACGCTCGAGCGCCGCCAGCCCGGCAAATTCCTCGCTCCATTCCAGCGGTGCTGCGGCCGCATCCAGCACGCGGCGCACGGCCGCCGATACCTCCGGCCCGATGCCGTCGCCCGCCACCAGAACCACATCATGCTTTGTCATGCCAAACCCCGCTCTCCCCCTCCTTTCTTACCCGATCCTGGGCCAGCTCTCACACCAGAAAGTCGTGTGGCGCTTGCCGTCGCATTCGCAATTCACGAGCCTTGGCGACAGCGCCGTGGCCCGATCCAGAATTTCGACCCGCCGCAGACCAGCTGAGGGTCAGCCTCCCGGCCAAACAAGCCGAGCGTCGGGTTCACTCGCTACCGGAGTCAGGCGCGGGCTTGGTTCCTTCGTTTGCGCCGCCACCGCGCCGGCCGCGCCGGCGACGACGCCGACGCTTCGGGTTTTGCCCCTCGGCGCTTTTGCCCTCGGCGGAAGCCTCGACCCGGCCACCGCCGGATCTTTGACGGCCACCGCCGCGACCTTTTTTGCGCCCGCGGCGCTTGGGTACCGAGATTGCCTGGAAAAAGGTCGCGGGTCGCTCCGGGCGGCCCCGGCAGATATCGCAAAGGCCGCAAGCCTCGCCGTCGTCCTCGCCAAAATAGGAGCGCAGATAGACCGCGCGGCAGATATCGCTTTTGGCGTAATCGGCCAATGAATCGAGGCGGCGTGAGTCCTGGGTCCGCAGGTTGGCGAACTGGCCTGCCAGCGCACGGACCTTTGCTTCGATCTCGTCGATCGGCACCAAAACCTCGACCAGCTTTTCTTCATTGAAGCGCACAATACAGGCCTCTTCGATCGGCACGAGCAAGGCATTGGTCGTGCGCTCGCCAAGTTCGGCCGAGAGCGCCAGCGATTTGAGGTCGGGCTTACGCCCCTCGCCCGCCCACGCCGCGAGTGCATCGCCCAGGCGATAGAGCTGTTCGGGACGGAGCCGGCTGCGCGAGAGCAGCGCCTCATGCGTTTTGCGGTCTTCTTCGGCGTCATGCAGCAAGATGCAATTCGCCTTGTTGCCGTCGCGCCCGCTGCGCCCGGCTTCCTGTACATATTGTTCGAGGGACGCCGGCGATTGGGCATGCGCGACATAGCGAATATCGGGTTTGTCGATACCGAGGCCGAAGGCGCTTGTCGCCACCATGAGGGTGCGACGCCCGGGCTTCATGAACAACTCCTGCTCGGAGTTCCGGTCTTTGGCGGTCATCTTGCCGTGGTAACGGTGCGCCGGGATTCCCAGCTT
>JAYGCM010000033.1:0-18089 GCA_046583355.1 Deltaproteobacteria bacterium
CCTCGAACGAGGAGACGTTCGAAAAATACTCACCGGGATCAGCGAAGGAGATCGTGATCTCATGTTTCGTGTCGCCAACGTATTCGGTGACGAAGTGCGTGGTAAGATATTTCTCGCGGTCGCTGAGATCGGGATCGTCACCGCGCATTTCTTTGGTGCCGTTGGCAAGATGCGCCCTGGGATGCCACAGCTTGTAGCGCTGGGCCTCCATATAGTGCCACCCCATCCACCACTCGAACATCGCGCCGGTCACGCGAGGCATATCGGTGCGAGCGGCGACAAAGATCTTGCCATCGCGCAGCCTGGTAAAGCCATTTTCCAACGCCAGATAACCGGGCTCGAGCAATTGATCGGCCTCGGCCATAGGAAAGCCGAGCTCGCCGGCTTCGCTCCCGTGCAAAACCGCCTGCGCCACATGCGAAGGCAGCGGGCGCATCTCGGGTTGCCAGTATTTTGCGTAGGCCTTGCCCTCAAGGTCGCCCGGACGCATGCCGAGGTAATGGTCTTTTTTCATCTCGCGTTGTTGCCACCGCCGGCGCGAAACCGGGCGCGTCCTCAACCTTAGGACAGACCAACCACCCTACACAAGACGACTCTCCCGCCGGAGCAGGCGAATCACCAGGAACCCTCCGGGCTTGGCACTCGCGTCCGACGAGGTCCTACTCGGCCGGGGTGCCGAATGCCGCGGCGGGCGCTGGTCCGCCGGATCTGTTTCGATCCCTATCGGAGGTTTTGCGGTGTCGGATTTCAGAGATTCCTATGGTCCATGGGCATTGATTCTCGGTGCGAGCGAGGGGCTCGGCGAAGCCTACGCCCGCGAGGCCGCACAACGCGGCCTCAACGTCGCCCTTGTCGCGCGCCGCAGCAACGAAGTGCGCGCCAAGGCGGAGGAGATCGCCACCGAGTTCGGCGTCGAGACGCGCGCGATCACGGCGGACGTTGGTGCCGAGGACCTGCTCCAGGTGCTCGAAGCTACGATCGGCGATGTGACCGTCGGCCTTGTCGTCTATAACGCAACAGCGGGCTATATCGGCCGCTTCCTCGACCAGGACCCCGACTACGCGCAAACCATGGTCGACGTGAATTGCCGCGGCCCCCTGCGCATCGCATTCCATGCCGGGACCGCGATGAAGGCGCGCGGGCGCGGCGGTATCATCCTGATGAGTTCCGGGGCTGCACTTGCCGGCGGACCCGGCAACGCCGTCTACGCCGCGGCCAAGGCCTTCGATCTGGTTCTCGGGGAAGGGCTGGCGCGTGAATTCCGGGCCTTCGGTGTCGATGTGCTCTCGTTGATCGGCCCCGCCATCGATACGCCGAATTTCTGGCGCGAGAAGCCCAACGTGGAGGCGTTGCTCGGCCCGCCGGTGCCGGCGGCGCAGGTCGCACGAGAGGCCTTCGATCAGCTCGGCAAGAGTTCTTCCTGGGTCGCGGGCGAAAAATACAGGCAAGGGCTGGCCGGACTCGGCAGATTGTCGCGGGAAGAACAGATCAGCGCAATGGAGGCATCGGTCGCCGCGCTCTACGGTGCGCGCTCCGGCCCGGAGGATGCCGAGTCGTGAGGTTGCATCGGGAAGTCCGGCCGAAGATCCAAGCAATGGAGGAGGGCGAAATGATTCGTTCCGAAATAGACTATTGATGACACGGCTCTCGGGAAAAAGAGCCCTGATCACCGGCGCTGGCGACGGCATCGGCAGGGGCATCGCTCGCCGTTTCGCGGCCGAGGGAGCCCGCGTTCTGGTGGCCGAACGAAACCCGGAGGCCGGCGAAGCTGCGGCCGCCGAGCTTCGCTCCGAGTTCGGCGCCGAGGCGGAGTTCCTGCACACCGATGTGACACAGAAGCCGGATGTCGAAGCCGCCGTAGCGCGTGTCGTCGAACTCTGGGGCAGCGTGGATATCGTGGTGAACAACGCCTGGGGTGGCGGCACGACGACACGCCTCGAAGACAAGACCGACGCGCAGATGGAGCACGGGTTCCGTATGGCCCTGATGGCCGCCTTCTGGTCGATGCAGGCGGCATTTCCCTGGATGCGCAAACAGCATTACGGCCGCTTCGTGAACCTCTGCTCGCTGAACGGCGTGAACGCACATATGTACACCGCCGAATACAATTCGGCGAAAGAGGCGCTGCGCTCACTTACGCGCACGGCAGCGCGCGAATGGGCAGAGCACGGCATCACGGCGAATATCATCTGTCCGGCTGCCGCGACGGCGGCTTACAAAGCGTTCGCCGAATGGAGTCCAGAGAGCGCCGCCGAGATGCTGCGCCAGAACCCGATGGGCCGGATGGGTGACCCGGAAGCGGATATCGGGCCGGTGGCGGCCTTCCTTGCCAGCGATGAGGCGCGCTACCTGACGGGCAATACGCTCTTCGTCGACGGGGGCGGCCATATCAACGGCGTCTCCTGGGCCCCGAAGCTTCCTTGAAAAACAAAAGGGAGGCCGGAGAATCACCAGGAACCCTCCGGGCTCTCCGGACGATCACTATTCCAGGCCTATTTCACGGCGCGTGCAGGTCGCGGAGGAGCCGGGGGCGGATGAGTTCGGCCCAGATCGCGTAGCCCTGGGCGCTCAAATGGAGTCCGTCGAAGCGGTAATTGTCCGGGTCGGGCTCACCGTCGGCGCCGAGCAAGGACGGTCCGGTCTCGATATAATGCAGCGTCGGATCGGTCGCGTGCCATTCTCGGACCAGCCTATTTGTCTCCTGCGCGTCAGCCCATATCGCCCAACGCAGCGGCGAAGGTGTGATGCCGATGAAGTAGATCGGCACGTCCGGGAGCCCTGCACGCACGCGCGCAACAAAGCGCTGCCAGGTCTCCAGAAGAACCTGTGGCGACTTGCTCGCACCGGGCGTCAGGTCGTTGGTCCCGGCAAAGACGACGACGGCGCGCGGAGCAAAAGGATTCACCAGCCGATCTGCATAGTATTCGACGTCGGCCAGCTTCGCACCGCCGAATCCGTGCTGGGCAACGACGAGCGGCTGCATATCGGCTGCGAGGGTCGACCATAAACGGATCGAGGAGCTGCCGACGAACACGACACCACCGCGCGAGGCGGGGCCCGCGCGCGTCTGTTCGACCAGCGCCGCGACGTCCTGCTCGTAGACCAAGGGATCTTCGCTGAGCGTCTTCTGCATCTCGCCATAGAACCGGTACGCCGGCAGCGCCGCGAGAACGACGACCACCCCCAACACGATTCCCAAAGGTCTGACTACACGCTTCATCCACGTGAATTGTAACGGAACGAGAAGCCCGACCGGAACGCACGCTATTGGTGCGGCCGGAAAGCAGGGAGGAGAATCACCAGGAACCCTCCAGGGCGGTTCACACGACCTTGGCTTATCAGTTGATCTGATCAAATGATAAGTTACACTAGAAGCCATGCGAAGCCCCTCCAGGAAAGCGGATAACCCGCTTCACTCCGCGACACTGAACCGATGAAATACATAAAGCCGTATCTCATCTTCAACATCATGGTCTGGCTACCCTGGGGCCTCATCTGCATTTTTGATACGACGTATATAGAAGATATTATCGGCGTCACCAGCGTCAATGCAACCGGCAACACCGATCTGCGCGCTATGTACGGCGGGGTTCAATTTGCCGTAGGGTCAATGGCCGTATCAGCCTTGTACAACCAGCGCCATTTTCGAAGCTTCGTATATGCGCTGGCCTTTCTGGGTTGCGGCCTGGCTCTGAGTCGAAGTTACGGCCTGCTGATTGACGACAGCGGCACACCCTATACCTGGGGCGTGCTGGGCTTTGAAATATTTGCCGGAGTCAGTGGGGTTCTTTGGCTCAAATTCTTGTCCGGACAACCAGACGATACGTGACAGCTCGTCTTCAACCCGAGGGACTCTGCCGCAGCAGTGATAGGGGGGATACCAAGCGCAAGGCTTGAAACCATGTTCAATCGTTCGCCCGATGCCCCTCATTCGCTGCGCTTCGTTTGCCCCTCGAAACTACATCCATAAGAAGCGATATGAAAATGGGATATGTAATCACATCACTGGTTCTGCCCCTGATTTTCTTGCTGACAAGCTCGTCATACGCAACAGGACGATACGCGGTAGATGGTCCTTTTGAATTATCAGCACAAGCCCGAATAGACGAAGCCTTTGAAAGCGTAACCAGTGGCAATAACATACATGACGCCACAAAGGACTGGCAAGCTGCTATGCCAGAGGGCTTCCAGGCCAAACGCAATTCATCTTACCCTTGGGGAACTACGACCTACGGCAACGAAGAGCTGTGGGTGGGCACCATTGCCCAGGGCTGGTGCGTCTGGCCGGTGCAAAACCTGAATCTGCCCTGGTTCCTGAGTACCTACGAAAGCCGCTTCACAGGATGTTCAGCTCAGAGCGTTCTTTCCATCCCTTCACTGATCTACACCTACAATTTCAAGAACGGCACGCAAGAGCTGATCCATGAAGGTTCCCTCAAAAGTGGCGGCAAACAATATACCCAGGCCATGCAGCCGCATGATGAAATGTCTGTCTTTTCCATCATGGGACTGCGTGCCGCGGGCAGCTATGGCGACCTGATATTCTTTGCCGGTCATCACCTGCATAGCGATGGAGAAGGCTGGCTGCGCATCTTCGTTTTCAATGCCAAGGAACGCGCCTTCCTTGGCTATAGAGAATTACGTGGCGACACCACGCGACGTTTCAAATCGATCACGGACAAGGCTGGCAATACTGGTTTTTACACCATCATCGGTGCCGAAACTGGCATGACTCAGAATGGGGAAGGCCCCACGATCATGCTGCGCTGGGTTGGCACTCCCGAAGACCCCTTCCAAGGCGGCAATTATCTGCAAACCGGCGATGGCAAGGGCGCCGGCTGGGATATCGTCTCCGCCAAAGGGCTGGACAAGAACTTTGGTATGATCGGAGACTTCAAGCAGTTCACCCATTCCGACGGAAGCGAACGCCTGATCATGTCATCAGCGGCTCACCCGCTACTCTATGACCAGGAAACGGGGAAGCGCGATCCGTCAAAACATGAGTCCGTAATGCTGCTATCCGAAGCCGTCCCAAACGGTGGATGGACCCGTGAGTCCCGCATGGAGTTCGATGTTGTTTTCAGCATGGATCGTTACGACCCCGATACCAAAGGCCGTTGGGGCGCCAAATGGGGAACCACTGATATCCACAATGGCTATCTCTATTTTGGCACCTATCATCAGGGTACGAGCGCCGGTTATTCCCACTTCCAACACGCCGATCAAGCACTTTTTGAAAAGCTGACCAAAACCGATGCCGGGAGGAAAGCGTTCCTGCTCAACCAGTGGCGCGCAACTTCTATCTTCCGCATGAAACTGGAAGATATCGACGCGATTGCAACAGGTACGAAAAACCCGGAATTGCTCTATGGCTATTCCAATTTTCAAGTAGCTGACGACTTCGGCAAATGGACCACCCTGCCGAACAAACTTGGTGCCGAGCCCCTATTCGGCAAGGCCGGAATGGGCAACCCGGGAAATATCTATTCCTGGACCTCGTTGAGCAAGGATGGCCAGCTATTCTGGGGGTTCTTCGACGCATTTTCCGGCGTGCACGACCTCCTATTGGAAGCCGATGCCAGCCGCTTGCTGGTGTTCCCAGGCTTCTTTGTGCCCGTGCCCTTCTGGGAGCATTTTCGCGACTCCAGCCCTACGCGAATCCTCTACGAGTGGGCGAAATCTGAAATGGCCAACCATGATCTGGCCGATGAGTTCATTCCCGGAGGCGACCTGGTGGTATTTGAAGGGGAAGGCAAAGCGCGTGTACTGACCAAAAAAGGTTTCGGTAACCCCTGTGCAAACGGAGTGCGAAACGTCGAGGTGCTGGATGGGCGAATCTTTTTTGCCACTTCCAGTTGGTGCAACCTGTCGGATCGCGCGGGGCTCGAGTTCTACGAATACAAGCCCGAGTTGGATAGACCGAACGCCCATCAATAGATGGGAAAAAGTATAACCGGTCGGGCCGCCAGGAAGGCCATCGGGCTTGCATCTATCATGGCATACGACCATCGCTTATCGTTTGATTTAATCAAATGATAAGTTATGGCATGAGGCATGGGACATCCCTCTGCCAAGGAGCTGCTGCTGGACTGCGCTGAACGGCTCTTTGCCGAGCATGGCCTGGAGGGAGCCAGCCTGCGCTCGATCAATGCCGCGGCGGGGCTCTCGGCAGCGGCGCTGCATTATCACTTCGGATCCAAGGAGGCTCTGGTCCAGGCGTTGCTCGAGCGGCATATGCCGGCGCTCATGGAGCGGCGGCGCCGGCTACTCGATGCACTGGCCGACCAGTCCGAAGCGCCGACCACGCGGGAAGTCCTGAGCGCGCTGATCCGACCCCAGGTGGAGCTTCTGGCCAAAGGGGGCGAGCCCGGACTGCGCTACCTGCGCCTCATCCACCGCCTGCAGGCCGATGGTGATCTCGATCCACGTTTCGTGATCGAGAGGTGGCCCGGAGGCGTGAACCGTCTGCTCCCCCTGCTCCAGAAGGCGAACCCCTCGCTCCCCCGGCCGGTGATTCAACTCCGCCTCGGCCTCTCGATCGACGTCATGCTGCGCAGCCTCGCGCACCGACCAACGGCGAAGCGCGGCGGCCTCGACGCCTATGTATCAGCGCTACTTGACTTCCTCTCGGGTGCCTTTGGCGCGCCCATAACCGGAGAATCCAAATGACCTCCAGAATTCAAACCCAGCCCGTCGCCGGAGCCCTCGGTGCGGAACTCCGCGGCCTCGACCTCTCACAGAAGCTCGACGACACCTCGGTCGATGCGGTGCTCGAGGCTCTCTACGAGCACAAGGTCATCTTCTTCCGGGGCCAAAGCCTGACCCCTGAGCAACAGATCGGTTTCAGCGCGCAGCTCGGCCCGGTCTTCACCGACCACCCGGCCTACTTGCCTACGCTCGAAGGCCACCACGAGATCGTGGTTCTGGAGGGACAGGACGGCGGCCGAGCCAACCTCTGGCACACCGATGTGTCGATCTCGCGCCGGCCGCCGATGGCGTCGGTCCTCTACATGAAGCAATGCCCCGACTGGGGCGGCGACACCATATGGGCGAGTATGACGGCCGCCTACGACGCGCTCTCCGATCGCATGAAGACGTACCTGGAAGGGCTTTCCGCCGTGCATGACCTCGCCGGCACGATTCGCAATGTGGTGCGCGAGCGCTCGCAGGAGACCAAGGCACCCACTGGCGCGATGCCGGACATCAGGTCGCTGCCGCACGCGACCCACCCGGTCGTGCGCACCCACCCGGCAACCGGTCGCAAGATCCTTTTTGTGAACCCGACCTTCACCGCCCACATCGAGGGCCTGCCGCCCGCCGAGGGCGACGCCCTCCTCGCCTTCCTCTACCAGCATCAGAACCAGCCCGAGTTCCAATGCCGATGGCATTGGCAAGTCGGCGATCTCGCGATCTGGGACAACCGCTCGACCCACCACTACGCCATCGCCGACTACGGCGACGCGCCCCGCACCATCCACCGCGTCACGCTCGAGGGCGAGGCTCCTGTCTGATGGGCGCGACGAGCCAGCTCCATTACCGAACCTGTCACCTCTGCGAGACCATGTGCGGCATCGAGGTCGAGCACGACGGCAAGCGCATCCTCGCCATCCGCGGCGACAAGGAAGACGTCCTCAGCAAGGGCAATATCTGCCCCAAAGCCACTGGTCTGCAGGACATTCATACGGATCCCGACCGGATACGCAGGCCGCTGAAGCGGGTGCGCAAGAACCCGGCAACAAAGAGTCCTGACGACGAGTGGGTGGAGGTCGAGTGGGAGGAAGCCTTCGACTACGTCACGGATCAGCTGGCCAGCATCCAGCTGGAATTCGGGTTCGACGCGGTTGGCTCCTATTGCGGGCGCAGCACCGCCCACAATATCGGCGCTCTGCTGGCGGTCGATGCGCTGCGCCGGATCGTCGGCTCCAAAAATGTCTATACCGGCTCCACCGTGGACCAGATGCCGCACAATTTCGTCTGGCATCATATGCTCGGGCACCAGTTCTTCGGCACGGTACCCGACATCAACCGCACCCAATACTACCTGATGCTCGGTACCAACCCGAAGATCTCCAACGGCGCGATGATGTCCACCGGCGCCAATACCTACAAGAAGTTCAACGAGATCAGGGCGCGCGGCGGAAAAACTGTCTTGATCGACCCGCGCCGCAACGAGTCGGCCCCCTACATGGACGAGCATCATTTCATCCGTCCGAATACTGATGCCCTTTTCTTGCTGGGAATCATCCAGACCATCTTCGCCAAGGGCCTGGCGACGCCAGGTCGTCTCGGTGATCACATCCGCGGCTGGGAAGAGCTCGAGCCCATGGCCGCGCAATTCGACATGGATCGCATCGCGGAGGTCACCGGCATCGCGCGCGCGGACATCGAGCGTATCGCCGTGGAATTCGCCAGCGCGCAAGGAGCCGTCTGCTACGGCCGCACCGGGGTCTCCATGGTGGAGTTCGGCGGCCTGTGCCAATGGCTCATGCAGGTGGTGAACATCATCACCGGCAACATGGATGAGCAGGGAGGCATGATGTTCCCCCTGACCGCGATCGACTCGCTAAGCCTGTCGAACTCAAGCTGGGATCGGTATCGCTCGCGGGTGAGCGGTCGCCCGGAGTTCTCCGGTGAGCTGCCGATGGCGGTGCTGCCCGAGGAAATCCTCACGCCTGGGCAAGGACAGCTGCGTGGCCTGATCGCCATCGCCGGCAATCCGGTATTGTCCATGGCCGACGGCGGCAGAACCGAAGAAGCCCTCCAGCACCTTCCGTTCATGGTTTCGGTGGACTACTACCGCAACGAGACCACCCGCTTCGCCGACATCATCCTTCCCCCGGTCGGGCCCTTCGAGAAGAGCCATTACGACCTCTTCTACCATCTCTATGACACCATCAATTGGTCGAAGTACTCGCCGCGGCTCTACGCGCCGGAGGCACCCGGCCATACCGATCTGGAAATTCTGACGGAGATTCTGAAGCGGCTTGTGGTCAAGCGCGCCGCCACGCCGCTCAGGAAGTGGCTCTACCGCCGGATCGGAAGCCTCGTGAGCAAGCACTTCACGGTGGAGCGTATCCTTACAGCCGGCCTACGTTTCGGCCCCTATGGCGCGGGTTTGAACCCGTTCAAAAGGAATGCGCTGAGCCTGCGGAAACTCAAGGAAAAGCCACACGGCATCTTCCTTGGCAACCTCGAAAAGTGTCTCCCGGAACGTCTCTTCACCGCAGACAAGAAGATCCACGTCGCACCGCGAGTGCTTCTCGGTGATCTCCCGCGCCTTCGCGCGCGCTTCTTCGAGGGCGGTGAGGAGGCCTTGCGGGCCGGCTCGGCGTTCGACTTGAAGATCATCAGCCGTCTGACCAATCGAACGCTCGGCTGGATGCACCACAGCCAGCGCCTGGTCAAGGGCAAAAACCCCTGCGAGTTGATGATGCACCCCGAAGACGCCGCCTCGCGCGGCATCGAGGCGGGTAGCCTGGTGCGAGTCACATCGCGCCGCTCGAGTATCGAGCTTCCGGCAATGCTCAGCACGGATATCATGGCGGGCGTTGTATGTATGCCGCACCTCTGGGGCCACGGCCGCGCCGGCACACGCCAGCGCGTCGCGAACGCGTCGCCGGGCGTCAGCATGAACGACCTGACGGACATTTCAGTGATCGACGAACTGACAGGGAATGCCGTCGTCAACGGAGTACCCGTGAAGGTCGAAGCCGTCGGCAAGGCCCACACCAGCGAAACCACGCACGCCGACGAGACCGCGGAAGAATTCGTCGCATGATAGCACATAGAAGAATTGCGAGACCGTCATGAGATACTTGAAGGTCGCTCTTGGCATGGCAGCTCTTGGCGTCGCCGTGGGCCTGTTGCTGGCCGTCAATGCGTGGCGAGCCGTGCCCACGGAAATCGGCACCACCGTGCCCGCACGCCCGATGCCCGTCATCAGTCAACCACACCACCCCATGCTTGCGGAATCCGAGCGCAGCAGCATGCACGGCGGGTCCTACAACCGGGACCTCAACACATATCCGGGCCCCCTCGGGCACGACACCCACACGGCGCACCGTGCGTTCAGCTGGCTGGTCGGGGTGGCGCCCAACATCGCCTTCGACTCCGCGGGTCGCCTGATCACGGTCTCGCTTCAGCTGGGCGGCATCGAGCTCCATCTGCTCGATCCCGAAACCCTCGAAACCCTGGCTGTGGCTCAGCTCCCCGCGAAAGCCTCGTTCGATGACAACAGCGGTGGCGGCTACTTCCACTTGGACGACCGCGACCGTGTACTGCTGGCGCCGTCGGACAAGACGATCACGATCTACGAGGTGACCGAAGGCGCACACGGCCCCGAGTGGCAGGTCGCGGAGATCCACGACCTCAGCCACGTGTTGCCCGAGGGCGTCAACGTCCACGACGTGATCCCGGACTGGGTTGGTAATCTGTGGTTCGTGACCGGCGGAAATCTCCTCGGCTACCGCCACAAGGACACCGGCGAGATATTCACCTACGAGATGGAAGCGGACGACGAGCTGATTCAGAATTCCTTTGCGGTCGATGCGCAGGGGCTCTATGTCGTCTCGACCGACTCTCTCTATCTCTTCCAGACGGACCCAGCCGGCGACATCGTGTACGTCTGGCGGGAGGATTATGAGAACGGGGAAACCCAGAAGCCGGGCACACTCTCGCACGGGTCGGGTACGTCCCCGACGCTGATCGGCGACGACCTGGTTGCGATCGCCGACGATGGCCACCCCTTCACCCACGTCATGGTCTACCACCGCGGCGAAGAGATCGAGGGCGATCGGGTTGTCTGCAAGGTGCCCCTCTTCGAAGCCGGAAAAAGTGCCACCGAGAACTCGCTGATGGTCTACGGCGACGCGATGGTCGTACAGAACGACTACGGCCACGTCTTCGAAGGAAACGCGCTTGAGACTTCGCCCGGCGTGATGCGGATCGATGTGCGCGAGGATCGCAGTGGCTGTGACATCGTTTGGTACAACAAGGAGATGATCTCCCAATCCCTGCCACGGCTGTCGATGGCTACGGGCTTGCTGTATTTCTACACCTTCAAGAAGCAGGCAGAGGGCGACTTCTTCGGTGGCTGGTACTTGACAGCCGTCGACTTCGACACCGGCGAAGAGCTGTGGGATCGCTTGATCAGCCCGGGGACCGGAACCATCATCGATCCGCTCTCGAGTGTTACCGCTCCGGTCGTGATGGGTCCGAACGGTGCTGCCTATGTCGGAATCCGTACGGGTGTGGTCATGGCCAAGGATCGTGCTTCTCCCCTGGGGGGCGTAGCGGTTTCGGCGGGCGGCGGAGCCGGATAGTGGGCTGCGGAGCCTTTCAGCCCGTTGGGCGGGCCACTCCACTCTTGTGGTGATAGCGTCCCGACTCATGCGGACTTCGATTTGGCAGCTCAGTCTTTCCTGTTCTCTGGTTCTGGCACTTCTGGCGGGCGGCTGCTCCGGCAGCTCGGAGGAGACGAGCCCGGCTTGCGCCGACGCTGCGCCGGCGGCATTGCGCACTTGCGTTGCGGAATTCAGTGCGGCGATCGCGAGCTGCTACGCCGATGGCGGCGCGCCTTGCGCCGATGACGACGCCCGCATTGTGGCAGCATTGGCCGGCCTGGACGACACGCTTGCGGGCAGTTGTGCTGACGGAGAATTCCTCGAACTCGAGGCGGCCGCCGTGGCCGGCCGCCTGCACGCCGCATGTGCTTCGGAGGCCGCATCACTGGGCTGGCGCACATTTGGCGGGCCGCAGGGCGCCGTCTGGCCGGCCGTCGATGCAAGCGCGCAAACCTGTCTCGCCCGTGCGCACTCGACTGCTGCCGGGATGGTCGAGAGCTCGCTGGAGGCCATCCATGATTGTCTCGCAGGTGGCGATTGCGACGCCGCGGCGCTCGGCGACACTCGCGAGGCTCTGCGCCTCCAGGCAATCGACGAGGTGGAATCTTCGTGCGACAGCCTCAGCGTCCTGATCGCGCTTGCGCCGGCCACCTATATCGACCGCGCCGTGCATCAGGTCGATTGTCTGGCGGCGACGGGTGAGGCCGATACGGCAGAGCTGTCGCTCTCCTGCGGACCATCGAATAGTGAATTCACAGCGCCGCGTGGCGAGTGGAAACAGATCATCGTCGATGGCCGCAAGCACGGAACGATGTGTGGCGACGGCGGCGACTACGCCTTCCAGATCCGACTCGCCCCCGAAGGGGCGCGGCTCGACCGGATCATCATCGGCCTCCAAGGTGGTGGTGTCTGCCTCTTTGAGAGCGATTGCCTCGCCCGTATGGAGAGCAACCCCGGGCTCTTCACGGCACTGGACGATCCGCCGCTGGCCGCCGGAATCGGCTCGAACGACCCGGCCGAGAGCCCGTTTGCCGACTGGACGAAGATCTATCTGCCCTATTGCACGCAGGATGTCTTCGCCGGCGGAGGCGTGGTCGAGGTGATGGGCGAGGCCGAGGTGCCTCGTTACGGGGGCAAGAACCTGCGCGCGGCCATCCGCATGGCCCGCGACGTCATCTGGAAAATGATGGACGAGGAGGCCGGCGACGGCTTCCGGCCCGACGAAATCATCGCCTTCTTCGGCGGTTGGTCCGCCGGCGGTTACGGCACGCTTTACAATTACCATTGGCTGCTCGACGACCTGCAATGGCCGCGGACCATAGCCTTCCCGGACGCCGGCATGGCGCTCGATAACGGCACACCGCTTGGCGTGGCGGGCCTCGGTCTGGTGAAGATTCCGGGCTGGGGAACGCTCGAGAATCTCCCCCCGTACTGCTTCGTGGGCGATTGCGCGGTCGGCCCGATTCTCTATGAAGCAATCTCGCCGCGGCTCAAGCAAGTCCCCGAGCAACAGATCCTCGTCCTCAGCAATCAAAAAGATGAGACGCAACGCAACGATGCCTTCTTCAGCACCGAGGTCCTCTGGATGAACACGCTGCGCGGGGATTATTGCGCTACAAAAGATCTTCCCGGTATCAACTACTATTTGACCAGCGAATCCGACGTGAGTATCCACGTCGTCTCGATCCGCTCGGATTTCTGGCACGGCGAGGTCGACGGCGAGCGCATGCGCGACTGGTTCTGGCGCGCGGCGACTGAGCCCGACACTCTGCAGAACCGCGTTGAGGAGGGCGACTTCGTAACCAAGGTGCCTGGGACCCAGCCCTTCCCCTGCGAGGTCGCGCCTTGATCAGCTGAGGCCGCACGATCCGTCGTTGCCCCGCCGGGCGACCCTACCTCACCAACTCGGTTCGGATCCGCTCGAAGCCCTTCGCGAAGGAGGCCCGCACGGGCACCGAGCCGCTCTCGCGTGTCAGCGCAGCAGCCGCGCGATGATGCCGTCGCGTACCTCGGTGAGCACGCGGGAGTCGCTTGCGACCACGCCCAGGATCGCGAGCGAGGTCACGCCGTGCATGGCGCTCCAGAAGACGAGTACGGCTTCATCCACCGACAGCCGCAGGCCGCCGGTGGCCTCCAGGGCGACCATGCCGTCTCGCATCCGGGCGAACGAGGAGATGCCGTGCGACGATGAGGTACCGCTTTTGCGATCGAAGAGCAGACGGTAGGGCAGCGGGTTGGCGAGTCCGAACTCCACGTAGCGATCGAAAGCCCAGCGCAATGCCTCGACCGGATCGGCCGGGCCCGGGCGTCCCACCATCCAGGCATCGAAGCCCACGAAATGGTCGTCCACGATGCGTTCGATGAGTCTCTGCCGGTCACCGAAATGGTGGTAGATGGTCGGCGCCGTCACGCCGGCACGCTTGCAGATGCCCCGGATCGAGAGGTTTTTCTCGCCCTCTTCGAAGAGCAGGGCCTCGGCGGCGCGTAGGATCGCGCGGCGGGTCACCTCGGAGCGCCCGGCGCGGGTCTCTCCGCGAGATTCGGGAAGGTTCATGATGGAACTATGGTTCCATAACACCGATATACATTCAATGAATGAATGGCATAGTGCACAACATAATCTCGGTCCCCATTGCTTAACAGCACTATACCAAACGGCTTGACCATCGCTGCGGGAGGCCGTATTGGTAGGAGAGCACGCCCGTGCGGGCGTGCAGATCCCAAGGAGACTCCATGCTGGCGAAAGATTTCGCGAATTTGCCCCCGATGCGCCGCCGTTCGTTTCTCAAAGCCTCGCTACTCGGTGCGGGCGCAATGGCCATGCCGTCCTTCCTCTCGGCCTGCGGCGGCTCGAGTTCCGGCTATGGGCCGCTCGTGGTCGATCCGAATACCCCCTGGTGGCTGCAGAACGGCTTTGAACCGATTTTCACCGAGGCAACGGCCTTTGACCTGCCGGTGCGCGGTGCGATCCCGCCCGAGCTGAACGGCCTCTACACCCGCAACGGCTCGAATCCGCAGAATAGCGATTCGCCGCATTGGTTCCTCGGCGACGGCATGATTCACGGCGTCAAGATCGAGAATGGTCAAGCGAAATGGTACCGCAATCGCTACGTGCAGACCGAACTTTACAAGCAGGGTGTGGCCTTCAATCAATCGATCGCACTGGGCCTGCCCCCAGGCGGACCAAACGGCACGAGCAACGTCAGCACCTTCTACCACGGCGGCCGGTTGATGAGTTCAGGGGAGATCGGCGCCGGCTTCGAAATCGATCCACAGACCCTCGAGACGATCGGCCTGCAAACCTATGGCGACCGCATCACGAACTCTTTGACCGCGCATCCGAAGATCGACCCGGTTACGGGCCACCTCCATTGTTTCGGTTATTGGTTCGCGCCGCCCTACCTCACTTATTATGAGATCGACACGCAGGGGAATGTCGTTCACGAAGCGGCGATCGATGTTGCGGAACCTTCGATGTTCCACTCCTTTGCCATCACCGATCGCGAGGCGATCTTCTGGGAGTGCCCGGTTCTCTTCAACTTGCAGAACGCCGTCGAGAATCCGATCGATGCCTTCAGGTGGACACCGGAGTACGGCACCAAGATCGGCATCCTGCCCTTCGGCGCGCCGGGCTCGGACATCCGCTGGGTCAAGCTACCCGAGCCCTGTTACGTCTTCCACGAGGTCAACGCTTTCCGTCGCGGCACCGAGGTCGTCATCGACGTACACCGCCTCGAAGAGGTTTTCGGCTCGACCGACATCGCCGCCGGCGAAGACCGCATCACGCGCTGGATCGTCGATACGGCAGGCGAGGATCTCACCTTCCGCGAAGAGATCGTAAACTATAATTACTGGGATCTCGCCGCGCACGATCGTCGCTTCACGGGCCGGAAGTACCGCCACAGCTGGCATACGGAATTCCGCGACCAGCCCGAGGGAGTCCAGGTCGGTGGCATCGGCTACCTCGATTTCGATACCGGCGCAGAGAAGCTCTGGGATCCCGGCCCCGGCCGTCATGGCAGCGAACCCTTCTTCGTGCCGACCGGCGCGGCCGAGGGCGAAGGCTACCTGATGGCCTTCGTCTACGATCGCGGCACGGGCGCCAGTGTGCTCGCCATCTTCGAGGCCATGGACCATACCAAGGGCCCGGTCGCCGAGATCGAAATGCCGCAACGCGTTCCCTTCGGCTTCCACGGCGTCTGGGTGCCGGACCTGTAGAGGCCCGGGCTGGAGCCTTTTCATTTCGCGGCTTGACAAAGGCGGCCGGGCAGATAATGTCCTCTGCATGGGAGAATTGTCGGGCAAGAACGCATTGGTAACGGGCGCCAGTCGTGGGATCGGGAACGCGATTGCGCGTCGGTTTTCTGCCGAGGGAGCCAATGTGGTGCTGGTGGCGTCGCGTCTCGGCACGCATGGCTCGTTCTCCGGTACGCTGGCCGACGCCGCGGCGGAGATCGAGGGCGCGGGCGGGCGAGCCGCGCCACTCGCCTGCAATCTCGCTGACGCGACGGCGCGTGGGGATCTTCTCGCGCGAGCGGCGGCGCTTTTCGGCCCGATCGATATCCTCGTGAACAACGCGGCCGGTGCTCGCATGGCGCTGCCGAGCCTGGCGACAACCAAAGAACGCGCCTTCATGTTCGACCTGAACGTGAACGCACCGATCGATCTGGCCCAGCAGGCGATTGCCGGGATGAAGGAGCGCGGCGGCGGTTGGATCCTGAACATCAGCAGCGCGACCCGCAACCAGCCGGCGCTGCCATATCCGGATTCCAAGATGGCGGCGTGGATGATCGGGCCCTACGGTGCCAGCAAGATCGCCCTGGAGCGCTACACCGAGGCGCTCGGACACGAGCTGGCCGAACACGAGATTTTCGTCAACGCGATGGCGCCGGTTTCCATCGTCCTCACGCAGGGCGCCGATTATGTCCGCGACATTGCGCGCAAGCATCCGCATATGGCCGAGCCCGTCGAGATGATGGTCGAGGCCGCGATGGAACTCTGCACGAACCGCCACGTCGCCCAGGTCGTGTTCAGCCGCGATATCGTACATGCGGTGGGGCGCAAGGTGATGAGCCTCGATGGGAAGACCGTGCTGGGCGACGCGTTTCTTGCCGCGGACCTCGAAGGAACGGCCTGATGTCGCGTTGTGGAGCTCTCGGCGCCACCTTCAATCAATATCATAAGGAAATTTCATGAAAGAAAATGGTCGAGTTGCCCTGATCACGGGTGCGGGACAGGGGATGGGCCTGGGCGTTGCGCGGCGGCTCGCGGCCGACGGCATCCAGGTCTGCCTCAATGATATTGACCCGCAGCGCGCCGCGAGTGCAGCCGAGGAGATTTGCTCGGCTGGCGGCCAGGCGATAGCTGCGCCCTTTGACGTGACCTGCCTGGACGCCGTACTGGAGGCGACCCGCGATCTGGAGGCCCGACTCGGGCATATTGATATCCTGGTGAACAACGCGGGCAATGCCGGCGCAGCCACGATGAGCCAGCTCTCCTTCAAAGATATGCCCGCTTCGGAATGGTCGCGTTATCTCGACGTGAACCTTTATGGCGTGCTGCATTGCACCAAAGCTGTACTGGACGGAATGTGCGAGCGTGGTTGGGGGCGCGTCGTCACGATCTCTTCGGAAGCGGGCCGAACCGGCCTGGATATCGGCGTCTCACTCTACGGCGTAGCCAAGGCAGGCGCGGCCCACCTGATGCGTCATCTGGCTCGCGAAGTCGGCCCATCCGGGGTGACCACGAATGTGATTTCTCTGGGCCTGATGGACAACGTGCCCCCGGAGTTCACCGAGGCGATCGTCCGCACGATTCCCGCACGGCGCCTCGGCAGCCCGCAAGACGTCGGCGCCGCCACCGCCTATCTGGTCTCGGAAGATGCCAGCTGGGTTACGGGACAGACCATCGTGCTGAACGGCGGGTCGTTCACGCATTGAGCGCTCCGTCCCCACCTCCGTCGGGCCTCGTAGCCGCTCGCCCTGCGGCCTCTCGCCGAAGTGCCGCTCACGCCGTAGAGTGATAGACCTGCTCGCGCATGACGACCAAGGACGTAACCTTTCGAGACGCGGGCCTGCGCTCACCGCTGCTCCGCAGCGTAAACGCCGGCGGTGCCTTGCTGCGACGCCTCGGCCTGGAGCGGCGACCGATGCGCGCGGAGGCGGTTCTCGCACGCGCGCGCAAGAGCACCGGACTCGAGGATTTCGGTGACGATTCCTGGCGCGAGGGCCTGGACGTCCTGCTCGAAAGCATGGAGCGCGAAGCCGACCTGACCAGCTTCGGGCGATTCGTGCAGGGCGCGATGCTGAGCCAATTTCTCGGCATTCGCCTCCAAGTCGTCGATTGGGCGAAGCGACACCCTGCCATCCGCGAGGAAAAAATCCGCGCGCCCTGGGTCATTGCAGGCCTGCCGCGCACCGGCACGACGCTGCTCAGTCACCTGCTTGACCTCGATCCGAAGGTACGTTCGCTGCTCGGCTGGGAGGCGACCTCGCCGATGCCGCCGGCGACGCCAGCCGGCCGGGAGCACGACCCGCGCATCGCCGCGGCGGAGAAAATCGGGGCGCGCCTCGATCGCCTTATCCCGCCGCTCAAGGCAATGCATCCGCTGGAGCCGCGGCTGCCGACGGAATGCGTCACTATCTTCGCCTGCGATTTCCGCTCGCTGCTCTTCACCACGCAGACCCCTGTGCCGGCGTATGCGGCCTGGCTCGACGCGGCCGATACGCGTCCCGCCTACGCCTTCCA
>JAYGCM010000039.1:0-18258 GCA_046583355.1 Deltaproteobacteria bacterium
TGCGCTGGAAGGGCCTTGTGGAGTCGGTTCTCGAAGAGGCCGGTACGGTGCAGACCCTATGGTCGCCGGTAGAAGACCGCGATATGCTCCATCCCGGCCAATCGGCCGAGCTACGTTGCGAGGACCGCGTGCTGGGAATCGCGGGCGCTCTTCACCCGCGCATCGCCGAGGAATTTGGTCTTGGTGCGGGGCCTGTTTGGCTGGCGGAGCTCGACCTTGAGGCTTGGCGGGAGGTCCGTTCCGGGCCTGCGCAATTCCGTAGCTTGGCGCGTCACCCGGCGACCCGCCGCGACCTGGCGCTGGTGCTCGATGCGGCCTTGCCGGCAGGCGACGTGCTCGCTGCTTTGCGCGATAGCGGGGATTCTCTGATCGAGAGCGTGGAACTCTTCGATCAATATAGCGGACGCGGTGTGAGCGAGGGCAAAAAAAGCCTCGGCTTTGCCGTCTCCTACCGCGCCGCGGACCGCACGCTCAAAGACGAAGAGGTCGATCTTTCGCAAAAGCGATTGCTCGAACACCTCGGCCGTGTAATTTCCTACGAATTGCGCTGAGGGCGCGGAATGGATTGCGCATGACCAAGGCTGATATTGTAGAGCGAATTCAACAGCGCTCCCGTTCCTCACGGCCCGATGTGGCGGACATCGTCGAGTTGGTTTTCGAGCAGATCAAGGCCACCCTCGAGCGCGGCGAGAAGGTCAAGCTCTCGGGCTTTGGCAACTTCGTGATTCACGACAAGCGTGCGCGGCGCGGGCGGAATCCGCAGACCGGTGAGCAGATCACCATCTCAAGTCGCCGGGTGCTCTCGTTTCGACCGAGTGAGCTGCTGAAGCAGCGTGTCAATTCGGCTAGCGAAAAGTCGGTTCGCGATCTTCGCTGAACCCGACCTCTGGCTTGACTTCTAGCGTTTGCGGTTGGGCTTGACGCTCGGGGTGAGTCGGTAGACGCGGTGCGACGAAGCGCGCGGGCGGGTTGATTCTGCTTGACGACGTGGCTCCATCAGACGGTCGCGCAAGACGCTGGGCTCGATCGAAAGAGACTCGCAGATATTGTGGAACGAGAAGGGCCAGCTGCGGTCGTCGGAGCGGATCCATCTCTCGGATTGCCGAGCGAGGAGGCGGGCGCGGACGCGGGGGCTTTGCAGGTGGTCCTGGAAGCAGCGGATCCCGTCTTCGAGGACGGCGAGCATCAGCGCACGCTCACCGGCTACTTCTTCCAAGCCGAGCGAGCGGTCGAAATGCTGTTCGGGGAGGATGACATCAGGGGCAGAGTAGGAATCGGTGCGCTGGCTGGAGGTGGGCATGATCGGGGCCGAAACGGGGAATTCATTGGCGAGGGAATGTGTGGCTGCTTTCATGGAACGACTGTCTCCTGTGTCAGATCTGGGGAACGGTTTCGGGACAGAACTCAACGGCGGCGGTTGCCGAGAAGGAGAAGGCCGAAGGCGAAGCCGGCGACCAGCGCCGAGCAGAGTGTTGCAGTAGGGTCAGTGAGGGCGAGCATCTGGTAAGTCTCCAGCGAAAATTTGGGGAAAGTTCCGTATGGCGCGGGGTTGGAGCGCCGGAAGTATAATGGTCTTCAGCAAGACCCATGCCCCTTTGAAAAGACCCAAACGCCCGCGCCTCGTAGCTTTCTGAGGTTCTCCGCAACCCCCAAAATCAGGCATCGTTGCAAGGGGTGGGCCGTTCGCTCGATTTTCCGGCATTTTCGCAAGGTTGTGCCGGGGCATAGGCGCCCGCGACGCTCGGATCCGAACCGGCTTTTTTCCCGGCGCACCGAGTTCGCCCGACAAACCACCGCGCTCGGCTTGCCCGAGGCCGATTCGGCCAGTAAAGACCTCGCATTCGGGGCGTAGCGCAGCCTGGTAGCGCACCTCTTTGGGGTAGAGGGGGTCGCCAGTTCAAATCTGGCCGTCCCGACTGGCCCGCCGGCTCCGGGAGCATTTGCTTCCCGGAGCCCGGCGGTGGTCCGGAACCGGCCCGCTTGCCCGTTTGCCGCCCGATCTGGTAGTTTGCTATCGGGCTTGGGCCATCAGGCCTGTGTCCATGGGGTTGTTGGTGGGGATGATGTGGTGGAAAACGCGCGCCCGGCGGGGCGTTGCTTTGGTGATTCTATGGGTGGCCTGCGGCTGCGCCGCGGTGCCCGTGCGCTCGGCACCGGCGCCGGCCGCCGCCGATCCGTGGGCGCATCTGCCGCGCCACGCGCTTATCTGGCCCGCCATTGGGCGGCTGGCGGCGGATTTTGGTCCACGCGGCCAGGGCCACCATGATGGCATCGATATCCGCGGCCCCGAGGGCCTGCCGATCCGTGCGGTTCTCGATGGCGAGGTCACCTTCAGCGGCGCATTGCGTGGCTACGGCAAGGTCGTGATCCTCCGTCACCACAACAAGCTGACGACGGTTTACGCGCATAACCAGAACAACCTCGTCTCCACCGGCGCGCGGGTGCGCCGCGGCGCCGTCATTGCTTTGCTGGGTCGCACGGGCCGCGCGGCGGAGCCGAACCTCCATTTCGAGGTGCGGCGCCGCAACCAGGCGCGTGATCCTTTGCGCTATCTGCCCCGCCGGGTCGGCATGCGTGACGGTACCAGGCAACGCTCAGGAAGCTGAGAAAGGTTTTTCATGTCAGATCTGAAATCATTCATTCGCGAGATCCCGGATTTTCCCAAAGAGGGGATCAGCTACAAGGATATTACGCCACTCCTTGCCGATGCTGGTGCGCTCAAGGAAGTGACCCGTCAGCTTGCCGCGCCCTTTGTCGGCAAGGTCGATACGGTCGTCGGCATTGAGTCGCGCGGGTTCATCTTCGGTGCTCCGGTTGCCTTGGAGCTTGGCGTCGGCTTTCAGGTCGTGCGCAAGCCCGGCAAATTGCCGGCCGAAACACACGCCATCACCTATGACCTCGAATACGGCACCGATACACTTGAGATCCATAAAGATGCGATCCCGGCGGGCGCACGCGTCTTGTTGGTCGACGACCTGCTCGCCACCGGCGGCACGGCACACGCCACCGTCGAGTTGCTGAGCCAGCTCGACGTCGAGATCGTCGCGGCGGCCTTCGTGATCGAACTGACCGCGTTGCCCGGGCGTGCGGCGCTTACGCCGGTTCCCGTGCACGCCATCCTGGGCTTTGGCGACTGAGCATGGAAAAACCAATCCGCTCGACCTTCAAGCAAATGATGAACGAGGTCGTGGACTACGGCAGTTGCTGCGAATGCGGCGCCTGCGTCCTCGTCTGTCCGCATAATGTCATCGACTATATTGATGCCAAGCCCAAGCAGGTCGCCAAGGCATCGGCCGCGTTCGATTTCTGCGGCATCAGTGAAGGCATTGGCTGCGATGTTTGTGCGCAGGTCTGCCCGCGGCTTTTCCCGCGCGACTTTCAGCTGGCGCCCGAGGTCTTCCGTGACGAGAAGCCCGCCTACGACGGAATTTTCGGTCGCTACCGGCGAATTTTTGTTGCGCGATCGAGCGACCGTGCGATTCTCGATTCCGGCCAGGATGGCGGCGTGGTCACGACTCTTCTGGCCTATCTTTTTGAGAAGGGTCGGATCGATGGCGCCGCGGTATCGATGCGCGATCCCGACAAGCCCGCTCACCCCATACCCGCGCTGGTCACCTCCCGCGAGGAGGTTCTGGGCACGGCGGGGTCGTGGTACACCTATTGCCCCAACAACTTGGCGCTGCGTGAGGCCGAAGAAAAGGGCTGCGAGAAGGTCGCCTTCGTGGGCGTCCCGTGTCAGATCACGCCGATCCGCAAGATGCAGGCGGCTGATGCCTCCGAACTCGATAACGGCCGCAAGAAGGAAAAGATGGTCGCGCGCCAGACCGCCTTCCTCAAAAACGCCGGCGAGCGGGTCGACTGGAATATTGGATTGCTTTGCTCGGAGGTGTTCACCTACGAGGGCCTGATGGTCGAGAAGATCCAGGAAGAGATGGGCATCTCGCTCGAAGACGTGACGAAATTCAACGTCAAGGGCAAAGTCCTGATCTATAAAAAAGATGGCGAAGTCGTCGATATGCCGCTCAAGCGTTCGCAGGAGTTCGCCCGGCCGGAATGCCACCATTGCGGGGATTTCACGGCCGAGCTCGCCGATATCTCATGCGGTGGTGTCGGGACCACGGATTGGACGATCGTCATCCTGCGCACCGAGCGCAGCGAGAAACTCTGGGACGAGATGGTCACTGACGGCCGCTTCGAGACTCGCCCGATGGATGAGTTCGAGAAGTCCATGAAGGTACTCCTGCGTCTCGCCCAACGGCAGCGCGAACGCGTGCCGGTGCCGCCGGGCCGCACGGCCGATTGGGTGCGTCCGCCTTATGCTCTGCCAACCGATCGCGGCGGTTCAGCGGAATAGGTCGTTCTCGGCCGGGCGGATCAGGCGCTGGCCGCCGGGCCCCTCGGTCTCGTCGGGGCGGGCCGCAGCCAGGGGCTTCCAGCCACGGATCAAAATGGCCGGCATGCCGTCGGATTTGCCCATCGCCAGGCCGGCGGCCGAGGCCAATTGGTCGGCCGTGGCGATCTGCGTGACGCCCAACTCACGGCCGATCAAATCGGGCGAGCCGGCGAGGTCCTCGATCGGGTTCATACCGGCTACGCCGAGCGCAAATTCGACCTGTCCCTCGCGCCAGGGGCGTCCGAAGGTATCCGTGACGATGACCGCCAATTCGACTCCGAGCGAGTCGGCCAGGGCCGCGCGCAGCCGCTGCGCGGAGGCATCCGGGTCCAGGGGCAGAAGCGTAACCGTGCCCTCGCAGACGGCGTTGGATTGATCGATTCCGGCGTTGGCGCAGATCCATCCCGGCCCGGTCTCGACGATCAGGTTGCCACGCTCCATGCGCACGATGCGCCGGCTCTCGCGAAAGACCAACTCGATCAGCCGGGGGTCTTTCTCATATTCAGCCGCCCACGCCGAAGCCATCGCGGACGGTTCGATGGTATCGAGCGCGACGACGCGGCCTTCGGCCTTGGAGACGATCTTCTGGCAGACCACCAGAACATCGCCGTTTTTCACACCGAGCATCGAGGCGTCGATGGCGCGTGTCAGGATCGCGGCCAGGTCGTCGTTGGGCTGTACCTGGGGCATACCCGGTACGGGGAGAATCATGATGGGCATTCAGCGAGGCCTCTTCGGTCGTTCGGCGAGTTCGCTCGCCAGATCCAATGCCTGCCGTGCGACGGCAGCGGCGCGTGCCTTCGAGTTCATCAGCGTCGGTAGCGCGCGCGCCGCGATACCTGTCTTTTCGATCGCGCGCAGATGCCGCTGGTCGGCGTTGTCGACCACCAATCCCTCGATCAGGCCGCGGTAGATCGAGAGCAGGCCGGTGGGGGTAGGGCGGAAGCCGAGCCCACGCATCATTCGGTCGGCGGGTCCCTTCACCGGACGGCCTCCGATCAGTGGGGAGACGGCCACGATGGGCGCGTTTGCGCGGCGCAAGGCAGTACGCACGCCGCGCAGCGCGAGGATCGGCCCGATGCTGACGAAGGGATTGCTCGGCGCGATGATGATCGTACCCGCACGCTCGATCGCGGCGAGCACACCGGGCGCCGGTTCGGCTTTGCGGATGCCGTCGTAGACGATCCGCCGTACCGTGCTGCGGGCGCGGTCGCGGACGAGGTATTCCTGAAAAGCCAGCTTGCCCTTGGGCGTGTAGATGATCGTGCGGACGCGATCGTCGGACATCGGTCGCACGTGGACGCGGAGCCCCAAGGCCTTGGCCTGCTTGCGCGTGATCTGGCTGAGCGTGCGACCGCGGCGCAGCTCTTTGGTGCGAAAGAGGTGGGTGGCGAGGTCCCGGTCGCCAAGGCGAAACCAGGTATCTTCGCCAAAGGCGTCCAGGGCCTCCATGGTGCGAAAGGTATCGCCGCGGATGCCCCAGCCCTGGGCGCGGTCGACCCATCCCGCAAGCGTATAGAGGATCGTGTCAACGTCGGGCGAGATATGCAGGCCGTGGAATTCATCGTCGTCGGCGGTGTTGACGATGACCTCGATCTGGTCATGCTTGACAGTTGCTGCGAGGCCGCGCAGCAGGCGGGCACCGCCCACCCCGCCGGCGAGGAGGAGGATTCTGGACATGAGGTATTGTGGTCGCGAGCAGGGCTAGGCGACGAGACTTTCTTCGATCTTGCCGTAGAGCGTAGTGCGCTGCCGGGGCCGGCGCCCCATCCCGCGCACGATCCGTTCGATTTCCTCGACCGGGGTATATTCTCCCGCGGTAGCACCGGCTTCGCGCGAGATGCTCTCCTCCATCAGAGTGCCGCCGAAATCATTCACGCCCGCAGCCAACGAGGCGGCGGCGAGATCATGGCCGAGCTTCACCCAGGAGGTCAGGATATTGTCGATCGAGCCGCGGAAGAAGAGACGCGAGATTGCGTAGATCCGCAGGTCTGTGGTGCCGTGCTTTTGCGGCGTCACCAGGCCGCGCTGGAAGAGCAGGGTATTGTTGTGGATGAAGCGCAGGGGAACGAACTCGGTGAACCCGCCGGTCTCGTCTTGTAGCTTCCGCAGCAATCCCAGATGCGCGGCAATATGATGGTCCTTCTCGACGTGGCCGTACATGATGGTCGAGGTCGTTGGGATGCCGAGCCTATGGGCCGTCGTGATGATGTCGATCCATTGGCTTGTATCGACCTTCTTGTACGAGAGGATATCGCGGACCTCATCGTCGAGGATCTCGGCGGCCGTGCCCGGAATGCTGCCGAGGCCTTCGTCGCGAAGCTCGGTCAGGAACTCCTCGAAACTCTGGTTGGCGCGCCGCGAGCCGTAGAGGATCTCCATCGGCGAGAAGGCGTGCACATGCAACGCCGGAAATTCTTTCTTGATCTTGATCAGGAGGTTTTTGTAGGTATCGGGCTTCATCTGGGCGTTGATGCCGCCCTGCATGCAGATCTCGGTGGCGCCGAGATTGATGCCTTCCTGAATCTTGCCGATGACGGTCTCGTCGTCGTGGTAATAGGCGTCGCTCTCCCAGCGTTGGCGTTTGAACGCGCAGAACTGGCAGCCGACGAAGCACACGTTGGTGAAGTTGATATTGCGATTGATGACGTAGGTGACATCGTCGCCGACGTCTTCGCGGCGGATATCGTCCGCTGTGGTGAGCAGCGCGCGTAGCTCCTTGCCTTCGACTTGCAGGAGCGCGAGCGTATCGCTTTCACTGATGCGCTTTTTCTCCAAGGCAGTCTCGAGGATGCGCGCGATCGGTAGCGAGGCGGCTTTGATATAGTCCGCCGCGGGGCGCCCGTCGGGGAGAATGTCGCGGAGCTCTTCAGCCATGCTGCTCATCGGTGGATTCCTTTGTCTGCCTCGTGCCCTCGCCCTCGGCGAGGGCGCCCTGTCGTTTGCGTACCGTTTCGAGAAGGCCCTTGTCGAGAAACCCTTTCTTCTCGATGAACTCGGGGTAGATCGGCAGCCGCGGCCTCAGTTCATAGCCGGCCTCGGCACAGCGGCGCTGCAGCGCCCCCAGATGCGGCCACGGGGCCTCGGGGTTCACGTAATCCGGGGTGAGCGGTGAGATCCCGCCCAGGTCATTGATCCCGCTCTCGAGCAGGGGGCCGAGCGAGGATGGCTCGGAGAGATTGGGAGGCGCCTGCAGATTCACGTCGGGGCCCAGCAGCAACCGGGCGACGGCGATCGTGCGCACGAGGTCGGCCTCGTCGGGTTCGGCTGCGTTGGCCATGGGGATTTCAGGCTTGCTGCGGAAATTCTGCACGATAACTTCCTGAATATGGCCGTGGCGGGCATGCGTCGCGGCGATCGCGAGCAGGGAGTCTACCCGGTCGGCCAGGCTCTCCCCGATGCCGATCAAAATACCGGTGGTGAAGGGCACCTGCGCATGGCCGGCGTCTTCCAGAACCTGCAAGCGCAGCTGCGGATCCTTGTCTGGTGCATAATAATGGACCTGGCCTTTTTCGCGCAGGCGCGGGCTGGTCGACTCCAGCATCATGCCGAGGCTCACGTTGAGCGGCTTGAGGAGGGCATAATCGTCCGGCCCCATGATGCCGGGGTTGGAATGCGGCAGCAATCCGACTTCGAGCGCCACCTCGCAGGCCCGCGCGACGTATTCGATCGTCGAGGCATGGCCTTCTTCGGCCAGCCAGGCCCGGTAGCGCGGCGAGTTGGCCTCGGGCCGGTCGCCCAGGCACATCAGAGCCTCGATGCAGCCCAGCGCATGTGCGCGCTCGGACCAGCTGCGTATCTCGTCGAGCTGCATCGTCCAGGCCCCGGCTTCGTCTTCGTCGCGGCGGAAGGTGCAATAGGCACAACGGTCGCGGCAAAGGTTGGTGACCGGGAAGAACGCCTTGGGCGAGTATGTGATGACGCGTCCCCTGCCGGCTTCGCGCAGCAAGCGGGCATGCGCCAGCAATTGGTCGAACGCAGCGCCCGTCGCACGGAGCGCGGCAATCGCATCTTCGCGCGAGAGCGGGCTCTGCCAAATGGTTCCAGTGCTCTCGCTTTGCTGCATTTCCGGCCTGTCCATCCTACTTGTGGCGCTAGTACCATGTTCGAGTTGAGTCAAGGTGCGGCCGTGGCGCCGCACCTGGGGATTCCACACCGCGCCAGGCCTGCGGGGCTCTCAGCGGCTGTCGGGAATCTCGAGTTTATCCATCCGGTATTTGAGAATCCGTCGTGTCGTGCCGAGGAGGTCGGCGGCGCGGGTCTGGTTGAAGTCGGCTTGCTGGAGGGCCTCTTCAATCAGCGTGCGCTCAAATTCGTCGACCGCCTCGCCGAGCGTCTTTTCGCCCGAGAGGACATCGGTGCGGGCGTTGGCGCCGCCGGGCTGAGGCAGATCCCGACCGAAGGCCGCGGGTAATTCGTCGGGCTGGATCGGCCCGGGTGCCGAGAAGACCAGCAGGCGCTCGATGAGGTTTTCCAACTCGCGCACGTTGCCGGGCCAGCGGTAGCGCTTCATCAACTCGATTGTCGCGGGCGCGAAAGTGCGCTCGGCGCAGCCGAGATCGGCAGTCTTGGCTTTGAGGAAATGTTGCATCAAGGACGGCAGATCGTCGCACCGATCACGCAGCGGCGGCAGTTCCAGCGCGACGACATTGAGGCGGTAGTAGAGGTCACTGCGAAACGAGCCGTCTTCGATCGCCTCTTCGAGTTTGCGGTTGGTGGCGGCAATGATGCGGACATCGACCGAGACGGGCTTCTGGCCGCCGACGCGCAGGAATTCGCCATTTTCCAATACGCGCAGCAGCTTGGCCTGCACGGAGGGGAGCAACTCGCCGATTTCGTCGAGGAAGATGGTTCCGTGGTGTGCTGTCTCGAAGAGGCCCAGGCGTTGGCGGTCGGCCCCGGTAAACGCGCCGCGCTCGTGGCCGAAGAGTTCACTCTCGACCAGCGTCTCCGGGATGGCGGCACAATTCAGCGCGGTCATGGGCTTGCCGGCTCGGGGGCTCTGGTGGTGCAGCGCTCGCGCAATCAATTCCTTGCCGGTGCCGCTTTCGCCGAGGATCAAAACAGTGGTGCGCAGAGGCGCGACCATGGATACCTGCTTGAAGATGCGCTGCATCGGCTCGGAGCGCCCGATGATATTGCCCAGATGGTAGCGGCGGCCCACCTCCGCACGCAATTCGTCGACCTCGCGTTCGAGTTCGGCGGTGCGCGTCGCGTTGGCCAGGAGGATGCGCAAATCGTCCATCTCAAAAGGCTTCTGCACATAATCGTAGGCGCCAAGCTTGATCGCGGTGACCGCGGTTTTCACCGTGCGGGTCGCCGTAAGCATGATGACCGGCACCTCCGGATACCGGCTGCGCAATCGCTCCAGCGTCTCCAGACCATCAATGCCGGGCAGTACGACGTCGAGCAGCACCGCGTCGGGACGGTTGCGCTCGGCAAGCGTCAGGGCCTCTTCGCCGGATGCGGCCACCGAGAGCGTGAAGCTATCCTCCAGGATGAGGCGCAGAGACTCGCGAATGCCGACCTCATCGTCGACGATCAGGATATGCGGGCGTGGCGTGGCCGGTGGAATCGCCTCGGCGACGGCCGGGGGGGGCGTTTCGGCGGTGATGGGGGCTTTCTCGGTTCCGGGCAATGCGGGTATCCCTTCTGACAGATCCGCAGCTGCTTATGCAGCCATCATTCGTCGGGGAAGCCGAGCAGCAAGCGGATTTCGGATTCGTTTCGCTCGACGGCAAGGCTCGCACCGACATGGGTCAGAGCGCCTCTTACCAGCAAGAGCGAGAGAGGAAAACTCTCGTCGTCCGAATGCAATGCCTCGCGCAGGTGGCGTTGGCTCGCGGCCTCGGGGAAGCGCAGTTCCAGGCGCCCCGCGGCAGGTCGGGCGATGGTCAGCGTACCCTGCGGCTCAACGGCATCTTCGAGATAGCGCGCCAGGGTGCGCAGGGCGAAGGTGAGGTGGGCCGGGCCGAGCCGGCTCGGCAGAGTTTCGTCGGTGGGCCCTTCCAGGACGACCTGTTTGGCGTCCAGGGTGTCCCAGATATCCCGCAACGCGGCGCGCAAGCAGCCGAATACTTCGACCGAGCGCGGTTCTTCCTCACGCAATCGGGCGAAATCGAGGAGTTCGTCGAGGGTCGCATCCATCCGCTCAATGGACTCGTCGGCGAGCGCGCTGAAACGGGCCAGCCTCTCCGGGTCTTCGCCGAGACGCGCCGCGTTGGCGACAAAGGTTTTGAGGGTTACGAGCGGATTCTTGAGGTTATGGGCCAACTCGATGGCCAGGGCTTCGATATTGCTGCGCGGCGGCCCCAGGCTGCCATTGGCATGTTGCTCGCTCTGCGCCGTGGCGGCGATGGCGGCCGTGGTGGCGGTGGCGCGGGTGGCCGGCGGGGCCGATTCGGGCGGTGCGGAGTCGGCCTGCATAGGTGCCACGGGCGCAGGGGCGGCGGGCTCTTCGCGCGGGCTTGCGGCGGGGCCGGTACTCGCCCAGACGAGATCGCGTGCATCGATGGGCGCGCCCGGCGCCAGCGCCAGCAGAGTACGCGCGAGGACGCCGTCGAGTTCGGTGTCGCCGCCGCGCCAATCATGTGCGGCCAGGGCCGTCTGCGCTTGGTCGGAGAGGTCGGGGCGCGTCATGCCGAGGTCGCCCGCCAAGGTCGCCAGGCGCTCGAGCGCAAGCGGGACGACCTGTTCGGGCGCGGCATCGAGATTCGGCACTTCCAGATCCACCGTGGCGAGTAGCGCGAGCAGCTCGGGCAGCAGGACACCCCCCAGCTCCGCGACATCGAGTGCGCTGCCGCTGATCAGACGCGGGGCACGCAGGTCGAGGTCGTCGAGCAGGTTTTCCTGCGCGCGCAGGTCGAGCATCTCGATGCCATCCAAGGCCAGCGTAGAGCGCCTGCTCAGGCCTTCGCTCGGTAGCCGGATTCGCGTCGAATCGCGCAGGTCCAGGAGGATAAGGTGGTCTCGTTGGCTTGCCTCGTGAATCGCTGTGGCGATCCGCATAAACCAATCTTCCCGCGCGCGGGCGAGCAGGATCGGCATTTCAGTAACCGCGGCGCGCCCGAGAATTCGGCGCGAGGCGGCAGCCAGAGGCCAGCCTTCGGCGCGGGCACGGGCATTACGCCCAGCGGGAAAGCGGAGGTCGGAGGAGTCATTCATGTGTGTGGGTGGGGGTTAGGAGGGGCAGGCAAATCCGGCCTACCTCTCTTTTGCCCGTCTGCGCAGGTGCCGCGCAAGACCGAACGTGGTCAGGAGCAAGCCCAATGCCGTGAGGCCGCGGCCGCCGGTCGCGACCACATGGTAGAAATCCATCCGGCTGCGGGCAATCGCGATCTTCTCGGAGCTCAGTGGTTGGGCTGCGTGCGGCTGGCCCAGCCCGAAGGCCTCCTCTTGATGCCGCGAGGTCCGGGTCTCCCCGGTAATCCAGTTGCCGAGTCCCATGACCATGAGAAAGAGCCCGGTCACGAGCAACGTGTTCTTGTACCAGGGCAGCCGGGGGCGCTGCTCTTTGTCTGCACTCTTCACCTGCTTCATGGATGCAACTCTTTGTTGCAGCATGCAACTCGCGCAACCCACGGTTGCGCAACGCCGGGCTTTTGCTGTCGCGCCTTGGCCCGAAATTGTAGGGCAGACCAAGCTCTGCCCGATGCCTTGCCGCAATGGTCTATATGACATCCCGCCCGCGGCCGGGTCGCGCTAGGTTCAGCCCCATGATGAAGGGCTTGAACAGAATTCGCGGCAGCAGCAGGGTGATCGGTGAAGTGCGCAATGCGGTCTCGATCTATGCAACCAGCGACGCGACCGTACTCATCGACGGCGAGACGGGAACGGGCAAGGAGGTCGTGGCGCGCGCGCTCCATGACGAGGGCGGCCGCGCCAGCGGACCCTTCGTCACAGTAGATTGTGGCACCATCCCTGAGTCGCTTTTCGAGAGCGAGATCTTCGGCCATGCGCGCGGTGCCTTCACGGGTGCGGCGCAGGCTCGCCCGGGGTTGGTCGCCGCTGCCAATCGCGGCACTCTTTTTCTTGACGAGATCGAAAACCTCCCGCTTTCCCAGCAGGGCAAGATTCTGCGCTTGCTGCAGGAGCGCGAGTTTCGCCCCGTCGGTGCCGAGTATATACGATCGGCGGATGTCCGTGTCGTTGCGGCAACCAACCGCTCGTTGCATACAATGGTAGATGCCGGACAATTCCGCGTTGACCTTCTCTTCCGCCTGGAAGTTCTTCGCCTGCGAGTCCCGCCGCTGCGTGAGCGCCTTGAGGATCTCGAGGCGCTTCTCGAATCGTTGGTAGCGCGCGCCGGAGCGTGTCCCCGTACGGTCTACCTTGCCCCGAGCGATGCGCAGTTTGCGAAGCTGCGGGCCCGCTCCTGGCCCGGCAATGTGCGCGAGCTCGCCAACCTGGTCGAGCGCGCCGCAGCGCTCGCGCCGGCGCTGGGCTGGGCGGTTGCGTGGCATGCCGCGATTGTCGGAGCACGGCCCGGCGCCCAGCTCTCGCATTTTCCCGCCGAGTGGGGGATGGGCCGGCTGGTCTCGGAGCGCGAGCAGCGCCAGGTCGCTCGCGTTCGCGATGCGTTGGAGCGCAACCGCTGGCGGCGCGAGGCGACCGCCCGGGATCTGGGAATCTCCCGCGTCACGCTCTGGCGGCAAATGCGCCGCCTCGGTCTGGAGGCCCGCGCCTCTTGAGGCGCATGGGACTCCCCGGGGCTGGGTCGTGTTGCCGAGTGGTTCCCGGACCATCGCGGTGAATGCTAAGGAGCAGGCTCGGTGGAGAGCCTCAGATGGAGTTGGCTCGGGCGCGTCGAATATTCGGTCGCGCGCGAGTTGCAGGAGTCGCTGGCGCGGCAACTCGCCGAGGGCCTCGGCCCGGAGATGCTGCTCTGCCTCGAGCATCCCGCCGTATTCACGATGGGGCGGAACCGGTCGGTGTCCGAGGCGGTTCAGGAAACGGCGGCGCGCGCTGGCGTGCCGATTTTGCGCACCGACCGTGGCGGTGACCTGACGTGGCATGGGCCGGGGCAATTGGTTCTCTATCCGGTCATGCGCCTGCGTGCGGCAGGACTCGGCGTACGCACTTTTGTCACCGCACTTACCGGTGCGTTGCAGGATGCGGCGGCGGCGGTTCAGGTGCGCAGCTGGTGCGACCCGCAGCAGCCGGGTCTTTTTGTCGGTGACCGGGACGGGCGTCGCAAGCTGGGTTCGGTCGGTCTGGCCGTGCGCCGTGGCATTACGCTGCATGGCGCAGCCTTGAACCTCGAGCGCACGGCAGAAGAAGGGTTTCTCGGCCTTGCCCCTTGCGGCCTGGCCGGCGTGCGTCCGACCAGCCTGGCTGCTGAGGCGCCGGCGAATGTGCCGGCACCGGCATCGGCGCAATGTGCCGCCTTGGTTGCGCAGGCGCTTGCAGGCAGGTTGAATTACGCAGGTCTCCTGCGCCTATCCGCGACTGAGTTGCTGGGTGGCGCGGCGCGGCATACCCAATGAGCGATACGATGGATCTCGACGCGACGATCGAAAAATTCAAGAGCGGCGACCGGCGTGCCCTGGCGCGCTTGATTACGCTGGTCGAGAACCGCGCCCCCGAAGCGCCGCGGGTCATGCGAGCCCTCTATACGCGCGTCGGGCAGGCCCGCGTGATCGGCATCACCGGCCCTCCGGGAGCCGGCAAATCCACGCTGGTCGACCGCCTCCTCGAGATCTTCCGCGCCGCCGGCAAGACCGTCGGCGTCGTTGCGGTCGACCCCTCGAGCCCGTTCTCGGGTGGGGCGATTCTGGGTGATCGGGTTCGCATGCAGCAGCATTTTCTCGATTCAGGGGTCTTTATTCGCAGCCTCTCGACGCGCGGGCGCCACGGTGGCCTGGCTCGGCCGACGCGTGAGATCGTCCACCTTCTGGATGCCTTCGGCTTTGATATGGTTCTGGTGGAAACCGTCGGGGTCGGTCAGACCGAACTCGATGTGATGCGGCTGGCGCAGACTACCATCGTCGTGTTGGTGCCGGAGGCCGGCGATACGATTCAGGTCATGAAGGCCGGCCTGCTCGAGATCGCCGACGTCTTCGTGGTGAATAAGGCCGATCGCGAAGGTGCACGTCGTCTCAAGAATGAGCTCGATACGATGCTGCATATGCGGCCGGAATCCAGTTGGATGGTACCGGTTCTGCTGACCGAGGCGACCAACGGCCGCGGCTTGCCGGATCTCGTGCGCCACGCCGAAGAGCATGGCGCCCAACAGTCCGAGCCGCGTGCTTCGCGCAGCCGACGCGAGGAATGGCTCGAGGTCATCCGCGAGGAGATCGCCGCCCGGCTCGCACGGTCACTCGGTGCGCGCGAGACTGAACTTGCCGCCGCCGTGGAGAGTGGTGCGAAGGATCCCTACACAGCCGCGCTCGAAATCCTCGCCGACCCGCAGCGGGTCGCGAGCCTGGTGGCCGAAGGTGATGAGCACTCGTGAATGAGGGCCGCATCGGTGGGCCGGACCCGCACCTCCCGTCGGGACGATTGCTCTGCATCGGCGATATTCACGGTTGCGCGCGGGAGTTGGAAATTCTCCTGGACGCGGTGGCACCGGGCCCCTCGGATCGGCTGGTCTTTCTCGGCGATTATATCGATCGCGGTCCCGACTCCGCTGCCGTGGTCGAGCGCATCGTGGCGCTGCGCGAACAATTGCCGGCGACCATCTGCCTGCGTGGCAATCACGAGGAGATGCTGCTCGGTTTCCTCGGCCTCGATGGCTCGCGTCCGGAAGTTTTTGTCGGGGTCGGCGGAGCCGCCACGCTCAAGAGTTACGATTTGGCGCCGGCCCAGTGGACGCCCGCGGGTCTGCGCGAGGTCCTGCCGGCCTCGCACCTCGAGTTTTTCTGCGAGGCGTTGCAACTCAGTTTCGCCGCAGGACCCTTCGTTTTCGTGCATGCGGGCGTTCGCGCGGGGGTCGCCTTGGCCGAGCAGGTGCGGGAGGATCTCCTCTGGATTCGCGAGGATTTCCTCTCCTGCGATCATGGCCTGAAACAGACGGTGATCTTCGGGCACACCCCGCAGCGGCGTGCCTTATTCGCCCCGCGCCGCCGGATCGCGATGGATTCCGGGTGTGTTTATGGCGGCTATCTTTCGTGTCTTGATCTGAGCGGAGGCGAAATCCACGAGGTATGTCGCGGCGGTGACGCTGCCTCTACCCGCGGGGTTGCAGCCGAGCTCCTGGTCGCGGGGGTCCCGGAGAACTGGACCTCGGCAGCCTGATTTACAAGAGCAATTGGCGTTGTTACCACGCCCTGTTCGGGTCGCGTGGCGGCGTAGCTCAGTTGGTAGAGCTAGGGTCTCATAATCCCTGTGTCGGCAGTTCAATTCTGCCCGCCGTCACTTCGCCGCACCGGAGGGGCCGCCAATAGGTGGTCCTTCCGGTCGCCGGCACCTGGAATCGGCGACCTTGGTTCGGGTGGTGCACTTTTCGGCCGGACCTCTAGTCTCTGGTTGTGGGGAGAGAAGCGGAGTTCGAGCGCGCGCTATTGGCGGTGCTGGTGGGCGCGGGACGTATCGTGCCGGGCGCGCGGATCTTGGTCGCGGTCTCCGGCGGCGCTGATTCCTGTGCGCTCCTGGCGGGGCTCGTCGCGCTGGGCGAGCGGCATGACTTTCCGCTGCGTCTTGGCGTAGCCCATATCGACCATGGTCTCCGCGGTGCGGCGAGCCGGCAAGACGCCCAATTTGTCGCAGACCTCGCTGCGAGCTTCGGTTTGCCCTTTTTCCTCGCCGAGGTTCGGCTCGGCACGACGCGCGCCAATCTGGAAGAGCGCGCGCGCGACGCTCGACTTGCGGCGCTGCGCGGTATCGCCGGGGCGTGGCGTGCCAGCGCGATCGCGTTGGGGCATACGCGCGATGATCAGGCCGAGACTTTCCTGATGCGCCTGGCCCGCGGTGCCGGGGTGGCCTCGCTCGGCGCCATGGAGGTGCGGCGCGCCGATGGGCTGCTGCGGCCTCTTCTTTTGCAGTCGCGTGCGGCCGGGCGTGCCTACCTTGGCTCGCGTGGCCTGGCCTGGTCCGAGGATGAATCCAATTCTTCGCCTGCGTTTTTCCGCAACCGCGTACGTCACGAACTGATGCCCGTTCTGGATCGTGTCCTCGGGGTGGATGCGGGTGCCCGGCTTGCGCGGCTGGCCGAGGAGTTGCGGGTGGAGAGTGAGTTGGCGGCGGCCGAAATCGCGCGTCAGCTTGGTGCCGACGCCTTGCGCCTCGGCCAAGGCGCGCGGGCCGCTACCTCCGGGGCCGCCTTATCGATCGCTGCCCTGCAGAGCGCCGGCCCCGCCGCAGGACGATTGCTGCATGCCTGGATTACAGAGGCCGGCATACGGCTGAGCGCGCGCCAGGTCGCCCAGGCCCTCGGGTTGGCGGGTGCCGAGCGGCCCAGCGGCGAGGTCGCGCTGGTCGGCGGTTGGCGGCTACGCCGGCGCTATGCGGCGCTCCACCTGATTGAGCCGCACGAGGTTGCCCGGCTGGCGCGCCTCGCCGATGGATGGAAGGAAGTGGTTCTTCCGGTCCCGAGTGTTCACGAATTGCCCAATGGCATGCGCCTGGCCGCGGCGATTGGCGGGGCCCTTATGCCGCGCACGGATCTTCCTGCGCCGTCACCGCCTGCGAGTTATGACCCCTCCGTAGGCGGCGCCGAGTTGCGCTTCAGCCACGCTCACTTCCCCGCGCCGCTGGTGGCACGGCCGCTGCGACCTGGTGATAGGATTGCCCTGCGCGGAGGCCATCGCAAACTCGCGGACCTCTTGGTCGACCGGCGAGTGCCGCGCGATCTGCGGCCGGGCCTGATTGTGGTGGCGTCCGGGGCCGAGATCCTCTGGGTTCCCGGCGTAGCGGCGAATCGCCGGGCGCTTGTCTCGGGCGGCGGCGAAATCGTCGTGTTAACCTGCGTTTCTCAGCAGGCATGCCCGCAAGAGCTCCCGGATTGAGTTGCCGGATGGCCCGCTGGTGTGTAAATAAAGTACCGAGTTTACGAGTTAAATTGGACATCCATTGAATCAATTTTCGAGAAATCTTCTGCTCTGGCTGGTGCTTGGGCTTCTTTTCATGCTGCTTTTCCAGATCTTCTCCAAGCAGCAGGAGCCCGAACCCGAGCGCGATTATAGCGAATTCTCCGCGGCCTTGGACCGTGGCGAAATTCGCGAGGTCCTGATCCAGGGCCGGCATATTAGCGGTCAATACACTGATGGCGACTCCTTCACGACCTACGATCCTGGCGATACCGACCTGGTCACCCGCCTGCGCGAGAAATCCGTCACCATCCAGGCGCGGCCGGAAGATGGCGACCCCTGGTACGTGATTCTGCTGGTGCAATGGTTCCCGATGCTGCTGCTGATCGGCGTATGGATCTTCTTCATGCGCCAGATGCAGGGCGGGGGTGGCAAAGCGATGTCCTTCGGCAAGAGCCGGGCGCGTCTGCTCAACGAGGCACAGCAAAAGAATACTTTTGATGACGTCGCCGGTGTGCCGGAGGCGAAAGAAGAGCTTGAGGAAATCATTGCTTTCCTCAAGGACCCCAAGAAATTCACCCGATTGGGTGGCCGCATTCCCAAGGGCGTCCTTCTGGTCGGCCCTCCGGGGACCGGCAAGACGCTGCTGGCGCGCGCGATTGCGGGCGAGGCAGATGTTCCCTTCTTCTCGATCGCGGGCTCCGATTTCGTCGAGATGTTTGTCGGCGTCGGTGCCTCGCGTGTCCGCGACCTCTTCGTCCAGGGCAAAAAGAACGCACCCTGTATTATTTTCATTGACGAAATCGATGCGGTCGGGCGCCAGCGCGGCGCCGGGCTGGGCGGCGGCCACGACGAACGCGAGCAAACCCTCAATCAGTTGCTTGTTGAAATGGATGGTTT
>JAYGCM010000050.1:0-27354 GCA_046583355.1 Deltaproteobacteria bacterium
AGCGTGTCGTGGAGGCATCGAAACCCGCCAATAGCGGTTTCGCGGACTTCATCAAGGCGATCTCGGAGCCCGAGCGCCCCGATCTGACGATCGAGAAGATCACCGGCGTCGTAGATGTGCTGAAGCCCCATCTTCTCGACGTCTACGAGCGCACCATGCGTGAGACGGATCAGATCTGCGATGCGCCGACAATCGATATTCTCGAAGACGTGACCCGCAAGACGCGCCGTCATATCAGCTGGGGGCAAGCGGTCCTGGAGCGCTTATGCGCAACCGACGCTCTGCGCGAGCGGCGGCGGCTGCGGGTGGCCGAACTCAACGCGATGCTCGAGGATTGCGGCGGTGTGACCGGTACTCTCCCGGGGGAAGGCATGACGCTGAACTGATCTGCCGGGACCGGGAGACTTTTCGGTTGTGGTCGATTCCCTGTTAGATGGAGCGAAATGGCGGTGGCAAAGACCTTCTCTGCGAATTCCTTCCCGGCCGACTGGACGCGTGCCGACCGTCTGGTCGCTGTGACAGCCTTTCCGTTGGTGATGCTGGGCACTCTCTTTGCGGGGTTTACGCTGATGCAGGGCGGCATGGCGGCACCGGAAGCGGTCTCGCTATGCCTGCTCGGGGCCTATCCGACCATCGCCGTGTTGGAGCGTTTCTTCCCGCATCATCGCAGCTGGCTTAGGTCGCAGGGCGATTTGCGGGTCGATATAGGCTGGGCTGCCACCAACGGCATTGTGAATCGTTTGGGCGAACCGCTGGTACTGGCGGGCGTCGTCTATCTGGCGAGTCTCGTCGCCACAGATTCGGGAGGCGGGCTCTGGCCGCATGCCTGGCCCTTTGTATTTCAGTTCGGACTGGCGCTCGTGGTCGCCGAGTTCGTCGAATATTGGGCGCATCGCTCGATGCACGAGGTCGATGGGCTCTGGCGCTTCCATGCCGTCCATCATTCGGCGCCGCGCCTCTATTTTCTCAATGCCGTACGCTTTCATCCGATCGACCTCTTCGTGATCGGCACCGGCAAGCTGATGCCCTTGGCCTTTCTCGGCGCCCCGCCGGAGTTGCTGGGTTTGGTGACGGTTTTTGCGGCGGTGCACGGCGCCTTCCAGCATTCCAACCTCAAGCTCAAGCTCGGTCCGCTGAATTGGGTTTTCAGCATGGCCGAGATGCACCGCTGGCATCATTCCCCGGTCCTGGCCGAGGCCAACCGCAACTACGGCGGCAACCTGATCTTCTGGGATATCGTTTTCGGCACGCGTTGGTTGCCGGACGATAGAGAGCCGCCCGAAGCGATCGGCATGGAGGCGCTGCCGAAATTTCCGCAGGGCTTCTGGTGGCAGCTGGCATCGCCCTTTGCCTGGAAACGCATTGTGGCACGCTCGGGCGGGCCGGCCCCTCAAGAGTCGCACCACAATTCATCAGATTGAGCCGCATTCGACGCCGCGGCGCCGGTTCTGATAGAGCGGCTGCGGTGGCCTACACGCCTGAGATTTTGACCTATGGTGCGCCTGCGGGTGCGGCGCTTGCGCTGCATATCTTTCGTCCGGCCGCCTGGATCTCGACGGATAGGCGCGCGGCGTGGCTCTTCTTTCATGGCGGAGGTTTTTCCGGAGGTTCACCGGAGCTTGGCTACGATATCGCGGCGGCCGTCGCGGAGTCGGGGCGAGTCGCCATCTGCGTCCAGTACCGTCATGCCTCAACGGCGGCGCAGGGGACCAAACTCGATGCGTTGGTCAGCGACGCCAAGGCGGCGGTGCGCTGGGTGCGCGCGCACGCAGCCGAGCAGGGCATCGACCCCGCGCGCGTGGTCGCCGGAGGCCACTCCGCCGGCGCTACGCTGGCCGCGGCAACCGCCTTGGTGCCCGGCTTCGAGTCCGGCGACCATCTGAACCAGAGTTCGCTGCCCGACGCCTTCTTGCCCTGGTCCGGTGCTTTGGTTCTGCGGGCCGGAAGTATGGCCGAGGTCTTCGCACCGGCCGGTGGCAGCATCGAGGATGTCTCGCCCTTCCATCATATTCACGCCGGCGCCGTGCCCTCTATCGTGCTGCACGGCAGCGAGGATATGCTGGTCCCGCATGCCTCCGCGCAGGTCTTCGTCGAGCGACTCCGGGCGGCTGGCGGGAAAACTGAATTGGTGACGATCGAAGGCGCCGACCATTTCTTTTTCGACGCAATGCACCGCGAACGGCTGATCGAAGAAACTCTCGCAGCGCTCGACCGCCTCGGCTGCTGAGCAAGCGCTCGGGCCACAGCCGAGGCCGACCGGTGGGCTGAAGCTTCGGAGCGGAGTACCGCAATTGGTGGATTCCGCAATGTTGCGCGGGCGCTCGCCCGTGCGTAATTTCGCGGGATGGCACAGATCATCGAAACCTCGCTCGGCAAGCTCGAAGGTGCGATACGAGAGGGCCACCTCGCCTTTCTCGGGATTCCCTATGCGGCCCCGCCGGTTGGCGAACGGCGCTTTGCGCCGCCGCAGGCGGCCGAGCCGTGGGCAGGCGTGCGCGACGCCACGCAATACGCGCCGAGCTGCCCGCAGCCGCCGAGCCCGCTGCCGGGCATGATGGCTGGTCCTGCAGACGAGGCGCTTTGCCTGAACCTCAATGTCTTCACGCCGGCGGCCGGTGGGGCCAAGCGGCCCGTGATGGTCTGGATTCACGGTGGTGCCTTCACCACCGGCTCGGGCCGTCAGGCGATGTACGATGGTGGGGCGTTGGCGCGGCGCGGTGACGTGGTCGTCGTGACGGTCAATTACCGGCTCGGCGCTCTGGGCTGGCTTATGCCCGATGAGGGGAGCGATGGCGCGCGGTCGAACGTCGGATTGCTGGATCAGATCTCGGCCCTGCGCTGGGTGCAGGAAAACATCGAAGGCTTCGGCGGTGACGCGGCGAATGTCACGATCTTCGGCGAGTCGGCCGGCGGCATGTCGGTCACCACGCTGATGGCGACGTCGGCGGCGCGCGGACTCTTCCACAAGGCGATTCCGCAAAGCGGGGCAGCGCAGGCCACGCTTTCGCGCGAGCAAAGTGCCGAGGCAACGGCCGAACTCAGTCGGGAGCTCGGGCACGCTTCGTTCTCGCTCGACAAGCTGCGCGCGGCATCGCCCGAAAATCTGATTGCAGCACAGGTAAAGACAATCGATAAGTTACAGCGCGATCGCTTGCTCGCATGGGCACCGGTGGTCGATGGCACGACTCTGCCCGAGCATCCCCTGGAGGCGGTTCGCGGTGGCTATGCGGCCGACATTCCCCTGCTGATCGGGTCAACGGCAGACGAATGGCGTCTCTTCACGATTGCGCTGCCGGAACATCGGGATATGGACGAGGTCCAGCTCCGCCAGCGGATCGGCCGGCGCCTTACGAAGCTCGGCGGCGGTGACCCGGACGAGATGATCGGGCTTTACGATGGGGCGGGCGAATGCTGCGAGGTCTTTGATGCGATGGAGACGGACCGCCTCTTTCGGTTGCCGGCGATTCAGCTGGCCGAGGCCCAGCACGCGCATCAGCGCCAGACCTTCATGTATCGATTCTCCTGGCCCTCGCCGGCCGTGCGCGGCCGCTTGGGTGCCTGCCATGCGGTCGAGCTTCCCTTCGTCTTCGGCACGCTTGACGCACCGGGAATGGATAAATTTGCCGGCACCGGTGCGGCCGCCGAAGCACTTTCGAGCCAAGTGATGGATGCCTGGGTCGCCTTTGCCCGTCACGGCGACCCGGCGCGCGGCGGCGCGGTAGATTGGGCCCCCTTCGATGCCCTGCGCCGCACGACCTTCGATTTCGCTGCCGACTCGCGCGTGGTGGAGCGCCCGGGCGAAGAACGCCGCGAGGCGTGGGCCGCGCTCCTCGAAGACTGATATCAAACCAAGAAAGAGAACCATGATCGAAAAGAAGAAGCTCTATATCGGCGGTGAATGGGTTAGCCCCGCGTCACAGGCCACGATTGATATCATCTCGCCCTATACCGAGGAGTTGGTCGGCCGGGTGCCCGATGGCTGTGAGGCCGATATGAACGCAGCCGTGTCGGCCGCGCGCCAAGCGCTGGTGGGGCCGTGGGCGGATTATTCCGCGGAGGACCGCGCCCAACTCATCGCCAAGCTCTCGGCCGCGATCGGCGCTCGGATGCAGGAATTTGCGGAGATCATCACGCTGGAGATGGGCTCGCCGGCGACCTTCTCGCTGCTCGGCCAGGTGGGCGCCTCGACCATGGCACTCAACGGCTTTGTCGAGCATATTCGCAACTTTGCTTTCGAAGAGGAGCGCGCCGGTGCGCTTGGCCGCACGATCGTCCGCCGGGTTCCGGTGGGTGTAGTCGCCGGGATCATCCCGTGGAATGTGCCGCTCTTCATTACTGTTTTGAAGCTCGGCCCAACGCTCGCGTCGGGCTCGACGATCGTATTGAAGCCGGCCCCCGAGACTCCGCTGGATGCCTGGCTTCTGGCCGAGGTCTGCGAGGAAGTCGGTGTGCCTGCCGGAGTCGTGAATATTGTTCCGGCTGGCCGCGAGGTGGGCGAGTTGCTGGTTCGACATCCCGATGTCGACAAGGTTGCGTTCACGGGCTCCACGGCGGCGGGGCGCAAGATCGGCGCGATCTGTGGCGAGCAATTGAAACGCGTGACGCTGGAACTCGGTGGGAAATCGGCCGGCATCATCCTGGACGATTGCGATCTCGATGCTTCGATGCCGATGCTTCTTCCCAACGCGATCATGAACAACGGCCAGGCGTGTCTTTCGCAGACCCGCATTCTCGCCTCGAAGAGGCGCTACGATGAGGTTGTCGAGGCGCTGGCCGCACAGGTCGGCGCGCTCAAGGTTGGCGACCCGAGCGACCCCGAGACGGCCGTCGGTCCCTTGGTTGCCGAGCGTCAACGCGAGCGCGTTGAGGGCTACCTCGAGCTGGGCCGCAAAGAAGGCTGCGAGGTGGTGGTCGGCGGCGGCCGTCCGGCCGACCAGCCGCGCGGCTGGTTTGTCGAGCCGACGGTATTTCGCGGCTGTGATAACCGGATGCGCATCGCCCAGGAAGAGATCTTCGGCCCGGTGCTGGTCGTCATTCCCTATGAGGACGAGGCGGATGCCGTGCGCATTGCCAACGACTCGGACTACGGGCTCTCTGGCAGCGTCTGGACGCAGGATACCGAGCACGGCATCGAGATTGCGCGCCAGGTGCGCACGGGTTCCTACGGCGTGAACGCTTTCGGCACGATGGATTTGCAGCAGCCTTTTGGTGGCTTCAAGGGCTCTGGCGTAGGCCGCGAGCTGGGCCCCGAGGGGATCGACGCCTTCTGCGAAATCCAGACCATCGCCATCGGCGGCTGAGGCGGTGCGGTCGGCCGGCGTGCATCTTCTCTGGGAAGCCGCGCGGAATGCTGGTAGCGATCAGGGATGCATCGACTCGCGCATAGGCTTGCTGTTTTTCTTTGTTTGGGGGCGTTTGCCTGTGGAGCGTCCGAGCCGCCCTTTGTCGAACCGCCGGTCATCACGCCCGGCGACAATGGCTGGCTGCGTCTGACCCTGACACCGAAGTATTCGGAGATTTTGCTGGACGAGACCAAGAGGCGCACGCGCGTCTACGCCGGTGCTTTTTCGCCGCCGACCTGGCAGGTGGCCCGCGGCGGTATCTTCGCTGTGACCCTCAACAACGAGCTGCCCGAGCAACCGACCAATCTGCACTTCGACGGCATGAGCGTAACGCCGATCGACAATGACACCTGGAGTGGTGACGACGTTTTTGCGAGCGTCGAGCCTGGTGCCAGCCGATTTTATTTTTTCAGAGTCCCCGCCGACCATCCGGCCGGTATTTTCTCCTACCGGGCCGCTCCCTTCGGCCTCACGGCCGGGCAAGTCGGTAACGGCATGGCCGGGGCGATTGTGGTTACGGGCTCGCTCGATGCTTTCCCGCAGCTTGCCGGCCTGTCACAGCGCATGATGGTTCTGAAGGATGTCCAATACGCGGCCGATGGCAGCCTGCTGACGCCGCCCGATACCGGCGCGACGACGGTGCTCACCGTCAATGGTCTGGTGCGCCCGCGCCTCAAGGCGCAGCCCGGCGAGATGCAGCTATGGAATATTCTCAACGCCAGCGCCGACCTATATTACCGCATCTCGCTAGCCGGCCATACCTTGCATGAGCTCGCGCGCGACGGGAATCTCCATACCAGGCTCGTTGCCCGACAGAGCATCCTTCTGCCGCCATCGGCTCGCACGCAGGTGTTGATATCGGCGGCCGACGAAGGCGAATACCTCTTGACGGCTGCGCGGATGGGCAACCAGCCACCCGATTTTGAAGAGTTCTTCGCCGGCGCGAGCCCGCTCTACTCGGCCGGTGCCTGTGCGGCCGAGGTTCCGGTCAATACCACGGGGTGCTCGGGCCTCGCCGCCGAGACCTGCATGGGGCCGCAGGGTCCCTGCCTTGCGGGGGGAACGTTATTGACGCTGTGGGTCAAGGGGGACCGCGTACTTTCGCCACAACTGCCCTCGGACGACCAGTTTCCGGCCGTGTCCGACCTGCGTGATACGGCGCGCTGCCGGCGCCGTGTGGTGAATTTGCAGGCATCGCTCGATGGCCAGGATCTTTTCATCAACGATCAGCCTTTCGATTCCAGCCGCATAGATTTCGAGGTCGACCTGGCGCAAGAAGAAGATTGCGTAGAGGAATGGCAGATCAATAATTGCACCGGCGAGAACCATGTCTTTCATATCGGACAGGTCGATTTCCAGGTGATCGAGGTCGATGGCGTGGCCAGCCAATTCCTTGGCTATCAAGATACGGTCAACGTTCCTTTTCGCGATTGCGACCGTTTCCGGGAAGAATCTTCGCAATGCCAATCGCGCGAGGTCGATGAGCGAGTCTGGCCTCTCTACAGCTGCCCCACGGACGACGACCCGAGGGGACGCGTAGTCGTGCGCATTCCCTTCACCCCGGTTTCGGCCGGGAAGTTCACCTTCCAATGCGCAGAGGCGGGGCATGCCGACAACGGAATGATGGGTGTAGTGGAGGTCTGTGGCGACGGTGCGGTAGCCTGTTCCGGCGACCTGGATCCGGGCACCGATCCGGACGATCGCGATCCCGTGACGCCGGGACGCGACGACGAGTTCTAGTGGTCCGGCGGAATCACCAAGAGGTCCGGCCGAAGAGCATCGATGGAATCGGCCGCGCCGGCTCGTGCGAGCGGGGCGCGCTCGCATCCGCTAGGCAACACCAATGGCGAAGCGACTTGAGTTCTTTTTCGATTACGGCAGCCCCTATAGTTATTTTGCGGACACCCAATTATCGGGCTTCGCCAAGCGCACGGGCTGTGAGATCGTCTACCGTCCGATGCTCCTTGGCGGTGTTTTCAAGGCCGTGGGCGGGCACTCGCCGATGGCGGAACCGATCGAAGCGAAGCGCCGCTATTTCGGCGTCGAGCTGCGCCGTTTCGTGAGCTATTATAAAGTTCCGTTCAACAGTCCGCCGGGCTTCCCGATCAATACGCTCCAACTCATGCGCACCGCGCATGCCGCACAGCGCGACGGAGTCTTTGCGGAGTTCCATCGTGTGGTTTACCCGGCATTTTGGGGCGAGGGCAAAGCGATGGGCGATCTGCGCGTGGTCGCGAAGGTGCTGAACGCGGCCGGGCTCGATGCGGAGGCATTGCTGGCCGCTTCGCTTGATGCCGACGTGAAGCTGGAACTGCGTGAGACGACCGAAGAGGCCGTTGAGCGTGGCGCCTTCGGTGCACCGACTTTCTTCCTCGAAGAAGAGATGTTCTTTGGCGCCGACCGTTTGCCTTTCCTTGAGAAGCTCCTCTCCTGAACCCGGTCTGGCTCCTGCCTGAGGAAAACATTGATTTTCCTCACGGCGCCACTGGCTCGACCGGTCGGTAGAGGTCCGGACGGAAATCCGCTCGATGCGGATGCCGAGATTCGGGTTCGAGTTTCACCCATCCTGTAGTTTGAGTAATCGGAGTTTTCCGCCTACTCTCTTCGCCGATGGCTCGCACCCGCACGCAATCGAACCTCGAAGTCGCCCGCGAGAAGATGTACCGCGACCTCGTCTTCGAATGCGCCGAGCATGCCTTCGCCGAGCAGGGCTATGCCAAGACGACGATGAACGATATCGCCGCCGAGGCGGGTATTTCGCTCAAGACGCTCTATGCCGTCTCGCTGGGCAAGAAGGAATTATACTCGGAGATCCGCCGCCGTCGCGGAACCGAGTTTCTCGAATATATGCTCGCCGGCTTGGCGCGCACCCACGGTGCCCTCGCAAGGCTGGACAAGGGCGTGCATGTTTATGTGGCCTTCTTGCTCGAGCACCGCGATTTCTTTCGTATCCAGCTCCGCGAGGGGCGCTCCTGGGGACTCGGGCCGACAGGCGACGGGATAGGGGAGTGGCGCCGCGGGCTGGAGATGCAGAACGCTTTGCTGCGCGATGGCGTTGCCGAGGGTGTGTTTCTTGACGGCGACCTCTCGCTTCTGGCAGCTTCCGCTACCGCGATGCTTCAAGTGCAGCTCGCCGGCATCCTCGAGCGCGAAGAGCATCGTGGCGACAAATCAGGTATTGATGCCGAAGTGATTGGCGCAGAGATCGCGGAGATTCTTCGCCGCCTCATTGTTAAGCCTGATCTAGCGCATTGAGGCGCGGCCCGGGCTTCCGGTGCTCCTAAGTGAATCGGTTGACCAGGTTCTCCAGCATCTCCTGGCGTCCGCTTCGTGGCTGGGGTTCGTCGCCTGCCTCGCGTACATGGCGGTCCAGCTCTTGGAGGCTCGTCTCGCCAGCCAGGATACTCTTGCCCAGGGCGCCGTCCCAATCGGCATAGCGTTGCTGGAGGTGTTCGCCGAGGCCGCCATCTTCGAGCATCGCTGCGGCGGCCAGGGTAGCGCGCGCCAGCGTATCAATGCCGCCGATATGGGCGTGGAAGAGGTCGTCGGGTTGGATGCTCTGGCGGCGCAGGTGGGCATCGAAGTTGAACCCGCCGCGGCCCAGGCCGCCACTGCGCAGAACTTCGTAGACGCCCAGCATGAGTTCGACGTGGTCGTTGGGGAATTGGTCGGTATCCCATCCGTTTTGCGGGTCGCCGCGGTTGGCATCCACGCTGCCCAGCATTCCCTCGGACGCCGCCCAGGCGATCTCGTGGTGAAACGAATGCCCGGCCAGGGTCGCGTGGTTGACCTCGATATTCAGCTTGATCTCGTTTTCCAGGCCGAAGCGGCGCAGGAAGCCGATGATGGTGGCGGCATCGAAGTCGTATTGGTGCTTGGTCGGCTCGCAGGGCTTGGGTTCGATCAGCAACTCGCCCTTGAAGCCGATTTTATGTTTGTGCTCGACGATCAGCGAGAGGAAGCGGCCGAATTGCTCCTGCTCGCGGCCGAGGTCGGTATTGAGCAGGGTATCGTAGCCCTCGCGGCCTCCCCAGAGAACATAATTCTCGCCGCCGAGCCGGTGCGTCGCTTCGAGAATATGTTTTACCTGGGCGGCGGCGTAGGCAAAGACCTGCGGGTCCGGGTTGGTCGCGGCTCCGGCGGCGTAGCGGGGGTGGCCGAAGAGGTTGGCCGTACCCCAGAGCAGTCGCGTGCCAGTGCGCTCCATGGCCGCCTCGACCTCGTCCAGAATCGTGTCGAGAAGCTGGCAGCTTTCGGCGAATGTCGTGCCCTCGGGTGCGAGGTCGCGGTCGTGGAAGCAGAAAAACGGGTTGCCGAGTTTGGCGAAGAACTCGAAGCCGACCTCGACCTTGCGCCGTGCCTGCGCCATTTCGTCGCCGCCTTCTTCGTGCCAGGGGCGCGCGAGACTCGGCGCACCGAAAGCATCGCCGCCGGGCCAGCACAGCGTATGCCACCAACACACGGCGATGCGCAGATGCTCTTCGAGCGGGCGGCCGAGCACCATGCGGCTGGCGTCATAGTAGCGGTAGGCGAGCGGATTGGTGGACTCCGGTCCTTCGTAGGCGATCTTCTTGACGTCGGGAAAGAACTCATCCATGCGCTCTGCTTTATCATGCTCGGCTGCTCGGAGCCGTCTGCCAGAGCTGCCTCACGGTGATTTGTTTGTGAAACACATTGGTTTGTTTGCGAAACAGGTGGTTTCAGGATGGGAGGGGCTGATGGTTGCGATGGGGACAAAGGGCGACATGCCTGTTGCGGAGTCGGTACGGGTGGAGCGTTCGCTGGCCGAGTTGCCCGGACCGGCCGGGCTGCCCTTGCTCGGCAATGCCCACCAACTCGATGTTGCGCGTCTGCACCAGGTTTTCGAGGCCTGGGCGGCTGAGTTTGGCCCGCTCTACCGCTATTCGCTTGCCGGCACGCCCTTTCTTGTCGTCTCCGACCCGGCCTTGGTGAACGAGGTTCTGCGCCGGCGCCCGGATGAATATCGCAAGATTTCGAGCTTTGAGACAATCTTCGCCGAACTCGGCCTCGACGGCGTCTTCGTCGCCGAGGGCGATGCCTGGCGCTCGCAGCGACGGCTGGTGATGCAGGCGCTGGAGTCGCGTCATGTGGAGAATTTCTTCCCGCTCCTGCGCCAGGTCATAGGCGGGCTCGAGCGTCGCTGGCAGGATGCCGCCCGCACGGGGCGTGAAGTGGACCTGGTAGACGAGTTCACCCGCTTCACGGTGGATGTGACCACGCGTCTCGCTTTGGCGACCGAGACCAATACGATTGATGGAGAGCAGGGCGAGTTGCTGGGCAGCCTGGCGCCGATTTTCCCGGCCCTGGCGCGGCGCCTGAATGCCGCATTCCCTTGGTGGCGCTATCTCCGACTGCCGGCCGACCGCGAAGTCGATCGCGCGCGCGTTCATCTGGAAGGCTGGCTGGGCGAGGTCATCGAGGAGACGCGCGCACTGCTCGCGGCAGACCCCGCGCGCGCGCAGCGTCCGGCCAATTTTCTCGAAGCGATGCTGCTGGCCCGCGACGAGAGCGGCGCGCCTTTCGCGGAGAAGGTGATCTTTGCCAACGCGCTGACGATGTTGCTCGCGGGCGAAGATACCACCGCGAATACGCTCGGCTGGGCCCTGCACCTGCTGCTCGACGAACCGGCCGAAATTGAGGTCTTACGCGCGCAATTTGACGCGGTCCTGGGTGGCGACGCGGTCGCGGGCGATCTGGCAACCCTGGAGAGACTCACGGCGATTGATGCCGTCGCCAACGAGACGATGCGCCTCAAGCCTGTAGCGCCTTTCTTCCTGATGGAAAATTGTAAGGCAACGGTGCTGGGCGACGTGCGTCTTCCGGCCGGCACCTCGCTTTGCCTTTTGACGCGAGTGGCCGGTCTGGACCCGGCACGCGTCACCGACCCGCTGGTGTTTCGGCCTGCGCGCTGGGCCGGCGAGGGCTTGCTCTCCGAGTTGCAGCGCACGGGCGTGTTCGTACCCTTTGGTTCCGGGCCGCGGAGCTGCCCCGGCCGGAGCTTCGCGCACCTGCTGATCCGCTACGCCCTCTCGACCTTATTGCACGGCTTCGAGGTCGAGCGTGTCGGTGCCTCAAGCGAGGTGCGAGAGCAATTCGGCTTCGTCATGACGCCCGCCGGATTGCGCGTGCGCCTGCGAATCCGCGACCGACTCGCGGCTCACGGGCGCTCCGGCTTGCCGGCTGGTAGTTCATAGTCGGCACGCGGACTCGCTTCGCGGTGCCTTCTCACCATGGCAAAGGCAAAGAATTTCGTCGCGATCGCGACCCGCGGTGTCGAAGCGACACTCGCCGCAGAGCTGCGTTCGCTGGGCATTCAGCGCGTCCGCGAGCTGCGTGGTGCGGTCGAGTTTCAAGGCAGGTTACGCGATGGCTACCGCGCGCTGCTCTGGTCGCGCATCGCGAGCCGGATTCTTCTGCGCCTCGGCCGCGGCGAGGCACGCGATGCGGCGGAACTCTATGACGTCGTGCGGGAGGTCGCGTGGGAAGACCATATCGCACCGCAGCGCACGATTGCGGTCGAATTTGTCGGCCGCTCGCAGGAGATCAACGACGGTCGCTTCGGCGCGATGAAGACCAAAGATGCGATTGTCGATCGCTTGCGCGACCTGCGCGGTTTTCGCCCCGATGTCGACCCGCATGATCCAGATGTGCCCATTCATGTGCACCTCGACCACTCCACCGTGACCATCAGCCTTGATCTCGCTGGCGCGCCCCTGCATCTGCGCGGCGGCGGTGGCCGCCAGGCCGGCCCTGCGCCGCTGCGCGAGACTCTTGCAGCCGCCTTGTTGCAGATCTGCGGCTGGCCGGCGCGCGCTGCCGCCGGCGAGTCCTTCTACGACCCCTTCTGTGGCAGCGGCACCTTGCTTCTTGAGGCTGCGGCCGTGGCACAGCGGCGTGCGCCAGCGTTGGGGCGCCGGCATTTCGGCGTGCTGGGCTGGTCCGGGCATGAGCCGGAGATCTGGAACGACCTGGTGGCCGAGGCCGAAGATGTTTTATTGCCGGCCGACGCTATCGCGGTGGACCTCGCGGGAGCCGATTTCGACAAGCATAGTGTGCGTGCGGCACGCGCGAACCTCGCGCGCTTCGGGCTCGATGCAAAGGTTCGGGTCGAGAGGGCGGATGTGAGCATCCTGACCCCGCCGCAGGGAGTTCCGCCGGGCCTCGTGCTCGCCAATCCTCCCTACGGTGAGCGCCTCGGCGACGCCGAGGAATTGACCCCTCTATACCGGGATTTCGGCGACCGGCTGCGGCATGAGTTTCTCGGCTGGCACGCAGGGGTGTTGGTCGCGGATAAAGTTCATGCCGGTGCGCTGGGCTTGCGCCCGAGTGCGCGCCATCCCTTCTTCAACGGCCCGATCGAATGCCGCCTGCTGGAGATCCCGATCTCGGCAACCCGCCCCGAGCGCCGTGCGCCGGGCTGGCGCACCTGATCTTCTCGCGGTCGGTCCTCTAGCGCTTCGCTGGGCTACGCCAGCGCGAGCTGAGGCGCGGACCTCGGACGCATGACGAACATGCGCTCGATCTGCGTGACGACCTCGGCAATGATCTGCTCGGGCGCCTTGGCCTCGTCGCTGCGCACCCAACCGGCGAGTAGAATCTGCTGGCTGGCGAGCAGCAATCGCGCGGCCACCTCGGGGTCGCCGTCGTGGAAGGTGCCTTGGTCCATGCCTTCGCGGAAGATCTTGGCGAGCTCCGGTACGCCCAAGGAGATGCGGCCTTCGAGGTCCCCCTCGGCGTCGTCGATTTCGACCGCCCAGTTCTGGCCCTGGCGCAGGTGCATGCGCAGGTAGGAAGAGTGCGACATGAGGAACTCGAGATAGCAGCGCACGACGCTATGCAGCCGGGGCAGGGGCGCCAAGCCATCTTCGATGATGACGGACGCGAAGAGTTGGCCGATGCGGGTCTCTTCAATCTGCCGGTAGAGCTCGCTTTTGCCGCGGTAGGTGGCGTAGAGCGTGCGCAACGAGATGCCCGCCTCGGCAGCGATATCTTCCATTCGGCTGGCGCGGAAGCCGGTGCGGGCAAAGACGCGCTCGGCGGAGTCGAAGACCAACTCGCGGTACATGCGCACCCGTGCCTCGGCGAGGTCGGGTTTCCGGATTCGGCGGGAGGCAGCGCGCATGATGCAAAGCTGGGTAACGATTGGCAGGCCGGAAGCGCAATCCCTGCATCTGCGCGGCGGAAATTGCATTCGGGCTTGAGGATCGTTTCACTGGACGCATGTACATTGGCTACACGAAGGAGCAGGAAGCCCTGCGCCAGGAACTCCGCGACTATTATGCCGAACTTCTGACGCCCGAGGTGGTGATCGGGCTTCATAAGGGGCAGGGCACGGGGCCGGTGATGCGCTCGATCGTCAAGCAGATGGGTGCGGACGGCTGGTTGGGTGTCGGCTGGCCGAAGGAATTCGGTGGCCGCGGCATGACGCCGATCGAGCAATTCATCTTCTTTGATGAGTCGATGCGCTCAGGTGCGCCGGTGCCGATGCTGACGATCAACTCGGTGGCGCCCTCGATCATGAAATTCGGCACCGACGAGCAGAAGGCATTCTTCCTGCCGCCGATTCTGCGCGGCGAGATTCATTTCTGCATCGGTTATACCGAGCCCTCGGCGGGTACCGATTTGGCCTCGCTCAAGACCCGCGCCGAGCGCGATGGCGATGAGTACGTGATCAACGGACAAAAGGTCTTCACCAGCCTTGCGAGTGACGCCGATTATATCTGGCTCGCCGCACGCTCGGAGCCCGACGCGCCCAAGCATAAGGGCCTCTCGATGTTCGCCATCGACATGAAAACGCCGGGCATCTCTGTCGACCCGATGACGCTATTGGCCTCGCACGATGTCAATACCACGTTCTTCGAGGACGTTCGGGTGCCAGCCTCGGCCATGGTCGGCAAACCCGGCGGCGGTTGGTCCGCTATTGTCAACCAATTGAACCATGAGCGGGTGACGCTTTGTTCGGTCGGCATGCTGGCCGGGGCCTATGATGCCTGCCTGAAATGGGCGAAGGAGACCTCGCTGCCGGCCGGTGGCCGCGTGGTCGACCAGGAATGGGTGCAGATCAATTTTGCGAAGGTGCATGCCTGGCTGGAGTTCTTGAAACTCATCAATTGGAAGGTGGCGTGGGCCTCGACTCATGGCGCTCTCGATGTTGCCGATGCCTCCAGCATCAAGGTCTTCGGCACCGAAAAATACCTCGACGCGATCCGCTTGCTCATGGAGATCTTCGGGCCACGCGGTTATTTGACGGCCGATTCGGCCGCCGCTGCTGCCGATGGTCGCCTGGAGAACCTCTATCGCTCGCTTCTCATTCTCACTTTCGGCGGTGGCACCAACGAGGTGCAGCGCGACCTTATCGGCCTCTTCGGCCTCGGCCTGCCGCGGATTCCGCGTCATTAGGAAGGCAGCATGGATTTTTCATTCAACGATGACCAGCAGGCCCTGATCGGCCTGGCCGACCAGATTCTCACAGAAAAAGCGACCCACGAAAGCCTGCGCGCGATCGAGCGGGCCGGCACGATCCGCTTTGATGCCGAACTCTGGCGTGCGCTCGGCGAGGCCGGGCTTATCGGCGTTGCCGTGCCCGAGGAGTTCGGCGGCTCCGGCATGGGCTTTCTGGAGGTAGCGGCGATTGTCGAGAAGATCGGCAAGACCGTAGCTCCCGTGCCTTATTTGGAGACGATGGTCTTCGGCGTGCTGCCGATTGCCGCGCACGGCACGGCCGAGCAGAAGCAGGCGCTTTTGCCGAAGCTCGCCACCGGCGAGTTGATCGCGACCGCAGCCTTGCTCGAAGAGTTGCGCGAGCCGACCGAGCCGGGCCTGGTGGCGCGCGCCGATGGCAGCGATTTCGTGCTCGACGGAATCAAGATCTGCGTGCGGGCGGGGCAGATCGCCGACAAATTACTCGTGCCGGCAAAGACGGCTGGCGGCGTGACCGTCTTTTTGGTGGATCGCGCGGCTGAGGGCATCGCGGTGCAGGAGTTGGAGACCACGACGCGGCAGCCCGAGGCCGACCTCACCTTCTCGGGTGTGCGGGTCGCGGCGAGTGACGTGCTCGGCACGGTCGATGGCGGCGTCGCCATCGTCGAGGAGTTGGTCCTTCTCGGCAATGCTGCGCTTTGCGCCTATGCCGTGGGGATCTGCGAAGAGGCGCTCGCGATGACGGCCGAGTACACCAAGACGCGCAAGCAATTCGATCAACCGATCGCCATGTTCCAGGCGGTCGGCCACCGTGTTGCCGATGCCTATATCGATACCGAGGCCGTGCGCCTGACGGCGCGCCAGGCGGCATGGCGCATTGGCGCCGGTCTGCCCTCCGAGGAGGCCGTGGCGATCGCGAAATATTATGCCAGCGCCGGTGGCGACCGGATCGTACACGCCGCACAGCATCTGCATGGCGGCGTGGGCGTGGACCGCGACTACCCCCTGCATCGCTTCTTCCTGGCCGCGCGCCATCTGCAGATGACCTTCGGCGGTGAGACTCGTCAATTGCAGAACCTCGGGCGGCTTCTGGCTAAGTGAAGGCCATGCCTGAGGCGCCGCCGATCTGGCAGCTCGCCGGAGCCGCGAAGGCGGCGCCGGCACTCGTCGACCCCTCGGGGGTTCGCAGCTGGGAAGAGCTGGAGGCGCGCACCAACCAGCTCGGCCACGGCCTGGCGTCGCTCGGTCTTCCGGTCGGCAGCCATATCGTTCTCTCGATCACCAACCGCAGCGAGTTCATCGAGGCGCTGCTCGGCTGCTTGCGCGCCGGCATGGTGGTCACGCCGGTGAAAACGGGCTGGCGCGAAGACGAGCTCGGCTACGTGCTGGACGATGCTGGCACCCGCCTGGTCATCACCGATGTCGAGACGGCACGCGTGACGGCCGCCGGGCGCGGCGTCATGCTGCTTGACGTGGATACGGGCTTGGGCGACGGCTTCGAGACCTGGCTGGCGGGGCAGGACGAAGCCCCGCTGCCGCGCGATCGTGCCGGCATGCGGATGTCGTATACCTCGGGCACTACCGGGAGGCCCAAAGGAGTGCTGCGCACCCAGGATGTCGCCAAGCCCTTCTGCGAGGCGTTCGCGACCAGTTCGATGTTTGCCAGGATTCTTCAGGTGCCGAGTTACGGCCCGCACCTGAACGCGTCGGCGCTCTTCCACGGCGCGCCGCTCGCCTTCTCGCTCTCGCTTCTGGCCTGCGGCGCGCCGATGCATATTCTCGGCCGCTGGGATGCCGAGGCCGCGCTGGTCGCGTTGGCCGAGGGCATTCATTCGACCTGCCTCGTGCCGACTATGTTCCGCCAGATCCTGGCGTTACCCGAAGAGCTGCGCGCCGGCTTCCGCGCCCCCGATCTCAATTGTGTGATGCACGGCGGCGAGCCTTGTCCGCAGCCGCTGAAACGACGGATGATCGAATGGTGGGGTGAGATCTTCACGGAATATTACGGCATGACCGAAGGCGGAATGACGGTGGCGACCTCAGCCGAATGGCAGGCGCGGCCCGGCACGGTCGGGCGCGCGACCCGCGGCATGACCCTTGAGGTGCGCGGCGAGGCCGGCGAGCTGCTCGGGCCGGACGAGGAGGGCGTGATCTATTTCCGCAATCCGGCGGGGCGGACCTTTGAGTACAAAGGCGAGCCCGAGAAGACCGCGGCGGCCTACGCCGACGAGGGTGCCTTCACGGTCGGCGATATCGGCTTCCTCGATGCCGAGGGCTATCTCTTCATCTCCGGGCGCAAGGCCGACCTGATCGTCTCCTCGGGCGTGAATATCTATCCGGCCGAGATCGAGGACGTGCTCTTTGCGCTGCCCGAGGTGGCCGACGCCTGCGTGACGAGTGAACCCGAGGAGATGCGCGGCGAGGCCGTGCTGGCGGTGCTGGTTCTCAGCGCGGCAGCGCAGAAGGACGAGGCCGCGGCGCTCGCGCGGATCGAGGCCGCCTGCAAGACGCAGCTCGCGGGCTACAAGCAGCCGCGCCGCTTCCTGGTGCGCGACGAAGTCCCGCGCGACGGTACCGGCAAGCTACTGCGCCAACAGCTTCGTGCAGAGATCTGGGGCGACCGTTCGCCCTTTGCACGCTGAAGCCAGAACGGGGCTTTGGGGGCGTCCTGGGTTGCAAGCCGGGCCCGCTCGCGCGACAGAGCTTGAGCTGGGGTGGGGCATCTGGTGGGCTGTGTCCATGAAACGCGTTCTCCTCGTCGTCGCGATCGCCGCTATGGTCTGGCTGTGGTGGAGCGGTATCTTTGCCGAAATGGGCAATACCGAAGAGATCCGCGATCTGGTCCAGGATGCCGGCGCTGCTGGTCCGGTGCTTTTTATGGCGCTGATCGTCGTGCTTTTCCCTGTGTTTCTCGCCGGTGTTCCGATCTGGATCTCCGCTTCGCTCTTCCCTGTCGTGGAGGCGAGTATCTACTCGTGGATCGGCGGCGGTGTGGCCGGGGTCGTGGTCTTCCTCTTCGCCCGCCATTGGGCGCGGGATTGGGCGCAGAGCCGTATCCCCGAACGTGTGCGGCGTTGGGAAGAGCGGCTGGAGCAGCGCCCGCTTCTGACTGTGATTGCCCTGCGCGCCTTTCTCTGGATCAACCCTGCGGCTGATATGTTCCTCAGCCTCTCGCGTGTGTCGACGCGCGATTATGTTCTCGGGACAGCGATCGGCATCGTTCCAGCGACCCTTTTTCACGTCATCCTCGGCTTGCAGGGAATGGAGTATATAGATCACGTGCCAAATTGGTTCTGGATCGGACTGGTCGCGACGATCGCGGCTGTTTTTACCATCCGCGCCCTGCGGCGGCGCGCGGCTCCGCCCAGCAGCCCGCCGGAATCCTGAAGGCCGCGGCGCCGGAGCCCTCGGGGGCTTGAGGCAGCAGGCCGGGCGACGCGTACGAAGGCACGGAGCTGCCTGGCGGCATAAGGCATCCCGGCTTGCAGTTTACGGGTTCGCACGGCACCTCAATTGGTATGACCATTGTCTTCTTGCTGGTTCTCGTCGGCCTCGCTTTCTGGGGCTTCACCCACCTGGTGCTGAAAGGGGCTGACCTTTCGGCTTTTGACTCGCCGCGGCCGGAGATGCACGGCGGGCGTAGCGAGGCCAGTCCCGAACACGCTGCGGTAGTGGCGCGGGTCCAGAAGATGCAGGCAGGTGCCGGCGCACGGGAGTCGAGCAGCGCACGCGTCGTGCGGGTGCGCCGCAACCTGGAGGAGGCCTTCGGCGACCGTGCGGTGGATGCCGAGGTCCGTAATGTGGATGCCGGTGGCGTGCCTGCGCAGTGGGTGCTTGCGCCGGGCGCCGATCCGGACCGTCGCATTCTCTATCTGCATGGCGGCGGCTTCATTGCGGGTAGTCCCAAGAGCCACCGCCCCCTGACCGCACGGCTCTCGGCCGACAATGCCGCCGCGGTTCTCTCGGTTGACTACCGGCTCATGCCCGAGAACGCGCGCGCCGATTGTCCCGACGATTGCTGCCGCGCGTATGAATGGATTCTCGAGAACGGCCCCGACGGGTCGGGCGCACCAGACGCGCTCTTCGTCGGCGGAGACTCGGCCGGCGGCAATCTCGCGCTGGTGGTTGTCGCGTGGGCGCGCGACCTCGGCCACCGCGCCGCAGATGCTGTGATTGCCTTCTCACCGCTCACGGATTCGAGCTACGCGAGCCCCAGCCTGCGCACGAATATCGCGACCGACCCGATGCTTGGCCCGCTCTTCAAGCAATTCGGCCGCGTCCCCCATTGGCTGATGCTCTGGGGCAGCTTCTTCACGATGAAGGGGCGTCCTGCCGATCCGCGCTTCTCGCCCGTCTACGGCGACCTCGCAGGTCTGCCGCCGGTGCTGGTTCAGGCTAGCGCATCCGAGGTGCTCACCGACGACGCGCGGCGCTGGGTCAACAAGGCGCGCAGCGCCGGAACCGAGGCAACTCTCCAACTCTGGCCCGACGTCGTCCACGTGTTCCAGGCCTTCGTCCCCGACCTGCCCGAGGCCGATGAAGCCCTCAAGGAAGTTCAGCAATTCTTCGAAAAACACGCCCCTCACCAATCCCGGATCTCCGCCAAAGCCTCCTGACGCTCACTCGCGCTCCAGGGGGCCCGCCCCGAAGGGGACAGGTTTTGGTACACGTCCCCTTAAGGGGACGGAATTTTGAGGTTGCGGGCGGCGGGGAGGAGTTCGGTGGTGGCGCGGGTGAGGAATTCGTCGGCGGCCATGAGGGGCGAGAGGATGAAGCCGCGGCTGCCGGCATCGACGAAGCGTTGCATTTGCTGGAGGCAGTCCTCGGGGCGGCCGAGGAGGCAGTATTTGTGGGCGGCCTCGTCGAAATCGACGTTGTAGATCATCTTGAGGAGGCCGGCGGCGGACTCGTGGCATTTGTCGTAATCGTCGCCGAGGATCGTGAAGATAAAGGTCGTGGTTTTGAAGGGCGTGTTCTGGCGACCGGCCTTCTCGGCGTGGCCGCGGATGGTTGCGAGGTTGTCGCGGAACATTTCCGGCGAGCACATATGTGAGACGTAGCCGTCGCCGAGGCGACCGGCGCGGCGGAAGGCGGGCGGCTTGCGGCCACCGATGATGATGGGTGGGCCGTTTTCCTGTACCGGCTTGGGCGCCAGCGCGACCGGTCCGAAAGAGAAATGTTTGCCCTCATGGCTGACCTTCTCGCCGGTCCAGAGCTTGCGGATGATTTCGATGGCCTCGTTGGCGCGCGCGCCGCGTTCTTTTACCGGCACGCCGACGGCTGCGAATTCGGGCGGAAACTCGCCACCGACACCGACGCCGAATTGAAAACGGCCATCGGAGACGACATCGAGGGCGGCGGTTGTTTTGGCCGTGATCGTCGGGTGGCGCAGCGGCAGCAGGTAGACGCTGGTGCCGATCCGCACGCGCTCGGTCGCCGCGGCGACGAAGGCGAGCAGGGTGATCGATTCGATCAGAGGGACGTGGAAGGAGATATGGTCGCCCGCCCAGATCGAGTCGAAGCCGGCGGCCTCATAGGCCTGCGCCGCTGCGCGGATCTGCTTCGGATCCTGTTGCGTCAATACCGCGCCAAGATCAATTTCGTTTTCCAGAACGAGCGTCTCTGCCATAGGGCCATGGGTAGCCGCATGGCGGTTGGAAGTCATCCGCCCGCCGGGTTGCGCGGTTGGCACCGGGCTGGGAGAACTTGGGGGTGCCTGAGAATACGATTGAAGTTGGTCTCGCCCGCTATGTTGAGGCGACCTTGGCGGATGTGTCTGCGGTGGTGGTCGACGAGGTCGATCGCATCCACGGCGGCGCCTCGCGGGAGACTTTTCGCCTGCGCCTGCGCTACGAGCAGGCGGGGCGCGAGCTGGAACGCCGGCTGATTCTGCGGCGTGATCCGTCGGGTAGTCTGATTGATACCGACCGCGGCACGGAGTTCGCGGCCTACCGCGCTGTGTACGGAACCAAGATCCCGGTTCCCGAGGCGCTCTGGCTCGAGGAGGGCGACGCCTGGTTGGGGGCGCCGTTCTTCGTGATGGAGGAATTGCGCGGCTTCGAGGCCTCGTTTTCTCAATTGACGGTATCGCCCTGGGCCGAGAAGGCCGAGCTGATCGGTCGATCCAAATGGACCATTCTCGGTGAGTTGGCGTGTCTTGTGCCCGCTGAAATCGGTCTGGATAAGGCCATGCCGGTGCCGGCGCTCGACGAATGCTGGCAGATCGAGCTTGCGAAATGGGAGACGGTGCTCGATTCCGATGAGCGCACGCCGCAGCCGATCACGCGTGCGGCGATTCGCTGGCTGCGGCGCAACCCGCCGCCGTCGCCGGCACAGATCGGCGTCGTGCACGGCGACTACCGCAGCGGCAATTTCCTCTTCAACGAAGAGGGCGTGCAGGCCATTCTCGATTGGGAGATGGCGCATCTTGGCGACCCGCTCGAAGATCTCGGCTGGAGCTTCTCGCCGCTTTGGCGCGTAGCGAAGGACGAGCGCGTTGGCGGGCTCCTTCTGCGCGAGGAGGCGATCGCCGTCTGGGAGGCTGCCGCCGGGCGCAAGGCCGATCCTGCGGCATTGCATTGGTGGGAGCTTATGGCGTGCGTGAAAGGCCAGGCGATCTGGGTCTCGGCCAACCGGGAATATATCGAGGGCTCGAATCGCGATGCTGTGCTTGCGCTCTCGGCCTGGTCGGCCGCACTCTCGCAGGAACGCGGTACCGTGGAAGTTATGGAGCGACACCGATGAGCGTAGATCCGATGAAGCTGGTGCAGACGATGGCCGGAAGTTTCGTGCTCGGGCAGGCGCTGCCCGTATCTGAGACCTACGCCGAGCGGACGTCGATGCTCTTCGGCGTTCTGCTGGTGATGTTCGCCGAAGATATGGACAAAATCGTCGAGCGGCTGAGCGAGGAGAACGAGGCGATCCGCGCGATCTTCCGTGACGCGCCGGAGACGATCCACGACCGTGAACTTATTGCTCGACTGGGAACGGCCGCCGCGACCGGCGGGTCGCTGCGTGTCTCGGTCTTGCAGGCCGCGAATGATCGATTGCGCGCGGCCTTCATCGAGTTGCACGCCGCGATCGAAGAGGAAAAAGGCGCGCCCGCGGTCGCGCTCGAGGCGCGCATTTTTGCCGAGCTCAAGGCCTCGGCCGAGCGCCGCTGCTTGCTCGCGCAGCCGCTTTAGAGCGCTTTGCCCCGTGGAGGAGGGGCAATGAAAACCTCAGTAAATGCTCGCTTCTTTCGGGCCCGGGTGAAAGTACGCATCTTTTTTCCGGTTCTACTGGCGCAAGGGTATGCAGACCGGATATGAGAGATCCTCATGAGCAACGAAGCGACCACCGATACCTTTGAAGCCGCCATGTCTGTGGCGTGGCAATTTGACTACGAGATTGAGCTTGAGAGCCTCAAGACGCTCTACGGCAAGGCCAAGGACGCGCAATGGGACGGCGAGAAGGACCTGGATTGGGCCCAGCCGATCGACCCCAGTCGGCCGTTGCTCGACGAGACGCAATTCGCTTTCAGCGGTTTGCCGATGGTGCAGAAGATGTCGCAATCCCAGCGCGAGCATTTCACCGCGCATGCGACCGCGCAGTTGCTTTCGCAATTTCTCCATGGTGAGCAGGGCGCCTTGATGACGGCCGCGACGCTGACGCATGCGGTGCCGCATTATGAGGCCAAGCTCTACGCGGCCTCGCAGACCATGGACGAAGCGCGCCATGTCGAGGTCTATGAGAAGTACATCCGCAAGCTCGCGATTGTCTACCCGATCGCGCCCTGGCTCAAAGAAATCATCGACACCACCCTGCAGGCCGATAGCTGGGTCAAGGTTGCGATTGGTATGAATATGGTGGTGGAGGGCCTGGCGCTCGCGGCTTTCCATAATATGCGCAAAGCCACCAGCTGTAAGCTGCTCAAGGCGCTCACCGAAGGCGTGCTGCGCGACGAGGCGCGCCATGTTGCCTTCGGCAGCATTTACGTCCGCGACGCCATCGATCATATGCATCCGGACGAACGCGAGGATACCGCGCAATTTGCCTTCGAGGCGGTCAAGGTGATGGCCGATGCCAACGGCGGTATGCAGGGCGAGAAGCCGCCTGCGCCGAACCCGAGCTTCTTTGCGATGCTCGACGAATGCAGCATCGACCCGGCGGAGTTCTTCGCCGAGGCGGTCGAGGCGGGCCTGGCTGGAGTCAACTCCAAACTCCCGCCGGGGCAGATTCATTCCTTCCGCCACCTCATGATGCCCGCGCTGGTGCGCGTCGGTGCGGTCACCGACCGAACCCGTGAACTCTTCGCCGCCGAGAATATCCCGGTCTGGGACGATCTGGCGATGCTCGAATCCTTCGAGGCCGCCGAGGCGACTTAGCCTACGGGGCCTGAGGGAGGATGCTTCTTCCCTGACGCGCCCCGATCTCCTGGCCTTCTTCTCGGTTCAGTCTTTGGGCAGGCCCAGAATCCGTTCGCTGATGATATTCTTCTGGATATTCGGCGTGCCGCCACCGATCACGACCTCGGGCCAGTTGAGGGCTCGGAAGGGCCATTTGCCGCCGTCGGGCGCGGCCTCGGATGCGGGGAAATAGCCGCTCGCGCCACCGAGCAGGTCGAGGGCGAAGTCGCCCATCTCGATTTCGAGGTTGGCCCGATGGAGTTTATTCACCGAGGTCTCGCTGGAGAGTTTTTCGCCCTTCAATTGTTTCGTGAGGTAACGCAGGCCGTTGAGTCGCATGGCCTCGATGCGGGCCTCGAAGCGTGCGAGCCCTCGCCGTATGCCGGAGTCTTCCAGGGCCGGGCGGCCGCCGTGGCGGCTGCGCTTTGCCAACGATTTGAGTTCGCCGAGTTTGCGAATCATTTGCGTGACCTCGGCGATCCCCGAGCGCTCGTTGGCGAGTGCCGAAATCGTGACCCTCCAGCCTTGGCCTTCTTCGCCGAGTCGGTTGGTCACGGGCACGCGGACATCGTTGAAGAAGACCTCGGAGAACATCGAATAGCCGGCCATATTCTGGATGGCCCGAACCTCGACGCCCGGGCTATCCATCGGCACAAGCAGGCAGGTGATGCCGTCGTGCTTGACGCGCGAGTCCGGGTCGGTGCGCACCAGAAGGATCATCCATTTGGACCAGGCGGCGCCGCTGGTCCAGATTTTCTGACCATTGACGACGTATTCATCGCCGTCGCGCACGCCACGGCATTGCAGGGAGGCGAGGTCCGAGCCGACATTGGGCTCGGAATAGCCCGTACACCATTGGTATTTCGAGTCGAGAATATCGGGGATGAAGCGCTTCTTCTGCTCATCGGTGCCGTATTGAATGATGCCGGGGCCGACCCAAGCCAATCCCATGAAGCAAGAGCCGAGCATAGGTGCGCGGCGTGCCGACATCTCTTCTTTCAGGATGACCTGTTTGGCGATGGTCCCGCCGCCGCCGCCGACTTCCTTGGGCCAAGTATAGCCCACCCAGCCCTTGGCGCGGACCTTGCGGTCCCACTCGGCTATAAAGGCCGGGTCGCTTTTCTTCGCATCTGTCGGGAGGTTCTCGTCGAGAAACGCTTGTACTTCGGTGCGGAAGGCTTCTTCTTCTTCGCTGAATTTGAAATCCATCAGATTCCTCCAAGCGTGGCGGCGCGGTCGTAATGCCAATCGGCGTCACCGAAGGCGGGGCGAACCCATTTGGCGCGTTTCAGAAAGAGCTGCGCATCGTATTCTTCCGTGTAGCCGATGGCGCCATGCAGCTGCACCGAATCGATGCCGATGCGCGCCATCGCGTCGCTGACATATGCCTTGGCGAGCGAGGCTTGCCGTGGCAATTCCTCCGGACTCTGGTCGATCGTCCAGGCGGCAAAGTAGGTCAGCGAACGGAAGGATTCGATATCGACGAAGATTTCGGCCAGGGGATGCTTGACGCCCTGGTAGCGCCCGATCGGCGAGCCGAATTGCAGGCGGGTCTTGGCGTATTCCACCAGCAGGGCCAAGGCGCTCTCGGCGGCACCGATGGTTTCGGCGCAGACGCCGACGGCACCGCGGTCCAGAGCGCGTGCGAGGGCGGTGTCGCTTGCCCCGGCGCTGAGTAGATCAGCCGCGCTGATTTCGACATTATCGAGCACGAGCCGGCCGAGACGTTTGCTCGGGTCGATTGTCGGGTAGCTTTTGGCCGTGACGCCCGTCGCCCCTTTCTCCACCACGGCCAGGCGCAAGGCACCGTCCGGGCTACGAAAGGCGATGGTGAAGAGGTCGGCAAGGCCGGCGTCCATGACCAGATCGCGCGTGCCGCTCAGGCGAAAGCCTTCTCCAGCCACTTCGGCCACCAGCGTGACACTGGCGGCGTGCGGGGCATCGGCCTCGTCGAGCAGGGCCAAGGTCGCGATGCGCGAGCCATCGGCGATGCCGGGCAGGAATCGGGCATGCGCCGCGGTGTCGCCAGCTTCGAGGATCAGCGATGTGGCGAGCGCGGTGGAGAGCAGCGGCGAGGGGGCCAGCGTGCGCCCGGTCTCTTCGAGTAGAACCGCCATCTCCAGCCAACTCAGCCCGAGTCCGCCATGCTCTTCGGGAACCAGGATGGCGGTCCAGCCCAGGCCGGCGATTTCGCTCCAAAATTCCGGCGAGAAAGCATCCTCGGTTTGGGCGAATTGGCGCGCTTGGGTGATCGGGCAGCGGTCGTCGAGAAAGCGGCGTGCGCTCGCACGGAGCTGTTCCTGTTCTTCGGTAAAGCCGAAATTCATCGGGGTAGGACTCCTTTCATCCTGCCCGGAATCCTAGGATTCTTGCATTGGGAGTGCAACTTCTTTGCGTTGCAAAACGGTCAGTGGTGCGATTTTGCCGGTGGCCGCAGTCCCGGCGCGTTCGAATCAGCACCTGCATTCTCGGATGCCTTACCCTCCGCCCGGTTCCGGGGTGGCACTACATTTGCTAGTCTTTGGGGGTGGCGGTAGCCGTGAGGCGATTGCCGCGAAAGGAATCGTTTCAGCGATCGAATATGAATCCGGTGCAAATGGGGAAGCTCCTGCGAGGCGGGGGCAGGGCGTTTGTTCTAACGGCGCTTCTGGGCACGGGTTGCTCGGTGCCCTTGTTGCCGCGTGAGTCACGCGTGCAGGAATCCCCGTGGAGTTGTTTTGCTGAGGCGAAGGCAGCCTACGATAATGTCGAGATCGACGTCACGACAGAATCGCAATTGAAGGAGCTCGGCATCGATCCCTTCGTTACCCCGAATGTCGAAATTCTGACCTACCTTGATATTCAGGAGCGTTTTTTGCCGAATGCGGCGGTGAAGTTTGCCGACCTCGATATGGGTGTGCAGCGCTGCATCGCCGCTCGCGAGCTTTGCCTCGGCTACCGCGTCGCCCCAGGAAGCCGCCAGGAGCAGCGCCACGGCAACGTGATTCTCGATCTCCTGCAATTCCACCAGCAGACCTCGATTGAAGGCTGGCGGTTCGAGGGTTTGATTATAATGGTTGATGGAGTGGTGACCTACAAGCTTTGGGACGGCCAGCCCTTGATCAAGGAAGAACGCGACTATCTCGACCCGCTGGGGCCCTTCCGCGATGTTCTGCGCCTGCTGAAATTAGTCTAGATTTGCGGCCGAAAAGCAGGGCTTGGCGCAGAGGGCATCCCTAGAGATCGAAGAGCAGGTGGTGGCTCAGGTCGCCCACCAGGTCTACGAACATGATGCGCGTGTCGAACGCCCAGGCGCCCTCGGGGCGGTGGAAGGTGTCGTGGTAATGGCCCCCGATGATCGGCTGCAGCGCCAATTTCTCGGTTTGCTGAAAGACCATATACGATGTGCGCGCGGTGGCATGCGCCTCGTCGTCATCGACCTCGATGATCGCGTTGGAGATTAGATGGCGAGTTCGTGGCGTACCATCCTCATAGAGGCGCGCGGCACTACGGTACATCGCCAGAACACCCTCGCGACCCACGGCAGCGTCTTCGCGCTTCGCCTCGGGGGAGGCCTCAATCCGGCCATGCGCGAAGAGATCGGCCACCCCTATGAAATCACCCGCGTCCATTCGCTCGGCATAGACGTAGAGAAGGTTTTCGATCAGACGCGCAGAATCAGCCATTTCGACCAGATGCCGATTGTGGTGGTCAATGGCAAGCAAAGCGGCGTGGTGGAGACGCTGGCTGCCGATTGCTAGATCCGCCGAATGCGCCCTGAATGGCGCAGGAAGGCGGAATTATGACTCGAGCGTATGCAATCACGGCCGACGCAGTGGCGGCGGAAAAAGAACGGACCGGAGGCAACTTCGATGAGGTCGACCTCGCGGCCATCGTGAAGTTGGATGAAGTGGAATTGCCGGCAACCGGTGTGCGCGACGTGCGGCTGAAGATCCTTGCGGTATCGGCCGAGCATAATATCGCGCACGCCGCGCTGGCCGATACGGTCGACATCACGGCCGTGCGCGGTGGCAAGATCTACCCCGGCAACTCGGCCTTGGGCGAGGTCACGGAAGTCGGCTCGGGCGTCACCAAATTCAAGGTCGGCGATATCGTCGTCACACATTGTAATGGTGGACCGGATGCCTACGGCTACCCGATGCGGATCTGGGCCTATGACGCGGCCGATTCGGTTGGCTGGTACG
>JAYGCM010000080.1:0-12837 GCA_046583355.1 Deltaproteobacteria bacterium
AAGGCGGCCATCGCGTGCCCGCGGTGATGCGCTGGCCGGGTGTCCTGCCAGCCGGCTCAACCAGCCAACAATTCGTCTCGCACCTCGACTGGCTGCCCACCCTCGCCGCCGCCGCCGGTATGGTTCCGGGTGCGACCAAGAACCTCGATGGCCGAGACCGCTGGGCCGCGCTGCTTGACGGCACGGCCGGCCGGCCGCGCGGCCATGTGGTTCGTCGCGCCGGCGCCGTCGCCGTGCTCGACGGCGATTGGAAGCTCGTGCGTGAGACCGCTGGCGGCAGCTTCGAGCTCTACGATGTCTACAGCGATCCGACGGAGACCACGGATCTTGCCGCAGCCAATCCCGATACCGTCACAGAGCTCGCGACCTATATCGACCTGATCCTCACCTGCGGCGACGGCATCCTCGACAGCGGCGAAGAATGCGACGAGGCGACCGCCAACGGCACATCGGCCTCCTGCTGCGACAATTTCTGTCAGTTCGAATCTGACGGCACCATTTGCTCCGACGCCGAAGCCTGCACCCGAACCGATAGCTGCACAAGCGGTATCTGTGTCCCCGGCCCTTGCGCTACGGCAGAAGCCTGCACGATCTGCGGCGGCACCTGCAGCGACGTCGCCGGGTGTGATTGCACGTTCTGACGCGATCCTCAGACGACTGAGGCGACGACTGGGGGGACGTTTATTACCTCGCCTCGATTTCCTTACCTCGGGTTGAGGGGGACGTTTCTTACCTCAGGTCCCCTTCGGCCGGGACTCGATAGCCGCCGGCGCAGCGAAGGCGGCACGGAGCCGCTCTGCTGTAAATTTGAGTTTGCGCGCCGACGTATAAAGGCCGTTCTGCTCCTGCTCGATATCGGTGAGTTGGGTGTAGCAAAAACCCGCCACGCGGGGGTTCTCAGTCAGGACCTTCGTCAAAGCGACAATCCGGGCGAGCGCCTCGTCAGTCGTGCCTGGCCGCTCGCCATAGCCCCAACTCGCATCCTGAGCCGCGTCTTCCTTCCACCAGGTGCCACCATATTCATCCACGATATAGGGTTCACCGGCGTAGGGCGCGCCCGCTTCACCGCCGAATTGCTCGCGCGCCGCAGCTACATCGCAGGGAGCGTCGGCATAAGTCGCGCGGAAGCGGCCGGCATCCTGCTCGTAGTCGTGCACGCTGTAGATATCGGTCCGGATATGGGTCCAGCCGCTCGCATCATGAACCGGCCGGGTCGGGTCGAGAGCCTTGGTCAGGGCGTAGACCTTGCGCATCGTCCGGTCGTAAAGCGCCTCGCGGCCCTTTCTGCGAATTGCCTCATTGAAGGGTGTCCAGAGGATAATCGAGGGATGGTTGCGGTCGCGTTCAACGACCTCGCACCATTCGCGAAGATGGTTGTCGAGGGCACGCTCCTGATGGATGGCATCCTCGCGGGGCGGGAAGAAGTTCATCCCCTCAAGTCCCCAATCGGGAAATTCTCCCCAGGTCAGATAACCAAGACGATCCGCCCAATAATGGAAGCGTTCTTCGAAAACCTTCTGGTGCAGGCGCGCGCCATGGAAGCCCAGCGCCTGCGCCCGCTCGATATCGGCACGCAAATCTCCATCCGACGGGGCGGTCCAAAGCCCGTCCGGGTAGAAGCCCTGGTCCAGGACCAGGCGCAGAAAAAGAGGCTCGCCGTTCAAGAGGAAGCGGTCACCCTCGATGGAAAATTGCCGCAAGCCGGCATAGGTCTCGACGGTATCGACCACCTCGCCATCACGAAGCAATTCCAGACATAGATCGTAGAGATGCGGGTCCGCAGGAGACCACGCGCGTGGCGCGGGCAACTCGATCACCATCGGCAGACCATCGCCCGCGACGCCCTCGACCCGAGCCACCTCTTCGCCACCGGAAGATACGCGGCAACGAATCCGGTGCGGCGTATCCAAGCCAAGATAGCGCGGCAGGAGGACGAACCGTCCCCCGGGCCAATCCGGCAGAATCTGCACCGCATCCAAGCGCGCCGCCGGCACCGCCTCAAGCCAGACACTCTGCCAGATACCGGTCGTCCGCGTGTAGCTCGCAGCAAAGGAGGGATGAAGAAGGCTCTGCTTGCCCGCTGGCTGAAGTCCGGATCGGAGATCGTCTTCGGCTCGGACGACGAGATGATTGGCCGCGCCCAGCGCGTCCGTGATATCCATGCAGAACGAGACGCTGCCACCACGATGCTGGCCGACCTCGATGCCATTCAGCCAAACGCGGCACGACCAATCGACCGCACCGAAATGGAGAAGCACCCGCTGCCCCTGCCACGCAGCCGGCACCTCGATCTCGCGGTGGTACCAGACGACCTTCATGAAATCGGTTTCGCCGACCCCCGAGAGCGCACTCTCCGGACAGAAGGGCACCTGGATACGACCGTCGATCTGCTCGTGCGCCATCGGCCAGCCGCGATCGAGGCCCGAATTGCCCGCATCGATCTTGAACCCCCACGCGCCATTCAAGCTCCGCCACGCGGGGCGAAAGAATTGGGGCCGGGGATGCTCGGGCCGGGGAATGCTCATCCCGAGGTGATTTTATCGCGCGAATCGATGGCCCAGACCCAATCGTCAACCGATGCGATCAGAAGAAAGGCCCAAGCGTAGACCGCGGCGAGCTCGCCGTGATTCTCGATCGGCAAGAATGCCATCTTCTGATGCACGGCGAAGTACGCGACCGCCATCAGGCCACTGCAAAGAAACGCCGCAAGGCGGGTCTTGAACCCGACGGCAACCATCACACCGCCGACCAGCTCGAGCCCGCCGATCAGATAGCGCGCGACTTCGGGCATTTCGCCGGGGGGGCCCCCGAAGAGCAAGAAGACCTTTTGCAGACCGTGTGCGGCGAAGAGCAGGCCAAAGGCGATGCGAGTCGCGGCAAATATCTGGGGACGATAGGTATCGAGAATTTTCACGATTCTCTCCCTATCAGGCTACCGAACCACCGGAAAGTCCCGACATCCTCAGCGCCCTGCACGACCACTCAATCCGGGTGGAACACCCTTTCTCGTCTTGATTCTTGAGGCTCCCGCGAGATCAGAGCCCGATTGGTCCGCAACGCGTCGGTGCTCGTATCGGCCGGCCCGAACTCAACTCGGGAAAGGCCGGACGCGCTCGGCCAGTCGGTTGGTCGCGAGCAGGTTCGCGAGTTCGTCGGCGAGTGCGCCGGCACGATCCATGACCGTGCGCCAGACGTCGAGGCGCTGCGCGGTCGGCATGGTTTGGAAATCCGTGCGGTCCGGGACCCGGGCGAAGGGCAAAGAGGCGACGAATTCTGCTGACGGCGCAATCTGCACGACGTCGTCGAGATCTGCTGCCGATGGCTTGCGCCAAGTCAGAGCCTTGTCGAACCAGCCGGGGATGATGCGCTCGAAGAAATGCGGGTAGAGCGCCAGACCCGGCGGACGCGCGAAGGCGAAGTCAAAATGATAGTCGACGATACCGCCGTCGCGGTAGATGCCGGGGGCCGCGCCGGGGATATCCCGCACGCCGACGATCAACATCGGCACGGCGCCGGTTGCGAGGATCGCTGGGCCGAGGGACTCCTCACGCAGCGGCACATGCGCCGTCGCGAAGCCGTCGAAACCGAAGGCGGGATCGCCGGTATGGAAGATCACCCGCTCAAAGAACGCGGCCAGGCCAGAGCGCGAAATGGCATTGACGAGCGCGGCACCACCAAGACCAAGAAGCAGCGGTACACGACTCTCGGACGCGACCAACGTCCGAGAACGCACCGTCGCGACATGCGTCCGGATGAGTGGATTGGCGAGGATCTCACGCTGACCGGAATCGCCGAAAAGCGCGCGCAGGACCTTGGCGCTCTCGACGGCAACCTCGGCAGCCGTCGGCTTGGTCTCATAGACCTGCGCCGTATATGCCTCCTCGAAACGATCGAGGGCGGCGAGCGGATCGGCCTGAGCGAAGCAGGCGTGGCGCCACGCACCGATCGAAGAACCGAGAAGATGGATGGGCTCCTGCCGGTCGCGCAAAAGGTGTTCATGAAGGACGCGATCCATCGCTCCGAGCACCAGCCATTTCGGGCCACCGGAGGCCCCGATCAGCGAGGTGAAATCATCGCGTCGGAAGCCGAATTCTTCGAGGTGGCGGCGCGCACGCGCACCGGCGCGCAGGATCAGACCATCGGGCATCTAGCGAGGTTAGCGAAGAGAGAGGCTCCCCCGCCAGCCAGCGGCGGCGCAGGGCCAGCCCCCGATACGAAAGGCCCGCGCCGCGCTCGGCCAATCAGCTGCCCTTCAACTCCGCAATGATATCCGCCCAATGCTGCGGGTCCGGCGCGCGATTATTGGTCAGGCTGATGCCGTCGGCGATGTCCGCGTAGCGGGCCTTCAGCTTGGCGGCGATCTCGCAGCGATGGCCGATGATACAGACCTCTTCGAGGAACGAATCAGGAATTCGATCGGCCATCTCGTCCCAGCGGCCCTGCTTCGACAGCGCGTTCAACTCGCCGTGCAGCTCACCGAGGCCCTCGGCTTCGAGCGTATAGCGGTAGGCCGGCGTCGAGCCGTAGAAGGCAAGTTGCTTTTTCGCCGTGAGGCGGAGGCCGGCAAGCTCTTCTTCCGTATCAGCAGTCACCACCATTGCGCCGCAGATGACATCGATATCCTTGCGCTCGCGCCCCGCCTTCGCGAGGCCCTCCTTGAGCCAGGGCATCCCGTTTTGCAGCAGCGATTTTCGCGTATGGAAAGGATGCGCGATGAAACCGTCGGCGACCTCGCCCGCCGCGCGTGTCATCCACGGCCCGAAGCCAGCCGTGTAGATCGGCGGCCGTCCGTAGGGATTCGGGCCCGGATTGAAGGCCGGGATCATCAGCGTATGCTTGTAGAAGCGCCCGCGGAAATCGAGCTCGGCTTTCCCCTCGAAAGCATCGAAGATGGCCTGAATGGCCTGCACGATTTCCTTCATGCGCGGTGCGGGGTGGGACCAGGTGGCGCTGAAGCGGTTCTCGATATGCGGCTTGACCTGCGAGCCCAGGCCGAGCAGGAATCGCCCCTCGCTGATCGTCTGGAGCCCCCAGGCGAGGTTCGCAAGATTCATCGGGTTGCGCGCAAAGGCGATCGCGATCGCCGTGCCGATGGTCAGCTTCTTCGTCCGGTCGGCAGCCAACGCCAACGGAACGAAGGGGTCGTGCTTCGCTTCGAAGGTGAACGCACCATCGTAGCCGATCTCTTCGAGCCGCGGGAAAGTCATGGCCGGATCACGCGGATCTTCGAGCGGCGCTGTCGTATAAAGCTTCATCAAAAGTCCTCGCTCGCCCGGTCCGGCTCCACCTGGAGTATCGAGCCGGCTATCCCTCTGTCCTTCATGCCCTGTTCCTTCACGAAGCACGCCTGCCAGCCGCCCTTCTCGTAGGCTTTCTTCGAGCAGGCAACCATTTGCGGCACATGCGGAGCGCTCTCCAGACGCGGCGTGGCACCCTCGATCGCTTCGCGCAATTCGACAAGGAGAGGGTTGTCGCGCAGGAAGAGTCGAAAAGTGAGACGCCCATCCATGTAGTCGCCCCAATCGTACCAATCCACCCCACTCGCCGTCGTCGCATTCGCCGGCCTATTCGCCGCCTCCGCCTACCCGCCAGGCAGAACGAAGAGGAACGAAGCTGCCCCAATAGCAAGAATTGTTTTACGAATCTTCATCATTACCTCCTTGGATTGACTACCCCGGAATGGCGGCGGTGGACGCCCCCGCCTCGGGGGCGAAAGTGTTCAGAACATGGATCACGGTCGCGCGGTAGCCTCGCTCGAGATCGGCCGGATCGCGATCGTCGAGAACGAGACCCTTGACCAGCGTCTCGCGCATAAGACTCCATCCGACATTGGCGGATGCAATAACGGCCGCGAAGAGCTTCGGGTTGAATGCGGGATCGAGCCGACCGTCGCTCGCGGCCGCCTCGATCGACGCGGCCAGCTGCTCGATGGCGGGATACGCCCGTGGCGCTCCGCCGCCTTCGGACGGATCCTCGAGGATGCGGCGCAGAAGAATGCGCAGGCCGTTGGCCATGCGCTCATCGCTCATATCGGGCACCGCACGAGCCCAGCCTTCGCCCTGCATCGAGGCGGCGACGGCCTGCCCTTCCTGCAATAGAACCTCCCGGAAGAGGCCCTCCTTGCTACCGAAATGACGGAAAATCAGCGCCGGATTGACCCTCGCCTCGGCTGCGATCTGCCGCACGGATGTGCCGGCGGAACCGCGCTCGGCGAAAAGCCTGGCGGCCGCCCGAAGCAGTGCGCGCCGCACCTCCTCGCGCCCGCGAGGCTGCCCACTTTCCTTCCCCGTCGGCCGCAGCGGATCGAGATCCGTGGCCCCTTGGGCTGCCTGTAATCGATTGCTCACACTCGCATGTGGAACCGATCGATTACGCCGCGGTCAAGCCCCTATCTCAATACGCAGCAAATTCCCGGGAGACGCCGGCTCTTCCCTTCCTTTGCTGGACTCAATATACCAAGAGAAGCTGGAGAAGGAGGAGCCATGCAATATCCGGGCAAGATGAGAGGTTCGGCCTATTGGGCCATCGCGCTGCTGGTCGGGGCCGCGGCCTGCGGCGGGAGCGACGACGAAAGCGCACGCAAACCGGCGGCGACAAACCCTGTCGTCGAGGGGCCGGTGACGGCGGGCGGTGGGCCGGAGTGCTGCTTCATTCTCGGCGGCGGCATCGACCTCCGTGACCTCGGATATACACCGGGCCGGGCGTTCTTCTCCGACGTCGCCTTCGACATCGCCGAGGTTGGCTATCAGCAGCGGGAATATTTCATCTCGGGCACCGCCACATCGTATAGGAACACCGCGGAACTCGAATCCGATGGGCGCTGGGAGATCGCGCCTGCGGATACGGCGCCATACAAATCGCGCATTGTCGTACATCGCCCGGTCGACGCCGCTGATTTCAATGGCACGGTGATCGTCGAGTGGTTCAACGTCTCCGGCGGCCTCGACGCGGCACCCGATTGGCTGCAAACACAAACCGAGTTGATGCGTTCGGGGTATATCTGGGTAGCCATCTCGGCGCAAAAAGTCGGGATTGACGGCGGCGGCGCCTTCGATATCGGCCTCAAGACGGTGGACCCCGTCCGCTATGGATCGTTGAGGCACCCCGGCGACAGCTTTTCATACGATATTTTCTCGCAGGGAGCGCAAGCCGTGCGCAATCCCGAGGGCATCGATCCGCTCGAAGGCCTGGTGGCGAAACGCTTGATTGCTGTGGGACAATCGCAATCGGCATTTCGCCTGGTGACCTACGCCAATGCAGTGCATCCGACCGTCGAGTTATTCGATGGCTTCCTGATTCATAGCCGCGGCGGCAGCAGCGCGGGACTATCACAGGCGCCGCAAGCAAACGTGCCGAGCCCCGGCGTCGTTTGGCTGCGTGACGACCTCCCCGAGCCGATCATCACCCTACAGACCGAGACCGATATATTCGGCCTCGGCTCCCTGGCGATTCGCCAACCCGACACCGACAAGCTGCGCCTATGGGAGGTGGCGGGCAGCGCACACGCCGATATCTACACCACGCTCAAATCACCGATCGACCGGGGCGACGATCCGTCCGTGGCCGATGTGGTGGCGATCGCGGAGGTGCGACCGCCCTTCATCACTTGCGCAGCACCCGCCAACGACGGGCCCGGGCATTGGGTGGCCAAGGCGGCCATATCCGCGCTGGACACCTGGATCCGCAGCGGCGATCCGGCCGCAGCCGCCCCACTCCTGACCGTGAACGCGAGCGAGACCGCCTTTGCCGTCGACGAGTTCGGCAATACCCGCGGCGGGATCCGCACGCCCTACGTTGACGTGCCGGTGGCGCGTTTCTCGGGCGGGGGACAAGGATCCGACGCCTTCTGCGGCCTTTTCGGCACAACGACCTTGTTTGACCAAGAGACGCTCGACCGCCTCTATCCGAGCAACGCCGCCTACGTCGCGGCGATCCACGCGGCCACGGATGCCGCCGTCGCTGCCGGCTTTCTCCTCGAGGTCGACGCCGCCTTGATCAAGACGCGGGCGCCGGATTCCGGAATCGGCGCGCCGGACTGAGGACCAACCTCAGGCGGCCAGGCCGCGACGCTGGAGGCGAGCGCCGTCGGCGAGGTATTCCTCGTAGCCCACGTTGAGGTCGAAGAAGTTGCCACCCTCCAACTCCAGGACGCGCGTCGCCAGCGATGTGACAAATTGGACGTCGTGGCTGCCGAAGATCATCGTGCCATCAAACTTCAAGAGGCCATTATTCAGGGCGGTGATGGATTCAAGATCGAGGTGATCCGTCGGGCCGTCCAACACCATAAAGTTCGGCTCTTGGAGCATGATCCGCGAGAGCATACAGCGGACCTTCTCGCCGCCCGAGAGAACGCGCGCGCTCTTGAGCACTTCGTCACCGCTGAAGAGCATGCGGCCGAGGAAGCTCCGGACGAAATTCTCTTCCTGGTTCTCGGTGAATTGCCCGAGCCATTGGATCAGGTTGAGGTCCGTATCGAAGAACTCGGTATTGTCCTTCGGGAAATGCCCGACCTTGACCGTATGACCGCATACGACCTCACCCGTATCCGGCTTGCGGACTCCGCTCAGAACTTCGAGCAAGGCGGTCACAGCGAGGTCATTTCCGGTGACGGCGATCCGCTCGCCCCTGCCTGCCGTGAAACTCACTCCCTCAAAGAGCATTTCGCCGTCGACAGAGACACTGAGGTTGTCGGCGACGAGCACACCTTTGCCAAGAGACTTCTCGCAGCTCGCAAATTCCACCCAGGGGTATTTGCGCGAAGACGGCCGGATTTCGTCGAGCGTGATTTTATCAAGCAGTGATTTACGCGAAGTTGCCTGGCGCGACTTCGAGGCGTTCGCGCTAAAACGCTGAATGAACGCCTTGAGTTCCTTGATGCGATCTTCCTTTTTCTGATTGGCCTGACGGCGTTGGTTCAACGCCATCTGGCTGGTCTCGTACCAGAAGGTGTAGTTGCCCGTGTAGATCTGGACCTTCTGGTAGTCGATATCCGCGATATGCGTACACACGCGGTCGAGAAAATGGCGGTCATGCGAAACGACGATGACCGTATTCTTGAACCCGTAGAGGAACTCCTCGAGCCAGAGAATCGAGTCGACATCCAGATGATTGGTCGGCTCATCGAGGAGAAGAACATCGGGGTCGCCAAAGATTGCCTGGGCCAGAAGCACCCGGACTTTTTCGTTATCCGATAGATCCTTCACCAAGCGACCTTGGCGCGCGTCGCCCACACCCAGAGAACTGAGCAACTGCGCCGCGTCGGATTCCGCGTTCCAGCCGTCGAGGTTCGCGAATTCCTCTTCCAGCTCGCCTGCCCGAATGCCATCGGCATCAGAGAAGTCGGCCTTCGCGTAGACCGCATCCTTCTCTTTCATGACCTCATAGAGGCGCGGATGGCCCATGACGACCGCTTGGCGGGCCTCGACTTCGTCGTATTCGAAGTGGTTCTGCTTGAGCATGCTCAAGCGCAAGGCATCCGGCATCGTCACCGACCCCGAGCCGGCTTCCTGCTCGCCGGCAAGGCAGCGTAGGAAGGTGGACTTCCCCGCGCCATTGGCACCGATCAACCCGTAGCAATTACCGGGGATAAACTTGGCGTCCACATTCTCAAAGAGAACCCGGCCGGAGAAATCGAGGGTGAGTTTTTCAGTGCTGATCATGGCAATTCCGCCGTAGGCGAACGGCTGGTTTAAGGTTGGGCCGGCCGCTTCACAAGCCCGAACGTACACACGGCCGCGCTTGGCGTCTCACGCAAGGCCGGATAGTGCTTGAACCCGATGGACAATCACGCACATCAGACCGAGGGCGACGACACATCCGCTCAACTCGATAAAGGGCCCCTATGGAAGACCGTGGCACCCTGGATCGGTGCCATCGCGGTGATCGCCTACCTCTTCTACGAGGTTCCTCTTGAGGAAGTCATCGCCGCCGCGGGCGAAGCACGCCTGGAGTGGTTTATCCCCGGGATTCTCGTCGCTATCGGCTTCTGGTTCCTCCTGGATTCGTTTGCTTTTGCCTACCTGATCACCCGCTTCAATCAGCCGCTTGCGTGGTCCGAAGCACGCGCCATGCGGGGCGTGACCTACCTTCTAGCGGCGATCAATTGGAATATCGGCACAGCCGGGATCATATTCTACCTGCGACGCTTCAAGGGCATTCCGGCTCTGGAGAGCACAAGCTCGATCCTCTTCTATTCCATTTTCGACACGATTGTCCTTCTGAGTCTCGCGCTTGTGGGGGCCTGGTCGCTCGAGACCTCCGCCGAATTGGGCCATATTGAATCCACTGCGGGAGGAATCCTCTTCGTCACCGCCGCGAGCCTGGCCGCCCTTCGCGCCAAGCGCCCCGATTGGGGCTGGACGCGGCGCGTGCGCGGCTGGGCGGTCTTTCGCTCGCACCTGCTAGCGACACCGAAAGATTTCGCCATATTGCTGGCAATCCGGACGGGCTATTTTGGTTGTTTTATTGCAACCTTCTACTTGGGCGCCATGGCCTTCGGCCTGGAGGTTTCGCTACCCCTCGCGATGGCCTCGACCCCATTGATCCTGCTCGCCGGCGCGCTTCCCATCACGCCCGGGGGCCTCGGCACGCAGGCGGCGGCCATGTTGTATTTATGGTCGGGAACGGGTGATCCGGCTGCCGTCCTGGCTCTCGGCCTCATCTTGCCGGTGGCACTCACGGGCACCCGCGTGCTCCTGGGCTTGCCCTATCTGGCCGAGTTCCGCCGCCTCTCGCCCTCCTGAGGGACGGTCATTGCTGGCGCGCTTCCCTTGCCGCAGCCTCGCGAAAGGCGTGGACCTCGGCGCGGGTGGGAATCGAGCACGCGGCGCCGGCACGACCCACACAAAGCGCTGCCGCCGCTGTCGCGCAGCCCAGTGCGTCACGCAAGGTTTCGCCAAGCGCCAGCGAAGCCGCCAACGAGCCCACGAAGGTATCCCCGGCAGCGGTCGTATCAACCACCTCGACGGCATGGGCGGGAAGCGCGATGGTCTCGCCTTGCGCCACCGCCACCACACCGCGCGCACCGAGGGTGGCAACGACCGTCGCCTGGAAATCTTTTGCCAGCCCCTCTGCGGCAACGGCAACCTCGGCCAGGGGCGGTGCGCCGTCCCGCTGGCCGGCGCCATAGAAGGCGAGCTCGGTTTCATTCACGATGAGGATGTCGGCCAGGTCCATCAGCTCCTTTGCGCAAAGTCGCGCCGGCGCGGGGTTCAGAATCGTGGTTGCGCCGGCAGCCGCGGCCACGCGAAAGCCGGCCAGAATTGCCTCGTCGCCGATCTCCAGCGGGCTCACGACCACATCGCCTGCGGCCGCCTGGAAGTCGATATCCGCGGCACCCGTGCAGCCATTCGCGCCGGGCACGACAACGATCGAATTTTCGCCGTCGTCATTGACAAAAATCAGTGCCCTACCCGTCGCGACCGCATCGACGGCACGCAGGCCGGAGACATCTACGCCTACCCGGGCCAGGTAGGCCGTCAACTCGCGCCCGGCGCTATCCTCGCCCACGCAGCCGACCATGCGCGTAGTCGCACCCAAGCGAGCCGCGGCTACCGCCTGATTCGCGCCCTTGCCGCCTGGCAGGCTTTGGAAATCGGCACCTATGACCGTCTCCCCAGGCCGCGGGAAGTCCACCACCCGGGCGACCAGGTCCATATTGATACTGCCGACGACGTAAACCCTACCCATGCCCCCCCATGCCAGATCGCGCGATCACCGCCAAGCCAGCTCCGCTCCCGGTATTCACAATCGGGTGCGGACCTCCCTATAAAATAATTAATCAAGAGCCAGCCTTACGTGATCGACGCAAGAGGTCCGGACCTCTAGGCTGGTCGATGATGCAATCCGATCCCGTCGAAATGAGCTTCCGTGGCCGCCACGGCAATGCCCTGCACACAGATGCTTTCGGCGACCCCGCCGCGCCGCCCATTGTGCTGGTCCACGGCGGGGGCCAGACTCGACACTCCTGGCATGCGACGGCCTCAACCCTGGCACGCGAGGGCTGGTTCGCGCTCACCCTCGACCAGCGCGGCCACGGTGATAGCGCCTGGGACAAAGAAGGCCGCTACCATTACGATGATTTCGCCGGCGACCTGGTGGCATTGAGCGCAGAGCTTGCGCGCCCGCCGGTTCTCGTCGGCGCCTCCCTCGGTGGCCTTGCCTGCCTCCTTGCGCAAGGCAGTTCGGAGCAACCCGTGGCACGCGCGCTCATCCTCGTCGATATTGCCGCGCGCATGAACCCGGCAGGAGCGCAGCGCATCATGGACTTCATGCGCGCGCGCCCCGACGGCTTCGCCAACCTCGACGAAGCCGCTGATGCAATCGCAGAATATAATCCGCATAGGCCGCGCCCCCGTGACCCCAGCGGCCTGGCCAAGAACCTGCGCCGGGGCGACGATGGCCGTTGGCGCTGGCATTGGGATCCGCGTTTCATGGCGATCAAGGGACGGCCGAACGCGGCCAAGAACGCACTCGATCAGGCGGCCGCCGCACTCGATATTCCCACCTTGCTGGTGCGCGGCCAACAAAGCGACCTGCTGACCATGGAAGGCGTCGAGCATTTCCGGGCACTCGCGCCCCATACCGAGTTCTGCGACGTCACGGGGGCGGGCCATATGGTGGCCGGGGACAAGAACGATATCTTCAGCGAGGCCGTGCTGCGCTTCCTGCGCAAACTCGAAGACGGGCCCCGTCTGGACCCGGCCTTGTCGCCCACGTAAACAGGGAGGCATGACGGAGCCGAATCTCGAGACCATCTTCCGCGATTGTACTCTCTGCGAGGCGCATTGTGGCGTTGCTGTCACAGTCGACCGTGCCGCCAATCGAGTCGTTGATATC
>JAYGCM010000067.1:0-14268 GCA_046583355.1 Deltaproteobacteria bacterium
GAGATTTCGGCCAAGGCCTCCTCGAGGCCGGGTGCCGTGCGCTCCTGGAATTGGGTGATTCGGATATAGCCGTAACCGTCGTCGAGGCGTTTGAATTTAACGCTCTCGACCTGAATATTTTCACGCGTCAAAGTGAAATCGATGAGCTCGCCAACCCCTTCGCGTTTGATCGAAATGGTGATGTCCGTGCCGCGCGGCCCGCGCATGAGCTTGACGGCATCCATCAGCGACATATCGCGGGTGAGTTCCTCTTCGATCTTGACGATCTGGTCACCGGGCTCGATGCCGGCGCGAAAGGCCGGTGTATCTTCGATCGGCGAGACCACCGTGAGAATGCCAGTGCGATTGGTGATTTCGATGCCAAGACCGCCGAAGCTGCCCTTGGTATCGACCTGCAGCTCTTTGTAGAGCTCCGGCGTCAGGTAGGCGCTATGCGGGTCGAGTGAGGCGAGCATGCCATTGACCGCGCCCTCCACCAATTCCTTCGTGCCGACCTCTTCGACGTAATTCTTCTGCACGATGGAGAGAATGCTGGTGAAGGTCTCGAGCTCATCATAGGCCGCTTGGTCGACCGCGCCCACGCGCGAAACCGCACCGTTGCCCAGCAGTAGCCCACCAAGCAAAACCCCGATGAGTAGAGCCAGAAGCACAGAACGCGGACGCCCCAGTGACGCCTGCCTCATCGGACGGCACCGCGGCCGGAAAAGAGCGAAAATACGAGCATCCTCAGAGCGTACCTCATTCGCCGCAGCCTTGCCTACCGGCGCTCAACGCCGCCCAGCGGGGCCGCGCGGCCATTTACCTGTGCGGATCAGCGTGCGTAGATCTTCTGCCATTTCCGGATTGTCCCAATCGAGCGGACCGATGATGCGCGCCACCTGATAGCCGTCACGGTCGATTATGAAGGACTCCGGGTAGCCGGAAATCTGATAGCGGCGGCCCACGCTACCGGTGCTCTCGACCAGAATCGGAAAGGTCAGTCCCATCTCGTCACGAAACGCGCGCACGATCGGAGCGCCGCCATCGTCTTCGGCCACCGCGACCATGAGAAAATCCTCGCCGACCAGACGCGCCGCAAGACGCTCCATCGAAGGCATCTCCTCGCGACACGGCGGACACCAGGTGGTGAAGATATTCAGCAAAACAACTTTGCCGCGCTGCGCTTTGAGCTGGAACGCCTTGCCGTCAAGGTCCTGGGCGACGAACTCCGGTGCGCGCGGCGGCCCGGTGACGCAGCCGGCAGTCATCAAAAGAACGAGAAGCGCGGCCACCGCGGGGCCGCGCCCACCAGGAAGCCGGCGCGCCAGCAGGCCAACAACACCGACGACCATCAGCATGATGCCGACCCATTGGGCCTCGGTCAGATCGAGCAAGACACGCGGCTCGATGCGGATGAACTCGACCAGGAAGCGCGCCAGGCCGGAGAGCGCCATAAAAGCAAAAACCACGGCCCCATCCGCCCAGCGCTCGCGGGCGCGGAACATGCGCATCAGGACGACGAAGATCCCCGAATAGAGAAGAGTCTCATAGATCGGTGCGGGATGAACCAGAACGCCTTCGGCGTGCGGCCAGCCGAAGATCGCATTGGGGTAGGCCATGCCCCAGGGTAAATTCGTGGGAACGCCCCAATCGCCGTCGCCGGCAAGCTGGCAACCCACCCGCCCGATGGCTTGCCCGAGCACCACTGCGGGCGCGACAATATCGGCGATCACCAGCCACGAGAGGCGCTGGCGATAGACCCAGATCGAGATCGCCAAGAGCCCTCCAGCCAGGCCACCGTAGAAGACGAAGCCAGCGCCCGTGAGAAGGTGCCCCAGGGGATCGGCGAGAAAGCGGTCCCAATCGTGGAAGACCGAAAGCAGGCGCGAGCCGAGCAGGCCGCCAAGCGCCGCCCACCAGGTCAGCGGTCCGGCCAGAGCCGGATCGAGGCCGCGCTGGCCAAGCCCCTTCACGACCACCGAGCTGGCCGCGAGAAACGCGAGCGCCAGCATCGCACCGAAGCTGTAGAGGGAAATCGGACCGAAAGAAACGAGAACGGGAACCATTCCATCTCTACATATCCCTTGCCGCACGAAGCGGAAAGGGACGGGCAAACTTGCCGCACGGGCCCGCAGGTGGCAATGCTGGAAGCGATGCCAAAAGCAGGCTTCTGGGCAATCGAGAGCGGCGTCATCCGTTTCGCGCGCGACGGCCACTGGTACTCGGATGACGAACCCGTCGTCAACCGACGGATCGCCACCCTCTTCGCCAGGCAGCTCTGCCGCCGCGAAGATGAATGGTGGATCGTCATGGGCGACGAGAAAGCGCGCGTCGTGATCGACGATACTCCCTGGGTCGTCGTGCGCGTCGACGGCACCCCGGCCAGCGGCTTCACCATCGGCCTGAACGACGGCAGCCGCGAATCGCTCCAAGCAGCTGAACTCACTCTCGGCGCCGAAGATGTACTCTACACCACGGTAAAAGACGGCCCGTGGCGGGCCCGCTTCCTGCGCGCGCCGCAGGTCGAGTTGCTCTCACATGCGGTCGAGCGCGACGGCGCGTTTTTCCTGCCCGATGCGTCGGGCAAACTGAGCCCGCTGGGCAAGGCGAATTGATGCATATTGTTCTGGTCGAACCCGAGATCCCGCAGAATACCGGCTCGATCGCGCGCCTCGCCGCCGCGACAGGCTCGCCGCTGCACCTGGTCGGCCGCCTCGGCTTCTCGCTGGAGGACCGCTACCTCAAGCGCGCCGGTCTGGATTATTGGCCCCTGGTCGATCTCCATACGCACGACTCCTTCGCGGCCTTCCTCAAGGAGGTCGAACCGGCGCGAATCTTCGCCTTCAGCACGCACGCCACCACATCGTATACCAAGGCGAGCTTCGCTGCGGGCGACGCCATCGTCTTCGGCTCGGAGTCCAAGGGGCTACCCGCCGATCTCAAAACAGCGCTTGCCCCGCTGTGGAATATCCCCATGTCCGGGACTGGGGTACGCAGCCTCAACCTGGCCAACGCGGTCTCGATCGTCCTCTATGAAGGCCTGCGCCAGCTCGGGTCCGTCTGAGCTGGATAGCCGGCCGAACCTAGAGGTCCGGCCGAAAAGTAGGGCTTTGCACAGAGGGCGTCGATTGCGGCCGCTGGCTTGGTCGGCGACCGAGCAATGGCCGTAGCCATTGGGAGAGAGCGTGACGCAGTCCAGCGGCCGCAAGCGGCGCCCGGATGCAGGCCTACTTTTCGGCCGCGCCTCTAGCGGAATCGTCGGGCAAGCTGGCGGCAGACGATGGGGTCGGACGGACTTTTGCACCGAGGGATTGGAATGGAAGAACAAGGTTTCTGGAATCGCGCACAGCTGCATCCCGAAAGGCTGGCTTTGGTCGACCCGCAGGGGCGCGGGTGGAGCCGCGGCGACTTGCTGGCCGAGTGCAATCAGATCTCCAGCGGGCTGCGCGCGCTGGGCGTCGCGCCGGGTGCGACCGTCGCCATTGCGGCGCCGAATTGTGCCGAGTTCTACCAGCTCTATCTCGCAGTGGCGCAATCCGGCTGGTATTTGACGCCGCTCAATTGGCATCTTGCGCCGGCCGAGATCGCCTTTATCGTGAAAGATTGCAACGCCGCAGCCTTCATCGCGCACGAGAAAATCGCGACGGCCTGCATCGCCGCTGCCGACGAGATCAATTTTCCGCCTGCGGCCCGTTTCGCCATCGGTGAGGTCGCCGGCTTCCGCTCGCTGGACGAACTCAAGGCGATGGGCTCGCCGGAGATGCCGGCCGAGCGCGCGCCCGGTGCGGTGATGAATTATACCTCCGGCACAACCGGTAACCCCAAGGGAGTGAAGCGTGACCTGGCGCCGGCCGAGATCGATCCGGGCGTGATGGGCGAGTTGCTGGGTGGCTTTCTGATGCTTTTCGGTGTGCAGCCGGAGGCCGGCAATGTGCATCTGGTCGGCTCGCCGCTTTATCATACAGCCGTCCTCATGCATTCGGCTTCTTCCCTGAACCTGGGCCATACCGTCGTCTTGATGGATAAATGGCTGCCCGAAGAAATGCTGCGGCTCATCGACAAACATAAAGTCACGCTCAGCCATATGGTGCCGACGCAATTCCACCGCCTGCTGATGCTGCCCGAAGACGTCCGCGCAAAATACGATTGCTCGTCCACTCGCACGATGATTCATGCTGCAGCGCCGTGCCCGCCAGAGATCAAGCGCCGCATGCTGGCCTGGTGGGGCGAGTCGATTTGGGAATATTATGCCGCGACCGAAGGCGGCGGTACGATCTGCTCGCCGCAGGAATGGCTCGAGAACCCCGGTACGGTTGGCAAGGCCTGGGCCGGCGCCGTCATTCAGATCATTGACGAGGAGAAGGGCCAGGCCCTGCCCACCGGCGAGCGCGGCACGATCTTCATGAAGCTGCCTGAGAATATGGCCTTCGAGTACAAAGGCGACGCAGCCAAAACAAAAAAGAACCGCCTTGTGATCGACGGCGAGCTCTATTTCACGGTCGGCGATATCGGCTACCTGAACGAGGGCGGCTTTCTTTTTCTCTGCGACCGCAAGATCGATATGATCATCTCCGGCGGCGCCAATATCTATCCGGCCGAAATCGAAAATGTGCTGATCACCCACCCGCAGGTCGGCGATGTGGCCGTCTTCGGCATCCCGAATGAAGATTGGGGCGAGGAGATCAAGGCGGTCATCGAGCCCGCTCCTGGCATCCCCGGCGACGACGCCCTGCGCGCCGCAATCTTCGCTTTCTGCAAGGATAAGCTGGCAAAATTCAAGACGCCGAAATCCATCGACTTCACCGACGCTATGCCGCGCGACCCCAACGGCAAACTCTACAAGCGCAAACTCCGCGACCCCTTCTGGAAAGACCAGAAGCGCGCGATCTGAAGGCTAGGTCGGGTGATGCCACCCCGCCTAGCCTGATACCACCAAGCCTGACACTCTTCCTGAATCAGTCGGTGCCGGCTTCGATCTCGGCGGCCTTGGCGGCTTGCCAGGCGAGGTGCTCCTCGCCGGTCCAGCCGCGGTGGTTGCCGAGCCGGTAGGCCTCGGCGTTGCGCTGGTATTGCCAGGCGTTCATGCGGTTGGCCTTGGTATTGTCGCGCGAGCCGATTTGTTTGGCGGGCACGCCGGCAATGATCGAATTCGGCTCGAAGATCTTGCCCTCGCGCACCAAGGCACCGCCGGCGACAATCGAGCCGGTGCCGATGACCGCGCCGTCCATGATGCAGGCGTTGATGCCAATCAGACAATTGTCCTCGATGGTGCAGCCGTGGATGGTCGTATGGTGGGTGATCGAGCAGAACTCTCCGATCACGGTGTCCTGTGCGTAGCCGATATGCACCATGACGAAATCTTGCAGATTGGTCATTCTGCCAATCCGGATTTGATTGGTTTCCGAGCGCAGCACCGTATTGGGCCAGATCGAAACGTTCTCGCCGAGCACGATTTTACCGTAGAGCTGCGCCGAGGGTGCCACCCAGACGCTTTCCGGAATCGTTTGGAGGTCGCTTTTTTCTGAATCACTCATGCGGGCTATTCCTTAGGTCGTGGGGGGAGTCTCGGCCAGCGTGATCCCTTCGTGGCCCTCAAGGAGACGCTCGAGGAAGTTCACGCCTTGGGAGATCAGCACCGGGCGGCCGACGTGGTCGTAGACCAATTTGCTGAGGCGCGAATGCCCGACCATTTCGGGTTTGAAATCGCCCGTCGGCCAGCGCGCAACCGAGAAGGTGAGCTGCGAGAGCCGCAGTTCGACTTTATATTCGCTGGCGAGTCGGTGCTTGAGCACATCGAATTGCAGCGGGCCGACCGCGCCGAGAATGGTGGCACCGGCTCCATCGGGGTCCGAGAAGATCTGAATCGCGCCTTCGTGTGCAAGCTGGTCGAGGCCTTTTTGCAGGGCCTTGCGCTTGGTCACCAGACCCAGCTCAACGCGCATGAAATGCTCGGGGGCAAAGGTCGGCAGTTCGGGGAAATCAAAATCGCCGCTGGTGCAAAGCGTGTCGCCGATCTGCAGGAAGCCCGGGTCGAAGAGTCCGACGACATCGCCGGGGTAGGCCACCTCGACGCTCTCGCGCCCGCGCCCCATCAGCAGGGTGGATTTGGTCAGGCGCATCGTCTTGCCGGTGCGCCGATGCACGGCGTTTACGCCTTGTTCGAATTTGCCCGAGCAGATCCGGATGAAGGCGATGCGGTCGCGGTGGCCCGGATCCATATTCGCCTGGATCTTGAACACGAAGCCCGAGAACGCGCTGGTGGCCGGCTCGATGATCCTGGTGTCCACGGCGAGGCGGGCCAGCGGCGGCGGGGCGAGTTCGACGAAATGGTCGAGGAAAGGCTTCAAGCCAAAGTTGGTCAGCGCGCTGCCGAAAAATACCGGCGTCTGTTTGCCCGCGCGCACGCGCTCCGGATCGAATTCCGTACCCGCGCCTTCCAGGAGCTCAAGGCCGTCCATGAACATCTCGGCCGCCGAGCCCAATGCCGCCTGGATCGCTTCGTCCTCAGGCTCGCCGCTGATGGATTCCGAGTCGACCAGCATGGTGCCGTGGTTGCCACCGGAGAAGATATCGAGCCTACGGTCGAGCCGGTCGTAAGTGCCGCGGAATTCTTTGCCGACACCGACTGGCCAGTTCAGCGGCACCGACTCGATGCCGAGTACGTCTTCGATCTCGCTGAGCAGGTCGAGCGGGTCGCGGCCGTGGCGGTCCATCTTGTTGATGAAGGTGAAGATGGGGATGCCGCGCATCCGACAGACCTCGAAGAGCCGGCGCGTCTGGGTCTCGACGCCTTTGGCCGAGTCGATCAGCATGACGGCGCTATCGGCGGCAATGAGCGTGCGGTAGGTATCTTCGCTGAAATCTCGATGGCCGGGCGTGTCGAGAATATTGATCCGCATATTGGCGTAATCGGCGTGCATGACCGAGCTGGATACCGAGATGCCGCGCTGTTTTTCGATCTCCAGCCAATCGCTGGTCGCGTGTTTGCTGGCCTTCTGCGCCCGCACCGCACCGGCCTCGCGCACGGCCCCGCCGAAGAGCAGAATCTTCTCCGTCAGCGTCGTCTTGCCCGCATCCGGGTGGGAAATGATGGCAAAGGTCCGGCGACGCTCCACCTCACGCCTGATCTCTCTCTCCAACTCCTCCACAGCAGGCAGGGGATACTGGAGCCAGCCCTTCGGCGAAAGGGGGAGGAGAAGGAGGCCGCATGGTAGGTCTGTCTCACTCCTTATGAACTTTCTTGAAATGATGCAGCTTGAGACCCATGGGCCCGATACTTTCGTCGCCAGCGGCCCCGATTACCCTTGGGGTGGGCTTTATGGCGGGCAGATCGTGGCCCAGGCGCTGCGCGCCGCCAGTGCGACGGTTGAGGACGGCATGGCAGTGCATTCGCTGCACGCTTATTTCATCCGCGCCGGCGACTCCTCGCAGCCGATCCGCTTCGAGGTCGACCGCATCCGCAACGGCCGCAGTTTCTCGACTCGTCGCGTGGTGGCGCGCCAGGCAACCGGCGCGATCTTGAATCTCGCGGCATCGTTCCAGCGCGTCGGCGAGGAACTCACCGAACATGCCCGGATCCCGATGCCGGCAGTCCCGGCCGCCGAGAGCGTTGCCAACACCGCCTGGAGCAAGACCTTCGACCGCCGCGATGTCGAGCGCGCCGACTCGATCCGCATCTGGGCGCGCATCTGCGAGGACCTGGAAGGCGCCGACCCGGCACTGCATGCCTGCGGCCTGGCCTACCTCTCCGACGACCTGCCGTGCGAGAGCGTGGTGGTCCGCCACCCGCTCTTCGAGGGTTTCACCGAGAGCGGCGATGGCGGGCTATGGAACGCAAGCCTCGACCACGCGATCTGGTTTCATCGCCCCCTGCGCGTCGACCAATTCCACCTCCACTCGTTTGAATGCCGCAGCCTGATCGGCTCACGCGGCCTCTCGCTGGGCTCGATCTTCGACAGCCAGGGCCAGCACGTCGCCACCATCAGCCAGGAAGTCCTGACCCGGCCAACGCGCAAGGCGAAACCGGCCGGCTGAGGGGGACGTGTGTTACCTATACGCGGTTTTGCTACCTATTCGGGCGGGTCCCGCTCGTGGTCCGCGCCGCCACCGTACATCCGAATAGGTAACAAAACCGCGAATAGGTAACACACGTCCCCCTGATCGGCGTGGTGCCCGGCAAGCCGGGTTGGGTGTCTGACGCTGTCTATCGGCACGGAGATCACGAAGCGCCAACGCGGCGCGTCGCACCGCGTATCTGCCCATGCATCGCGCATATGGCCCTCACCTCTCGACCCTCTTGTGAAGAAAAACGCCCAACTACTGAAATTCTTCATTGCCCGCGGCAATCCCATCCGCCATCCTTCTACATTCAATCGGGGTTGCCTGATGCAGGTAAGGTGGCCTCTCCTTTATTAGTCCGACAACCGAAATCCAGTCTTCCCGAGGACTCCGGATGCAGAAACTCGAGAACCCGATGCAACGACCAAGACGACTACGCCTTCCTCCGTACCTTCTCGGCACGCTCGCGCTTCTGCTGACCTTCGCGTTGGGTGCGCCGGACGCAGCGGCCGTCTGTGGGGATCTGGTGAACGACGCCGGTGAGGAATGCGACGGGGGCCTGTGCTGCGAAAGCGATTGTACACGCAAGGCGTCGGGTACCGAATGCCGCGCCGCGACCGGGATCTGCGACCTCGCGGAGGTCTGCAACGGCACCGACGGATGGTGCCCGAGCGATGAGTTCCGCAGCAACACCACCGTATGCCGCCCGACTCTCGGAAACTGCGACCTTGAGGAAACCTGTATGGGTTCCTCCGGGCAATGCCCCGTCGATACCGTCTTTCCGGCCGCGACCGTCTGCCGCGCCAGCAGCGGTGTCTGCGATCTCGAGGAGGCCTGTGATGGCACCAACGGCACCTGCCCGGCCGATGCCTTCGAAGCACCCACGACCGAGTGCCGTGCGTCCGGTGGCGACTGCGACCCGGCCGAGGCCTGCACCGGCACTTCGGCCCTCTGTCCCTTTGATTCCTACCTTTCGGCCTCGACCGTCTGCCGCGCCAGCACGGACCTCTGCGACGCCGCCGAGCAATGCACCGGCGAGGATGTCGATTGTCCCTCCGACGAGGTCGAGAGCGATACTACGATCTGTCGCGCTGCCGCCGGCACCTGTGATGATGCCGAATATTGCGATGGCTTCGATTCGGTCTGTCCTGAAGACGAGTTGAACTTCGGCGACGAATGCCGGCCCATGGCGGGGCCGTGCGATATCGAGGAATATTGCGAGGGCGAGAGCATCGAATGCCCGCTCGACGAGTTCATCCCGCTGGACGACGAGGAAGAATGCCGCGAAGAAGCCGATGATTGCGATGTCGAAGAATATTGCGACGGCAGCGGTGCGCAATGCCCGACCGACCGGGTACGAAATTCCTCCTATCGCTGCCGCTCGCGCGCGGGCGATTGCGATCGCCCTGAAAGTTGCGACGGTTTCCATATCGAATGTCCGGCCGATGTGCTGCGCCGCGCCGATGTGCGCTGCCGCCGCGCGGCCGGCGTCTGCGACGAGAAGGAGGTCTGCGACGGCGTCACGGCGGCATGTCCGGCCGATGCCTTGGTTGCCGGTGGCACGATCTGCAACGAGTCTGCGGGCCTCTGTGACCCCGCGGAGACCTGCGATGGCCTCACGTCCGAGTGCCCGGAAGACGCGCTTGCCGCAGCCGGAACCGAGTGCCGTGCTGCGGAGGATGCGCAATGCGACCTTGCCGAGCAATGCAGCGGCAACAGCACCGATTGCGCGGTGGATACCTTCGTGGCCGACCAGCAGACCTGCGACGACGGCGACCTTTCGACGACCGGTGAAACCTGCGTCGACGGCTTCTGCGGCTGCAGTGGCGGCGACCTCGATAACGACTCGCTGACTGATAATTGCGATGACGAGGAGGCCGTCCTTACGGTCACCAACCTCAAATTGCGCACCTCCTGGACGACGCGTCTGGGAGCGATCGCCGCGCGTGGCACCTTTGCGGTGGGAACCCACGGCGCCGACGATACCTTCAACCCGCTCGGCGGCCTTCGCTTTCGCTTGACTGCGGGCTCCGGCGGCACACTCGATGAACGAGTCGAATTCGGAGTCGGCGATTGTGTCCAAACGGGCGGCGGCTTCAGGTGCAAGCTCGCGGGCCGCGCCGGAAACGCAGTCTTCCGCGCGCAACGCGGTGAGGAGGGGGTCGTCACGGGCTATCAATGGAAGGCGCGTCTGAGGAATATCGACGTGCCGCAGGGGACACCCGCGCCGATCGTCCTCTCGCTTACGACCTACGCCATCGACCGGGTCGCGACACTCGATGTGTGCGTGCCCAAGCATTTGAAGGCCATCCTGTGCTCGACCTCCAGCAGCAGGGATAACGAAGGTGGATCATGATTCTCCGACGGCGCCAGCGGGGTCCCTGGACGACCCTCGGCCGCTGAGAGGGCCTCTCCTACTCTCCGGGAAAGCGGGAACCCCGCTTTATTCCGCTACACCCCTGTCCCTCCCTTAGCGCCGCTCCCAGGTCGAATCGTTTTCGGCGCGAATCGCAAGCACGGTGACGACACCTTGGGAGTCCAAAGCCAGTTCTTCTTCCAGAATGCGGGTAGAATAGGTCCAACCCTCGGGGGCGGAAAAATAGGCAAGAGCGTCGGCACCTTGGAAATCGATGCTCTCCAGATCGAAGGGGTCGATATCGTGCGCAAAGAGAACAAAGACGTTTTCTTCGGGGTCGGTGAGCTCGTGAACCCGGCTTCCGGCGGGGTAGCGCAGGAGCGTATCGCGCAGGACTTGAGATTCGACGACGATCCCGTCTGCGCCGGCTTGCAGAATTCGGGCATCGAGAACCTTGGCGATCAGCTTGTATTCGTTGCCGGGAACCTCGGGCACGAAATCCATGGCGTCGGGAACTCCCTCCAGAGAGGGGCGGTTCCTCATCTCGCCGATGGGCAGAAGCACCTGGGTGGGCCCTTTTGTCCAACCGGCTGGTGGTTCAATCGCAAAAAATTGCTCGAACGTGCACTCGTTACAATCGTAGGCCAGAGAGGCGAACGCGTTCTCGCCGGTTCTCTTCATCATATGGTGAGTGAAGGCGGATGCCATGCCCGCCAGTGGATCCGAATTCGTGTCGCTATCCCCGCATCCGGCGCTAGCAAGCGTAAGCACCAGAAACGCGGTCGTGGTATTTTTCAATAACCGTCTCATAAGCCGCCTTTTTTCATCTTCTTTAGGGGTGGGTCAACCCGCTTCGATGTCCGCCCATCAGGCTGGTGGATGTCTCAAGGAAGGCCGCCGAGGCCGATCGGTAGACGTCGCGCCTCTGGAGTTCTTCAGAATGCGCCAGGTAGGGATCGAACCTGCGACCTACGGCTTAGAAGGCCGTTGCCAAGGTTTCTCAGCGACCGTCAGCGACCAATTGGCGGGGGTTTTTGTAAACGACTTTGGTCGTGGAAGGGCGTGGGCGGGCGTGGAGACCCGCACAAAAACCGGCACACGCTTTTCCCTGCCTTGCCTTCACCACCGTTCCCGCAGCGGGGCAATCCACTCATTTTGGTTCAGCCAGACGCGAATCCCCAGCAACGCATACGACAGGGTTCCCGCTCAGCCAGGGGTCTCGATGAGGGTCAGCAGATGACTGTGTAATACGCAATGGTTGTCAGGCTTGACGCACAAATCGGGTTTGTCCTATGCGAGCAACACCACGGTTTTCCACCGTGACTAATGTGGCCCGGGGTGGCCGCCGCATCCATGAAGAGGTGGCTAGCACCGTCGCAAGTTATGTCACCGGAGTCGTTCTCTCCACTTACCGACGGAACAATGGTCGTGGCGTAGGAGAGGTCGTCTCCCTCTAGTATTGGGTACAGCAACGTCACGACCCGGTTGACTGTTTCGCCATTCACCTCGCAGGTGAAATCTGCGTTCGGCGGATCTCCCGCGAAGGAATCCGTCCCGTCTCCCCAGATTTTAATGAAACGGCGTGTAGCGGAATAAAGCGGGTTCTGGGTTTGTGGTTTGGGCAGGCGGCGACTGAGCCGCCCGCCACGGGTGGCGGTTTGACGATTGTAGGCGCGAGGCTTCCGCCACGCAGCTGTCTGCGTGCAGAATTCCCCTGATTTTCCCCTAGATTTCGCGTGCCGCAGTAGGATACACCTAGGGGGATGATGTTCTCTCCTTCGACCCCGGGCGCCCGCAGTGGCCTTTGCGCCTCTGCGATGATCCTGTTTCTCGCCGCAGCGGCTTCAGCATTCGCGGCACCCGAAGTTTGCGGCGACGGCATCGTCGTTGACGGGCTGGAGGAATGCGACGACGGTGGCGAAAACAGCGGCTGGATGGCTGTGGCAGCGGGCGCCGAACATACCTGCGCTCTGGACTCGAGCGCCGCGGCGATCTGCTGGGGAGCCAACGGATCCGGCCAGGCCACCAACCAGCCCGGTCCCTACTCGCAGATCGCCGCCGGAGCTTTCCATACATGCGCCCTGGGCACCGACGGCTCGCTCGATTGCTGGGGCAGCAACGCCGAGTTTCAGAGTCCCGACAAGGAAGGTCCGTTCACCCAGGTCACGACCGGTCGGCTGCATACCTGCGTCCTGGACCTGGATGGCTTCGTCACCTGCTGGGGCAACAACGACGACGGCCAGACAGCCTTCCAAGCTGGCACCTACACCCAGATCAGCGCCGGAGATTTCCACACATGCGGCCTGCTGGCCGATGGCTCGGTCGATTGCTGGGGCCGCGACATCGACGGCCAGGCAACCGACCAGGTCGGACCCTATATCGAGGTAGCTGCTGGAGGGTTTCACACGTGTGCGTTGAACGCTGCGGGCTGGGTCGATTGCTGGGGCAACAACGACGACGGCCAGGCTGGTGGATCAGCTGCCGTGCCTTTCCAGATAGGCTTCTTGCAAATTGCGGCTGGGCTCTACCACTCTTGTGCGACCTCCAACTCCCCGATCCAAATCATCGGCTGCGCGGGACGCAACGACCACGGTGAGGCGAACCAGATACTTTCTAACGGCGATTACGACCAGATGGCGCTCGGATGGCACCATACCTGCGCCCTCACTGTCGGTGGCTCGATCCATTGCTGGGGCCAGAACACATCGGGCCAGACTACCGTCCCGACGCCGCCGATCGGCCTATCGGGCGACGGATGCAGCGACTCCTGTATCGTCGAGCCAGGTTGGGTCTGCGATGATAGTGAGCCCAGTATCTGCCACGAGACTGTCTGCGGAGACCTGGTCGTCGAGGGCGACGAAGAATGCGATGACGCCAGCGGCAACTGGGTGCAGCTTGCCACCAGGACCAGCTACCACGCCTGTGCGCTGGCAGGCGACGGCTCGGTCGACTGCTGGGGATCTGACGCCAACGGCCAGGCGACCGATCAGGTCGGACCCTATTCACAGATCACGGTCGGGGATTCTCACAATTGTGCGCTGGCGTTGGATGGTTCCGTCGACTGCTGGGGCCTGAACCAGTCTGGTCAGTCCGACGACCAGCCGGGCCCCTACTCCCAGGTCGCCGCAGGGTCTTACCATTCCTGCGCGGTGGCGGCCGACGGCTCGGTCAACTGCTGGGGGGAGGAGGAGGAGGACCAGCCCGGTACATACTCTCAGGTCGCCGCTGGCTACAGCTTCAGCTGTGCGTTGGCCGCGGATGGCTCGGTCCATTGCTGGGGACGGAACAATTGGGGTCAGGCTGTTGATCAGGTGGGTCCATATGTGCAGATATCTGCCGGAGAAGGACACGCCTGCGCTCTCGCATCTGACGGCTCGGTCAACTGCTGGGGCCATGACTCCCACGATCAGGCGACCGATCAGGCCGGTCCCTACACAGAAGTCAGGGTCGGCACTAATCACACGTGTGCTCTCACGCCCTTGGGGGCGGTCGATTGCTGGGGACAGAACTCTTACGGTCAAGCGACCAACCAACCCGGACCCTACACACAGATCAGCGTCGGCAGTCTGTTCACCTGCGCGCTGGCGGCCGACGGCGGGGTCGATTGCTGGGGAAGTAATTATTTGGGCGCGTTGAATGTTCCGCCGGTATCGGGCGACGGCTGCAGCGAGGCCTGTACCATCGAACCGGGCTGGATCTGCGATGATGCCAGCCCCACCGTCTGCACGGAGATCATCTGCGGCGATGGCACGGTTGGCGGCGACGAGGAATGCGACGACGGTGCGCTCAATGGCGGAGGTCGATCGTGTTGTGCGTCGGATTGCACGTTCGAGCCAGACGGGCCGAATAGCTGTGATGGCGAACTCTGCACGGTG
>JAYGCM010000020.1:0-14023 GCA_046583355.1 Deltaproteobacteria bacterium
AGGGAAAAGAATGAAGGTCAGGCCTTTGTGGCGCTTCGACTCAGGATCGGTGCGGAAGATTCCGAAGCCCCAGTCCGCGAATGCCGCCCGTGTCGACCAGGTTTTCTGGCCGTTCAGAACGAACTCATCGCCCTCGATCCGCCCGGTCGAGCGGATCGCGGCCATATCGCTGCCGGCACCCGGCTCGGACCAGGCCTGCGCCCAGGTCTCTTCGCTCGAGGCCATCTTGGGCAAGAAACGGGCCTTTTGCTCCTCGGTGCCGAATTGCATCAGCGTCGGACCGAGCAGGAAGATACCGTTCTGGTTCACGCGTAGCGGTGCTGCGGCGCGCCAATATTCCTCTTCGAAGATCAGCCATTCGATGAGGTTTACGCCGAGGCCGCCGTATTCCTTGGGCCAGGAGACCATCGAGTAGCCGCCCTCGTTGAGCGTATGCTCCCAGGCCCGATGCGCCGCGAAGCCTTCCTTGCGGTCGTAGGTCGGCAGGCGCTCGGCGGGGACGTTGGCGTCGAGCCACGAGCGCACCTCGCGGCGGAAGGCCTTCTCCTTCTCGGTATATTCGAGATCCATGTTCGTCTTTGTTTCTGCCGCGCCCCGGGGCACGGCGCCTCGGCGCAAAAGTCTTGTATCGGGTGGGAATTCCCGCCGATCGGCCGGGCGGGCCGGGACGGGGAGAACCCCGGATTTGGTAGCAATGGCTTCCGGAGCCGTAAAGAACGCGAGACACGCGTTCATTCAGAGCGTTGGGCGGCCTGGGCTGCGGGCCTTTGTAGTGCCACGCGGCCTGCGCGCGCGCGCGGCCTGCCCTTGCATCGATTCGGCGATCGGCCGCTAACTGCTAGTTGGGTTGAAATGGGATGGCTGCGCGAGCGGATCTTTCGCCTCGGGGCGGCGTATCTGACAAAACCCCTCGCGCTCTATCCGCAGCGCGCCGTGCTCGACCCGGAGATACTGCGCCAGACGCTGCGCAAGGGCGACATCATCCTTGTGGAGGGTGACCAGCGCGTGAGCGAGGTGATCAAATTCCTCACCCAGAGCTCGTGGTCGCATGCGGCGCTTTACGTCGGCGATGCGTTTTCGGCACGGAGCGACGAAGATGCGGCCGAGCTGGAGACACGATACGGCCCGGACACCTCGCACCTGCTCGTCGAAGCCCTTCTCGAAGGCGGCGTCACGATGAGCCCACTCGCCAAATACGCCGGCTACAATATTCGCATCTGCCGACCAACCGGGCTGCACGCGGACGATCTGCAGCGAGTCCTGGACGAGACGATGAGCCAGCTCGGCACACGCTATGACATGCGGCACGTGATAGAGCTGGCGCGCTACTTCTTTCCCGTCAATCTACTCCCGCGCCGGTTTCGCCGTACCGCGCTTGAGGCAGCGAGTACGCTGACGCATGACGTCATCTGTTCGAGCTTGATTGCGCTGGCTTTTCAGAATGTGGGATTTCCGATTCTGCCTAGTGTGGTTGCGGGGGAGACAGCACCGGCGCTTCCCGTGCGCTGGGGACGGCGCCGGCGGGGGACGCCGTATCCTGGGGTGTTCCGGCATAAGCGGACGAACCTCATCACGCCGCGGGATTTCGATCTTTCGCCCTATTTTGAGATTGTCAAAGTGAATCTTGAGAGGCCGGAGCCCTTCGACTACCAGCGAATTCGCTGGCAGGAGTGAGCACGGGCTGAGTGCGGTGCCGCGGATGAGCCGTGCCGAGGCGGAACAAGAACGAGCAGGAACCCTCCGGAGCGGAGCGAGAACGAGCGACAAGCTGGTCGCGGCTCAGCCCGGAGGGTTCCTGCTCGTTCTGTCCCTTGCCCCGAGTCCCGCCGCTGGCCTTCCTCGGGCGCGGAACTACGGAGGAGCCCCTCAGTAGCTTCCCGGCTGCGGATGGGGACGCCGGGTATGGGGAGGTGCGGAATTCGCTGCGCGATGAGTAGCCGACGCGCGGGGCCTTCAGGTCCGGGTACGCGACGTGAGGTAAGGAAATCGACGCGAGGTAAGCAACGTCCCCCAGTTCCCCCAGTTCACCCGCCAATAGTTGAGCAGGTTTGCGGCACCGCGTACGGTGAGCAACGATGAGCGATCCAATTGCCCGCCAGCAAGACCAGCCCATTCGCTGCCCGTGGCCAGCTCAACACGCCGATTATTTGGCCTACCACGATCACGAGTGGGGCCGCCCCACCGTTGACGACACCCAGTTGTTTGAAAAAGTCTGTTTAGAGGGGTTTCAGGCCGGCTTGTCGTGGTTGACCATCCTGAGAAAACGCTCGGCCTTTCGCGCTGCATTTGCGGGATTTGATCCCGTCCAGGTGGCCGCCTTTGACCCCTCCGACGTCGAACGTTTGGTCAACGATGCGGGCATTGTACGCCACCGGGGCAAAATCAACTCCACCATCAACAACGCCGCACGGGCCTTGGAACTGCAACAAGAATTCGGGTCACTGGCCGCATATTTCTGGCAATGGGAACCCCTCAGCCAGCCCAAAACTGTCATGGGCGACATTCCAGCTCTCACCGAAGAATCCACCGCATTAAGCAAGGACCTTAAACGCCGAGGGTGGTCCTTTGTGGGGCCGACTACCATGTACGCCATGATGCAAGCCATGGGGTTAGTCAACGATCACCTGACCATCTGCACCTTCTATGGAGAGGTCCAAGACCAGCGCTCGGCCCTTACCCGCCCTCTTGGGGGAAAACCATGACCGACCTCACGAGCCAGGACTGAAGAGCCAGGACTGAAGAGACGTTTCTTACCTCGCGTCGATTTCCTTACCTCACGGCGCGTATCCAGACCTGAAGGCCAGCGGCGCGGCTACTCACCGCACAGCGAATTCCGCGCCCAGGAGGACCAGCGGCAGGACGCGAGGTAAGGAATCGGGGTGAGGTAAGCAACGTCCCCCGTTTCGCCTCCCAGCTTCGGCTGCGGCCTGCTCGCGCCTGAATGAGCCGCGTCGGGAGCGCGCCATCCCGGCGCGCTCCCGCTCGCACGGCCCGAACTCAGCCGAGATCGACCTCGGGCAGGCGTGCCCAATTACCCCAGACGCGGAGCAGTTCGGTCTGTCCGATCACGCCGTCGGCCGAGGTGTCGAAGCGCGCGAATACATCGGCAGCCTGGACCGAAGTGAACGGCGTACCGGCCTCGAATTCCGGCAAGGTGAGGCCGCCGTCGCCGTCCTCGTCCAACCGCCCGAAGATCGTCTTGGCCTCGTCGGTGATGATCCGATTCTCGACGTACTCTGCCACCGTGACGCCGCCGTCGCCGTCGCGGTCGGTTGCAGCGAAGACGCCGCGCACCGCGGCCGGGTCGCGGAAGATTGAATTTTCTTCGTATTCTTCGAGGGTGACCACGCCGTCCGCATCGGTGTCGAGAAACCCGAACGTCGCGGCGTAAGCATCGAGTTGCTCCGGCGAGAGCCCTGCACGACCTTCGGCACCAAGGCCCGAAAGGATCTCGCCGGGCGTGAGCGCCGGGGGCGGGCCGCCGCTTGAGCCGCAGCTCAGGAGGGTGCCCAACAGCAGGACAGCGACGAACCGGCAGAGCACAGGCCAGGCATGAAGTAGGCTTCGCACGGATTTCTTCATCGGTCTCGGAGCGTACCGTGCTCCTGAGCCGCGCAGCAAGCCTGTCCAGGAACCACGGGAAACTAAGGGGACGTTGCTTACCTCGCGTCGATTTCCTTACCTCACGCCGCGTACCCAGACCTGAAGGCCCAGCGCGGTCGACTTCAGACTCGGGGTCGCCTATTCGACCTCTATGTCCGATCTTAACCTAATGATTGACCACGTCAGCCTCTCCGTCGAGGATCTCGGCCGCGCCAAGGCCTTCTACGCACAGGCGCTGGCGCCGATCGGGCTGGAAACGGTTGGTGAAGTGAGCGCCGAGCAGAGCGGAACGGTCGCCTTGGTTGGCTTTGGTATCGGCCGCAAAGGTTCGTTCTGGGTCGCCCAGCGCGGTCGGCAGAGCCCGGCCGCGCATATCTGCTTTCGCGCGCCCACGCGCGCCGCGGTCCGGGCCTTCTATGCGGCCGCGTTGGCTGCGGGCGGCGAAGACAACGGAGCGCCAGGAATCCGCCTCGAATACCATCCTGCCTATTATGCGGCCTTCGTACTCAGCCCCGAAGCCCATAATATCGAGGCGGTTTGTTTTGAGGACGAGGCCTGAACGTCCCCTGATGCGGCCGCTCTTCGGCCGGCCATTCGCTGCCGAGCAGGTAGCTGGTTAGAAACGGCGTAGTGGTGGGTTTCGGGCAGGGAGGGCTTACGAAGATGGGCGCATTGGACGGCATTCGAATCGTGGATCTGACGACGATGATTTCGGGGCCCATGGCGACGCGAATCCTGGGGGACCAGGGCGCCGACGTGATCAAGGTCGAGCAACCCGACACCGGCGACCTTGTGCGTCATGTCGGGGCGACCAGCGCCGGTGTCTCGGCGACCTTTGCCACCGCCAACCGCAACAAGCGTTCGGTGGTCGCTGACCTGAAGACCGATGCAGGGCGAGAGTTCGTCCGGCGCCTGGTAGCGACCGCAGATGTGTTCGTGCAGAACTTCCGTCCGGGCGCGATCGAGCGCCTGAGTCTGGGCGAAGACGAGTTGCGCGAGATCCGCCCGGACCTGATTTATGTCTCGATCAGCGGCTTCGGCGAGACCGGCCCCTACAGCCACAAACGTGTGTATGACCCGGTTGTGCAGGCGCTCTCCGGCTTGGCCGCAATCCAGGCCGACCGCGACACCGGCCGTCCCCGCATGATGCGTCTGGTGGTGCCCGACAAGGTCACCGCCCTGACCGCCGCGCAGGCGATCACCGCAGCCCTCTTCGCCCGGGAGCGCCACGGTATTGGCCAGCATCTGCGCCTGTCGATGCTGGACGCGACAATCGCCTTTCATTGGACCGAGGGCATGGCGGGCCATACTTGGCTCAGCACCCGAACGAAGCGCCGCCATTCCCGTCTGGCCCAGGACCTCGTCTTCGAGACCGCCGACGGCTACATCACGGCCGGCGCGATGTCCGACGCCGAATGGCAAGGACTCTGCCGCGCCGTCGAGAAACCCGAATGGCTCACCGACGAACGGTTCGCGACGCCCGGCGGGCGCGTGGCCCACGCCGGTGAGCGCCTTACGATGTTGCAGGAAGTCCTGCGCGCCCAATCGAGTGTATTCTGGCTTGATCGCTTCGAGGCCGAGGATGTTCCTTGCGCGCCGGTATTGGACCGCGAGGCACTCCTCACGCACCCGCAGATCGAGGCAAACGGCATCATTGTCGAGGGCGAGCACCCCAAGGGCGGCGCCATGCGCCAACCCCGCCCGGCCGAGCGATTCAGCGAGACTCCCAGCAGTATCACGCGCCCGGCACCCGAACTCGGCGAGCATACCCGCGAACTTCTGGACGAACTCGGCCTCTGAGCCAGGGACTGAGGCCGTGCCTTGCTTGCCGAATTTCCTGGGCGTGCCGCGCGAATATGCGGACGAGGCGCTGGGAGATCTCGCCGCCGCCAAGAAGGGCAAGAATTTGATGCAACCGAGCGCCGCTTGCGGCGAGCCAAGATCACGAAGGCGGGCAGTACGCATCTGCGCCATATGGTGAGCAAGGCAGTATTCGCCTACGCACATTCACCACGAAGAAGGGCCGCTCCTACGCGATGGTTTTGAAACTGATCAGGCCGCCGCCATCCAGAACCAGAGTCTGGCCGGTCATCCAGGAGCCGGTCTCTGCGGCCAGGTAGAGCGCGGCGCCGGCAATATCCTCCGGTTCGCCGAGCCTTCCCAGCGGGTAGGCCCGGGCGACCTCGGCGCCACGATCCCCCTCCCAGAGGAGTTTCGCAAAATCAGTTTTGATAAGCCCCGGAGCAATGGCGTTCACTCGGACCTTCGGAGCCAACTCGGCGGCGAGTTGTTTCGTCGCGTGGATGAGTGCGGCCTTGGTCACGTCATATACGCCAAGTACGGCGTTGGTGGCCAACCCACCGACGCTCGAAATATTGATCACGCTACCGCCGTGCGTCTTCATGCGCCGATGCCAGGCGAGTTGTGTCCAGAAGAGCGGTGCCGTGAGGTTGATTTCCAGCGTCTTGTTCCAGCGCGGTCGGTCGACGTCGATCATCGGCCCCGCGTAGGGGTTGGTGGCGGCGTTGTTGACGAGAATATCGAGCCCGCCGAGCCGGCTGAGCGTGGCATCGATCACGCGCTCGATATCCTCCTCATGGCCGATATTGCCAGGCTCGAAGACGGCATTCGCGCCGATCTCCGCACAGGCGGCAGCGCAGGCATCGGCCTTTCTCGAGGTGATCATCACCTTCGCGCCAGCCTCCGCGAATACCTTCGCGATGCTCTTGCCTATTCCCCTTGAGCCCCCGGTTACGAGAGCGACTTTTCCATCCAATCGAAGATCCACACCTGAAGGTTTCTTCATCTCAGCTGCGCTTGCAACCGCTGGCGCCGCCGCCGCACTGGGCATCGAGCTGACCCAACCCGTCCGTTAGCCCACGTGAACCAGAATCCACGCTCCAGAAACCCTCCTCTCGGCGACGCAATATCCTGCTCAGGGCATGTCGGGGCACGAGGCCGGCGCCGGCGAGTTCTTCACGCCGTCAAGGGAGGCTTCAAGTTCCCAGGAATAGGCCGGCGGACTCCAGGGCATGAAGGAAGTCGGTGTCCAGCTCCAACCGGGACTGCCGGTTCCATCGTAAGTACTGAAGTGAAGGGCGCGATATGGCGGCAGATCATGATTGTCCTCGGGCGGGTTTCAGCGAAGGCAGCCGCGAGCGATATGATCTCATTATCACCACTCACCCGACGGGCAACAGGGACACTCGCTGCCCCAGCAAAGGTGCTAGAGGATGCCATGGCAGGGTCCGAAAGCTCAAGGTTTTCGAGAATAACCCGTTGACTAAACCTTTACGGAACCGGCATTGATAGGACTTCAGCCAGCGCTGCGCCGCCCCTATCCCTACCTACCCGCCCCAGCCGCGCCCCGGAATATTGCTAGCCACTCATGAGTTCAGGAGAAAAAACCCCCATGCGAATGCCTGCCGCGTTCCAATTCCGCTCGATTGCCGCCGCTCTACCGCTCCTTTTCCTCATGAGCGCGACCGCCCAAGCTCAGCCCGCAAACTCTGCTTGGCCCTCGGTGAACCACGATCGCCAGAACACCGGGCGGAGTGACGATTTCAACGGGCCGCAGGGACCGAACCCGCAGATCGCCTGGGCGTACCGAAACTCGGCAGGCCGGACGGGCGTAACTGTCGGACCCGACGGACACGTCTACGTCGGCGACGGCCGCCAGCCGATCACCAAAATCGACAAAGATACGGGCCAACCGATTTGGCATTCCGGCGAAGGAACCTTCTACGGCCAGGCCGATAAATCGACACCGTCGCTCGGCGCGAACGGACGCGTCTATATGGGAGAGCGCGGCAACAACATGCTCACCGTTGATATGTCCAACGGCGATGTTCTCCTCAAGAAGAAAATCAAACACGATGGGGACATTCGCACCTCGCCACTGATTCTCGACGACGGCTCGATCATCTATTGCTCGGGCGCACTCGGAAACGGCTGGTGCTACTCGATGAGGGAGAATGCCCCTTTGCAGCCCGAAGACCCCTACATCTGGTTCAACCCGCTGAAGGGCTCGATCCTGAATGTCGTGCCCGCCCTGAGCCACGACGGCGAGACCGTCTACATCTCCTTGGACCGGCAGAAAGTGGTCGCCGTGTATGCTGCGACCGGCATCGAACGCTGGCGCGTCAAACCAACACGACGTGGTCGAGGCGCTTCGGTGGCCGACCATTCGCCGGTTGTCGGTGCCGATGGCACCGTCTACTTCAACGGCCGTGACGGACTTCTTGCGCTCGATCCGAGCGACGGCGCAACGATCTGGCTCTATGGGGTCGGCCGACGCGAACAGATTCTATCGCGCCCCGCGCTGGCCACAGACGGCACGCTCTTCGTGGGCGTATCGGGCCGGGAGGCCTATATGGCTGCCATCAGTTCCAGCGGAGATCTCGTCTGGCGCTACCCGATGGAGCGCAAGGGCAATTTCGTCAATAATAGCGCCGTTATCGGTGCGGACGGCACGGTCTATGTGACCTTCCGAAAGCAGCTCCTGGCCTTCGAACCGACGGGAATAGATCATGACGGGAACCCGAGTACGCCCGACCAAGGCGTGCTCAAATGGTCGATGGTCTTCGACCGCATCTTCAAGAACCCGCTCGCCATCGGCGGTGAGGGCATCCTTTACGCCGTGAGCGGCAAGACCGTTTTCAAGATCACCGACTGACCGAGCGGGTTTTCATTCAACGTAGCCGAGCGCTTCGAGTCGCTGCCGAGTCATTTGGTCGACCACGCTGACGGCAGTGCTGCTGGCCGACTGGTCCGCGAGTGGCGCCGTTTTCCGATTCAGCTCCGTGCGAAGGCGAAGGACTTCAGCTGGGTGCGTCGCGGCGACGTTGGTCGTCTCGCCGGGGTCGGTGGCCAGATGGTAGAGCTTCTCGCTCCACGGGTGGCCGACCACGCGACGTCGATAGAACTTCCAGCGCGCGTCTTGAAGAGTCTGGGATTCCACGCGGCAAGGCGCGACAGATCTGCCGCGGACCCTGCATTCCGCCTGATCGAAAACGAGTTCCGCGTAGGCGGTGTCGGCACTGGCCGCCGCCGCGTTCATCAGCGGGACGAGACTCGCGCCATCAATTCCAGCAGGCTTTCCCAAGCCAGCGAGTTCGAGAATCGTCGGAAGAATATCGGCAACCTCGACCGGTTCGTCACTCGCCCCGGGAGCCAAGCGCTTCGGCCAGCGGAAATAGAGCGGCACGTGGATCACCCGGTTGCTCAGGCTCAGGCCATGTCCGAGAGGCCCGTCCTCAAGGAATTCATCACCGTGGTCCGAGAAGATGATCAGGAGGGTGTTCTCATCCGCGCCAAGCTCGGCGAGCCCCGAGAGGAAACCGGCGAGAGCGCGATCCAGGTAGTCGATTTCACCGCGATGCAAAGCTTCGAGCCGGTTCAGATCTTTGCCTGACAGCTTCGCTATTGTCGGATGAGATCGCATCATCCGGTATTGTTCCTTGTCATCCCAGACACGCGTGTCGGCCGGCGTAAGTGCATTTGCTCGTGCGAGCCCGGCCGCGTCGCGTGGCCGGTAGGGTTCGTGCACCTCATAGGTGTGGACAAAGAGGAAAAAGCGTTCCTCTCGGCCGCGCCGTGCGACCCATTCGGTCGCACGCGCAAAGGTGCCAGGCGCATCTCCCAGCGCCTTGCTCGAGCCGTCGTCATATTCATCAAAGGCACGGGCAAAGCCGAGGCTTGAGCCGACAAAGGCATTCTCGGTGATGCCAACGGCCAGGTAGCCGGCATCCCGGAACCGCTCGACAAGCGAGCTAAAGGGCTTGGGGTCGTGACCGTAGCGGCCATGGTGCACGGGGTAGAGCCCCGTGAAGAGGGAGCTATGTGAGGCCAAAGTGCTCGGATATTGCGCGAACGTCCGGTCGAAGACGAAGGATTCTCGCCGCAGGCGGTCGAGGTGTGGTGTGAGACTGGCGCCATCTTCGCCGGGGCCGAGATAGTCGGCACCGAGCGTATCGAGGGAAACGAGAATCACGTTCGGGAGATTGCCGGGGGTGGAGTCGCTCGCGGTGAAGAGAATCCCGCCTACGCAGGTGCGCGCATTCGGATCGGTAGCGTGCGCCGTGAAACGGAATTCTTCCGCCATCGCCACTGCCGGCGCCAGAACCAGTTCCTGATCAACCCAGCCAGGTTCCTGCGACGCAAGCGTGCGGCGCTGAAGAAGACGAGATGTGCCGGCGACCATGGCGTGCAGCGCGTAGGTGGTCGAAGCTTCGCCAGCCCCCACGCTGAAGAGAAGCCGGCCGCGGCTCAGGCCGGGGCCCGTAATGCGAAGGGTCTCTCCCCGCCCGAGGCAGAAGGCGTGGCGAACGCCGGTGCCGATCTTCTTCTCCTCCGATGCCACCAGTTGGGGCGATCCCACGCGACGCACCGTCAGCGCGCGCACGCCCGATCCCGCTGGTGGTTCGCCACCAACGCGCGCCACCACCTGGAAGACCGGTCGGGGGGGCTTTGGCACCGGGGCCTCGCAGGCCACGCTCGCAGCCACGCTCACGACGAGAAAAAAGAGACGAAAGCCGGCGGCCACGCGCCCGAATATCGCCCGACCGCAGCAGTTGCAACCGCCCTCTACCCAGCAGGAAAAAGCAAAAGGAAAGGCACCAGGAACCCTCCGGAACGCAGCGCGCCGCCTTGCTCGGTACGCTGCCCCGCGAGCAGCAGATCGACGCCATGCAGGGATCCATCGAAGCGATGTACGGCGAGCGGGTGCGCGGGTAATAGCGCCAACAAGGGGCAGGCCGGGAAATCACCAGGCAGGCCGGGGAGGCCAGGGAATCAAGGGAGGCCAGAGAATCACCAGGAACCCTCCGGGCTCTTCCCCTTCCGACCAATTGCCGCAAAAGCGCAACACCTGCTTGATTCCACCAGACACCGGCTTGCCCCCGACGGCATTTTCGCGGCAAGAACTCACTCGACCAGCTTCATTGCGGCATAGGTCAAATGGGCCAGGCGCGAAATGCCCGGCTTGGTCAGAGGAGTTCCGCAATGACAATGCATATCAAGACATGCCCGCTTTGTGAGGCGATGTGTGGCCTGCGGGTCGAGGTCCAGGGCGGCCAGGTCCGGTCGAAGTCGACCCGGGCTCGGCCTGAACACCTGCGCTCTCGAGACGCGGCAGAAAGTATAGAGAATGAAGACGATCGGGAAATGGATTCCGGTGCTTTTGGCAAGCATCGCCTGCGCGTGCAGCACAGGCAATTCGCCGTTGGAAATTCGCGCCAATCTCTACGCTTGGACGCAACTCGGACCACAGGGCCTCTTCGCGCGCGCTCTGACTCTCGATGCGGCCTGCCCGTCAATCACGATCGACGGCACGCCGATGCAAATGGTTCGCCGCCACGGCACGAAACCGCCGGGCTTCGAGGAAATCGAGGTCTGCGATATGCCGATTCCGGACGGGACCGAGAGCGTCATGCTCGATGGCGTGCCCCTCCCTCTGGCGCCGGCACAGCCAACTCGCATCGCGATCCTCGGCGATACCGGTTGCCGGATCTCCGAATATCAGGCTCAAGACTGCAACCGCGATGCTCCGGGCGGCTGGCGCTTTCCCACACTCGCGCGCAGCATTGCCGCAACCGAGCCGGACCTGATCATCCATCTCGGAGATTACCATTACCGAGAAGCCGCCTGTCCGGATGCGACTCCCGGCTGTGCCCTTTCCCCCTATGGTCCGAATTGGGAGAGCTGGAAGGCCGATTTTTTCGCTCCGGCCCATGATCTCCTGCCCAAGGCTCCGTGGATTTTCCTTCGCGGCAACCACGAAGACTGCAATAGGGGCTGGCGCGGGTGGTTTTTTGCGCTCGCGCCAGGCCCGCTTCCGCAAAACCCGTGGAACCCGGACAATTGCCAGACTCATACCAGCTGGTACCCGGTCGCATTGGGCGATTGGTCGGCAGCCCTGCTGGACTCGGCGACCGCGCCACATGCCTTCACACCGCCTGCGGACCCGCTGACGGTCGCCGCCTATGCCGCCCAACTCGAGGAGATTGCCGACGCGGCCGGAGCCGCGAGCGACACCTGGCTGATGACGCACCGGCCCTTCTGGGCGGCTGCGGCCTTCGAGGTTTCAGGAAATCCGCAGCTCGCCGGCGGGGATATTACGCTACAGGCGTCTCTTGCGGCGACCGATAGGGAGGCATTTCCCCCAGGGATCTCCGCTCTCTTTGCCGGCCATATCCATACCTTCGAGCGCATCCTCTTCCCGGACGGGCGGCCCCCGCAGTTCGTCATCGGAAACAGCGGCACCTCGTCGGACCCGCCCATCACACCTGAGCTGATCGCGGCCTACCCGGAAGTCTTCGCCGAGCTCGGCACTTCGCCGCAAAACCTCATGACCCGCAACTCTGTCGCCTTTGCCCTGCTGGAACCAAGCAGCGGCGGCTGGACCTTGTCTCTGCGCGATGTCGAGGGAGCCGAGATCGATACGGTCGCCGTGCCTTGAGCGGAGCATCAGGAGAATCACCAGGCATCAAGCCGGGAAATCACCCCAAGCCGGCCGGGATAGCGGGCGCGGCCAGAGGAAACGAAATGCAACGACGAACAAAGATCATTTTTCGGACCAGCCTGGCCCTGAACCTCCTCGTGGCGGGCGGCATGTTGCTGGCGTGGGCCTTTCATAACCCGCTCTATCGCACCTTCCTCCACCCGCGGGTGACGGCGGCACGTCTGGCTTGGTTCGAAGAGTTTCCCGTGACAAAGTCGAGCATTGTTTTTCTCGGCGACAGCCTGACCCAGCAGGGCAGCTGGAGTGAGATGTTCCCGGGGATCGAGACACGCAATCGAGGGATTGGCGGCGACCAGACGCGCGACGTGCTGGCACGTCTCGGCGAAGTGATCCGAGCGCAGCCACCGCGAATCCTGCTGCTGATCGGAACCAACGACCTCGCCTTCGGTGTTGCGGAAACGAAGCTGTTGAAGAATTTTTCCGAAATTCTGGAGCGACTGGAGCGCGAGAGTCCGACGACCGAGGTGGTCGTGCAGGGCCTTCTGCCGCGCGAGCCGGTCTGGGCTCCGGCGATAGCCCGAGTCAATCTGGCAATGGCGAAACGGACGGCACGTGGCGGGCACGCCTTTATCGACCCCGGGCGGGTGCTGGCGGCGGCGGATGGTTCTCTGCGCCCGGAGATGACGTGGGACGGGTTGCACCTGCTCGCGCCGGGCTACGCGGCCTGGCGCAAGGTCCTCGAGCCCTGGGTGCGAGCGCCGCTACCTGACCTGCAATGAGGCTGGCAGGGGAATCCCCCGGAACCCTCCGGGCTATCGCTCGAAGGTGCAAAGCGAAGGTCGCACGACCCTGCGCAGAGGGAAGGACGGCGCGCCTCAGACCGCGTGATAATCGGCGTAGAGATCGGGCAAGAACCTGGCCAGATGATTCATCTCCATGCCGCAATGGACCAGCATTTCGCGACCGAGGTCCGGCCCGATCAATCGGCGGGCAAGAGCCTGCGAGCCGAGGATGCGGTTCAGGAGATGACCGGGACCGAATAGGTCGAGCTGGGGCTTGCCTAGCCAGAAACGACTGCGCATCTCGGAGCCGCCTTCGGTTGTGCGAATCTGGTGAATCACGTGGCCGATGGTTACCGGCGCACGCTGCAGCCCGACGCGGCCGCAGACCATGGCCGTGGTGCCGCTCGCAGCAAAACAAGTCGGGTCCGAGAAGACCGTCGCCGGGTCATCGAACGTGATCGTGATCTCCTCACGCCGGTCACCGATATACTCGGTCACCCGATGGGTAGTCCTGTACTTCTCGCGGTCGCTGAGCTCCCGGTCGTCGCCGCGCATTGCGGCGGTGCCGTTCGCGACATGCGCGCGTGGGTGCCAGAGTTTGTAGCGCTGGTGCTCCATATAGTGCCAGCCCATCCACCACTCAAACATCGCGCCTGTAACCCGGGGCATGTCGGTCTTGACCGCGACGAAGATCTTGCCATCCGGCAGCGTGGTAAAACCGTTTTCCAGCGCGAGATCCCCGGGCTCAAGCAGTTGGTCCGCCTCAGACATGGGGAATCCGAGCTCGCCGGCCTCGCTGCCGTGCATGGCCGCTTGCGCCACCTGCGGTTGGAGAGGCCGCATTTCGGGCTGCCAGTATTTGGCGTAGGGCTTGCCCTCGAGGTCGCCTCGCCGCATACCGATGTAGAGGTCGTTTTTCACTTGCTTGCCTTGGGGATGTCTTGGCTGACCGGTGTTTTCAATGAGATCAAAGCGGTGTCTTCTGAGGTGCTAGACCGATCATATCATCGGGAAATTTTGTTCCAAGGGCGATTGGAGGCCCGGTTCAGGGAATGGGGGGATCAAGTGGCGGTGGAATTGAAGCTGGCCGGTCCAGTCGGGTTGGGGGATGCTTGGGCCTTGTTCACGCAGCGGGAGGAAATGATCGATGGGTAGAGTGGAAGGCAAGGTGGCCATC
>JAYGCM010000042.1:0-6265 GCA_046583355.1 Deltaproteobacteria bacterium
TGAATCAGGAGGGGCGCTTGTCGCCGAGCAACTCAAGCAAGCGGCGCGCCGCTTGGGTCGGTGTCAGCGTGGCACGGCCGACGGCGGCTTCCATCTCTGGCAGGCGGCGCTGCACGTCGCTGCGGGCGAGAAATTTCTGCCGCAGTCCGTCTTCAAGCATATTCCAGAACCAGCTGAGTTGCTGCTGACGGCGGCGTTCGCGCCTCTCCCCGGTATCCGTCTGCGCTTCGCGATGCTTCTCCATGATGGACCAGATCTCGTCCATGCCACGCGCCTCGAGCGCGCTCACGGGGAGCACCGGCGGTGACCAGGAGTTGCTCGAATGGCGAAAGAGGCGCAGCGCGCTGCGGTACTCCGCCACCGCGCGCGTCGCCAGAGGCATATTATCGCCATCGGCCTTGTTCACGGCGAGAGCGTCGGCGAGTTCCAGAATTCCCTTCTTGATCCCCTGCAACTCATCGCCCGCACCGGGCAACATCAGGACGAGGAAGAAATCGACCATCGAGGCAACCGCTACCTCGGATTGCCCGACGCCCACGGTCTCCACCAGGATCACATCATAACCGGCCGCCTCACAGACCAGCATCGCCTCGCGGGTACGCCGCGCGACACCGCCCAACGTGCCCGCCGCCGGACTGGGCCGGATATAGGCACTCGGCTCGGTCGCCAGACGCGCCATGCGCGTCTTGTCGCCAAGAATACTCCCGCCCGAGCGCGTACTGGAGGGGTCCACCGCGAGCACGGCCACCTTCTTGCCCAAGCCTGTCAGGTAGAGGCCGAAGGCTTCGATGAAAGTACTCTTACCGACGCCGGGCACACCCGTGATGCCGATCCGGGCGGCCTTGCCGGTGGCCGGGAGCAACTCCTCGAGCAGCAATTGTGCGGCTGCCTGATGGTCCGCGCGTGTACTCTCGACGAGCGTGATCGCCTTGGCCATGGCGCGGCGGTCACCGCCGAGAATCGCCTCAGCGCCGACCGGGACTGGACCTTCAGCCGGCATTCGTGCCCGACTCGCCGCCACCGCCTACGAGTTGCTGAATCAGGTCCAGCACCTGGCGGGCGGCTACCGGCACCTTGGTGCCGGGACCAAAGATAGCCTTGACTCCAGCCGCACGAAGCTTGTCGTAGTCCTTTGGCGGGATAATGCCACCGGCCGTAACCAGAATATCGGGCGAGCCCATCGCGGCCAATACCTTCACGAGCTCCGGCACGAGTGTGGCATGACCACCGGCCTGGCTCGATACGCCGATTACATGGACATCGTTCTCGATTGCCTGACGAGCGATCTCCTCCGGTGTCTGGAAGAGCATCCCCACGTCGACATCAAAGCCGAGATCGGCAAACGCGGTGGCGATCACCTTGGCGCCGCGGTCGTGCCCATCCTGGCCCACCTTGGCCACCAGCATGCGCGGGCGGCGCCCGTATTGCACGACGAATTCGTCAATCTCAGCCTGCATCGCCTTCCACTCCGGGTCGTCCGCGAAAGAGCTTCCGTAGACTCCCGAAATCGATTTGATCTCGGCCTGGTAACGCCCCCACTCCTTCTCCAGCGCCTCGGAGATCTCGCCAACGGTCGCACGCGCCCGCGCCGCCTCCACCGCCAGGCCCAAGAGGTTCCCCTCGCCCGTGCGGCCGCATTCCGTGAGCGCCCGAAGCCTCTCTTCGACCTTGGCCGAATCGCGCGTCGCACGGATCTTCTCTAGCGCCGCGACCTGCGACTCGCGCACGGCGCTATTGTCGATCTCACGCAGATCGAGTTCCGGCTCGTTGGGCCGTTGGAACTGATTCACACCAATGATGACATCTTCACCGCGGTCGACGCGCGCCTGGCGGCTGGCCGCCGCCTCTTCAATGCGCAGCTTCGGCATGCCGGCCTCGATGGCCTTGGTCATACCGCCCATTGCCTCGACCTCGTCGATAATCACCAGCGCCTTGGCCGCCAGCGCATGCGTGAGCGACTCCATGAAATACGAGCCACCCCACGGGTCGACGACATTCGGGATGCCGGTCTCGAGTTGCAGCATCAGCTGCGTATTGCGCGCCACTCGGGCCGATTCGTCAGTGGGCAAGGCCAGTGCTTCGTCAAAAGAGTTGGTATGCAGGCTCTGCGTGCCGCCCATGACGGCGGCCATCGCCTCGACCGTCGTGCGCATGATGTTGTTGTAGGGGTCCTGCTCGGTGAGCGACGCGCCCGAGGTCTGGCTATGGGTGCGCAGCATCAGCGAGCGCTCGTTCTTGGGGTTGAAATGCTTCTTCATGAGCGTCGCCCAGAGCAGGCGACCGGCGCGCAGCTTGGCGACCTCCATGTAGAAATTCATGCCGATGCACCAGAAAAACGAGAGCCGTCCGGCAAAGGCGTCTACGTCAAGCCCCTTGGAAAGCGCGGCGCGTACATAATCGAGCCCGTCGGCGATCGTGAAGGCAAGCTCCAGATCGCACGTCGCTCCGGCTTCCTGCATATGATAGCCGCTGATCGAAATGGAGTTGAAGCGCGGCATCTCTTTGGCCGTGAATTCAATGATATCCGCAACGATCCGCATCGAAGGCGTGGGCGGGTAGATATAAGTATTGCGGACCATGAACTCCTTCAGAATATCATTCTGAATGGTGCCCGTGAGCTGATCACGCGGAACGCCCTGCTCTTCCCCGGCGACGATGAAACTCGCCAGCACCGGCAGCACCGCACCATTCATCGTCATGGAGACCGACATCTTGTCGAGCGGCACGCCGTCAAAAAGGATTTTCATATCCTCGACGGAATCGATCGCGACACCGGCCTTGCCGACATCGCCCGTCACACGAGGATGGTCGGAGTCGTAGCCGCGATGGGTCGCCAGATCGAAGGCCACCGAGAGGCCCTTTTGCCCGGCTTTGAGGTTGGCCCGGTAAAAGGCGTTGGATTCCTCAGCCGTGGAAAACCCGGCATATTGGCGGATCGTCCAGGGGCGCTCGGCGTACATGGTGGCGCGCGGGCCGCGGATGAAGGGGAAGGCTCCCGGAATGCTGTCCGTAAACTCCAACCCGGCGACATCGGCCTTGGTATAAAGCGGCTTTACGTCGATGCCCTCGGGGGTCTTCCAGACCAAGCCGTCTACATCTTTGCCTTTGCGCTCTTTGGTGGCGAGCTCTCGCCAGAGATCGAGATTCGCGTCCGTCGAATTACCCATAGGTTCCTATGGTCGCGATCGGCACGCCCGATCGCAAATGCCCGAAGGCCGCCCTGCTTTTCGGCCGGGCCTCCAGGCTCAGTAGAGCTTGATGACCTGAACCTTGCCTTTGGGCGCCGCCTCCACGCAGAGGTCACAAAGCACGCATTCATCGAGGTTCGCCTCGACTACTGTCACGCCGCCGGCATCGGTGAGCGCGAAGATATCCACCGCACAGACCTCGACCAATTTCTTCGCGATCGCCGCATCGCTCGCGATGGTAGCGTCCACTTTTACGTCGATGAACATCCCGGCCATGCTAATTCCCCTGCTCTTCGAGACGCTTCCGGAGCAGTGCCGGGATCTCTTCAATTCGTTCCGCGACCGAGATGCCCGCCGCTTCCATGCGGGCGATTTTCTCGGTGGTCGTATCTTCTTTGCCTTCGACAATCGTTCCGGCGTGGCCGAAGCGCATGCCCTGCATCTCATCCATGAACCGACCGGCCATGAAGGCGACAATCGGCAGACGTGACTTATGCTCCAGCACCCACTCGGCCAACTCGGCCTCCATGCGGCCGCCGGGCTCCGAGTAAATGGCGATCGCCTTGGTTTCCGGATCGGCCTCGAAAAACGGCATCAGCTCAGCGTAGGTCGTGCCGACGATGGCATCGCCGCCGATCGACACACAGGTCGACTGGCCCAAACCCGCCTGCGTCAGCGTCGAGGCGATCTCGGTGGTCATGCCACCGGAGCGCGACATGATACCGATCGGGCCCTTGGTATAAGCCTGGCGCGTATTGGCTGCCGGGCCGCCGACACCGCCCATTTTGGCTTCGCCCGGCGAGATGATGCCGAGGCAATTCGGTCCGATGATGCGCGCACCGCGCAACTCCGCGAGTTCGACCGCCTGCGCCACCTCACCGCGCGGCACATTCTCGGTGACGACGACGAGCAGCTTGATGCCGTTCTCCAGCGCCTCGATCATGGCGTCCACGGTATAAGAAGGCGGCACCGAGATGATGCTACCGTCGGGCTGGCCGATTTTTTCCACGACCTGCTGGACGGAATCGAAAACAGGAACGCCGTAGACGTCACGGCCGGCGCGGCCTGGCGTGACGCCGGCGATAATTTTCGCACCGTAGTCCAGGCTCTCACGGGTGAGGTTCACGGCCTCGCGGCCGGTGATGCCTTGGACAATGATAGTAGTATCTTTGCTGATCAGAATCGACATGAGTGCTAGGTCCTAGGCGTTGAGCTTCGCAACCGCGCGACCGGCTGCCTCGTACATCGAGACCGTTCGGTCACAATATTCAACATTGTATTTGGCGAGAATCTTGAAGCCTTCATCTTCCCAAGCGCCGGGAATACGGAAGATACTGATGGCCTCGCCCGGGTCCCTGCCCGCCTCGACACAACCCTTGATCACGCCCCGTGCGACGATATCGACCCGCGTATTGGAGACGACGTTCATCATGACGGCGATCTTGGTCACGCCCGGCTTCCCGAGAATCAGCTTGGTGAGATTGCAGACCTTGCCGACACTCGGGTTACCGCCGATTTCGCAATAATTCGCCGGCTTGCCACCGTGATTGCGAACCGCATCGAAGAGCGTCAGCGAACCACCCCCGGCACCGATGATCAGCCCCAAGTCGCCATCGAATTCGACGACATTGCCAGCCACACCGCGATGGTCGACTGCGTTCAGGCGCGCGCCTTCGATTTCGAAAGGTGTCGGCGGACGCGCCAGGCGAGTCTCGTCGTCACCGATGCCAAGCTCCGCCAGCAGCGCCTTATGCTTGCCACGCGCCTCGGCCTCCATATCCATATGGCCGTCAAGCACCACGAAACGGCCATTCGCCAGCTTCCCGATCGGGTTGATCTCGGCCAGCGTCAGGTCGTATTTCAGGAAAATCTGCGCCAATTCGAAAACGATCGGCGTGAGCCGGTTGAGGTCGCTACCGCTGACCCCCGTCTTCGCAATCGCCTCTTTGGCCAGGCGCGGCGTAAGCGGCAGGAAGGTCGAGAAATGCGTCCGCGAGAGATGCTCGGGATGCGACTCGGCGACTTCTTCGATGTCGATGCCGCCCATATCGCTGAAGAGCAGCACCGGCTTCTTGGCCCGGCCGTCCCAGGTGACGGAGACGAAATACTCCTGCACGACCTCGCTCTTGGCCTCGACCAACACCGAGCGAGCCGTCTCGCCCTGCACAACGATGGGAAGCACATGCTCGTATTTTGCCGCCGCCTCATCGGGCGTGTCGGCAAATTGCACCGCACCGGCCTTCATGCGGCCGCCGGAGAGCACCTGGCTCTTCACGACAACCGAGCCGCCGATCCTGGCTGCGGCTGCCCGCGCCTCCTCGGCTGAGTTGACGACAGCCAGCTCCCCCATGGGGAGATTATGCTTCGCAAAAAGAGCTTTCGATTCGTACTCGTAAAAGCGCACGTTCTCGGATCCTTCCCTGATATCGCGACCGGAGCATCGGCGTCTCGCCGCAACCTCCTGGCCGCTTCCTTCGTAACATTCGAGCCAGCAGGAAAACCCACCAGCTTCGGCGCTTTCCTATAACGAGCCGTGCACCAGCCGCCAAACTTGCCGGCCTATAGAAAACGCCCCAGCCCTCGGGCCGCATTGCCGCAATCAACCTCGGCTGGTAACCACCCCCTGCACACTGGCGAGAGTGGCGGAATTGGCAGACGCGCTAGCCTCAGGAGCTAGTGCTCGAAAGGGCGTGGGGGTTCAAGTCCCCCCTCTCGCATTGTTCGTTTTTCAATTCCTGGCTGGTTCTTGGTTCTGGCCACCCTCGGACAAATGATTCGACGCAGTTCGAGACCGAGCGACCCTGCTCTGTGCCGCTGCGCCCCCGCAGGACGCCGCGAGCGCACCGCGAGTGTCTTGCCTACCGAGACACTCGGTCCGGGAAGTGTGCATTCAATGCGCATTCATGACCCCCGCAGGGCCGCGCGGTGCCTTGACCGCGGATGCGGTGGCGCAGTAGATTGACAGCAGCCTCGGGCACTCCGCTCTGTGGTGAGATCTGTGAGCGATTCCCGCTCGTACACCGACTCGACTTCGATCACTGCCCGCCTAACCCAGGAGTATTCCTATGAAGACATTG
>JAYGCM010000055.1:0-35343 GCA_046583355.1 Deltaproteobacteria bacterium
AGGAACGACGCCGAAATGTCATGACCAAGAGCCGTGGCCGAGCAACCCAAGGCGCCGCTGCGCATCCTGGCAGCCGTTGAGCTGGCCGACGGCGAGTCGAAGAAATTCGTCCTGCAAGCCGGCGACGAGCGCCATGAATGCTTCGTCGTGCGCTGGCACGGCGAGCTACAATCCTACGTGAACCGCTGCCGTCACGTCTCAATGACGCTCGATTGGGTCGAGAACCAATTCCTCACCGCCGACGGCGAACTCATCCTCTGCCCGAGTCATGGGGCGCTCTTCAGCCCCGATACCGGGGAGTGTGTCGGCGGCCCGGCCTATGGCAAATCGCTGTTCCGGGTCCCACTGGTTGAACGCGACGGCGAGGTCTTCGCCGAGTGGCCTGAGGTCGACGAGGACGGCTAGAGGTCCGGCGTGCAGGGGCTGATCCCGGTCGCCCCTACTCCGGCTCGTCGCCGAAATGGGCGCGCAGAATGCGTTGCTTCAGGTAGTCGAGCGTACCCAAGTCTTCTACGATATCGCCGCCGGTATCGTAGAAAAAGATCTCGCCGCTTTTGTTGCGCCCGACGGCTACCAGCCATTCGAGATCGTCGCGATCTTCGAGGAGATAGTTGATCGTCTGCGAGACACCACGCCCTGGAAGGATGGTAATCTTCGGTTTGACCGGGTTCTTGTCCTGTTTCGCCATGAGCCATTCCGGCCGCGCCGGGTCCCATCGAGAATACGGAGCTATGGGAGTCCAAGTCAACCGGAAAGGGGATACGGCCGGCCAGAAGGCAGACCGATCCGGTGGATTCCGGGCGGCTAAACGTGCCCCGATTCCTATGGTAAAGCGAGCGCGATGAAGTCTGCTGACGCACCCCCTTTGCGACCGGACGGTTTCCGGCGCGCGCGACGCGAAGATATCCACGCATTGCTCGCCCTGACCAGTGGCCCCGAGGCCGGGCGCATCCGCGCCCTGCGCCGGCTACTCAAGACCCTCGTGGCCGATATCTATATCCGCCGCAAAAACGATACGATCACCGGCTGCGTAGGCGTGCTCTACCGGCGCAGCCTGGCCCATGGGGGCCTGGTCGCGACCATCGACACGCTGAACTGCACGAGCGACGAACCTGCCGGGTCGACCGAACTCCTGGATTTCGCGCTGGCACGGGCGCGTCGGCGCGGCTGCGTCAGCGTCGATTTTGCAACTGCCGACCCCGGCCTCGAGGCCGCCTTGGCCAGTCGTGGGTTCACCAGCCCAGCCCGGCAATGGGTGGCAAACCTTCGCAAGGAAGAGGAAGAAGAAAAATGACGAAATTTCTGATCGGATTGCTTCTCGGTTTGATCCTGGGCGCCGCCGGCGCCTCGGGATTCCTGATCACAGCAGGTGGCGGTGATTATTTCGTCGGCGCCAGTCCGCGGGTTCGCGAATTGGAGGCCTCCCTGCGCGAAGGCCAACAAGAACGCCAATGGCTACGTGGCCGTCTGAGTGACGCTACCGAGTCCGCCAGTCGGCTGGAGTCGCGCTTCCTCGGACTGGCCGCACGTTTCGAAGTTCTGAGCGACGAGAGCAGCCACCCCGAGGTCGTTGCGCGCGTCTTGCGCACCGCGCCGCAGCCGAGCACAACGCCGCTGGCGGCCATGCCGACGGCCGAACCAACCACCGCAGACAAGCCGGCCGAGGCCGACTCGGTCCGCAAAGACCCTACCTGAACGAAATCCGGCCGGACGCCTTGCGGGCGCCCGGCCGGATCTCGCATCGGCCGGCTCGGGAGCCGCCCAAAGCTAGCCTCAGGAATCGCACCGTGTGATAATGCGGCCTTCGGGTTGGCGCGTCCGACAGCTCATCCGCACTTCCGTCCGAACGTCACCAATTTCGATCTTGAGAACAAGATCCGAACCAGCCAGATCGACCAGCGCGCGGCTCTTCACGCGCAAGCCAACCAGGCTCTTGCTTGCATTCCATTTCCGCACGAAGATATCGGCCTGCTGCCCACGGTAACGAGCGCGCGTACCATCCTGACTGGCATGCATCATTCCCGCCGGAACGTCCAAATCATAGACCCGACCATTGCCCTCGACCGTAATCCGAATCCGTCCGGCATCCGCGGCGTCGATGCGCGGCGCGAACTTCAGGCGAACGCTCAGAGTCGCGACACCATTCTTGCGCTGCGAGATCCGCGCCGTACCCTCCACGGTACCGCAAGTGGTGGCCTGGTCGGGATTGGATTGGTTGGGGCAGGAGTCACAGACATCACCGACGCCATCACGATCCCGGTCGCGCTGCCTACGATTGGCGTCCATCGGGCAATTATCAATGTCATCTTCCCAACCGTCGCCATCTGAATCCGGCTGCGGCTCCGGAGTCGGCGTGGGCGCCGGCGGCGCGGGAGTCGGGCTCGGCGCCGGACTCGGGCCCGTAGGCGTTCCGCCATCAGCGTAGAGCCACGCAAGCGCACCCTGGTCGTAGTCCGCCAAGGCGGCACCGCGGCCATCAAAATGTGCCGTCCAATACATCGTCGCATCCGTGATGAAGCGATCGCTCGTCTGGCCCATATTGCCATCCCAGGAGTGGCCGAAGCCGAAGGTATGGCCAAGCTCATGAGTCATGATCTCGGAGATATTCTTCTCGTTCCAGAACCAGCAACTCCCCCAACCGTCAGCCACTACAATCGAGCCCGAGACAATCTCATGATAGGGCGAATTGCCGAAGGGCGACCTGGACATACAGAAACCGCCGATCGCAAGCGCGCCGCCGCCACATCCCTGCGGGTTCGCAATCTGATTCTGAGGATCATTATAGGCGACGCTGACAAAGCCGTCGTTGCAAACCCAGCCAGTACTTTTGCGCTCGCCGGCATAGATCAGATCGAGTTCGGAGCCCGGCTGTTCATCCCAGACGGCCGCTGCATTCTGAATGATGCGATTCGATGCCGTCTTGCCGAGTTTCTTGTCGCCGGTCAGAGCGCCCCAGATCTGTAGCGGCGTCCGGAACCAACGCGCACCCGGATTACCCAGAAGCTGAAACTTACGATTTGACTGGGCACGGCCCAAAAGCGGCGCGCTCGCCACGCTTGCCTGTGCGAGACGGCTGCGGGCCAACCGGCGGCCCAGAGGCTTCACGCCGGCGCGATCGAGCTCGCCACGGAAATGCTGCAAGCGCACGCGCTCCTTGCGCCCCCCGGCGCGCAGACGCGATACCGTGACCTCTCCGGTCTCGGCTACGTCGACTGTCGATTTGCCAAGCCCCATATGGAGGGTGCGCACGACACCACCCTCGCCCAAGGCCAGATGGGCGACCACGATTTCGCCGACCTGGTACTCGGCGCTGCCGAAGATCCACTGCTGATCTTCGCCAACCGTACCGCCGACCTCACGCACAACAATGCGGTCTCCGGAAGCAGCGCCCTTCCAGGCCTCGACCACATGCAGGACGATCTCGGTTTCAATCGTCGAACCGTCAAACGCCGCAACGCTGCGAATCGAGTCCACACGCGCCAGCACAATCGCATCCGCAGAACGTGCCAACTCCGCCGGCTCCGGCACGATCCATGTCGTCGCCTCCGCCGCTACCGGAACCATCACCACCAAGGCGAGAATCATTCTCGCCACCCAACCACTCCACAACCGCATAGCCGCCTCCATACGAGTCGACAAAGCAAAGATGATGCCATCAGAAAAAATGCGGTGTTTATTGAGGAATCAAGAGAAATCAGGCCGAAGACACGGCATACGCATGCCGTGCCTCCGGGAAAGCGTCAAAATTTCGACACTGCGGAAGCCCCCTAGACAGATCGGTATAATCCCCTATACAGCGAATCTTTACCTTGCGCCCTATTGGCTAGCGCATGGCTACCAATTCTATTTTTTCTCGAAGGCACCGATATCGCAACGCGCGACATCGCCGGCACCCGCCTGCGGACGCGCCACGCCGCGCTGATCGGCCTGGGCACACGCGCCGCCTGTGCCCTTCGGCGTGGCCGGGTTGCCCGCGTCAATCGCCGCGCTGCCCGCCAGAAGCGCCTGGGTCTGATTCGGGCCGTCGTTGGCGGCCAGCTTGCCGAGCTTCGCCGCCGCGCCGTAGACATCACCGCGGGTATTACCGGCGATGGTGCAGCCGGCCCGGTCCTGAATCAGGTTGAAGCCCGCCGAGGTGAGGCTGCCTATGCAATCCACGCCTGCGCCCGATGCCGTATTCTCGGCGATGATCGTATTGGCGACCACCAATGTCGCCCCAGCCTCATTCGCCACACCGCCGCCTTGGTTGTCGGCAATCGTTACGTTGTTCAGCGTCGCTTGCCCGTTGCCGCGGGAGAGCAGGCCACCGGCCTTGCCCGCGGCCTGATTGCCCGAGATCGTGATATTCACGGCCGTCAAGCCGCCCGAGGTGCGGATGCCGCCGCCATCCGCGCCCGCCTGGTTGCCCGATACTTCGACATCAAAGAGCTTGACCGCGCCCGCGACATTGTCGATTCCACCGCCCGAACCCAAGGCCCGGTTGCCACGCACAATCGAGATGGTGAGTTCCAGGTTGCCATGGTTCGAGATGCCACCACCGGAATCGGCCAGCGACTGGTTCCCCATGATAGTCGAGTTCAACAGCTTGACGGTCGAAAATCTGTCGTTGTAGATCGCGCCACCCGGGCCGTCGGCCAGGTTGCCGACAGCCACAATGGACGCCAAGCTGGCGGTGCCACCATTAGTATTGAAGAGCGCCGCGCCGCGACCGCTTTGCGAAACCAAGGGGTCCGCGATCGCCCGGTTGCGCTCGAAAATCACGTTCGAGATCTGCACATTGCCGCGGTTCAAAACCGCCGCCCCATCGCCACCCTGCACCGAAGCACCCGTGAGTGTCAAATATGAAAGTTTCACATTGGCGTGGTTGCCGATCTCGAAGAGACGGTATTTGCCGCCGCCATCAATGATGGTCTGAGCCTCACCCGTGCCTGTGATGGTCGTCTCGCCACTCAATAGCAGCGGGCCGCTGGCGCCAAAATTCGCGCCCTCGTCGGGACTCCGCAAAATATAGGTTCCCGGCGGCAAGAGGATCGTCGTCGCGAAACCCGAAGCATTTGCCTCCTCCACAGCGGCACGCAACGTACAGCCGCCCGCCTTGGACAGGCATTTCCCGTCGCCGACCTGCGCGTCGGCCGAATCGCTGGCCGAGCCGACGTTGAAGGTAGCCGCATGCACCACAGGCACACCGGCCAACAGGAGAGGAAGGGAAAGGCAGGCGAAACGCCGCATCATGTCTCTATTTTTCAGCAAATTCACTTAAGGAATGGGTATCCAACACTTACTCAGCCGTAAAGCCCTCGTTCGCCACGGCCTTGACGGCAGCGGCCCGACAACGCAGAAGAAGCGCCATGGTCGAACATCTCTCCCCTCGCGACGCCCGTGACCCCGACAAATGGGACGGCCCCGAACACCCGATGCGCATCGTCACCCGCGAGACCGCCTTCGAGGCCGCCAGCTGGACCGACGAGCGGCGCCGCAAGGTCCAAGGCGTCTTCGACGGCCTCGCGGACCAATGGCATACGCGCCACGGCGAATCCCGCCTCCTGCCACTGCGCGACGCTCTGGAACGCGGCGAAGTCACTGCGGGGATTTGTCTCGAGATCGGCTGCGGCACGGGCCCTGCCACCGAAGCTCTCGCCGGCCATTTTGCCACCTCCATCGCCATCGACCTCTCCTGGGAGATGCTCTCGCGCGCGGCCGGTGCCCCGGCCGGACGCGTACGTGCCGACGGCGCCGCTCTGCCCTTTACGGACGCCAGCGCCGACACCATCGTGTTGATGAATATGCTGCTCTTCCCCGCCGAGATGGAGCGTGTCCTGCGGCCCGGCGGCACCATCGTCTGGGTCAACTCCAGGGGCGCGGGCACGCCGATCCACCTCTCGGCCGAAGACCTCGTTGCGGCCTTGCCGGGTGCGTGGCAAGCGAAATCTGCGCTGGCCGGACCGGGCCTCTGGGCCGTCGCGCGACGCGCCTGAACCGGCCCGTCAACAAGGACCGGCGGAGTCAAGGAGCCTATTCAGGTCGGGCAGCGGCAGGCCCTTTTTCTTCGCATAGCCGGTATGGTTCGCCAACACGCGGCCCTCCTCGTCGACCAGCACAAATGTGGGCGTGCCGCTGACTCCGTAGGCGAGCGTGGTTGCGCGAAGGGGGTCGCGGGCAACCCGCGCGGGGAAGGGGTCCTTCCATTCCGCAAAAAAGGAATCGAGCCGCTCGACATCCTCGTCCGTGATCGCAATCACGGCAACACCCTGCGCCTCGGCCCAGGCCATCATCTCCGGCACGGCCGCCTTGCATGGGATGCACCAGGTGGCCCAGAAGAAAAGAAGGTGGTGGCCCCTACCGACCAGCGCGGTGGGGAGTTCGCCGCGGTAGCTCGTCAGCAACAACTCCGGCGCCAGATCGCCTACCTCCGATGCCTGCGGCAGGGCAGGAAATTTTCCGGGATGCTGGCCCGGCACGAGCGTGAGGGTAATCCGCTCACCCGCGCGCAGGACCAGGAGTTCACGCGCCTGGCCGGCTTCCTGAAACATCGTCCACTCGCGGATTTGCTTGGGCTCGACGAAAAGCTCGCCCGGCGGTCCCAAGATGATATCGCCGACCTGTAGGCCGGCGGCCTCAGCCGGGGAACCCTCATAGACGTAACGCACCGACACGGCGCCCGGCGTCAGGTCGAATTCTTCGCGCTCTTCGATCGGCGCTTGGCGGAATTGGATCCCCATCCACGCCGGCAGAACCTGTTTCGCCAATTCGATATCGCCACTATAGGTTGGCCAGGGCGCACGATCGCTCTGGGCGGCTTGAGGGGAAAGCGGTAGAGAGAAATCTTCGCAAGCCAAGAGCGCGGCGAAGCCCTGCTGTTCGGCCGCCGTTCCGGACGCCTCGAGATGCAAAGTGCCGGCGATCTGCATCAGCACGGCCTGCAAGCGCACCAGCGCCGCCTCCCGCACAGCCATGCGATACGATACGTTGCGCGCGATCCGGGCGCGCCGTGCCAGCGCGTCGATGCGCTTCACGACTCGCTTGTCAGCCTCGAGCCATTGCTCGAAGGTCGAGGCAAATTCTGCCTGCAAAGCATCGGCCTCGGCCCCCGGCAGGTCTTTACGCGCCGCCGGCCTCCAGCGCGCCTGTAGATCCGGGTGGGCGACGCCAAAGCGACCGCGCAGCGCCGCCTCGGCATCGCCGCGCGCAGCATCCCACGCCTTGGCATGTTCATCGAGTGGCGTACGCACCTTGGGCAGCGCATCAATCCTTAGCTCGATGTCGGCAAGCCGCCGCGGACTCGCAAAACCAAACGAGCGCGCGATGCGGTCAAGCAGCCGGATCTCGCTTTCCCAACGCAAAGGATTGCGGAAGGCATTCGCCAACATCTGGTCGGCATAGACCGTGAGGGCAAGGCCCTGTTGGTTGGCCGCCGCATCGAGCAACTCGCGAAATTGCATATCCGACGTCCGCAGCGGAACATCGGGCGTATGGTCGTTCACCAGCGTATGGAGATGCGCATCGCCAAACGACCCACTTGGCGCAAGCCCTTCGAGGAAACGAATCGAATGCCCGACACCGGCGTCACCGCGGCTCTCGGCGTAGCAGCCATAGGCGAAGCGATCGGCAGTGGTCGAAAAATACCCGCAAAGCCCATTGCGCCGCCCTTCCTGCCCGAGCGCGCCCGCCAACTCGGCGAAGCCGCCGGAGTAGCATTGCGACATCAGCATCACGATGCGAACGCCAACCGGAACCTCTTCGATCAACTCCTCGAACTCCGCAACCGTGATGCGCTCACCTTGCCAAAGCGAAATCTGATTCGAACGCGGGCCATCCTTGCCGCGCGTGCCATGGTCGGTGACGTAGATCAGCAAGGTATCGCCAGCGTTCAGATCCGCGGCCTCGTCGGCAAAATACTCAGCCAGGGCGGCGTTCGTTGCCGGGCGCAATACAATGCCCTCTATTTCAGTATTGACAAACTCAATCGGGGGACGGCCGAACGCGGCTTGCAGCAGGCCGGATGAGGGCGCCGCCCCGCGGGTCGCAAGATCCGGCGCTGGATCGTCTCCGTCGCTGGCAAAAACAACCACGTCGCGGCGCTCGACACCGGCCTCGTCGAGCACCTCGAGCACACCCTTGAGATGTTCGAGATGAGACGCGTAATTCGAAGCCTTGCTGCCACCGCCATTGAGCAGCAGAGCATGCATACGCGGCCGCGGCGGGTCACCGCCAAGAAAAGGCGGCAGCATCGCACAGCCGCTCAGCACAAAGGCGAACAAAAAAGCGGCGGCGGCGCGCGGCGAAGAACGGACGGCGGAAACGGGCAGATCATGCATGCGCAAATGATCTTATGCCCGAGTACCGCCTTGCGGCAATCGTTGCGCGAAAGTCCTTCAGCGGCCGCGGTCGGCGAAGCAACCGTTGATCTCTTTGACGACCTCGAAGGCCTCCGCGTAGGCCACGTGGATCTGGTAGCCGCGATAAGCACAACGGCCCTTCACGCCCTCGACCCAGAGGTCACCATGTACGGCGACCTGCGAGACATGCGCCAACACGCTGTCGGCCTTCTGCTCGATACTATCGGAAATATCGACGTAGGATTGCGGATTGAAGCCACCCGGAACGATGCCGCCGGGGATCGTCTGCTCGTACATATAAAGCGAACTCTGGTTCTTGCGGCAGGCCGAGATCACCCCGCGCGAGAGGTTGTTGTGGTCCTGGTGCGAGTCCTGATCCCATTGGGTGTAGATCATATCAGGACGCACATCCTTCAGGATCGCGTCGATCATGCCCACAAGCGCCCGATTATACTCGAATTCTTCTGATTCGATATTGAGAAAACGCAACTCACCGCCAAGGATCGCAGCACCCCGACGGGCCTCCTTGCGGCGCGTATCGTTCATCGAGGGGACCGTGCCCACTACCATGGTGACGGTGTCGCCGAAGTTCGCGTGTTTGGCGATCGTCCCGCCCATGCCGACTTCCATATCGTCGGGGTGTGCACCAAATACCAGGATCCTCATCTGAACCTCTCTCGAAACTCGTGCGCGGAAAATCGCCCGCTGCCACTCGCAGAACGTAGCGCATCGGTTGCGGGGAGTTCAATCCGCGCGCCCCACGGACGAGGCATAGCCTGCCTATCGGCGACGCGAGCGGAAGAAGATAGCGCCTGCAGGACGATCAGGAGAAGAACTCGCCGAGACGACGGCGCAGACTCGGGACCAGGATCGGACCAACCAGGAGCAGCGTCAGCAACCCGGCACCGAGGTAGAAGCGCGGCGTGAGGCCGTCGATCAGGCTCGCACCGAAGAAGGAATAGGTGAAGGCACGGATAATCCCGCCGACCGCCACCGCGAGCGCAAAGGCGCCGAAGCGGATCGTAGAGATACCCGAGGCCCAAAAGACGCCGGTCATCGGACCGGCGGGGTAAACCATCGAAGCGAAGACGACCCAGGGCCCGAATTTCTCAATCTTCTCGTCGAGCCCCGGATAACGAGCGCCGAGTTTCGCCCGCATCCAATCGGCCCCTAGACCGCGGCCCAGCGCGAAGGTGATCACGCCGGAGAAAAAGAGTCCGAGCGACCCGAGCACAGTTCCCCAGAGAACGCCGAAACAAAGCCCGCCCACCGTAACCAGAAGAATCGAGGGCAGAAAAAGAAACTGCCGAAAGGTGAGCACACCCAGGTAGACGAAGGGCGCGATCGTCCCCTGCCCCCGCACCCAATCGCGCAGGCTATCCAGCGAGAGTTCCAGGCCGAGCCATTGGTGAACATACCAGCCGCCACCGAAGGCCAGCGGCAGAAGGCCCCAGACCGCCCAGACCGGCGGCCGTTTTCTGGCAGCACCCACGGCGCGAGTCTACCCGGTGGCCGGACGATTGCCACGGCCCAGGAAAGCGTCTCTGGCAAACGCATTTCCGGCGCGCCGGCAAACGTGCCCATTCGGGTGGCACGTTCCAGGGCTTGCGTCATCCCGACTCAGGCTTTCTTCCCGCCGCCCAATCAGGCACACTGGCCTGAAGCCAATGGCGGGCTGATGTTGGGGGAGAATCCACCCATTGTGGAAGACAGGGAAGAATTCATGATCCGTAAAATTGTTTTCGTTATTGCGGCGGCCGTCCTCGTGCTGCCAGCCCTGGCTCTGGCGCAAGCCGGTGTCCAGCTGACTCCGGACTCCGCGCGTTACCTCATCAGCAAAGATGTGGGGGCCGAGCGCTGGGCCATTTCGGTCAACGTCGAAGACCGCACGGCCACCGGCAACGTCTTCAAAACCGACGGCTCACCGACCTCATTTGTCTGGTGCGATATCACCAATATCGATGCGAATACGGATCCGGAGAAAATCGAGTTCACCCTGAGCTGCTGGGGCGCCGACGCCTGCGCGTCAGCCCCTTGCAACGACAGCGAATGGTCCTTCATCGCCAGCGGCATCAAATTGGACGGCAGCTTCATGCTGCCGCCCAATACCCAATCCACCCTTTCGGGCAATGTGCAATCGATCCTCACCCAGCGCTGCGCCACCTCGCCAGGCTGTCATATGGTGGGCGGCGGAGGGAATGTCGATCTCGCCGACGGCGCGACTTGGGCGGCGACCTTCGGGGTCGGCACCCTACAGCGTCCGGGCACGTCCTTCGTCGAGCCCTTCGACGCCGATGCCAGCTACCTGATCGCAAAGATCACCGGAAACCTCGCCGCCAGCGAGGGCTCGCGGATGCCGCTGGCGGGTGCCCCGCTGAGCGCACAGGAAATCCAGACCATCCGACGCTGGATCGACGAAGGCGCGGTCGACAATTGAGTTTGAGAGCAAAGGTCCGGCCCCTGCTGCGTCTTCGCCCCACGAACACGGTTTTCCTCTTCCCCGCTGCCGCACCGGATGAGAAGCTGTCCAAGCAACCGGGAGTGCGCAGGCGGAACGGCCGAAACACGGCGAGTGCCTACCCTCCTTCGTGAAAGGCTTTCCCATGCCCGTCCTCCTTTTCGCCCATATCCACCGCGTGCCCCGGACGCTTCTGGTCCTCGCATGCCTGCTCCTCCTGAGCGGCGGATCCGCCCTCGCAGCCACGTTTACCCATATCCGCGTCGAGCCTTCGTCATTGACGCTGGCACCCAGCGCAACGCATGCCTACCGCGCCTTCGCGGAATATTCCGACGGCAGCTCGGTGGAGATCACCGCGTTTGTCGAATGGACAACTGGATCCTCGCGCTATGCCCGCGTCAGCACCGAGGCTGACAGCCGCGGGCACGTGACAGCGCGCGCGCCCGGAGAGGTCGAGATCCGGGCCACACTGGTATACGGCGAGGATAATATCAGGGGCACCGCCTTGCTCACGATCGATGCCGGCCCGCTCTTGCGCATCCGCACCAGGCCCACATCCAAATCTCTGGAGGTCGGAGAAATCGAACTCTTCGATGCTCGCGCCGTCTTCGCAAGCGGCTATGAGGTCGACATCAGCGAGCGCGTTCTCTGGTCAACCTCCGACGCAAGCATCGCCAGCGTCGTGGCCTCGGGAATTGACGCCGGCCGAGTCACGGCGCATGCCACCGGACTGGTAGCGATTTCCGCCGACGATCTGGAGACCGGCCTGCGCAATACAGATGGCAGTACGCGGGTGCGAGCCCGTGTCACCCATATCGGATTTGACCAAGCCGGCTACCTACTCGGCCGCGACATGCGCCTATCGCTGCGCGTCTACGCCTACCGCACCGATGGAACCCGCACGAACATCACAGACGATACCACCTTCTACGCCAGCGTTGACGGCGTCATTGCGATACAAACCGGCGGCGAAGACGCCGGTTTGATCCATGGCTTGGCCGAGGGCAGCGTCGAGGTCGATGCCCATGATACCGAGCGTGACCTCTGGGCCAGCGCCGGCCTCGGGCGCACGACCATCCGGGTTACCGGAGAGCTTGCGGAGATTGTCGTGACCCCGCTGACTCTCAGCATCGGCGAGACGCGCAACGCCCGCGTCTATGGCGTGCTCACGACCGGCGAGCGCACGGACGACCTGCGCAAGGTGGTCGATTGGACCAGCGCCGACGAACAGGTTGCCCAGGTCGGCAATGGCAACCGCAACGGCGAGGTGATTGGCGTCGGCGCCGGCCGGACGACCCTCTTCGCCTACGACCCCCATACCGGCATCGCATCGAACGGCACCAGCAATGTTCGCGTTCGCGGCGCCGTGGTAGCGCTGGCGATCGACGCCCCGGACGGGGGACGCGTGCCGATGGGCACAGCCGTCACCTTCAAGGCGCGTGCACGCTACGAAGAGGGCGATACCTCGAACGTCAGCGACAAATGCGATTGGTCAATCGACCATCCGAACGTTGCCGAAGTCGACAATATGCTGCCCGGCAAGGGCGCTATTACCGGGCTCGAATTCGGTGGACGCACGACAGTACGGATTCTCTGCAACGGCCTTTCCGCCAGCGCCGAGGTGAGAGTCATCGGCGATGCCATCGCGCTGCGGATCTCTCCGGACGGCGGCACCTTCGCGGCCTTTCGCAACAAAAAATTCCGCGCCTGGGTGCAGCATGAAGGTGGCGACGAAATCGACATCACAGGCGAGACTACCTGGATCTCAGCAAACCCAGGCGTCGCCTTCCCCGACCCCGAAGAGCCCGGCCGCATCCATTTTCTGGACTCCGGCGAAGCACAAATCGCCGCCGTCGCACCGAACGGTTTCGTCGCAACCGCTACGCTCGTGGTCCAGGGCGGTATCCTGACCATGGAAATCACCCCCGACAAGGCAACCATTCGCGGCGGCTCGGGAAGGCGGCTACGAGTCACGGCTACGATGGAAGACGGCAAGACACGCCGCACGGTGACACGCTCGGTGACTCTCACCTCAAGTGACGACGAAATCGTCCGCATCGCCCCCACCGATTCCGAGCCCGGCCGAATTCTGGCCGGGAGCATGGCCGGAACAGCGATCGTGACGGCGCGGACGACCTCCGGCATAGAAGCCACCGCGACCATTCGCGTGCGCGGCATCCTGCAAGCCCTGGAGGTCCGGCTGCACCGCGATGAAATCGAGAGCGGCAAAGATGTCCGCGTGCGGATCCGCGGCTTCTACGAGACCGGCAAGCCGCGCTTCCTCTCCCGCTATGCCGAGCTACGCAGCAGCGACGAGAACGTGGCGCGCCCCGGCCGAGGCCTGCGCCGCTACGGGCGCCTGGAAACGGGCACACCGGGCACCGCCGAGATCTATGCCATCGACACAGCTACCGGCATCCAATCTCCGCCCATCACCCTCAAGGTACTCCCCGCTGACTAATCCCCACGGCAGCGCATCCAGCTCGACTCCCAACCAAAGGCCGAAGAGTTTCAGCCACCGGGCCCGTCCGCAGACAAGGGGACAACTTTCGGTACACGTCCCCTGAAGGGGACGGATGCGGCTCGACTTTGGGGGCGCATCTGGGTAGCCGCGTCTTTGAGTGTGGAGTTTTTGATGAAGAATTTTTGGCGCGGGTGTTTCGTTCGAGTTGCTGTTTTGGGGCTGGTGGTCACTGCCAGTTGCCAGGCTCCGCCGCAGGATCCCTACCGGCCGATTGCGCGTTTGCGTGGCATGATTGCGGTGGGGCCTCCGGGCCGCTTCGGGTGGGATTGTGGGGTCGGCGACGAGCTCCGGCCGGCTGTCGGCTGCTCGCGGATTGATCAACTCCTGCACGATGTACGGCCCTTCCCCGTGGGTGCGGCCAGCACGCCGGCGCGGGCCGATGTGCCGCAGGCATTGGTCGGCAAACCGCTCATTGTCCAGACCAAGATTGTGGCACGCCGCGCTACCAGTTGGGTGACGCGGCAGACGATCTTCTACCCCGCAGCCCCGGCCCACCTCGATCTCGCCATCCCACTCGATGGCGTAACCACTGACAAAGCAAGCGAGTTGCGTGTCCTGATCGAGGCCCGCGCCGTCTACCCTGAAAAACAGAGTTGGGTCACTCGCAAGATCGCCGTACCCCCCGAGGCGATCTTCACCACCGGCATCGCACTCGAAGACCTCGGGCTCGGCACGCCCGAAGCCGTAACCTCCATCCGGATCCGCGCGGTAGGCGAAGACCTCGATGAGCTACTCTACGAGGGCGAGCTACGCCCCGACGATGCGGCGGGCTGGCGCGACCTCAAAATCGACCTCAGCGCATTCGCCGGGCGCAAGATCCGCTTCGCTTTCGATACCGAATGGCAGACGCCCGGAATTGCCTTTCCTCTTTTCGGCGCGCCTCTGGTGCTGGCGCGGGCGAAGCGCGAGAAGGCGCGCAACGTAATCCTGGTCTCGCTCGATACCCTGCGCGGTGACCATATCGAGAAATTCCACGAAAAGATTCCGCTGATGCCGGAACTGGCCGCGTTTGCCGCCGAGGGGGCTCTCTTCGAGCGGGCTTTCTCGGCTTATCCCTCGACCAGCGCCAGCCATATGACGCTCTTCACCAGCACCTATCCCGTGGTCCACCAGGTCACCTTCGCCAATCAACTCGCGCCCCGCTGGCTCGCGATGCTCACCGAGGTTTTTGCCGCCGGCGGCTATGCGACCGGCGCGGTCACCGAGAACGCGATGCTGGCCGCGCATTCCGGATTCGCGCGCGGCTTCGATACCTACCTGGAGAATAAGGGCCTCGGAAAATGGGAGTCGGCCGGCGAAGCCGAGGCAACCTTTGCGGCCGGCATCGACTGGATCGAAGCGCATCGCGACGAGGTCTTCTTCCTTTTCCTGCACACCTACGAGGTGCATAGCCCCTATACGCCGCCCGCCGACGTCGCCCTGCCCAAGCTGCCCAAGGGCGCGCCCATCGCCGAGGTGAAGGCGCGCCAATATCAGGGCGAAGTGCGCCACACCGATCGCCTTCTGGCGGAGGTCTTCCGCAAAATCGAGGATCTCGGCCTCGCCGAGGATACCATCATCGTGGTCACCTCGGATCATGGTGAGGCCTTCGGCGAGCACGGCCACGTCGGCCACTCCTGGATGGTCTACGATGAATTCGTACACGTACCTTTGATCTTCTGGGGCCCCGGCGCCATCGCGCCCGGAAAGCGCATCCAGGCCCAGACCTCGCTGATCGACGTGGCCCCGACCCTCTTTGAACTCACGGGCCTACCGCAGCCCACAATCATGACGGGGCAGAGCCTGGGCGCCTTGCTGCGAGGCGAGACCACATCCCCACCCGAAGATTTCATCTACCTCGAAGCGCCCAAGGGAAAGAAGCCGAAAGCCGGCCGTGTTTTCGCGGCGCGTAGTGAGAAATACAAATTCATCGGGCGCGAGTTCCTTCCCGAGCCCTTAGAAATCTACAACCTGCAGAGCGATCCCGGTGAGAAAAAGAACCTCATCGGTATAGCCGATGAGGCTCTCCTGGCCGAGGCCCGTGCGGTACTGGGGCGCTACCGCGCCCTGGATGCCGAGGCCAAAACGCGTGACGGGCAGGGAAATATCAAGAGCGAAGTCCGCACCCGAACGCTCGATAGCGCGACCCAGAAAAAGCTGAAGGCACTCGGCTACGTAGACTGAGAACACCTCGCCTCAGCAGGGCGGCCGCGCCGGGCCGCGAGTAAATAGAGCAATACGACGAGTGCCGGAAAGGCGAGCCAAGGCCAGGCGCGCAGCCATAGGCTCGGCCCGGCCGTAATCGGCAGCGAAATCTCGATCGGCAGGGGCTCCCGCCCGACTCGCTCGACCTCCCATACGAAGCGCCAATCCCCGATCTGATGAAAGAAAATCGGCGCTGCGTAAATCATGTGATTGCCGGCAAATCCGGGCCGCGCTGCGCGGGTCTGCGCGCTGCCATCGGGTGCCTCCGCACGAAGCTGCACGCGAGGACCCAAGAGAATCGCACCCGCCGCTCGGCCTGGGTGCGCGGCCACCGCAGCGTGCCGAGGAGGTGCGGGCGATTGCAGCAGAAGCCCGAGTTCGGACTCGCCCGAAACCAGCCCCGGACTTTCGACAAAAAGCGTCCAATGCAAATCGCCGGCGATGCCACGCGCGACCATCGCTCCGACATCGGCCTGTGCCAACGAAGCGCGCTGCGCGCAGAGGAAGCCGATCGCCAACAGAAGCTGAGCGCAGCCTCGCAGCAGTCCATGACGCGTCATCAGAAGAGTCCTGCCAGAGTCGCCGGGCCGATATCCAATCCGCGCATCTGCATCGGCTGAAAGGTGATCCAGACGCCCAGGAGAAAGAGCGCTACGGCCAGCACCGCAAACGGCAACGCCGCCACAGGTGCCCGCGCCCTCTCGCCGGTCCACTCGCGTGCGCGTTGCAGGATGCACCAAAGGGAAACCAGCAAACCGATATCGAGCAGCAGCAGACCGGCCCCCTGCACGCCCGATACCGCGTGGCCGAGAACGAAAAAAGGCGGCGCAAAAGCGTAGCCAAGGTCGCGCAGAAGCCGCGCCAATACCGGGCCGAAGGAGTTCCACCCGGCCACGAAATGAAAGAGAAAATGCGCGGCCCACATCGCAAACCCCAGCGGCACGAGAGGGAAGACGAAGCTGGCGACCACCTGGCGCAGCGGCGCCGCCACGCGACCTACGCGCTGCGCCAGCAGACCCGCAGCGCCAACCAGAAGCGCAGGAAGGACCACAAAACCGCTCAGCAGCAGGAGGATGTCCGCCGCGCGCGGCGAGAGGAAGCCAAAGCGTGATGCCAGCGAGCGTTGCCAGCCGACAAAGGGCGCGGTCATCGCCAGAGCACCCACGAAAGCCGCCGCGATCAGCAGCAGGGCCAGAGCAGCGAGATCCGGTCGCGTGGCGAGACGGCCGAGCGAGGCGCGCGGCCGCGTGTCGACAAGCTCGGCGGCCGGTAGGCGCGCGAGCAAACCGATATTGTCGCTGGGACAAGCCCGCACACAATCCAGACAAAAGGTGCAATCGAGATTGCCGACCTTGGCCGGCAAGTAGAGATCCAACTCGCAGCCCCGCACCTCGTCATTTCCGACGAGGCAATCCCGTGTGCGACAGGAGCCGCAGGTATCGGTGTCCCGAACCTCGATCGAGAACGGGGAAACCATCGATTGAATGAAATGAAACTGGCCGATCGGGCAAACGTATTTACAGAAGCTGGCACCAGCGAAGAAGCTGTCCACGACCAGAGCTGTCGCGAAATAGCCAACAACGATCCACGCGGTCCAATACGGGCTATCCCAAATCCCGAAGACTTCGTAGGCCATGAAATAGATCAGGAGAAGCACCACCGCGAACCATTTCGATTGCCACGCACGCGGCCAGGCCCGACCGGGCGGAAGCAGGCGCCGCGCCAGTTCGCGCGGCAGCAGAAAGGGGCACGCAAAACAGAAGACATTGCCCAGCACGAGCAACCCCAACACCACAAAGGCCCGCCAATAGGTCCAGGGCAATACGCCAGCCAGGTTGCGCCCGCTCGCCTGCGGACCGAAAAAGCCATCGGCCACGACCAAAATCGCCAAGCCGGCAAGCCCGAGTTGCACGACGCGGCGAAAGGTGGCCGAGCGGAGCCATGCACCGAGTACCGGGACGGCCAAAAGATCGAATCGGGCCCCGGCCTTGCGCCTGGGCCACGCCGCGAACATGGCGCGCCGCTCGCGGCCGGGGTCGAAGGTGCCCGGACGACGTACCAAGGGCGGCGCCAGCGCATCGAGGACCACGGCGAAGAGCGCTACGAGCAGGACGATCGAGCCCGGCACCCACATAAGCGCACCGGCGAGTGCCTGATCGGCAAGAGCCGACAGAGATGAAATTCGCGGGGCCTCGGCATAGGTCGCATACAAAGGCGTGTCGCGGAAAGAAAAAACAGCAGCGAGAATGCTCATCTGCATGCTGGCAAGCAGCAGATAGGGGACAATGGCCAGGCGCGGCCAATGCGCCTTGCTCGGAAAGGGCTGTACGATCGGCCACCAGAAAAGCAGTGACGCCGCGAGAAAACAGATATGCTCGGCGCCGTGCCAGAACGAATTGCGCAAGGCCAATTCATAGAGTGCCGGCAAATGCCAGACCCAGGTCGTGACGACGAAGGCCAGCCAGCAGACGATAGGATGCGTGAGCGCCGCGACGAATTTTCGCATACCTGCGGCCGCCAGCACGGGACCGACAACGCCGTGCACCAGGCTAGCCGGCAATCCGCGCAGCATCGGGCTGGCCGGCGCGCCGAGCCAGAGCAAGGGCGGCGCGACAAACATCAAAAGCAAATGCTGCACCATATGCACCCAGAGCAGGAAACTCGCGAAGGCATCCAGGGGCGAAGCACTCGCTACCCAGACAACCAGGAGCCCCGCGCTGAACGACCAGGCGCGCCAAGGCGCGAAGCGCTCCGGCATCTGGCGGCGCAGGCTGGCAGCGCCGCGCAAATAAACAACCAGCGTCAGGACCAGCAGCAACAGCTCCAGCGGGGCAAGCTGCCACGAGGCCAGTACCGCTTCCTCAACACGCACGCGCATTTCCTACCAGATGCCGGCCCGCGATTCGCCTGGAGGTACGGCCGAAGAGTCAGGCGTGGCACCGAGAGCGTCGATTGCGGCTGCTGGCAAGGAACGCGACCGAGCAACAGCCGTCGCTCTTGGGAGAGAGCGTGACGCAGTCCAGCGGCCGCAAGCGGCGCTCGAATGCCGCCTGACTTTTCGGCCGTGCCTCTGCAGGTACGGCCGAAGAGTCGGGGCTCAGCGGGGCTCGGCGGGGCTACGCGCGACGGGTTCGCCCTCGGGCACCAGGGTTTGCAGGAAGGCGACCAGCGCCGTGACCTCCTCGGGCCGCAGATTCTTGCCATAGGCCGGCATATTGCCGCCGCCCTGCAGCACTTGGCGGATCAGTTGATCCCGCGTCAGGCGCGTCGCCACATTGTCGAGGGCGGGCCCGCGCTCACCGCCCGTGCCGCCGAGCGCGTGGCAGTTGCGGCATTGTTTATTCTGTACGACGAGCGCACCCTGCAATTCGAGCGGTGAGCGGCCACGCACATACTCCACGGGCGTCGGTACGCCACTCCAGGCCGACATATGCGGTGACCAAGGGGAGGTATTGCCCAACCAGGCCAGCACGCCGAGCATCAGGAAAACCATGATGACGAGCACCCAAGCGCCGGGACGGCGCTTGAAGCTCTTCTCGCCGGTATTGGAATAAAACGGCAGCGCCACAGCCAGCAGGATGAGGATCGGCGGGCCCAATAACATCAGCGCCGTCTCCATATACGGAGGCAGAAGAGCGAATACCGCAAAGAGCGGCAGATACCAGAAATCAGGCCTGGGTAGCGTCTCGATCAAGGTCGGATTGGGCTCGCCATTGGGCCCCGAGGGGCCAAAGACAGCCGCACAGAAGAAAATCCCGAGCAGGACGATGCCGGCGAAGACGACATCTTTCTGGACACCCTCCGGAACAAAGGGCTCCCCCTCTTCCTCGACCAATTGGCGGTACTCGGCCGCGTAGCGTTCTTTGGTGACCAAACGACCCGGCATCGGCCATTCGTTGATACCCACCTTGATGACCAGCCAGAGATGGACGCCGACGAAGGCAATCAGCAGGCCCGGCAACACGAAGACATGCAAGGCAAACCAGCGCGAGAGCGTTTCGGCGCCGATGATCGGGCCACCGAGGATGAGGTGGATCAACTCGCCGCCGATCACCGGCATCCGGCCGACAATCGAGATAACGATACCCAGGCCCCAATAGGCATCCTGGTCAAAACGCATGACCTGGCCCGAGAAGCCCATCGCCAGAGTCAAAATAAAGAGCAGGCAACCGACCACCCAGGTCAGCTCGCGGGGGTATTTGTAGGCACCGAAGAGAAAGACCTGGACCAGATGCATGGTCATCAATGCGATCATGAAATGCGAGCCCCAGCCGTGCAAAGCGCGCAGGAACCAGCCCAGTGGCTGGACATAATTCAGGTAGATCAGGCTCTTCCAGGCTTCATCGGCAGCCGGCGCGTAGACCAGCGCGAGGCAGATGCCGGTGACGACCTGCATCATCAGGCAGACCATGGTCGCGCTGCCGAAGACGTAGGCCCAGCTTGCCGCGCTTGACGGCACCGGGTGGACGATGGGCGGCAGGATCGACTCGGTGAAATGCAGGCGCTCGTCGAACCACGCACCCACGCGCGCCAGACGGCCCTTCTTATCCGAACCCGCAGCTGCCATCAGACGCCCGCCGAGAGCGAGGGGATCTGCCCGCCGCGCACCCAAAGGTCCTCACCGCGGAGCTCGTATTCATACTCGAAGAGGCCACGCGGTGGTGGCCCCGAGGCGCGCGAGCCGTCGGCATAATAGACGCCGCCATGGCAGGGGCACATGAAGAGTTTCGACTCCGCAAACCAGCGCACGGGACAGCCCAGATGCGCGCAATTGATGGCAAAGACCTGGAATTTCTCGCCTTCGACGTGGCGCACCCAACAGGGGATCTCGGCCGTCATGCCGTCCCAGGGAACGCGAAAGGGGTTGGTATAGCTCGCCAACCGAGTTTCGCCGGCGGGGAAATTGGTCACATTACCGAGCGGAATCCACGCATTATACGACTTCTGTTTCAATGCTCCGGCGATATAGCCGATGATCGGAATGCCGATCAGGCCGGCGGCAATGACGTTCAGGAAAACCCCGAACTTGAGCAGAAGGAAGCGCCGCGAAACCGAGGGCGGCGACGGGGGGGACATCTGCGGCGCCTGGGGCTCGTCAGCCATGATTTTTCTCCGTACCAGCAGGCTCGGGCTGCTCGGCTGCTGCCGCGTTCGCCGCGGGTTGTCTATCTTTCGGGTAGGGCCGTCCGGGGAACTCGACGCGATGAGCGGCGAGCCAGGCAACGACATTATCGACATCCTGCGCCGACAGCGGCCGACCGGCCGTCCCGCGCCAATCGGGCATCTGCAGGTCGCTACGCCCGAAGATCACCGTCGAGCGCAGAGATTGATCACTCACCAGTGCGAGGAAGGACGGGTCGACCACCGAATGCGCGACGCTCCCACCCTGCCCGTCCGCACCATGGCAAGAGGCGCAAGCGCGCGCGAAAACCGCGCCGCCTGCCGCCGCGCTGCCCGGGTAGCGGGCCCGGTAAGGCGGCGGCTGCAAACCCGCCAAGGCATCTTCTTTCGCCCAACGCGCACGCATACCGGCAAGAACCAATTCGAGCTGCTTGGCGTTGAGGCCAAGGCCGTCATCCGAGAGGAAGCCCGGCATCGCCGTGCCCGCAACGCCGTGCGCGACCACCTGGCGCAGGACCGCGTCGCTCACCACGCCGAGGTAGAGTGGATCGTTCAGCGGCCGGGCGGCGGCAAATTTTCCGTCCGTTCCATGGCAGCCCGCACAATGCTTGCCCCAGAGCGCGCCGAAATCCGTGACATCGATCGGATTGATCGGCCGCTGCGATTCGGTAGGCCGACCAGGCAGGTTCTCGCAGGCAGCCGCCACCATAAGCAGCAACGCCAAAGACAGGCGCAACGAGCTTCGCATCATTCCGGCCGTCCTTTTTCTTCGCTCACGCCAGGCGCCTCGACGCCCGCGCGATGGTAGATCGAGACGCTTTGCAGGGTGGCGATTTTCTCGGTCCGGTCGACAACGAAGCCGGCCACCAGACCAAAGGCAATCTGCGAGGCGATGAAAAAAGGCCAGTCCAGCCGCGCCTCGAGCCCGGGGTCGACCACACGGAGGCCCGTGTAGACCAGGCTGGTCCAAAGCGTCGGCGCGACCACCCCTCCCCAGAGGATCGGATGGTACGGAAACATCGGCAAAAGAACGCCGTAGAGGAGCCCCATGAAGACCGAGAGAATGAGATGAATCAGAAGGCCAACGGCAAGGCCTATCGTGCTGAATTGCGCCAATTCGGCCGGCGACATTGCGGATAGGGAGGCCAGGGCCGAGGCCGCGAGAAGATTCACGACATACCAGAGGCTGCCATGAGCGAGCAGGCCATAGATTTCGGCCGTGGCAGCCATCGCCACGCCACCGACCAGCCCGCCGCGTACGCCGGCGCTGTAGGGATGCCTCTCCAGCGGCAGACGCATGCGATGCAGATCGCGGCCGATCTCAAGACGCTCGGCCGCGACAGTAACCACGACGGCATCCGCGCGCTCCGAGGCAGGCACGAATATGACGTACTCTTCATCCTCTCGCGGCAGCACGAGCCGAAACCAACCCGTCATCGCAATCGCAAAGAGAACGACCCCGGTGCCGGTCACCGCAACATGCGTGACCAGACCTGTGAAGCCGAGCACAAGACCCAGGGCGGCCAGCAAGGGCCAGCCAGTATTCGCCGGCAACTCGACACCCGCCGCGGGTTCAGGAGAGCTGCTCATCGGATCAGATACACCACAATAAAGACTACAATCCAGACGGCATCCACGAAATGCCAGTACCAGGACAGGACATCGACGCGCTCGGCGTGCTCCTGGCGAAGATGGCCGAGCAGGCAGAGCGCCAGCACGAAGCCGAGCATCGTGAGCCCGATGGTCACGTGCAGGGCATGGAAGCCGACCAGCGAATAAAAAGTAGTGCCGAGAAGATTCGAATGGATCGTCAGTCCTTCGCCGTAGATCAGCCCATGCCATTCCAAGCCGGTCAAGAGCAGGAATAAGCCGCCCAGGAGAATCGTGGCAAGCATCCACAACTCAAAGGCGATGGTCTTGCCCTTGCGCAGCGATTGCACCGCCAGAACGATGGTGATGCTGGAGGAAAGCAGCGCGATCGAGGCGAAAATCGGCGTCGCAAGGACGTCGGCAAAGGGCCCCGTCAGGCTCTTGCCGAGATAGAAAAGATGCGCGACGATGAAAATCGCGAAGAAGGTCGACTCGGTGAGAATCAGGCAGGCCATGCCCACCTTGCCCTTGGACGGCAGTTCCCAGCGTTCCGGGAGCGGCGGCGCGGCCACCGCGGCCGGGTCGGTCACGCGCGCACTCATTCGTATTTCCAATCCGGATCCTCGGGATGCTTGCGGTCCCAAAGCGGCCGACGGCTATGCACCACGGGCAATTCCTCGAAATTATAGAGCGGCGGCGGCGAGGTCGTGGTCCACTCGAGTGTCCAGGCATCCCAGGGATCGTCACCAGCCTCCTCGCCCTTCTTGAGCGACCAGATCAGGTTGGCGAAGAAAAAGAGCAAACCGACAGCTTGAATGATGACGCCAATCGAGGCCAGCAGGTTGAAAAGGTCCCAGCCGCGGCCCGCATCGTAGGTGTAGATGCGCCGCGGCATGCCGAGAATGCCAGAGCCATGCATCGGCCCGAAAGTGAGGTTGAAGCCGACCAGGAAGATCCAGAAATGCAGCTTGCCGAGTGTCTTGTCGAGCATCCGGCCGGTCACCTTGGGATACCAATAATAGGTGGCCGCGAAGAACATGAAGAGCAGGCCGCCGATCAGCACGAAATGGAAATGCGCCACGACAAAATACGAGTCGCTGAGCTGAAAATCGAAGGGCGCAACCGAGAGCATCACGCCGGTCAGCCCGGCGATCACGAACTGGCAAAGGAAGGCCGTGGCGAAGAGCATCGGCAACTCGAAGCGAATCTTGCCGCCCCACATCGTCGCCAGCCAGTTGAAGATCTTGAGGCCCGTTGGCACGGAGATCAGCATGGTCGAGGCGGCAAAGAAAGTATTCGCCGCCGGCGAGAGACCGACGGTGAACATATGGTGCGCCCAGACGCCCAGGCTGATGAAGCCGATGGCAAGCGTTGCGAAGATCATCATCGAGTAGCCGAAGATCACCTTGCGCGAGAAAACCGGGATGATCTCCGAGGCCCAGGCAAAGGCCGGCAGAATCAGGATATAGACCTCCGGGTGACCGAAGATCCAGAAGAAATGCTGCCACAATACGGCCGAGCCGCCGGCCTGCGTATCGAAGAAATGAGAGCCGAGGAAGCGGTCGAAAAGCAGCATGAATTGCGCTGCCGTGAGAGGCGTCAGCGCCACCAGAACCAGCACGAAATCGACCAGCATGATCCAGACGAAAACCGGCATCTTGTCGAGCGTCATGCCGCGGCAACGGCTGCTGACGATCGTCGTGACCAGATTCAATGCCGTCATCGTCGAACCCAGGCCCGCGACCATGATCCCGAGAATCCAATAATCCGTGCTATTGCCGCGCGAGAAGGCGTGTCCGGTAAGTGGCGCGTAGGCAAACCAGCCAACATCCGGTGCAGTCCCGGCGCCGTAGAGCCCGTCGCCCCCGATGAAACTGAAATAGAGCAGACAGCCGCCGAAGAAAAAAAGCCAGAAACCCAGCGAGTTGAGCCGTGGAAAGGCCAGGTCGCGGGCACCGATTTGCAGCGGGATGAGATAATTCGCCGAGCCGAAGAGAAGCGGCATCCCGACCAGGAAGACCATCGTCGTCCCGTGCATGGTCATCATACGGTTGAAGGTATCGGGGTCGAGGAAGTTCAGGTTCGGGAAGGCGAGTTGGATGCGCATCAGGCCGGCTTCGAACCCACCGATCACGAAGAACATCAGCGCCGCCCAGATATACATCACGCCGAGCTTCTTATGGTCGGTACTGGTCGCCCAATCGTGCACCGCCACCCACGCCGATACGCGCTCGCCTGCCCCCTCCGGCACCCGAGGTCCGTCCACGATTGTCATAGGCGCGCCTCTATCATTGCAAGGTGAGGAGGTAGTCGACAATCTCGTCCACCTCCGGCTCCGTGAGTTTCATATCCGGCATACGACAGCCGGGTTTCAATTCTTGCGGGTCGCGAATCCACGCGCGCACATTCGCCGCCGTATTCAAAGCGACACCCGCACCCAGCGTCTCGCGACTCATGAAATGAGAGAGGTCCGGCCCGTAGGTCCCGTTGGCGACGGTACCGTCAAGCGTATGGCAATTGATGCATGCGGTCCTCTGGAAGGTTTCGCGCCCCGCGGCCACCCGCGCATCGACTACGGCCGGTTTCTGTTGGCGCGCCACCCAGGCGGCGAATTCTTCGGGCGTCTCCACGTAGACCCGCAGCAGCATATGAGCGTGCTGCGTACCGCAATACTCGGCGCATTGGCCCAGGTAGAGCCCCGTCTCGGAGGTCTCGAACCAGAGCCAATTTTCTTGGTTCGGCACCACATCGGTCTTGCCGCCGAGACGTGGCACCCAGAAGCTATGCACGACATCCTGCGAGAGCAGGCGCAGGAAGGTCGGTCGTTTTTCCTCGGGCGTGCTGGTGGGAATATGCAACTCGTTGGCGGTGGTGATGCCGTACTCGGGATAGTGGAATTCCCACCACCAACGATGGCCGATGACATCGACAACCAATGCCTCTGCGGGCGGCTCCTCGATCTGCACCTCGGCAATCGTGCGTGCCGTCGCGAGGAAAAGAATGGTGACGATGATCAGCGGCACAATGGTCCAAGCCACCTCGACCGGCGTGGAGCCATAGATTTGCGGCGGGTCGCGCCGATCGTCATCCGGCCTGGCGCGGAATTTGATGATGCACCAAAGCAAAATCCCCTGCGTGATCAGAAAGATGATCGCGCAGATCCCGATCACGAACCACGAAAGCTCGGCAATCCGCTGCCCGGACACCGAAACAGGCGCAAAGATATTCGACACCTGCCGCGGCACGCCCCGGTCGGCCCATGCAATCGCGCTGCCCAAGAGCACAATCAGCACCGAAAAAACGCGCGCGAGACAAAGCCCCGCGCGTTGCCCCCCTGCATACACCACCGTGCGCGAACCAAGCCACGATCCCAACCGCCAGTCAAGGCGACCACGGCGGCATCCGCGCCGCGACCTCAATAGCGATGTTGCCAGATCAGATCGACGGTGGATTCGCCTTCAGTCGATGAGGCGCCTTGCAGGGTAAGGCTGGGGCTGAGGCGATATTGGATGGTGACCGAGGAGCCCATCAGGCCTTCGAGTTGGCGGGCCGTGCCGCCTTGCGGGCCGCCAAAATCCTGGGAGATCGAGACGAAGACATCGTCGCCGAAATAGCGCCCGACGCCGAGGGAGCCCGCCGAGGTGCCGGTCGGCATGCGGAAGGTGAGGCTGGCCCAGCCGAAGGTATCGAGCACAGAACGCTGCAACTCGGGGGCGACATAAGAGGCCAGCACAGCGAGCGCCTGCTGCTGGAGTACGGAGCCCTGCTCGCTGTTGATATCCGAAGCCGGCGCGCCGAAGAGCAATACCGAGAGCACGTCACTCTGGGAGAGTGGCGGGTCACTGCTCAAATCCAGGACGGGCTTCTCTGCCGTCCCGGTGATCTGCGCCGTGACGACATAATCCGCGGTCCGGTATTGCGCCCGGATATCGAGCGCCGGGTCGATCTCGTCCCCGGCGGTGAAAATGGCACTGGCCCGGGTGATCTCCAGACGGCGGCCCTGGAAGATATACCAGCCGCCAGGCGATACGACCTCGCCACTCAGCTGCGGCCTCCCCCCCGCCCGCTTGCTCACCTGGACGGCGCCTTGGAGACGAAGGCGGGCATCATAGCGCCGGATCTCCACCGGACCGGCTACCTCGATGCCAATCTCCGCCGCGAGCCGCTCGACGAAACTACCGCGCATGGCCGCACCTTGGTCGCTTCTTGCGGCGGCCGCCGCCGTCGGCTGCACACTTTCATGCGGCGGCACGCCTGCCTCCCAGGGAGTCCCGTCGCGAGGCGAACGCACCACCGCAATGGTCGGGTCGCGCGCCGCTGAAGCACCCGATCGCAGGGTCGGTCGCAAGGTAGCCGAATTGATCCCGACATCGCCGCTCGCCACCGGGGACTCGATTGTACCGCCGAGATGCAAGACCCCGCTGGCGACCACGATAGCCTCGGGGCGCTCCACCAGACGTGCCCCCTTGAACTCCGCGCGCAGATCGAACGCGCCCCCGCCCTTGGGGCCCAGGCCGATGGTTCCCGAAGCGCGAATGGCGCCGTCATCAAAGACCAGGGATTCAAGATGCGCGACACCTTCGCGCAAACGAACCAGAAGATGGCCGCCGGAATGCACGGCGCCGGCCGCCGTCAATCTTAGAACGATATCGTCGACCTCCACGACGCCGGCGACGAGGGGCGCCTCCAACGTGCCCGAGACTTGCAGGTCGGCGCGCGCGCGGCCGTCGAGTTGTTGCAGGAGCTGGCCTGTAGCTACGCGCAGCCCGCCGATCTGAAATCCGGCGGCGCGGATCCGGCCAGCCAAAGGCTCGCTGCGGGCGGGCAGCAAAACACCACCCGACCCAAATGGCACCCGCACATCGGCCACCAGCGTTTCCCCGCGCGGTCCGGCGAGCGCCAAATGGAGAGCCAACCCCTCTTTCGCGCGGCCGACAAGCGTCGCCTGTACGAGTCCGTAATCATTGCCGGCAAGCAGAAGGTCCGGCACCCGCAGCTGCGCGTGCAGCGTCGGCCCCTCTGGCCCTTGACCGAACGCACCCGCAAAGGAAACCTTTCCGCCGCACGAGGTCGGCGCCTCGGCCAGATGGCAGAGGTCGCGCAAATTGAGCCCTTCCCCCGCAACGGATATGTCGTTTACCCCGCTCCCGTCCAGGGAAAGCCGACCACTGGCCTCGAGGCGCCCCTCGGCAATCGCCACCGAAAGCGAAGAAATGTCGAGCACGCCGGCGTCGAGACGGAATTGCGCCGGCTTCGTCAATTCGAGCGCCTCACCGGTATCGGGCGTGAGCCGCGCCCTTGCAATCTCCACCGACCAGGCCTCCGGCGTCCGCGTCGCTCGGCCCGTGAGATAGGCGCTTCGCTCCTCATCCGCGCGCGCCAGATCAAGGTCGAAATCGAGTTGATCCGTTACGCTGCCGCCCACGCCCAAGCGCCGGGTCCATTGCGCACCGAGCTCGGCCGCACCCTCCTGGGCACCACGCCAGCTCGCCCACGGACCGAAGGGGGTAATATGACCGCTGAACTTCAGGTCGCCCTGTGGCACCGCCGTACCGAGGCTTTGCAGCACCAACTCGAGGCGACCTCGGAGGTTCGCGCCGGGCAACGCGACCTCCTCGGTGGTCTGCACGACCAACATCAGCTTCGCATCGCCCAGCTTGCCGGCCAGCGTCGCATCCACCGGCAACAAGCCCGCGCCTTGCGGAATCAAGCCGAGGTCCACCGTGCCGCGCAGCCACCCGCCAACCTCGCGCTCCGACGAGCCTCCGAGCTGCATCCAGCCTTGCCCCGCCAGCTTGCCGCGCCCGACGGCCAGCTCGAAATCCTCGAGCCGAATGCGCTTGGGCCCGAGGAGGAGCCGGGCCGTACCGCGACGAATCGGCAACCCGGAGATCTCCCCTGCGCCCAGCGTCAGGCCCACCTCACCGCGCGGCAGATCCGCGCTCAGGGAATCGAGATCGATGCTGGCTTGGAATTGCAGATTCGTCTCGGCGAGCGCAGCGCCCAGCCCCAGCTTGCTGGGGTCAGTGAGTGCGCCCTCGATGCTGCCGCGCAGCGACCCTCCGCCATTACGATCGAGCGCAAGCTCCGCGTGTAGCTGCAGGGCGTCGTCGGTCGCGGCGGCATCCAACGTCGTATGGAATACGGTGCCGACGCCAGCCCCCGCCAGACGCAGCCAATCCAGGTCAAGGCCCTCAATCCGGCTCTTGCCCAGATGAACTTCCAGCGAACGCGGTACGGCATTCGTGGCGAGCGGCAGGATTGCCGTGGCGGTCCCCGAGAGCAGAGCCTGCGGCGCGTCCGCAAAAACCGCTGCTGGGGAGAAGGCCGCGAGTTCCAGCGCGAGACTCGCCAGCGGCCGCTCGGCGGCCATATCTTCGACCCGCAAATCCAACACCAGCGGCACGTCGTCGCTGCTCGCAGTCGGCCAAGGCGTGAGTCGCAGCTTTACATGCGGCGCCAGCCGGGTCCCCTGCGCGTCCAATGCCAAGGCGAAGGTAGCGTGCGATGCCAGCGCAGGTAACCAGAGGGCCACGTCGGCGGCCACCAGCGGCGTCAACCGGACTTCGCCGCGGAAGCGCTCGCGGCCAGCCAATTCGACCCTTCCTTCGAACCAAAGCTGCGTCGCGGCACCGATCCGCATGCCCAACGAGGCAACCTCCAAGCGCGGCGTGCGCAAGGGGCCGGCCAGGAGCTTCGCGACAAGATCGATCTGCGAAATCCGCAGGACCGCACCGGAAACATTCTCGACGCGCGCCTTGCCGCCGCGCACGCGCAAGAAAATATGGTCCAACCAATCGAGCTCCAGAGCGGGCGCAGAAATCTCCTCGGCTGGCGCGCTCAACACGCGTCCGAGTCGCTGCATATTCCAGCCGCGACGATCCTCCAGCAGATCGAATTCCGGGTCGGTAATCGTCAGATGGAAGCCGATGAAGGGCGGCGTGAGGCCCGGCCGTGCAAAGCCGAGCACAATGCGCGGCGCGAAGATGAGCCGGACGCCCTGCTCTTCGATCACAAGGTTGGTCACGACGATGCGGTCGAGTCCCAGCCGCTCGACCGAACCGATCGAGACTTCGGCCACGAGCTCTTCGGCCAGGACCTGCGTCAATTGATCCTTGATAAAATGCCGCATCGGCGCCGTATCGAGCGCGACCAGGAGCACCAATACGGCGACGCCGACCAGTCCGGCCAACGCGAGCAGAACGAAAAGAATCCTTCGCAACAGCCGCCCCACTCAGAACTCCGGTCCGATCGAGAAACTGATCTGCAGGCGATTGTCGCCAGGCGTCGGATCCAGGCCAAAGCCGACATCCAATTGGACCGGACCAATCGGTGTCACGGCGCGCAGACCCACCCCCACACCCGTCTGGATATTCGCTGGAGCAAGCGTCCAGGCACTGAGTTCGACATCGCCGGCATCCACGAAACCGACCGCCCAGACCGGTCCGAAGATCGGGTATTGCAGTTGCAGGGAGGCCACCGCGACACTCTGCCCGCCAAGGGGGTCGTTGGAGCCCGAGAGTGGCCCGACACGCCGACGTGCATAGCCGCGCACCTGGTAGGCGACGGTGCCGCCCGCATAAAACCGTGCCCAAAGCGGCACCTGCCGAGTCCCGCCATAGGGAATCAACGTACCGGCACGTATTCGCAGCGAAAGCACCAATTTCTCCCAGATCGGGCGGTAAGCCGAGAAACCCGCCGTGATGCGGTAATAATTGAAGTCGGCGCCCAAGGCGCCGCCGGCGACCTCGCCGCCCAGGTCGAATGCGAAGCCGCGCGTCGGGTTCGCATTATTATCGAGCGAGGCGTAGCTCAGGGCAGCGCCGATCCGGTTGGTAAATCCGGAGTTGACGTAATTATCGCGCCCGAGATCGTCAATGGTGGTCTCGCTCACGCCGGCAAGCGTGTCGTAGCGCGACTGCCACGAGACGCGGGCTGCCCACTCGTCGGTAATTCCCCACGTAAGGCGCGGTGTCACCTTGAGGTAGTCGTCGATATAGGTTGATTCGTCATCACGGCCGATGGTCAGCGAGGCCGCGGCGCGGCTGTTTTCGAAGAAGAGGTGGGGTTGCACGAACGAAGCATCAATCGCACTATTCACCTGCGAAACCTTGGCGCTGAAGCCGAGCTGACGCGCCTCACCAAAGAAATTATAATCCCACCACGAGGCGATGCCGCGAATGCCGTCGTCGGTGCCGTAGCCAACACCGAGGCGCAACTCGCGCGAGGGCCCGGTCTGCAGGTCGAGGTCCATCGGCACCGTATGATCGCGCTTGCTCGGCGCGGCGGCCAGACGCACCACCGAGAAGAGGCCCATCGCACGCAGCCGCGAAATCGTATCTTCAACTTTTTTCTGGCTGTAGAGTTCGCCCTCTTTGTAGGCGATTTGCCGCGCAACCACCTCCCGGCTGATATTCTCCGGCAATTCCATCGTCGTGGCACCGAAGAAGCCGACCTCGCCCTCGCCCACCTGATAGGCGACCTCGGCGCAGCCTACACGGGTATCGACCCGTGCCTGTTTCACCACCACCACCTGCGGGTAGCCGCGCTGGTTGAAATGTCGTTGCAGCATGCGGCTGGTGGCCGCGTATTCGGCTTGGGTGAAACGCGCACCGACGACCAGGGGCAGCATGCGGCGCAGCCTCTCCTGCTCCTCGGGGGTCATCGCCGCCTCCTCGAAGTCGATAAAGAGGCTGCAAACCAAAACGGCCGCGCCGCGCTCGATATCGAGCAGCGCGACCACCCGCCCCGGCTGGGGTGGGTCGACCGTACGCCGGGGGCGCGCCAGGACATGGACCTGCGCGCGCACCCGCGCCTGGTAGTAGCCATCGTTCTCAAGCTGCCGGCGCACGCTCTCGGCATCGGACTCGAGATAGCCCGGCACGAACTCGGGATCGGCCGTCCAGAAATCCCACCAGGGAGCCGGCCGGGTTTGCAGGCCGGAGCGCATCAACCAGGCGCGAAACGTCGGCACACCCTTGATCTCGAGTCCGTCGAGCTGCCAAGGACCGCGTACATCCAGCCGGGCCAGAGCGACCGGGCCCGTGGCGGCACTCTCGTCCTGCGCGACAGCCGGTGCCATCGCGGCAAAAACCAACAAGCCCGCGAGAAGCGCGCCAGCCAGCCGCGGCCTCTGTGCACGAAGAAACGCCACCGCCGTTCAGCCTACTATAGATCCCGGCGAATCTACCACGACGGACGGACGGCCGCGGTGGTCCAGCGGAAAAGTACATGCTGCAGGAGCTGCAAATGAGTTCTTCATTTGTTTCCCGGTTCCGCTGCGCTACATTGCCCAGAGAGCGTGGCAGACCCGCAAGAAACAAGTGCCGAGGAAGATGAGCCGGGCCCCCTGGCGCCCGAATTTCTCGCCGCCGTCGATCCCGCTTGGCTCGATGATCTGGCCGAACGCTACGCAGAGAATCCGCATTCGGTCGATCCGAGCTGGCGCGCTTTTTTCGCCGGAATCGAGATCGGCCGCAGCGAGGCCACACCGAGCCCGAACGGCGGTACCACACCAAGCCCCGGCGCGCGTCCGCGCACCTTCGGTCTGGTCAGCGGCTACCGCGAGCTCGGCCACCTTCTCGCCGATATCGACCCCCTGAGCGAACCGCCGACCTGGCACCCACTACTCGATATCGGCCATTTCTCCTTTTCCCCAGACGACCTCGACTCCCCCGTTGCCGCGGGCGATTTTCTCGGCCCGACACCGCCGACCCTGCGCAAATTGGTCGATGCCCTCAAGGCAACCTATTGCGGCACCATGGGGGTCGAGTACACGGGCATCCGCGACCCCGAGCAACGCCGCTGGCTGCAGGAGCGCATGGAGCCCGGCCGCAACCGCCCCGAACTCGACCGCGCAATCCGGCTTCGCATCTATCGCAAACTGGTCGAGGCGGAATCGCTCGAGCGCTTCTTGCAGGTGAAATTCCCCGGCCAGAAACGCTTCTCGCTCGAAGGCGGCGAAACCACGATTCCCCTGCTCCAGGCGATTGTCGAGCGCTGCGCCGAAGAAGAGGTCCAGCAACTCGTCCTCGGCATGGCACATCGTGGACGGCTCAACGTTCTTGCCAATATCGTCCACAAACCCTTCGAGATGCTGCTCGCCGAGTTCGAAGGCTCGACGCTACCCGACTCGGTAGATGGGGATGGCGACGTCAAATACCACGCCGGCTACTCGCGCGACCACCACGCAGCCAACGGCCGCACCATCCACATTTCGCTTACGCCGAACCCCAGCCACCTCGAAGCCGTGAACCCCGTCGTCGAGGGCAAGGTACGCGCCAAGCAAAACCAGCTCGGCGACACCCGTCGCAATCAGGTCGTACCTGTCCTGCTGCACGGCGACGCGGCCTTCATCGGCCAGGGCGTGGTCCCTGAAACCTTGCTCTTGACGCACCTGAAGGGCTATTATACCGGCGGCACCATTCATGTCGTGATCAACAACCAGATCGGCTTCACGACCTCGCCCGAAGCCTCCCGCCCGACACGCTACCCAACCGATATCGCCCGCATCATCGAGTCGCCGGTCTTCCACGTGAACGGCGACGACCCCGAGATGGCCGTGCATGCCGCGCGCCTCGCGGTCGATTTCCGCCAGCGCTTCGGCCGTGACGTCATCATCGAACTCGTCTGCTTCCGCAAGCACGGCCATAACGAACTCGACGAGCCCAGTTTCACCCAGCCGCGGATGTACCAATCCATCGCCGAGCATATCGGCACGCGCACACTCTATGAAAAGAAATTGCTCGCCTCCGGAGAGTTCAGCGAAGACGATCTCCAAGCAGTCCGCAGCGAAATTCAGGAAACCCTGGAGCGCGCGCTCGAACACGCACGCAGCTTCCAGCCGCGCCAAGAGGTCTTCAGCTTCGGCGCCGAGTGGAGCGGTTTTGGCCCCGCCCCCACCGACCGCAGCGCCGACACCGCTCTCCCCGCCGCGACGCTGCAGGAAATCGCCACTCGCGCCGCGATCGTCCCGACAAATTTCGCGCCACATACCAAGGTCATCAAGGTGTACGAACAGCGCCTCGATGCGGTCCAACAGGGCCGCGGGATTGATTTCGGCTGCGCCGAGATGCTCGCCTTCGGCTCGCTGCTTCGCGAGGGCACGCCCGTGCGCCTCTCCGGCCAGGACTCCGGCCGGGGCACCTTCAGCCACCGCCATTCCGTCTTGCACGACCAAGCAACCGACGGGCTGCATATCCCGCTCAATGCCGTTGCCGAGGACGGGCAGGAACAGGCCCGCTTCGAGGTCCTCGACAGCCCGCTTTCCGAGGCTGCCGTACTCGGTTTTGAATACGGCTACTCGTCGGCAGAACCGCAGACCCTGACGATCTGGGAGGCCCAATTCGGCGACTTCGCCAACGGTGCCCAGATCATCATCGACTGCTTCCTGGCTGGCGGCGAGTCCCGCTGGCAGCGCTCCAACGGGCTCGTCCTCTTTCTGCCGCATGGCTACGAGGGCCAAGGCGCCGAGCATTCCAGTGCGCGTCTCGAGCGCTGGCTCCAACTCTGTGGCGACGACAATTTGCAGGTGGTGCAGCCGACGACTCCGGCGCAGCTCTTCCACCTGCTGCGGCGCCAGATGAGACGCGCCTTCCGCAAGCCACTCGTAGTCCTCACGCCCAAAAGCCTGCTGCGCTTCAAGCCGGCGGCGTCGGCACTCAGCGAGCTTACCGAGGGTTCGTTTGCGCCCGTCCTGCCCGACCCCGTGACGCTCGACGCCGATATCGTAACCAGCGTGGTGCTCTGCACCGGCCGGGTCTTCTACGATCTGGCCAAGGCACGCGAGGCGCGCAGCGCCGAAGAAGTCGTGCTGCTGCGCATCGAAGAGATGCACCCCTTCCCGGCCGAGGAGGTCCGCAAAGCGCTGGCGGCCTGGCCGAACGCGAAAGACGTCATCTGGGCGCAGGAAGAACCGACCAATATGGGCGCGTGGTGGTATATGCAGCAGCATCTACCCGCCGTGCTCGGCCGCCATCAGCAATTGCGCTGCGCCGCACGTGACGCCGCCGCCGCGCCGGCCGTTGGATCCCACCTACTGCATGGCCGTGAGCAAAAAGAGATCATGTCCGAGGTATTTGACCGCGCACCTCAGCATGCCGACACCGCCGCAACGAAACCCGCCGCCCGCAAAGAGAGCGGCGGCCAGCCCTGAATTCATACTTGATTTGAGATTGGAATAAAATGGCCGTCCAAGTAAAAGTCCCCGCCCTCGGGGAGTCCGTCACGGAAGCCGTCCTGGGCACCTGGCTCGCCAAAGAAGGCGACGCGGTTGCGCTGGATCAGGCGATCTTCGAACTCGAGAGCGACAAGGCCAATATGGAGATCGCCGCCGAAGTCGCGGGCACCCTCAAAATCCTGAAAGCCGAAGGCGATCTGGTCGCCGAGGGCGATGTGGTGGCCGAGATCGACCCGACGGGCGCGGCCAAAGCCACGCCTGCGGCGAAATCTGCAGGCGCGCAGGGGGCGGCTTCGCCGGATAAAAGCGCGGCGCCGACCAGCGGTGACGGCGAGCCTTTCCTCTCCCCGGCGGTGCGCCGCATCGTGGCAGAGAAAAATCTCGATCCGAAGACGCTATCCGCCGGTGGTCCCGGCGGGCGCATCACCAAGGCCGATGCTCTGGCCGGGGCAAGCGCGCCTGCGGCCCCAGCGCCGGCGGCCACCGTCCGCGCAAAGCCGGCCGCGAAACCTGCCGTCGCCATCAGCCGAGGAGACCGCGGCGAGCGCCGCGTACGCATGAGTCGGATGCGCCAACTCATCGCGCGCCGCCTCGTTGATGTGCAACGCACGGCCGCGATCCTGACGACCTTCAACGAGGTCGACATGTCCGCAGTCATGGCGCTGCGCTCCCAACACAAGGAAGCGTTCAGCAAGAAGCACGACACCAAGCTCGGTTTCATGAGCTTCTTCGTAACGGCCGCCGCCAACGCTTTGCTGGAGTTCCGAGCGGTCAATGGCGCCATCTCCGGCGACGACGTCGTCTACCACAACTACTGCGATATCGGCGTCGCGGTGGGGGGCGGCAAGGGGCTCGTCGTCCCCGTGCTCCGGAGCGCCGAAGCGATGTCATTCGCAGAGGTGGAGCGGACCATCCGTGACTTTGGCGCTCGAGCGAGGACCGGCAAGATCCG